>JBNJFP010000011.1:0-12452 GCA_051746985.1 Bacteroidota bacterium
TGCCTGAGTGGCGGAATTGGTAGACGCGCCGGATTCAAAATCCGGTGGCCATTGCGGTCGTGGGGGTTCGAGTCCCCCCTCAGGTACAACTCACTTCTTTAACGGTAATTACCTGATTATGAAGCCCAAACGATTTTTTGCCTACGCCACGCTTACTATCCTTATTGCCGGAGGCGCCATCTGGTATATCATCAATGATTATTATTATCGAAACGATTCCGGTTCCTCTGCTGATGTGGTGATGTACAAAAATGAAGGTTGCCAATGTTGTGATAAATGGGCCGTTTACATGCAAGACAATGGTTACAGCGTAAAGGGAGTTAATTCACCAAACTTATATTCAGTAAAATCAGAAGAGGGCGTTCCCCAAGATATGGGTGCTTGTCATACTGCCGTTGTGGGTGACTATGTTGTAGAGGGACACGTTCCAGCGGAGGATATCAATCGGTTGCTCGAGGAGAAGCCTGATGCCCGTGGACTGGTAGTTCCTGGAATGCCAGCCAGTTCTCCGGGGATGAATACGGCTCCCAATGAGCCTTACGAGGTGTATCTCTTGAAAAATGACGGTTCTACCGAAGTGTTTGCTCGTCACTAACAGGCAACAAAGCTTTTTTTAATAATGAAAATTAGTGTTCAGGGTTTCAGTTCAACTTTTTTATTACTGATAACAGTCTTGTTGATAGGTTGTTCATCCGACAATCAGCAACAAGGTGGCACTACACAGCCGCTCGAACAACTTGATGCAAGTTCGGCTCAGCTTTATCCCGCACAGCGTGAAGCAAAGGCCCGAGATTTTGAGGTCACGCTTATCAATGATGAAACCTTTAAGCTATCCGATTACGAGGGACACGTTGTGCTGCTAAATATTTGGGCTACTTGGTGTGCTCCCTGTCGAGAAGAGACCCCGGATTTGCAGGAGTTATATGAGGAATATCAGGATGAGGGGTTGGTAATTTTGGGGGTTTCTGTTGATGAGCAAGGGGAATCGGTGGTGCGGCCTTTTATTGAAGAATATGATGTAAGCTATCCCATTGTGATAGATAAAAATGATGTCATCATGGACAAATATGGTCCTACAATGGGCATACCGACTACCTACATCATCAATAAAAAAGGCGATCTCGAGTATTTTGCAGTAGGCGCTGTTACCAATAAAGAGCTGGAGCCTCGTATCCAAACGCTTTTGGAAGAATAGGTCACTGATTTGATTTTCCATGGTCTTTGGGAGGTAAGCCAGTAGTATAGTCCAGGCTCTGTTCAACAAATTTTCCCAGCGCTTTGGGGTGGGTATAAATCTGCTCTTCAATCATAATAAAATCGTCGTAAAGACCTTTGTCAGGCAGATACTTCCTAATGCCCGGCCTGTTGACTAACGTATTAGCCAGCGATTTACCAATACGGGCAACCAGAAAATCCTCATAAATACCCAGGCACATATTACCGTTGAGCAGGTAGCCCACACCACCGCCTTCTTTTTTCTTTTTAAGCTCTTCATTGGCAATTAATTGGTGATCCAGCAGGTCCTCCAATCGTTCATTATAATCAGCCATAATGCTTAGTCTTTTAAGATATTATTGACCTGACGAAGGTGCTCTTCGCTTAGCTTTTTGCTAAGATGATTAATTTTTGAGCTGATATCCAGTGGGACGGCTGCCTTATTTTTGTGGAGTATCTTCTGGTAAAGCAAGAGCGCCTGCGCATAACTTTTTTGAGATCGGGAATAGGAGCGCGATTGTTGCATTTTACCCTCCTCGAAAAGCAGGTCGGCGGCAGCTGCAGCCAGTTCGGGCACAAATTGGTCATCTTTTTTGAATACCGATAGGGTATCTGATAAGCTCAGTTTATGAAATGCCTCCGGCTGATCAATAGTAAACCTTTTAAAGGCATTGTGGATATCTTCAATGGCTTCTTTTGGTTTTTGTTGCTTCTTCTTAAATATAATCTGTTGTAGTAGCTGCGTAAGATATTGTATCTGCCGCATTACAAAGCTCTGTTCAAATATAGCCATAGTGTTTAGGTACCGTCCTCGATTTTATCATTGGCCTGTTGTTCTTCATTTTCGGTGGCTTTCGGCTCTTCTTGTTTGGTATTCGCATCACGTTCATAACTTAGTTTAATATACACGGGAAAATGATCCGAGCCTATATATCCAAGTCGTTTAAAGTCAACCAGTCGAAAATGGCTGGAATGGAAGAAATGATCCAGTGAAAAGCGAATAAAAGGATACCGTGCATGAAAGGTATTATAAAATCCACGCCCAATTCGGGGATCCAGCAGGCCGCTGATGTTTTGGAAGAGGTTGTTTGTTTTTGACCACGCCACATCATTCATATCACCCATAACGATAACCGGCGTTTCCATTTCTTTGATCTCTTTGCCAACGATCAATAGCTCGGCGTCGCGCTCGGTAGAAGTGTTACTTCCCGACAGAAAAGGGGGACGGGGGTGCAGGCCATAAAGTTTTAGTTCGGTTCCTGATGACAGCATCAGATGAGCTTTTATTGAGGGGATGTCATCTTCTACAAAAAAGTTAATCTCTGCATTTTGAAACTTAAACTTTGAAAAAAGTCCCATCCCATACTTGTTATCCTGGGGCTGTTTTATGGAGTGGGGATACAAATCCTCAAATTCCTGCAGTTCGTTTAACCACCACTGATCAGTTTCAATAACCAACAGTACATCGGGGTCATGTTTAGTAATAAGGGTTTTAAGCTTTTCACTGTCGCGATTCGTCATCTGTACATTTGAGCACATTAGGCTCAGCGTGGATTGCTTTTGATGCCGATTGGTTTGCTCTACCTGCGATTCGGCAAATACAGTATAGGGACTTATCATATATCCCTGATAGATCACGGAAGTAATTAGCAGAATTAAAAGCACGTAGTCGAGGGGATGAAGGTCAGTCCTAAACAGTAGATATCCGAAAACTACCAACAGGATCAACGAGATAATTTGCAGGCGTGGAAAATCAAATCCCCTGATCCACCAGTTATCTTTTGGTATTAATGGTATCAGCGTGGCTAAAATTAAGAAAACCCCCAATCCAAAAAGAATAGACTCCAATGATGGCAACAGTTAGGTTACGGTTGATCACTACTACTTTTTCTTGATAGTATAAATGGTACTAATTTGTTTCTGCACCGCAACCCATCTTGTAAAGACTTGGGAGCCATTATAAGTGTATATAATTGTATCAACCCCCTAAAAAGTATTCACCCATCATGTAAGGTTCTGTGTTTTTGCACGCGACTCTTCGGCCATATCATCATGATAGCGATCTAACTTTTTCACCAGCGAATCATCCTTAGTACTAAGCATCCGGATAGCCAAAAGCGCCGCGTTACCTGCTTTGCCAATGGCTACCGTAGCCACGGGTACGCCGGGAGGCATTTGTACAATAGAGTAGAGGCTGTCCAACCCGCTGAGGGTACTCGTTTTAACAGGAACTCCAATCACTGGAAGTGTTGTATGGGCAGCGGTCATTCCCGGCAAGTGTGCGGCACCACCGGCACCTGCAATAATTACCTTAAGACCCCGGCCACGAGCTTCTTTGGCATATTCAGCCATGTCATCGGGCGTACGATGAGCTGAAACGACCTTTTTTTCGTAGGGAATATCAAATTCGTCTAAAATATCGCAGGCGGGTTTCATGGTAGGCCAGTCACTGTCGCTACCCATTATTACACCAACTGTTGGTTTACTGCTACTCATAAAATTATTCTCAAATTTAAATTGTCAGTTTACTTTGTATCGAATGAACAAGCCAAAGGAAAGCATCCAACCTCCAGCTTTTAAAAGCTAACATCTAATAGTTAAATTTTAATCTGCTTTGTTACTTTTTGCGCCCTTTTGTAAATGGATTCCATATCATCACCCAGCAAAGTGAAGTGCGCCATCTTTCTTCCCACACGGCTGTCCAGCTTGCCATAAATATGAAGATGTCCGTCGCTTTCTGCCAGTGCATTGAATGCATTATCTACCTGTGCATTGCGTTCGTCTGTGCCCAAAAGATTAATCATTGCCACAGCCGGCGAACGTAGTTTTGTTGATCCAAGTGGGAGCCCCATTACGGCGCGAACGTGGTTTTCAAATTGCGAGGTAACGCAGCCTTCAATGGTGTAATGTCCCGAGTTATGGGGACGAGGGGCCGATTCGTTAAGTAGTAAATTACCTTCAGTGGTTAGAAAAAACTCATAGGCAAAAATGCCCTTTCCATTAATGGATTCGGTCGCTTTTACGGCCAGCTCTTGTGCTCTTTTTTGGATGGATTCTGAAACAGGCGCCGGCGATTTTACTGCCACACAAATATGATTTTCCTGTACAGTCTCACAGCACGGATAAACCACATGGCCCGTTTCATTACGGGCCACCTGTACAGCCAGTTCATGCGTAAAGTTCACAAAAGCCTCCGCAACAATGTCACGTCCATCTTTGCCACCCAGATTTAGGAACGCTTCTTTTGCCTCTTCAAGGTTAGTTACCGTTTCATTTCCGTAGCCATCGTATCCGCCTTTAGATGACTTTAAGACAAATGGCCATCCATGTGTGCGTTCAAATTCTTTTATATCAGATTCTGATTTTATCAGTTTATAAGGCGTAACGGGGATACCTGCATCTTCAAAAGTTTGTTTTTCAATCAGCTTATTTTCAATGCGGGAAAACGTATCCGGCGAAGGGAAAATATTGGTTCCGCTTTGTTGTTGCGCTTCCCGGAGAACGGCAGAATCAATAAATTCATTTTCGAGCGTTACCACCGAGCATTCTGCAGAAAAACGGGCAAGATCCTCCGCAGAATCATACGACCCAGTCATGGAATGAGGGGTCATAAATTGAACAGGCTCATCTTCATCGCGATCCGAAAAAACACCAATTTGAATGCCGTAACGAAAAGCCTGCAGGCCGGACATTCGTGCTAACTGGCCGGCACCTAAAAAGCCGAGCTTAACATTGGCGGATAGAGAGTTGGTCTCCATTTATTTTATTTTTTTGATTATAAATTTCGCTTCGAACTTAATAATTATTCCAATAGGAATTAAGAAAATCCCGATACGAATTGGGTGGGGTACGAATTCTTAATTTTGCAGAAAGTATCGTATTTTAAGAAGCTTGAAAATCGAAAATAATCTCCCAAACGAAGCAAATACATGGATATCGAAGCAAAGTTAGAACAGGTTCGTGAACGGTTTGAAGAAGTGACAGCAGCGATGAGTGATCCGTCGGTGTATGATGACCCGGACCGTTATACCGAGCTGACCAAAGAGCATAGCGATCTAAAAGAGCTGGTTGAGCTTTATCAGAATTGGAAAGGGATAAAAAATCAGATTGAGGGTAACGAAGAGCTTATTGAAGAGGGGGATGATGCAGAAATTACGGAAATGGCTAAGCTTGAACTCGATGAATTAAAACCGAAGCTTGAGCAGCTGGAAGAGGATATCAAATTCAAGTTGATTCCCAAAGATCCGGATGATACCAAGAATGTTATTGTAGAGCTGCGTGCTGGAACGGGCGGTGATGAGGCTGCCATTTTTGTAGGTGATCTATTTGATATGTACCGCCGATATGCAGATAAAAAGGGATGGAAGCTAAATATTTTGAGTCTTAGCGAATCTACAAAAGGGGGATATAAAGAACTCAATTTTGAGTTAGAAGGCGATGAGGTATATGGGGTGATGAAGTATGAAAGTGGCGTACATCGCGTGCAGCGTGTGCCGGAAACTGAAACGCAGGGACGTGTCCACACTTCTGCGGCAACGGTAGCTGTGTTACCTGAGGCCGAAGAGGTAGATATTGAAGTGAACACGGCTGATATACGCGTAGATACCTTCCGTGCCAGTGGGGCTGGTGGTCAGCATGTGAATAAAACGGATTCCGCTGTTCGGCTTACGCATGAGCCCAGTGGCGTTGTAGTGGAGTGCCAGCAGGAGCGATCACAGCATCAAAACAAAGAGAAGGCGATGAAGATGTTACGATCGAAGCTGTATGAGAAAGAGGAGGAGAAGCTACGTAAAGAACGTGAGGCTGAGCGAAAGAGTCAGGTTTCTACGGGAGATCGCAGTGCTAAAATTCGCACGTATAATTTCCCTCAAAGTCGTTTGACGGATCACCGCATTAATTTAACATTGTATAACCTCGAAGATATTATGAAGGGGGAACTCGAAGAGGTTATTGAAGCACTGCGGGTACAAGACAATCTGGATAAATTAAACGCAGTAATGGAGGAAGGGTAAATAAATTAGTTATTGGATATTAGCTATTGGGGCAATATCGCACCCAATAACTAATATCCTTATGACAAATAACTAAGCCTGCACTTTTGGACCGGCCTTGATGAGCTCCTCGCTTGCCTCATCCTCAAATTGCTGAAAATTTTCGGCGAACATGGAAGCCAGTTCTTCGGCTTTATGATCATAAGCAGTTTTATCGCTCCAGGTATTTCTGGGCGTTAAAATCTCGGAGGGAATGCCACCTACCTCGTTGGGAATAGCTAATCCAAATACTGGATCAAGATCAAAGGTTGCATTATCAAGGTTGCCTTCAAGGGCTTCGCTCAGCATTTGACGCGTATATCCCAGTTTCATACGATGCCCTTCGCCATAAGGGCCGCCCGTCCACCCGGTATTGAGCAACCAAACGGTTGCATTGTGTTTTCGGATTTTATCGGCCAGCAATTCAGCGTACACGGTGGGATGCAACGGCATAAAGGGAGCGCCAAAACAAGCCGAAAATGTTGCCTGAGGTTCGGTGACGCCGCGTTCGGTACCTGCTACCTTTGCCGTATATCCGCTAATAAAGTGATACATTGCCTGCTCGGGTGTTAGCTTAGAAATGGGAGGGAGTACGCCAAAAGCATCACAGGTTAAGAAAATTACGTTGCTTGGATGGTTTCCTTTTCCATCATCCGTTGCATTGGGAATATAATCAATAGGGTAGGAGCAGCGTGTATTTTGGGTATAACTGGTATCATCAAAATCAGGAGAACGATCATCTTCGTGCAGAACTACATTTTCTAAAATGGTTCCCGGCATTTTCGTGGTAGCATAGATGAGCGGCTCTCCTTCTTCAGAAAGGTGGATGGTTTTTGCATAGCAACCGCCCTCAATATTAAAGACGCCGTCTTCGCTCCAGCCGTGTTCGTCGTCGCCAATAAGAATACGACTTTGATCGGAAGAAAGCGTGGTTTTTCCAGTTCCCGAAAGACCAAAGAAAACGGCGGTATCTCCATCTTTATTCATATTGGCCGAGCAGTGCATGGCCATCACATTTTGCTTGGGTAAAAGGTAATTCATCACAGAAAAAATACCTTTTTTTACTTCACCTGAATACAATGTGCCACCAATGAGGATGATTTTTTTATCAAAATTAACAAGAACAAAGGCTTCACTTCGGGTTCCATCCACTTCAGGATCAGCCTTAAAATTTGGTGCAGCAAGAACTGTAAAGTCGGGATCATGATTTTTGAGTTGCTCATTGTTGGGACGAATAAACATGTTGTGAGCAAAGAGTCCATGATAAGCCGCTTCACTTACAACCCGTACATTAAGCTGATATTTTTCATCAGCGCCGGCGTAACAATCCTTCACATACAGTTTTTTATCCTGCATGTAATCGGTTACTTTTTTGTATAATTTATTGAAAATTTCCTCGTCGGTAGGCTGATTTATTTCGCCCCAATCGATATCGTCATGAATAGAAGGCTGATCTACAATAAATTTATCCTTTGGAGATCGACCGGTGTATTTTCCGGTTAATACGCGTAGCGCATAATCTTTTGTTAAAATTGCTTCTCCGTTTTCAATTGCCTCTTCGTACAGTTCGGGAGGAGTGAGATTCCAAATAGCCTTATCGTTGTTTTCTAATCCCAAATAGTCGAGTCCGATGTTGCTGCGTGGATGTGAATGCTTACTCATTGATAAGTGATTTTTTATTCCTTTAGCGGTTAAATATTACTGCGAAAAATACAGGTAACAGGGGGGATGAAAACCCTTGCTAACAAGTGCTAATTATAAGCAATATTATGATGAATATGCGTAATTTTAAGAATGCCAAAGCTTTGATACTTTTACACAATTATTTCCTTATAATTTTAATTATTGGATCCATTACTGTTAAATAATTAGTTGAATATACCCAATTTATCAATATTAATTGTAACCGGTTACATAATGGTTTTTATATTTAGGCGGTTTTTTGGGTAGAATATACTTAGTTATTTGATCGAAGAAAGACTGTGTAGAAAAGGGGGAATACAGTTTATTAAAGAACTGCTTATTTTATGGTAGCCAACAGAGAGTCTGCTTTAGTATCTTCGTTATTTTTTTTTAGTACATCAGCTAATTTCTCAGCTGTATTTTCATATCGTGTAAAATCACTTGCCGGAACATCTTCTCGTATTTTCAACACTTTTTTATAGAATAATTTAGCCCTTTTATATCGACTGGTTTTTTCCATTAATACTGCCATAGCAAAGTAGGTTTTTAACAGATCAGGATGCATCTTATCTAAATATTTTTTTTGCATATCCAAGGCTTCAATAAGGTATTTTTCTGTTTTGTCCCATTTCTTTTCCAACCCGTAAACAGTTCCTACATTATAAAGGCTATATCCAATATCTGGATCAGAACCTTCATAGTAGTTATTACGAATTTTCAGAGCTTTTTTAAAATTAACCTTCGCAGAATCAATTTGGTTTTCATGTTTATACAAATAACCAATGTTATCATAGTTTTTGGCAAGCTTGGGATGCTCTTCTCCCAGTTGCTGTTTTCTAATGGATAGGGATTTTTGATGGTAATCAAGAGCCTGCTTATTATTGTCTTTGCTACTGTGTAGTGTGCCTAAATTGTTATAAACAACAGCAATTTTGGGATGATTTTTATCCACTTGTTTTTGGTACAACTTAAGTGCTTTTTTATAATAATTTTCGGCCTTTTTGTACTGATTATTTTCTTTATAAGTTAATCCTAAAAGGTTGTATGCTTCTGCCGTTTGGGTACTGTTAGAACCGTAAAGTTGCTTACTTATCTCAACCGATTGGGTTAATAACTCTTTCGAATACTCATAGTTTTGTAACTTACGATGAATATTTCCCAGTGATTGCATCGAATTGAGGGTTTTGGGATGAATAGTACCATAATTTTCCAGTCGCTTTTCTAAGGCTTTCTCCATCATTGAACGAGCCGAATTAATTTCACCAGTATAATTCTGCAAGACCGCAAAATTACTATATCCATAGGTAAGCTCTTTCTTTTCCTTATTAGATAATTTTGAATGTAGCTCCATTGCTTTGTGGTACAGTGTTTTTGCTGAATCAACATTACCCATCCTATTCGTTAATGCCGCGACATGGTCAAGTATTTTGAAATAATTGATGCTTTGGGTTTTCTCGAGGTCTTCATAGATATTGAGGGATTGTGTTAGCTTCGAGTCAGCGTTTTCATAATCATAGGCATGAAAATCTATAAGACCCAGGTAACGTAAAATATCAGCCTGTTCTGTCGTTTTTGATTCGCTGTTCTTTTGGTGGATGTGATGAGCTTCATTTAAGAATTTTGAGGCTTTTTTATGCTTCCCCAAATTATAATACACCCTGCCGATATTGAACATCATGCTACTTTTGACTTCAGGTTGCTCGTCAAGCTGATTGATTTTCTCTTCGGCGCGGGTCAGTACCTCGTTAACGGATATGGTATCACCTTGGGCATTCGCCGGATCGTTGTTTTTAAAAATATCAATCAGAAATTCAGAAATCCGTTCCGATTTTTCTGCTTCTAATTCTGCCTGATTGCGCTCTATGGTAATTTTGGTGGTAAAATATGTGGATAGTCCGAGCAGTATCATTAAAAATGCAGCCGCCGTAGCCAATCCCTTGCGATGTCGTTTTACAAATTTTGTTGCCCGGTATCTAATATTATTATGTTGGGCTTTGACAGGCAGATCATTTTGATATCGGTCAAGATCATTTAGCAGTTCTTCTGTTGATCCGTATCGGCGATTGGAATCTTTTAACAGTAATTTGAGAATGATAGCTTCAAGATCTCCCTTAATGCCAGAAATCAGTTTTTCAGGTGTGGTACTTCGATTTTCTGCAATGGCCTCTTTTTGTGATTTAGAATTTATATTACGAAATCTTTTTATCGGACTTGGAGCCGTAACATTTAATATAATCTGTTCCATTTCACTGATCGACCGTTCCTCAAAATCAAAAGGGTGCAGTTCAATCAGTAATTGGTAAAGCAGTATGCCCAGCCCGTAGGTATCGACTGATGTGGTTACAGATTTATTTTGTAGTTGTTCTGGGGCTGCATAACCGAGACTTACCGGCCGTATATGTTCTCTGGTTTGGTATAATGCATCTACATCATTTTCCAAAATTTTGGAAATCCCGAAGTCCAGAATTTTAACGTGTCCTTCCTCGGTAACCAAGATATTGGAGGGTTTTAGATCGCGATGAATAATCAGATTTTTATGGGCATGTTTTATAGCTTTACAAACCTGTTTGAACAATTCAATCCTTTCATCTACAGTAAGTTTTTGTTTATTACAATATTCATCAATAGGAGTACCTTCTACATACTCCATAATCAAGTAGGGTAAACCATCTTCGGTAACCCCCCCATCGTATAGTTGTGCAATATTAGGGTGGTGCAGGTTTGCCAAGATCTGTTGCTCGCGGTTAAAACGGGCAATATTGGCAGGGGTATCCATTCCCCGGCGAATAATTTTCAGGGCTACTTTTTGCTCAAAAGCCTCACCAACTCGATGTGCCTCAAAAACGGAACCCATTCCGCCGTGTTCAACAAGGCGGGTAATTTTGTATTGATGGATTGTTTGTCCGATAAACGAACTTTCTTTGTGATCAGAAATCTTTGTCCATTCATTAATAAGAGAAAGATGCTCGTGCATTGTCTCTTCGAGATAACCGTCAGAGCTTTCAATAGCCTCAATTAGTTCCAACACTTTTTGGAAAATACGATTATTGTCATCGCATTGTTTTTTTATGAATTCAATACGTTTTTCAGATTCGAGCTCTAATGCCCGATCAACAATAGATTCAATTTTCTCCCACTCTGCATGATGATCCATAGCTGTACCCCGTTAGCTATTTTTTGAAATTTACTTTAACTCTTTATAAAGCCACCCGCGTGCTTTTTTCCAGTCTCTTTTAACGGTGCTCATTGAAACATCAAGCACTTCTGCAGTGTCCTCAATAGTCATTCCCCCAAAAAACCGGAGTTCTACAATCTTAGATAGGCGTCCGTTCAAAGTTGCTAATTTTTTTAACTTTTTATCTACATGAAGTATTTCTTCGGCTTTTTTTTGATTTATAAGTAATTTGTCGATGTAGGTGATTTTATGCTGTTTGCCTCCCCGTTTTTGAGCTTTCATCTTACGTGCATAATCGATCAGTATTTGGCGCATGCACCGAGAGGCTAAAGCATAAAAGTGACTGCGATCGGAAGCCTCAATCTTATCCTGATTTATCATTTTTAAGTACACCTCATGTACCAACGCTGTCTTGGAGTACTCGTGCTCAGCATATTCTTTTTCTAAGCGAGTATGTGCAATATTTTTGAGTTGATCATACACCAGATCAAAAAGTTGACCATAGATTTCTGAATCTCTTAGTTCATCTTCACTATCCAACTGCCTCAGCAATTGGGTTATTTCTGATTTTGGGATACTCATAACAATAACAGCCGGATAACAAGTAGATGATCGTATTTTATTCTGGGTTTAATCAACGTAAATAAAAAAGCTAAACACTATTTGAACCAATTCTAATAATTGTTACGCATAGAATAATAGGTTTCAGAGAGAAAAATGCATTTCCTAAATCAAGACAATTTTTAAACTAATTATATAAATATGCAATTTCTAAGTAAAACTTCTTTTGTTGCTTTGTTACTTTTAGTTACCGTTTTCAGTTGTTCAGATAGCCCATCTGATGCCGATAACAACAACGGTGGCGAAAATGGGAACGATGACGAGTCAACGAATGAAGCACCTACAGCGGTTGTCGAAGTGAATCCTGAAGAGCCGGATATAGGTGAAGAAGTAACCTTGGATGCTTCTGAATCTTCAGATCCGGATGGAGATGATCTTAGTTATGAGTGGGAGCTTGACCGCCCGGATGACAGTGAGGCCGAGCTTTCTGATACTGAAGCCGAGACGCCTACATTTGAGCCGGATGTAGAAGGAGAATATGAAGCCACTGTTACCGTCGATGACGGAAATGGAGAAACAGATAAAGATTCCGGTATAACAACGGCCGAAGTTGGCACTTTTACTCTTAAAGAAGGTGAATTTTCGGCCACCTATGTGGATGATGGCGACACTACCGAAATTGAGGAGGGCGGTGCCGTGTTTGGTATTGTTGAAGATCCGGACACTGGTGACAGTACGTTTGATGAAGATACTTTTTTACTGTACTTGCTGGAGGGCGAAAAATTTGA
>JBNJFP010000011.1:12552-65535 GCA_051746985.1 Bacteroidota bacterium
CGGAACCTTTGAGGCCAGCCATACCTCGGATATCGATTCGGTAAAATGTGCTCCGGCCGGAGAGGGATGCTAACTAAACAAAAGATTAATTTTTAAGCTAGAAACATCATTATGTCTGCAGTACTCATATTTTTTTCGGTTGTTGCCGGAGTAGTAATAATCGGCCTTCTCTTTTATACCGTAAGTATCTACAACACTCTCATTCGCCTGCGAAAAGATTGCGACAAGGCGTGGGCCAATATCGATGTACTGCTCAAGCAGCGATCTGATGAGCTTCCGAAACTGATTGATGCCGCCCAGGAGTATATGGATTATGAGAATGAGACCTTCCAAAAGGTGATCGAGGCGCGCCAAAAAACGCAGAAAGCTTCATCCCCCAAGCAAGAGGCCAATGCGGATTCGAAATTGAAAAGTGCCCTGGGCGACTTTTTTGCCTTAGCGGAAGATTATCCCGAGTTGAAAGCCAGTGAGCAGTTTACGGAATTGCAGGAGCGTATTGGTGATATCGAAGATCATATTGCCGACCGCCGGGAATACTATAACGAAGCGGTCACCTACTACAACACGCGCATTGAGCAGATTCCATATGTATTTTTGGCTAATCCACTTGGATACAAAGAGCGAGAGCTTTTTGATGTGGATGAAGAAGACCTTGAAGATGTAGATATCAGTGAGTCATTTGAATCCTGAAGAAAATAAAAAACGAGAAAGCTTCCATTTGCTGGCTTAGGCAAGATTAATCAATATAAACTGAGATAAAACTACTTATGATCATTGCGGTAACGCTGGTTGAGGTGTTGAAATTTTTATTTGGAGGAGGGATTTTCCTTGGGCTTGGATTGCTTTTGTGTTACCACGGGTTAAAACGTTACAACCTCTACACACTCATCCGTGATACACCCACCTCTAAAATACGGTCCATGCCAACCGGTCCGGTGGAAGTGAAGGGAGAAGTGGAATCGTGTAATGGTAAATATTTGGAGGATCCACTTAAAGGAGAACAAAATCTATTGGTTCGTTTCAAGATTGAAAGAGAAACCGAGGACCAAGATGGTGATAAAGACTGGACTACGGTTACATCTCTAACCGAGCATGTTCCGTTTTATCTGAACGATGGAACTGGCCGAGCAAAAGTAGTGCCGGATGATGACCTTAAGCTCCAAATTGGATTGGACAAGATTTCAAAGACAAAATATCCCGAGAAGAACGAGCATTTGTTCGAATACATCAAAAGTCGCGACGATATTTCTGACGGTATTATCAGAGATAGTATAAAGGAAAGCGATGGAAAGATTACCAAGTATCTCAAAAAGAATAAAGAACGACGAAGATATAAGTTTAAACAATGGACGATTAAAGAGGGGGAAGAACTATATTTATTCGGACATGCCAATCGTTTACAAACAGGTTCAGAAAATGGAAAGGCGGATATGAAGTTGACGTCCGGAAAAAGAGATTACTTTTTTATCTCTGATCAGGAAGAAGAAAACTTGCTCGAATATGTCAGAAAAAAATTACCGCTATATTTTATTTTTGGTGCCATCTTTATAGGTGTTTCTGGAATATTCTTTTATCAAATTTATAAAATGTTTGTCGAGTAATTAATCGGTTTGAACCAATTTTCTAATCACTTACGCATAGTTAAATAGAATAATAAAGTAAATCTTCAAACAGACGATCTATGTCAGATTTAAAAGCAACAACCTTTCGTCCAGTTCTGCTATTAATCGTAGTTACTATGGTTTTTGTCTGGGGATGTAAAGATTCCAGCACGGATCCGGGAGAAGATGCTCCTGATCAGCCGGATATACCAACTCTAAGTGAAGTGAATCCTGAAACCGACTTTTTTGACCAGGGGAGTGTCGAAAAACAACTATCAGATATGTCGGTTGATGATTTGGGTGACAAAGATCGCCTGCAAAATGTTAAAGCGTTTGATTTTGCCGCAGAGCAAGTAGGCTTTATAGATCTCTTTTTAGAAGAAACCAAGGGGTTTTATGACGAGCTTTTTACCGAAGCCGAAGATACGGATCCTGACTTTGAGGATGGCGCATTTACCTGGGAATATTCCTTTAGCAGCCAAGGTCTCGAGGGAGAAGAGATAAACCTGGAGGCGACTCTTACGGCGGAGCCAAATGCGGATGAGACCGAAGCCGACTGGACGCTGGAGGTTACCGGAGATGATATCGAGGGTGGAACGCTGATGGAAGGCACTACAGCCTATGACGGTTCCGAGGGTGAATTTGGTCTCTTTGATATTGAAAATTCTGGGGAAGAAGTCATAACATACGATTGGAGTATTGATGACGATGATAATCTAACTACCGGTTTTACGATTGATGCCCCGGAAATGGACAGTCCGCTTGAGTTCGACTACGAAGAGGATGGTGCGGATAGACAGTTGTCACTTAGTTCGGATAGTGAAAACTTCAGATCGATCGAGGTATTCTGGAATAGTGACACCGAAGAAGGTTATATAGAAGTGGACGATATACAAGTATGCTGGGATGAAAACCGGGAGGACACTCAATGTTCCGATGATTCCGCTGAAGAATATGACGGTGAGGAACCGGAAGTTCCGGCTATTGATCAGCTACAGATGGATGTTTCGTTTTTTGAGGATGCAGCAAACACAAATTCACCTTCTTTTCAAGCCGCCGCCGAAATGGCTACAAGTTTCAATCAGACTATTGAGACCAATGTCGGAACCATCGCCGAATTTTATGGCGAAGTGAAAGATCGAGACTACATTTACGAAGAGGGATTGTTATTGTGGCAAAGCAGTTATATCAGTGATGATTTCGGTCCCTCTGAAGTAACATTACAGGGCGATCCCAAAGAAGAAGTTACCGAATGGAGTTTACGATTGAACAACGAGGTAATGGATGAGGAGCAGCTTGCCAGCGGAAAATCAACGTTTGAAGGTGATCGTGGAGCCTGGACGCTATATCGACCTAACGAAGATGGTACGTTTGGGGATGAGTCGATGATGGACTTCGAATGGGAGTTTCCAGATGATCAATGGTTTCCCGACGATCAATGGTTCCCAGGTGATCAATGGCGGCTGAATGTGATGTTAAGCAGTCCAGAGTCCAGCACCGATACGGAGTTAAATTACGAGCAGGAGGGTTCCGAGCATATGCTGACACTTTATGACGAGGGAAATGAACTGGACCACAAGATATACTGGGATGAGGAATCCGGCAAGGGATCACTGGTGCAACACGGCGATTCTACCTGTTGGAATGAGAATTTGGAAGAAGCCACCTGCGGCGGTGAATATGATGGAGAGGTTCCTGAAATTCCTGACGTAGGTAAAATTGAAATGGACTTGAGCTTTTTTGAAGATTATGATCCATCAAGCAGTGAAGAGCAGGCATTTAGTAATGCAAAAGAAGAAGTCATGTACTATTTGGAGTTGGTAACTTCAATCAGTGAAATCCCAGTGTCTTATATGGGGAAGGCCGCAAGCGAGGATTATATCTATGAAGAACCTGACTTACTATGGGTTTATGATTTTGTTTATGATGGCAGTGAGGAGGGAGAATATATGCTCAAAGCTACTCCAGAAGAGGAAGCTGATGAAGTATCCTGGTATTTTTATGTTACTAATGACAAATTCAGTAATGATGTATTAATGCGAGGAGAGACAAACTTTGAATCCTCAAAAGGGAATTGGATTGTTTATGAAGCAGATTTTGAAACCGGAGACGCCACTGGGAACACTATGCTTGAATTTGAGTGGGCTTTTCCTGATGATCAATGGTTTCCTGATGATCAATGGAACGTAGCTTATTTAATTGATGAGTCGGAGGATTCAGAAGACACTGAGGTGTCTATCGAACATGATAATTCGACTTATACAATGGAAATTACAAATGAAGAGATGTTAAAAGATATTACTATAAAATGGAATGAGGAAACTAACGAAGGATTTTATGAAATCAGCGGGGATCGCCAATGTTGGGATAATGATCTAAAAGATACGGCATGCGAATAAAAACGTGCTTAGCTGCAAAAAATAAGCTAATAATTCATTAGGAGCTCAGAGGCAGCAGATTTATGTCTGCTGCCTTTTTTATTAAGCAGTCCACGAATCAATTGTTGAAAACAATATTGTGTTTTTGGTCAATAAGAAATGCAGTACAAAAGATAAATTATTTGATGAGGTTGGCGCACTCTTGCAATAGTTGCAAAATTCAATTAAATAGTTGCAGGCAAATTTCGGGTATCAATTAATGCAATATGTACAAATATTCTCTCTATCTGTCATTTCTTTTAAGTATATGTCTGATCATTTCAGCCTGCAAGGATAACCCCGAGGGGCCGGGTAATACCGATTCAGAACAATCCCTGGAAATTTCGGAAATCGATCCGGAAGAAGGCCCTCCGGGGGCATCGGTAACTATTTCCGGCAGTGGATTTAGTTCTTCAGCTTCTGATAATACGGTCACTTTTGCCGGTTCCGAAGCTGAGGTAGAGGAGGCCTCAGAGTCAGAGTTGGAGGCAATCGTACCGGATAATGCGGAAAGTGGATCAGTAGAAGTTACCGTAGGTGATGAAAGTGCTTCGGGGCCTACATTCACGGTTAGCGATGAAGGTTCTGAAGAGGTGAAAATAGACAGCATCGATCCCGAAAGCGGACCTCCCGGCACCGAAGTTACTATCGACGGTCAAAACTTTGGAGATAATCCCGATAACGTGGAGGTATATTTTTCGGATATTGAGGCTTCACTGACTGAAATTGAAGATGAGCGCTTGGTGGCAGAAGTCCCCGATAATGCTGAAACGGGTTCCGTAAAAGTGGTTGTAGATGAAGAATCCGTTACCGGTGCCACTTTTACGGTGGAAGAACCCGCATCATATCAAATACAGGGAACGGTTGTTGAGGAGGCTACGAATCAGGGGGTCGAAGGCGTGGAAGTCTCCTTCTCCAATGATGTGGAATCGGTACAGACCGATGGGGATGGAAACTGGTCGGTAGAGACCGAGGAAGTACCTATTGTGGTTACGGTGGACTCGGATAACTGGGATTTCCGAATACATACGCGACTAGTTCTCGGAACCGAGGAGGAAGTGAATTTTCAAGCGCATCAGGATTATTCGCCCCCTACGGATACACGCATCGTTTATCAATACCGGGAGGATTGTTCCGGTGGAACGGGGTGCGACAAACCCTTCCAGATTTGGACCATGGATTCCAATGGTTCGGATAGAGAAGAGCTTACCGATAACGAAGGCACCGATCTCAATCCTGATTGGTCGCCCGATGCAAAACAAATCGCTTTCGATTCGGATCGCGACAATGATTCTGACCTCAATCGAATCTGGATTATGGACAAGGACGGATCTGATTTGACCGATACCGAAGTGGAGGGTACGCAACCCGACTGGTCACCAGATGGAGAAAAGATTGCTTTTATACGAGATGGAAATATCCATGTTATGGAAGTCAATGGGGGCGAAATGGAAATTTATAACGCTGCCAATGATTATGCGAGCTCTCCGGTCTGGTCTCCGGATGGGTCGAAAATTGCCTTTGAATTAAGAGATAGCGGGAACTCCGAAACTCATATATGGGTGATGGAGGCCGACGGTAGTAACGCGATTCAATTGACTGATGAGAATGAACCTAATCGTAATCCAGCCTGGGAGCCTTCGGGCAGCAGCATCCTGTACGCAAGTACAATTGATGCCGTCGATCGCCTTCAACTTATGGATGTGGACGGTGCTAATAAACGCAGCCGGGATTGGCCGGATCACGATCAATTCCAGCCGTCCTGGTCGCCCGACGGAAAAGAAATTGTATACACAAATTGGCGCATGGTTCCCATTAGTAATTACATTCGTTGGATTCCTGCAGATAGTGACGCCTGGATGAATATCGCACCTGACTCGGATGCTAAAGAAGAATTTTGGGCCAACTCACCGGATTGGGCATGGCAATAGCATCAAGATAAATTCAGTATCTTTCGTGCATTATCGTACCTTAAGTAACCAATTATAATTGGCTTAGTTCAGTAAGATAATGTCTATAATCTGAGACAAAATATTCATGACAATATAAAGAATTCAGCCCAAAAGGAGTTTGAGTAGTATTATTTACTGAACTGTTCCACAATATTACAATAGGTATGGGAGTAATTTTATACAGTATAGAAATGTTATTGTTAAAAAAGAGTTGTTTTAGGATTTGTCCTGAATAAGACTTTTGAAGCGCTCAATTTTTTTGATATTCGAAGGATCCACTTTATCATAAATCCTAAGAATCAAAGATATTTGTCGCTTGTTGACCCGATTAAACTCTTCTTTTCGATCCTTGAATATTGTATAACTTTTCTTAAAGTACTTGTCAGATTCAGCAAGTTTATTGTTTAGTTCCAGGTTGGTGGAAAGGCCCGCTGTCACAAAGGCTGTCCAAAGATGTTCTTCACCCATTGCTTGGCTACAAGAATCTATACTTTCACGTAAATATTTTTCTCCTTTATCAAATACTTCATACAAGGTGAGCTGCAGACCATAGGCCGAGTTGGCTTGGCAAGTCATTCGATGATTATTCCCATACCGTGCTATAGTATATTCTATATTTTCTTCACTTAAGGACTGAAAACGATCTAAATTACCAAGGTCACTATTAACGCCGGCCAAATCATTTCTGACTTTCAACGTTGACTCGTGTCCTTTCCCTAATATCGATTCCGTTATTTCCAATGCACTTTCTAAATGGGGGATAGCCTTTTTAAATTGCTGGCGGGGAATATATGTCCAGGCAATATTTTGATGCCAGCGGCTTATGGTCAGCGAATCGGTTTGCAGATCGCTTTCAGATCGTGATAAGAGGTCGAGGTATATTTGTTCTGCTTCTTCATAGTTTTCATCCCTTTGATGAATGCCTGCCGTTTCTTCATTAATGTTAATTTCCAATGCCGCAGATTGATTTGAAGAGGCACTTTTCTCAATACTTTGTTTTGCTTGGTCAACATAATACCTGGCAGAATCTACCTCACCAAGACTACTTTTTGTTTCTCCAATTCTGAGTAGTGATTCTGCTGTTTTGGGATGGTCATTACCGAGAAATTCAGAACGGATTTTATAGGATTTTTGAAAATAAGGTAAAGCTAAATCCGAATAAACATCATGGGCTTGACCAATATTATAATTGATATCTGCGTACTCAAGACTATTATTTCCCTGCGCTTTTTTAATAAGTGATTCTGATTCTTGTAATATTGTTAGAGCACTGTCGCGGTAACCAAGTTTAAAATATGCTTGTCCAATCACTGATAACATATTGGCTCGCATTGTTTCATCAATAATCTGATCCGCTTTTTGACGTCCTTCCTGCAAAAGCTCCTGTGCAGTTACTTCCTTGCCGCCGGTAGTACCAGGAAAGTTTGCCTCAAACAGCGTCAATAAGAATCCTGAGATGTTTTCTGCTTTCTGGGCTTCCTGTTGAGCTAAATTTCGTTCTTCTGCTATTTGCCAGGTATAAAATGTGGATAATCCTATGATCACGATCAAAATGACAGCAGCGGCGGAAAGGCTTTGTTTGTGACGACCAATAAATTTATTCGCCCTGTATCGGAATGTATCGGTGCGGGCAGATACAGGGAGGCCTTTTAAAAAATTATTTAAATCATCAATAAACTCTGTGGCTACACGATACCGTTGCTCAGCTTCCTTACGAATTGCTTTTAATGCTATGGCGTTAAGGTCGCCTCTCAGCTTTTGTGATAGTTGTTTTGAGGATGCTTTGCTACTGGGTTTTGCCGGAGATTCCGTGAGGATAATTTGTTCGGCTTCGTAGGTAGTGCGGTCATGCAGATTAAAAGGGGGAGAATCACATAGTAGCTCGTAAAAGAGAATCCCCAATGAATACAGATCGGTAGCAGTGGTAATATTGGCCTGCTTAATCTGCTCCGGGGCAGCATATTTAGGGGTTAGAATCCGGGATCCGGTTCTGGTAAGTGATAGCTCATTGTCATCTTCCAGCAATTTGGAAATCCCAAAATCCAGAATCTTAACATTGCCATTATCATCAACCAAAATATTATCCGGTTTTAAATCCCGGTGAATAATGAGGTTTTCATGGGCATGCTGAATGGCATCCAAAACCTGCTTAAATAATTCGATGCGCTTCTTGAGTGTAATATTATTTTGCCGGCAATATTCGATGATTGGAATACCCAAAACATACTCCATGATTATATAGGGAAAACCATCATCAGTAATACCGGCGTCAAAAAGTTGAGCTATACCCGTATGATTAAGGCTGGCAAGAATGCGCTGTTCTTGTTTAAATCGTTGTATGTTTGTCTGGGTAGCCTTATTGTGACGAATAATTTTGATGGCAACCTGGTGTTCGAAAGTGTCATCACTTCGCTCGGCCAAATAGACCCGTCCCATACCGCCTTGGCCAATTTGCTCCTTAATCGTGTAAGCACCGACTTGTTTTCCTTCAAAATTATAGTCTTGACCAAGTGTCTCAATATCACTGGAAACATCGTAAAAACCGTACTTATGCGTTTGCAGGTCTTCAAGCCATCCTTCCGATTCAAATATTGATTCAAGAAGTTCGGTAATGGTACCTTTTAATTGTTCGTTATTTCCACATTTTTCTTCTATATAAGCTTTTCGTTGATGTTGAGGTAAATCAAGAACTTCATCAATGATCGTTTCAACTTCCTCCCAGTTTAGCTCATCCATTGCAACAGGACTAATTTTCGATTACAAAAATAATGGCACTTTCTTTAGGATATACGAGATTTCGAGGAATATCAGCTCATTTATTCTACTTCAAAGCGGCTTTTCAATCTGTGATAAAGCCAGCCGCGGGCTTTCATCCAATCTCTTTTGACCGTACTCTCCGAAATGTTAAGGGCTTCTGCTGTCTGTGCCACTGTCATTTCCCCAAAAAAACGCATCTCAATAACCTTAACCAATCGCTCGTTGAGCTTTTCCAGATCATGCAGCGCAGCGTCAATATTGATAAATTCTTCTGCTTTTTGTTTGTGCGCATTCAAAATGCCATCGATGTAGGTCAGATCTTTGTTGTTGCCTCCTCTTTTTTCAGCCTGTTTTTTTCGGGCGTGATCAATTAGAATCTGCCTCATGCAACTCGATGCAATCGCCAGAAAATGCGATTTGTCATTAAAACTAATTTGTGTTTGGTCTATCATCTTTAGATAAGCTTCATGAACCAACTCGGTCTTAGAGAGGGTATGATCGGGATGTTGGCGCGACATGTGGGCGTAGGCTATCTTATGCAGCTGCCTGTAGATAAGCGGATAGAGTTCATCAAATACGCCGTCTTCCCCTTTACGAAGACGTGCCAGTAACTGGGTAACTTCAGAAGCGTTATCCATATAGATGATACCTTTTTGGTTCTATGTACTTCTGACCAACGTTAATAATAGCCGATAATCACTGAGTAAAACGATTTTAGCTAATTAACATAAATTATTCGTTTCAAACCAGTTTATTTTTCCCGTTTGCTACAGATAATACCTTTCTCAAAAAAATATAAACTCTTTTGAGCTCTTTGTCTGATCGCTTGCGTATTTCATAAATAGCGGAGGTTATTTATCTCCTACAACTGGTTACAATTAAATCGATAACAAAACTTACTATTTATGAAAATGTTACGAACGCTACTTGGAATATCAGTACTGGCTGTTGTGCTCTTGGTTAGTGCCTGCAGCGATAACCCCTCAGACGCTGACGATGATTCTGGAAACACCTCAACGAATGAGGCTCCATCTGCAGTTGCTGATTCAGATGAACAAACAATAGATATCGGGCAAGAGGTAACGCTTGATGCTACGGGGTCTTCAGATCCTGACGGAGACGACCTTTCTTTTGAATGGGATCTGGATGCTCCCAGCGGAAGCAGTGTCCAGTTGTCGGATGATGGGGACGAAGCCCCAACATTTACGCCCGATGTAACCGGCGATTATTTGGCTACCCTTACGGTAAGTGATGGCAATGGGGAATCGGATCAGGATGATATAACTATAACCGCAGAATCGGATATTGTTGAAATTACCGATGACATCACCGAGGATGAAACGTGGACCAGTGATAAGAAGTACTTGGTGCTCAACTATATCAATGTTCGCAATGATGCAAAATTAACTATTGAGCCGGGAGCAACGGTTAAATTTGCCTCTGATGCAGGAATTTCTGTGGATGCTGATAACTCGGTCTTGGTATCAGCAGGTACCTCCGAAGATCCCATTACGCTGACCGGTGAGCAGGAAACCAGCGGTTACTGGAGTGGAATTAAGATTAATTCGAATACAGTAGAAAATGAAATTAGTCATACTACCATAGAATATGCTGGAAGTAAAGACGCAGGTACTTGGTTTGCAGCTGCAGCTTTGACTATAGACCAAGCCAAGGTACAATTATCTAATGTAGCTATAACCAATAGTGGTCAGCACGGTATTCAGACGCGACGGAGTGGCTCTGAATTTGCGATGCAGGAAATGACCTTTGCCGAAAATGATGGGGACCATGCGTATGTCCATATCAGTCAAATTGGTTATTTCGATGCCGAAAGTACGTTTGATGGGGGATACGTAACAGCCTTTGGGGGCGGTACACAAGCGGATATGACAGTGGCCACCCTTGATGGAGCCAAGTATCAGATTGAGGATTATGTTGATTTCGATCATCATGTCGCAATAGATGAAGGAACAGAGTTTGAATTTGCGGCGGATGCGGGAATTGCTGTAAGAGATGGATCGGTTATTGAGGCCGTAGGTACCGAATCCAATAAAATTACATTTACAGGAACCAGCAAAACTGCAGGAGCATGGCGCGGTATTTTTATTGGATCTTCATCAGTAGATAACATCATGGAGCATGTTGATATCAGTTATGGTGGAAGTACAAACATGGCTACCTATTTTGACAAGACGAATATGGTGATTGATCAGGCTAAAATTACGCTCCGCAATGTTTCTTTCACGGGAAGTGATGGCTATGGAATACAAACCCGTCGCTCCGGTTCCGAGTTTAGCATAGAGAATAGTTATTTCGAAAATAATGCTAATCACGATATGCGTATTCATCCAACACAGATTGATTTCATCGACAATCAAACCAATTTCAATGGCGGCGACGTTGAGGTTTTTGGTGGCGATACGGAGGCTTCCGGATCTGAAACCTGGCACACCTTGAATAACGGAGCCTTCTATTTTACGGGATCTGTGACTATCGAAAATGAGGTTACCATAGAAGAGGGAGCACTTTTTGAAATGGGTACCGATGTAAAACTTGGTGTTGCCAGCGGAAATGATCCCGGTGTGCTAAAAGCAATTGGTACCGTTGACGATCCCATTGTTTTTACCGGCAGATCGCAAGTCAAGGGAGCCTGGACCGGCATTCTTGTTTCTTCAGGATCTGTAGAAAATGAAATGGATCACGTTACGATCGAATACGGCGGTGGTAATGATTTGGCAACCTATATGGATGCTGGTAACCTCGGCGTCTATGATGATGGATACTTGAGCCTGTCAAATGCTGAAATCGAAAATAGTGCAAACTATGGTGTTATTGTCAGAGAAGGGAGAAGTGCCCAACTCAATGAGGGAAGTGATGTTACCTATTCCAGTAACAGTAACGACGATCTATATACCTACTAATAACAACGAAAGCATTCTTTTATAGCCGACCAAGAGCGGGACGTTGATAGCGTTCCGCTTTTTTTTGAGCTGATTCTGTTCTGTGTTTCGTAGTTATTTATAGGAAACCCCCATTAACTAATTATATCTAAATAAAAATTGGAGAGTTATGTATAAGGTAAGTCGAATTGTATTAAGTGTTCTTTTGGTAAGTCTAATTGCGTTAGCCTGCGAAGGTCCCTCCGGATCGGAAGGACCACAAGGTGCCGAAGGCCCTGAGGGACCGGTAGGTCCGGCCGGGGAAGACGGCAGCATGATGTATTCCGGTGAAGGCGAACCCGGCGATAATGTTGGAGATATCGATGACTATTATCTGAATCAGAATACCGGTGAACTGTACGGTCCCAAAGAGGAGGATGGATAGCAATCCAATCATCGTTCTGATGGGCGAAGATGGTCAAGATGGAGCCGATGGATCTGATGGCGAAGATGGTAGCCAGATACATTCGGGTAATGGAGCGCCCGATGCTTCGATAGGTGTAATAGGTGACTACTACTTGGACAAGGACAGCTATGAGCTGTATGGTCCAAAAACAAGCAACGGTTGGGGTTCTCCGTTGAATCTAAAAGGCGCAAACGGGAATGCCAATGTGACGAGGTATATCTTTCCGGGCTATGATTTTGAGCAATCTTACGGCCATGTGTTGCAAATTCCAAATGTAAGTAGTGAAGAGCAGATGAATGAAAGTGTTTGGCTTGTTTATTTGATTGATTCTGATCCCAATATAAATTCAATTAGTATTCAAATACCCGGATATGGATAGAGATTTGATACTTTTTATCAAGTTTTTATAGGCTGGGACCATGACAGTTCCTACTTTTCCGAGCCTGGTGTGATATGTGGCATTGAAGTTGAGGGGCCGGGAGAGGAATATGAAGGTATAGAAATAGTTCGTATTGAAGCCAGTAACACCGAAGATATGACTAAGCAAAAGCCGCAAAATATTGTGCCCGATAGCCTGGAAACTTCAAACTACGAGGCCGTAGCCGAATATTACGGTTTTTACAAATAACTACTCTGATAGAGATAGATACCTTAAATGCCATCGCTTTAGGGCGGTGGCATTTTTTATTTGACCCATGTTTGAATGACAGTACGTATGTAATAAAAAGAGAGATGGTTGCGCTGGTAAAGCAGTGCAACGCTCACGCCAATAAATAACCACTATCTAAATATTATGACTAATAAAATACTACTCGTTGCGCTTGTTTTTTCTCTTGGTTTTTTAATCTCCTGCGGGGATAACTCCACGGGCACCGATCCCGACCCGGATGAATCTGAAGAAACCGAAAAGCCCGCGGTGACTACTGGCACGATCGAAGTAACGATAACCACCGAAGGTGAAAGTCTCGATGAGGATGGGTACGAGCTTGCTGTTGATGGAGATACAAAACCAGCTGATATAGATGATACCATTACGTTTTCCGAGCTTGAAGAAGGGACGTACGATGTAGAGATGAATGGAGTAGCTGAAAACTGCTCGATTGATGGTGATAATCCGATAGAAATAACAATAACTGCAGAGGAAACGACCTCTGCCGAAATGAAAGTGAATTGCAAATATGCTCTTAAAGATAAAATTGTTTTTGCAAGTGACCGAGAGGATCAAACCGATTTATATTCAATGAATCCGGATGGAAATAATGTTAAAAGGCTTACTGAGACATCCGGAGAGGAGCGTTATCCCGCAATTTCGCCTGATGGTACACAGGTGGTCTTTTGGCAGCAGAATCCGTCAGCCGGAAGTAATTACGGTACCATTAGAATTATAAATGCTGATGGTTCATCCCCAAAAAAGTTAACTGAACAGGAATATGGTGCCACACATCCCGTGTGGTCACCGGATGGAAAGGAAATTGCATTCTCACAGGGCAAGAAAATTCGTGTTATGAATGCTGATGGAACTGAACGTAAAGCCATAACAGATGATACAAATTATGACTTTGCTCCATCATGGTCGCCAGACGGAGAAAGTTTTGTCTTTTCAAGTGACGGAGAAAATAGCAGTCGGGATATTTATGTGTTGGATATTGGGGAATCAGGACGTACAAACCTCACCGATAATGATTTTTATAACAATTATCCCGCTTGGTCTCCCGACGGTAACAAGATTGCTTTTTTAAGTAACGAAAGTGATCCGGATGATATTTATACCGCATTGGATCTATACATAATGGATGTCGATGGCAATAACAGAGAAAAGATAGCGGATCTTGCTATTGCCGCGGTCAGATCGGGGGATAAAGCTTCTACGCCTTCTTGGTCTCCCGACGGTTCAAAAATTGTAATAGCCGATCGAAACGGAAGCAGCCATGAAATATATGTTATAGATACAGATGGGTCCGAGAATAGAGAAACTATTACCCTGGACACAGGGGTAGACAATGTTTATCCCTATTGGAGTCTGTTAGAATAAAAACGCTCTTATTAGATGTAATAACTTATTTAAAAATAACCCATAATTTAATTCAGAAAAGACTGTAAATATGAAAAACTTAAATGAATATATGATGGGTTTCCTGCTTGTGTTATTATCAATGTGCATTGGGTTTGGGGTAATTGCCTGCGAAGGTCCCTCCGGATCGGAAGGCCCACAAGGACTCGAAGGAGCTGAAGGACCGGTAGGTCCGGCCGGTGAAGATGGCAGTATGATGTACTCCGGTGAAGGCGAACCGGATGGCAGTATCGGAGATATTGATGATTATTATCTAAACCAGGATACCGGTGAACTGTACGGCCCCAAAGATGAGGATGGATGGGGCGATCCCGGCGTTGTATTAATGGGTGATGATGGTGAAGACGGTACCCATATCCACTCCGGAAGTGGAAGCCCGGACGCCTCTCTTGGAGTAGTGGGTGATTTTTATATCGATGTGGCCAACCAGAATTTATACGGACCGAAAACAGACAGCGGCTGGGGAAGTCCAATTGACCTGAATGGAGCTGACGGGGTGGACGGCAAGGATGGAAGTCAGTTTTATTCGGGCACTGGAAGCCCTGATGCGTCGCTGGGAGCCACCGGTGATTATTATTTTGATACTGCCAATAAGGATTTATACGGTCCCAAAACGGACAGTGGTTGGGAAACTCCCATTAACCTGAGCGGCGATGATGGCCAGGATGGAGCCGATGGACAGGCCGGCAGCCAGATTTATTCAGGTAGCGGTGCCCCCGATGCCTCGCTGGGCACAGTTGGTGACTACTACCTAGACAAAACCAATTACGATCTTTATGGACCGAAAACAAAGCCTAATAAAGTTAGTGATGGTTGGGGTAATCCATTGAACCTTAAGGGTGCTGATGGAAGTGATAATGTGACCAGATATATTTATCCCAATAGTATCGATTTTACTTCAACTTATAATAAATCATTTAGTTTAAATGCGATTGGAATTAACAGTGATGAGGATTTAGTTAACCACATATTTCTCGTCTATTTAAAGTATGAAGACTTTTCTTTGGAAGGAACGATCTATTATCAGCTGCCTGGCTATGGTTACAATGAAGACACCTTTTACGCCACGTATCATTACTGGTCAGAAAGTTTGGGACAGGCGAACTTGTCCATTATTAAACAAGACGGTCCCGGTGAAGTATATAATGAGCTTGAAATTGTTCGCATTGAAGCGGGAGACTATGATTATCCGTCCTATAAGGTAGCAGAGCAGCATATCATACCCGATCACCTGGATACTTCAAACTATCAAGCAGTAGCCGAATTTTACGGTTTTTACAAATAACTCCTCTGATAGAGATGAATACTTTGAATGCCATCGCCTTATAGGGCGATGGCATTTTTTTACATCTATTTTTTGTTAGCGGGGAATACTATTTAGAGGATGTTAAAAAGCTAATTTAAAAAGGGAGGATTACATTGACCGTAGCTTGCCAATGTTCGCAGGATGCAGAAGATGAACTTTACCAATATCTCTTGTTTAGCTACCACATTAGAAGGGCTCTTTTGTCACTGACTGCAATCATAGAAAAGGGGATATCAAAAAAGGTTAAAATATTTGAGTGATAACCCTTATTTATTCTTCAGAGTGGCAATCAAAGAATCAGCTTCATTTTGACGATCATCCTTTTGATAAACCACTGAAAGACGTTCTACAGCATTTTCATAGTTAGTAAAATCATTGGCAGGGAATTCTTTACGGATATCTATCACTTTGGAATAATATGAGTGGGCCTCGTCGAACCGGTCGATACTCTCCATAAGTAATCCCATCGCATAATATGTTTTTACCAAATCAGGATGAGGTTCTTTTAAGTGATTTCTCTGAATAGAAAGTGCTTCAGTAAGATATTTTTCTGTTTGATTCCATTCCTGTTTTTCCCCGTATACACTGCCCATGTTATAGTAGCTTGATCCAATCTCAGAATTGGGCTTTTCAAAATAATCTTCTCGAACGGTCAATGCTTTTTTAAAATAGGTTTCGGCTGAGTCTAATTGCCCATCCTTTTTATAAGCATAACCGATATTATCATAACTGCGTGCAACTTTAGGATGAGTTTTCCCAAAATGATTTTTTCTGATGGCAAGTGATTTAAAGTGATAATTTAATGCTTGCTCATAATTTTTCCTGGTGCTATATAGTGTACCTATATTATTAAACAGCACTGCAATTTTTGGGTGTTCGTTTCCAAATTTTTCTTCATATATGTGAAGTGCATTGTTGTAATATTCCTCTGCTTTATCATGCTCTCCATTATTTTTGAATGTGATTCCCAGAAAATTATAAATCTCTGCTGTTTTTATATTGTTGCGGCCGTACAGTTGTTTATTGATCTTTAGAGTTTCTGTTAACAGCTCTTCTGATTTACCTAAATTTTGCAAATCTCCATATAATATTCCCATCGATCTCATCGTACTAAGTGTTCTCGGATGGGTGGGACCAAAGGTCTCTAACCGATATTCCAGAGATTCTTCCATCATGTCCCGAGCAAATGGTGTTTTGCCGACAGCTTTTTGGAGGGATGCTAAATTGTTGTATGCGGGAGTAAGTTCCTGTTTTTCTGATTTTGGTAGGTCGGAATAAATATTCAATGCTTTATTATAAAGAGTTTCGGCCGAATCAACATCTCCCATTCTTCGTGAAAGTATCGCTTTCTCATTTAGTAATTTGGCGTAGTTTGCATTGTCAGTTTCTTGCAAATCGTGGTGAATCCCAAGAGATTTTTCCAGTTGCGAATCGGCCGCTGTGTAATTGTATTTTTCAATATTAATGGTGGCTAAATAGCGTAAAATATCGGCTTGTAGCATAGTTTTTTGCCGCCCATGCTTTTGCTGGATAGCATGTGCTTCTTCTAAATGTTTTGAAGCTTCGTCAAATTGCCCAAGCTTGTAGAATATTTTACCCAGGTGCAGCATCATATTGCTCTGGATGTGTGGTTGATCATCGAGCTGCTCCATTTTTTCCTTTGCACTGGCTAATACCTCATTAACTGTTAAGGTATCACCCTGGGTATTGGCGGGATCATTCGTTTCAAAAATGTTGATCAGGAAATTAGAAACCTGCTCCGATTTTTGCGCTTCCAGCTCTGCCTGATTGCGTTCCTGCGTTATTTTATGAGTATAAAAGGCGGCAAATCCGGCCAACATCAATAGAAAAATTCCAACTGTGGCAAACCCCTTACGGTGACGCTTTAAAAATTTGGAAACCCTATAACGCAAATGGTGTCTTCTGGCTTCCACGGTCTTATTTTCCTCATACCGTTCGATATCATCCAGCAGTTCGCCGGCCGAATTATACCGGCGTTCGGGTTCTTTATAAAGAGTCTTCAGGATGATTGATCCAAGATCACTCTTTAAATATTTGGCAAGGTTTTTGGGGGATGTATTTCGGTTATTGGCGATCTTTTGCTTTTCTTTGGCAGAAGGCAGGTTATTAAATTTGACAGCCGGAGCCGGAGCGTTTTTATCACGAATAATATGCTCGATTTGAACAATGTTCTTATCTTCCAGATCAAAAGGCCGAACTCCCGCCAGCATTTCATATAATACAACCCCCAATCCATAGGTATCAACTTCAGTAGTTACCGGTTGACCGGAAAGCTGCTCCGGGGCGGCATACCCCAAGCTTACCGGATACTGATGGGCGCACGTTTCAAAAATTGATTGGTTGTCGTCTTCCAGAATTTTGGATATGCCAAAATCCAGAATTTTGACGTGTCCATCTTCGGTAACAAAAATATTAGATGGTTTTAAGTCCCTGTGGATAACCAGATTTTTATGAGCATGTTGTATTCCCAGACAAACCTGTTTGAATAGCTTTATGCGCTGTTCAATGGTACATTTTTTATTGTCGCAATACACATCAATGGGTGTACCTTCTACATATTCCATCACCAGGTAGGGAAGACCTTCATCGGTAATTCCTCCATCATACATTTGAGCGATATTGTGATGATGTAGGTTGGCCAAGATCTGTTGCTCACGTTTAAAACGAGCAATATTAGAGGGGGTATCCATTCCGCGGCGAATAATTTTAATTGCCACCTGTTGGTCAAAATCATCGCCGTCGCGTTCCGCAAGGTATACCGACCCCATCCCGCCATGTTCAATAAGTTTAGTAATTAGGAAACACCCAATTCTTTCACCGACAAATGAGCATTTCCGGGAAGTAGGCTTGGCCATCCATTCATCAACCAGCGAACTATATAAGTCTATTTGATCTTGGAAAAACCCCTCGGATTCTTCAATGGCGGCAAGGTATTCTGTAATTTCATTAAATAACTGCTTGTTACCTGAACAATTCTGCCAAATAAAGTCGTGGCGTTTGTTGCGCGGTAGTTCTAACGCTTGATCTACAAGGCATTCTATTTCTCTCCACTTTTTTTGATTATCTGCCATAACGTTCCCTTTTGGTTATGTAGAAAATGGGTCCCTTTTTTACTTAAGTTCTTTGTAAAGCCATCCCCGTGCTTTTTTCCAATCTCTTATTACTGTACTCTTCGAAATATCCAATGCTTCGGCCGTGTCATCAATGGTCATACCACCGAAAAATCTAAGTTCAACCACATCAGAAAGTCGCTTGTTTAATTTTGCCAGCTCGTTTATTTTTTTGTCAATATCGAGTAATTCCTCAGCTTTTTTCCTACTCTCAAGCAGGTGATCAATAAGGGTTATCTTACATTTGTCCCCACCCCGTTTTTCAGCTTCCTTTTTGCGGGCATAATCAATTAAAACTTGTCGCATACAGCGTGATGCAATAGCATAAAAATGACTCCGATCCGAGGCCTTTATCTGATCCTGTTGTACCATTTTTAAATACACTTCGTGTACAAGGGCAGTTCTGGAATAGGTATGTTCGGTAAATTCTTTGTTGAGCCGGGAATGGGCAATCTCTTTGAGCTTTTTATATACACAATCAAAAAGCTTGTTATAAATCCCAGAATCACCACCTTCTTTCTGCAATTGATTCAGCAATAGGGTGATCTCTGTTTTTGAAGAGGTCATGACAAGGGGGTAAAATTACTGGTCAGGCAGAATTTATACTCTCTCTAAAATATTTATAACAATTTTTTATTCCTATCCAACCAATATTAAATACTACCATATTTATGTTTTCAAAAATTATAAAAAAATCCAGCCTGAAACACCAATAACAATTTTGATGAAAAAATCCAGGCTGTGGGGTATGTTAGTACTAATTATTAATTATTAAAATTATCGATTCTAATAGAGAAACTGCCCGAAAATTTTCAGCCCATACGCCAAAGTACCTGACGGGCCACCGACGGACCCGTAGAAATAACCGTAGACAACGATAACCACCTCGTTCCTCGGTACCTTTACATCACTGAAACTATGAAGCGTCGGCGAACCTCCCGGGAGGGGTTACGTTCTGGCCATCTCATAAAGTTGCATCCATTAAAAAAGGCGACCCGAAAGCCGCCTTTTCTTAATTTAAAATTTGGGATTCTATCTGGGAGGGCATGTACCCCATTCCGGTGTATTGGAATTGTCAAGAGCCGAAGCTGCGTTAAAATAAGTGGGTTCAGAATCTATTTCCTCAACACACCAGCCGGTTAGGTCTTGATTAAAAATAGAGGCTTTATAAAACATATAATCCATATCGGTTACGCTGCTGACATCCCAGAACCTGATATCTTGGTTAAACGCTTCTGCATCCGCAAACATATAGCTCATGTCCGTTACACTGCTGACGTCCCAAGCGATGATATCTCCGTTGAACGAGTCGGTGTCGTGAAACATATTTATCATATCCGTTACACTGCTGACATCCCAGCCACCAATGTCTTGATTGAACGCTTCTGTACCACTAAACATATAATCCATAGTCTTTACGCTACTCACGTCCCAGCTTTCTATGTCTTGATCGAACGCTTTTGCATCACGGAACATACCACTCATATCGGTTACACTGCTGACTTCCCAGTAGCTGATGTCATGATTGAATAACTCTGCACCCCTAAACATATTTCTCATATCAGTTACGCTGTTGACGTTCCAGGTGTCTAAATTCCTATTGAAGTTTTTAGTATGATAGAACATTGAGCTCATGTTGGTCACGTTGCTTACATCCCAGCTATTTATATCACTGTCAAACTTTGCAGCTTGATAGAACAAACCCGCCATATCCGTAACATTGCTCACATCCCAGTCGCTGATGTCTTGGTTAAACGAGTTGGCCTCCCAAAACATATGCCCCATATCTGTTACGCTGCTGACGTCCCAACTTCCGATATCCTGATTGAACGTATCTGCATTCGAAAACATACTCCTCATAGTCTCTACACTACTAACGTCCCAGTGGCTGATGTCTTCGTTGAAAGTGTCTTCATCCCGAAACAGCTCGCTCATATCCGTGATGCCGCTTGTGCAGGTAGTGGCTGCATTGTCGGTGGTTATCTGGTCGGCGGTGCGTTTGGTGTAGTCCGTCCCATCTACGGTTCCAGATTCTCCCGATTCTGCATCGGGACATAAAACGGTCACTCCATTGTCGTGCCGGTAAAACAAGGGTTCAAACTCCGCCGTTACCTTTTTTTCCTCATTCATTGTAATTTTTACCGGGTTTTCAACCGATATTTTAGCACCCTGCCAATCTTTAAATTCATAGCCTTCTTCCGGCTGGGCTTCTAATTCTACGGTGCTGTTATATTCATACTGTTCCTGATCGGGGGATTTGGCTACGGATCCACCTTTCTCACCTTCGATATCTACGGTAAGTTTATACTCTTTTTTCTCAAACACCGCCGTTACTTCTTTGGGGTCATCCACCGTTATTTCTTCGGGGTTGTCGGTGCCTTGTACATCGCCTTTCCATTCTACAAACTCATATCCTTCATCCGGCTCTGCGGTGAGCTCTACCACGGTGCCGTGCTCATAGTCTTTTGATTTTTCTTCCACCACCTTTTCCTCTACGTCACCTTCGCCTTCGGTATCGATAGTAAGTTCATATTCTTTTTTCTCAAAGTTGGCCGTCAGCTCGTAGTCTTGGTCCATGGTGAGCGAGAGGGGGTTATCCGAACTTTCTTCATCGCCGGTCCACTCGACAAACACGTATTCGTCTTCCGGGCTGGCTTCGAATTCCACCTCTTCGCCTTCTTCATAGGTGTCATCCAAATCAGAGATGCTGCCCGCATCCGAAGGGCTTACATCCACCGAAATTTCATACGTGGTGGGTTCGTCGTCGTCATCATCATTGCCATCGGTATCTGGGCCCGTGCTTGAATCCCCGCAGCCGGCAAGCATTATTGTAATTATTGCTATAATCGAAAGATTTAGTAATCGTTTCATAATGTTGTGATCTTATAAATTAGTTGGCACAGTTACTCTTCCATTTTTATGTCCAGTAAATGTGTAATCTCAGCCTAAATAAGCCGCCTTTCCTTAACTGGTTTAACTTTTCGGAATTTTATTAAGGACATGTACCCCAGTCGGGGTGAAGGTTATCGTCACCCTCAAATCCGGCGCCGCGGGCAAAAGATGATGGTTCGGTATCTATCTCCTCCACACACCAGCTGCTGAGATCCTGTTTGAAAGACCTGGCATTATGAAACATTCCCCCCATATACGTTACGCTACTCACGTCCCATTTGCCGATATCCTGATTGAAGGAGTCGGCATCAGCAAACATAGACCCCATAATCGTTACGCTTCCGACATCCCAGCTTCCGATGTCTTGATCAAAGTCCGTAGCACTATCAAACATTGACCTCATATCCGTTACGTTGCTGACGTCCCAATTGCTTATATCTTGATTAAATGCAAATGCGCTCGCAAACATAAAACTCATATTAGTCACGTTGCTAACATCCCAGCCGCCGATATCTACGTTAAAGGAGCTGGAGCTGGAACCTTCAAACATACGCTCCATATTTGTTACACTGCTGACGTCCCAGTGGCTGATATCTTCATTGAAGTCTATGGCACCAGCAAACATACCCCCCATATTTGTTACACTGCTGACATCCCAATGACTGATATCCTCGTTGAAGTCCGTGGTAAACTCAAACAACTCCTCCATATCCGTAATGCCACTCGTGCAGGTGGTGGCCGCATTATCTGGGGTGATCTGGTCGGCGGTGCGCTTGGTGTATTCCGTCCCATCTACGGTTCCGGTATCTCCAGTCTCGGCTTCGGAGCATTGTATCGTTATACCATTTTCGGCCAAGTAAAATAATTCTTCATCCTCTTCAAACACGGCCGTTACTTCTTTGGGATCATCCACCGTTATTTCTTCCGGATTGTCAGTGCTTTCCACATCGCCTTTCCACTCAACAAACTCGTATCCCTCGGCGGGCTCGGCCGTGAGTTCTACCACAGTGCCGTGCTCATAGTCTTTTGATTTTTCTTCCACGACCTTTTCTTCTACGTCACCTTCGCCTTCGGTATCAATGGTAAGTTTGTACTCTTTTTTCTCAAAGTTAGCCGTCAGCTCGTAGTCCTGGTCCATGGTGAGTGAGAGGGGGTTATCCGAACTTTCTTCATCGCCGGTCCACTCGACAAACTGGTATTCATCTTCCGGCTCGGCTTCCACTTCCACCTCGTCGCCTTCTTCATAGGTGTCATCCAAATCAGAGATGCTGCCCGCATCCGAAGGGCTTACATCCACCGAAATTTCATACGTGGTGGGTTCGTCGCTGCCGTTATCACCGTTATCCGGGTTGGGGTCGGTGCTCGAATCCCCGCAGGCGGCAAGCGCTATTGTGATCAGGGCTATCATCGAAAAGAGTAGTAGTCGTTTCATAATCGTTGTGTTTTAAATGTGCATTAATGGGATTCCTATCAATTATGGTTCCATCCCTACATTTATAATGCGTAATGCCAAGCAAAATCAACTCATAATTTTTTTCTAATGGCTTCACTTTCCATTCCCCATAAAAAAAGGCGGCCCGAAAGCCGCCTTTTTGTTTATTGATATGGATAAAACTTTATTACGGGCAGTTGCCCCAGTCGGGTGTATTGGAATCCTCGAGGGCTGAACTTCCGCCGTTAAATCCACCTGAATCGGAATCTATTTCCTCAACACACCAGCCGGTGAGATCGTGGTTAAATATAGTGGCATTATAAAACATATAGCCCATAGTCGTTACGTTGCTTACGTCCCAGTTGCCGATATCCTGGTCAAACGCATCTGCATTCCTAAACATCCAACTCATATCCGTCACCTTACTGACGTCCCAGCCGCTGATATCCCCGTTGAACACTTCTGCACCATCAAACATATGTTCCATGTCGGTTACATTACTTACATCCCAGTTTCCGATATCCTGATTGAACGCTTCTGCAGACCTAAACATATAGCTCATATCCGTTACGTTTCTAACGTCCCAGTCGCCAATATCTTGGTTGAACGCATCTGCATTACTAAACATAAGGTTCATGTCCGTTACACTGCTAACATCCCAGCTGCCAATATCTTGGTTGAACACATCTGCACTGAGAAACATACGCTCCATATTCGTTACGTTGCTAACGTCCCAGCTGCCAATATCCGCATTGAAATCTTCAGCATCAACAAACATCGAATCCATGGCCGTTACATTACTGACATCCCAATTACTTATATCTTGGTTAAAACTGTGGGTATCTTCCAGCAGCTTAGACATATCCGTAACGGGTGTAGTACATGCCCTGGTAACATCCTCTCCATTATCAATCATTTGCTCCAGGGTGGATCGATCTACGGCCTCATACTCCGTACCATACTTCTCACCGTTTAAGATTCCTTTATCCCCGGGTTCCGCTTCGGGACATACCACTGTTTCCCCGTTTTTGGCGGTGTAAAACAGGGGTTCTTCTTTAAAAAAAGCCTTAATATCCCGTTCCGAATGCACCGTTACACTTATCTCGGGCGTGGTGCCGGAGATTTCTCCCGCCCATTCTTTAAAGTCCCAGTTGTCGTCGGGGTCGGCGGTAAGGGTAACTTTACTGCCATATTCATATTCACTTTCGTCTGGATCTTTGGCAACCGAACCTTCGCCCTGAATATCAGGGGCCAGGGCAAATGTTTTGCGCTCGAATACCGCCGTTACCGTCTTTGCGGTATCCACGGTAACTTGGGCGGGATTGTCGGATCCTTCCAGGTCATCTTTCCATTCCACAAATTCCCATCCTTCGGCTGCGCTGGGATCGAGCTCTACCACATCCCCGTACTCATAGTCTTTGGCTTTCGATATCACCTGCTCGGATACGGCCCCGCTGCCATCTGTTCTTACGTTTAACTTATAGTCTTTCTTTTCAAATACGGCGGTCACCTCTTTAGGATCATCCACGGTAACCTGTGCCGGATTATCGGTTTCTTCCACATCGCCGGTCCATTCCACAAACCTGTAGCCTTCGGCCGGACTGGCGGTGAGCTCGACCACAGTTCCGTCTTCATACTCTTTGGATTTTTCCTCTACCACTTGTTCCTGGACGGTTCCCTCACCTTTGGTGTCCACGGTTAGCTCGTACTCTTTTTTCTCAAAGTTGGCCGTCAGGTTATAGTCTTCATTTACCGTAAGGGGCAGCGGGTTGCTTTCAAACTCCACATCGCCCGTCCAACCGGTAAATACATAGTCATCTTCCGCATTGGCGTACACCTGAATCTCTTTGCCTTCCTCGTATTCCGTCTCTGAATCAGGCGTAATACTGCCGGCATCCGAGGGTGAAGCATCCACCGAAACCGTGTAGGTTGCCGGTTCGTCGCTATCGTCATCATTACCCGAATCGGGGCCCGTGCTCGAATCGCCACATGCAGCGAGCATAAAAGTGACCATTGCTGTAATCAAAAAAAGTAGTAGTCGTTTCATAATCGTTGTGTTTTAAATGTGCATTAATGGGATTCCTATCAATTGTAGTTCCATCCCTACATTTATAATGCGTAATGCCAAGCAAAATCGACTCATTTTTTTGTTTTTAGCTCGGTTATGGGCCAACCATTCTCTCCAAATTCCTCAGGATAGATAGTTTTTTGTTCTTGGATGGCGGACGATTAGGCAATAAGGGCTTTTGCAATAAAGTGTTTCGGAGGGCATCTGATTCGCTGGAAACCTGATAATGAAAACTATTCCAGCCACTGTAAAATATTCAGTTTTCTCATCCAAAAATGACTTCTGCATTCTTCTGACCCGCCATTATTTTTTGCAGATAACCCTTATTATCCTTTTTCATAAATTAAAATAGGCCGCTTGCTCTTGAGGGATATGCACATCGGGATTTCGTTCACTGATAAACCGCATGATATCGGCAATATCATCTACTTTAAGGGTAATGGAAGCTGATTGGGCGCCCAAAAGTTTTTTAAATGATGATCCGCCTTTTGACTGATACAGCAGGTGATAACTGGTGGAAAAATCGAACAGTGCTTCATCCTCATCACGGGGAAAATGGGGAGCAAATTTCAAGGTGGTAATTTTACCTACAGGAATTTTTAGGGTATCGGTATGCACATCTCCTTTTTTAATATCGATAACCAGCTGATTGTCTTTAAAATAAAGAATAAAATGATACAGAGGCTCAGAAACTTTGATGATCCCCCAAAAGCTAATCCCGAAAAGTCCCAGCGCCAAAAGTTGTCGTACGTTAAATGGGTACCAATCGGTAGTCACAAACGAGCCAATAAGCAGGTAGGTGCCTGCAGCCGTGGTAAAGAGGATGATTAATCCCCAAAAAAGGTGGTTGCTTTCTTCAAATACATGCAGTTCTTTATGCCTCATTGTCATTGCATTAGGCAATATCGATTTTATATCAGAATGATTAATAAAAGTCCCAGACGTTTAATATCTTTCGCCATCAAAATAAAACAAGTAATAAATTGAAGTGATGAGCAGTTCGGTCAACGATAAGTACGAAGCAGTTATTGGACTTGAAGTCCATGCCCAACTCTTAACAGAAAGTAAGGCTTTTGCCCCGGTTTCAACAGAATTTGGAGGATCGCCCAACACGCAGGTTACTCCGCTCTGCCTGGGACATCCGGGAACGTTGCCGGTGCTGAATGAAAACCTGGTACGTTATATCATTAAAATGGGGCTGGCTACCAACTGTAGCATCGCACGAAAATCAATTTTTGCCCGCAAAAACTATTTTTATCCCGATCTGCCCAAAGGATATCAGATTTCGCAGTACGAAACGCCCATCTGTCACGATGGAAATATCACTATTACTACTGATGAAGTAGAGAAAGAAATCGGTATTACTCGCATCCACATGGAAGAGGACGCCGGGAAATCTATCCACGATCAGGACCCGTTTAATACCCTTATTGACCTAAATCGTGCTGGTGTGCCGCTTATCGAAATTGTATCAGAGCCAGATTTACGAACACCCAAAGAAGCTTACGAGTATTTGAAGCGCATCAAGCAGATTGTGCAATACCTCGAAATTTGCGACGGAAATATGGAGGAGGGAAGCCTGCGATGCGATGCCAACGTTTCGGTGCGTCCTAAGGGACAAGAAAAATTCGGAACGCGAACGGAGCTTAAAAATATGAACTCGTTCCGGAACGTGGAGCGAGCTATTGAATTTGAAATTGAACGGCAGATAGACCTTATCGAGTCGGGCGGTGAAGTGGTGCAACAAACGCTGCTCTGGGACGCCAACAAGATGGAAACGCGCATGATGCGTTCCAAAGAGGAAGCCCACGATTACCGCTATTTCCCTGAACCGGATATTCCGCCGGTTATGGTGACCGATGATATGCTCAGTGAGATAAAGGCCGAACTGCCAGAGATGCCGGATGTACGCAAGCAGCGCTTTATAGATGAGTTTGGGATGAGTGACGATGATGCCCAGACGCTAACCGAAGATCGCTACCTGGCGGATTATTATGAAGATGTGCTGGATCATGTTGATAGTCCCAAGGCTGTATCGAATTTAATATTGACAGAAGTGTTGCGCACACTAAACGATCAAAGCATTACTATTACGGATTTTACGGTTTCTGCCGAACGGTTGGCCGGACTTGTACAACTCCGAGAGGATGATAAAATAAATTCATCGGCGATGACGGAGATCTATAACGCCATGCTCGAAGAGGATAAAGATGCTGAAGCGCTTGCCAAAGAGATGAATTTGATTCAGGTTTCAGATACTGGATTTTTGGAACCTATCGTGGATAAAGTAATTGAGCAACATCCCGAAGAGGTAGAACGGTATCGCGATGGCAAAAAGGGGTTGATTGGCTTTTTTATTGGTCAGGTAATGCAGCGTTCGCAAGGCAAAGCCAATCCACAAATGGTGCGTGAGATGATAAGCGAACGTCTTGAAAATGAATAATTAGGTCTTAGCTAACAAAGGGATTCTAATCACACATATGTTCAAAAAATATAGTCTTTTTCTGGCATTCCTCATCACAATAGTAGGTTGGGGATGCTCCGCTGAATCTGATCACAAGCAAGCACATATCTCTGGAAGTTTTACGGTTGCCGATTCGTCTGACGAAAATACCGACTATTCAGACATCGGTTTTACGATTATTCAGGAAGATACGGCAGGCGAAATTACGGATACCCTTTTTCATGCGGTAACTGATTCAAACGGCAGTTTTTCTGGTACGGCAACATTTCAGGAAAAACAGCAATATCCGATGACTATCAGTCGTAACGATAATGACATCGGACGTGGTGGCATTATTTTGGCTGAAGGCGACTCCGTTTTTATAACAGGACAGCTTCCCGATGTGGCGAATACCTTAAACATTTCTTCCCGCGAGCATGAAGCTATGGAAAAGTTCCAGCAACTTGGCACTAACTTTCGACAAGTAATGGAGTTTGCCCGCGCGGGACAAATCACCGGTGATTCCCTACGCAATGAGCTGCAGAAGTGGAGCAATTTGTACTGGGATGTTTATGAAGAAGAGGAGGGAACGTTTGCCTCGTATCTTTCGGCCCGGGAATCGATTAAAATTTTAGAGGATTTGGATCAACCTGAGATGATGAATCGCATCCGTGTGGTGGATAATCATGATGATCTCAGTGATTTGGGTGCTACCCGCGGGAAACGGTATTTGGCCCAAAATGAAGGGCTTACTTCTGCGCTTACCTACCTCGACTCGCTTGCAAATGTTACCGAGTCCGAAGCCCCCTCAAAACGTATTGCCATGGAAAAGGTTAAGCTCTTATACGACAGTGCGCGTGTAGATGCGGCCCAGCGCGAACTCGACCAGTTTAAAAAACAGTTTTCCGAAGATACCTCATCCAATGAGTGGGTAGAATCGATGAGCTATGACTTGAATTATTTATCACCTGGCGAAACCATTCCGGATTTCCAATTTGCGCATAATGGTTCGTCGATCAGTCGCGATTCCATGATAGGCCAGCCTTATATCCTGGAAATAACCCGATTGAGCAATAACTTGTATCAGGATCAGTTTGATCGAACCGTTGTCATCCACAGTATATATAAAAATTACGGCTTGCAGGTGGTTACCATACCGCTTGACGAAAACCAGGTTACCGTCGATGCCTTTTTTGAGGAGCGCGTAAAACCCTGGCCCGTCGCCGACGCAGAAACGTTTGATCGCGATACGCTACTGGAACAATTTAATATTCGCTTGATACCCACCCGATTTTTGATCGATAAGGATGGCAAAATAGTACGCAAGTATGTAGGTAACGAATATGATGATGTCATTCAGGGCATTCAACAAATTTTAAACAATAAAGAAGAGGAACCTCCGTCATGAGAAACTTTTTAATTGCCGGTAACTGGAAAATGAATTGTGGCCCTAAAGATACTTCAACACTTTTGCAGGGTATTAAAAACAAGACCAATGGGGCACCCGATAATGTTGATGGATTGGTTTGTCCCCCAATGATTTCGTTGACAACAGCTTCAGTAGAGCTTCATGATATTCCGGGAGTTGCACTGGGAGCTCAAAATGTACATTTCGAAGATAATGGCGCTTTTACGGGAGAAGTAAGTACTGCAATGCTTAACGAAGTGAACTGCGAATATGTTATTTTGGGTCACTCCGAGCGACGCCAATATTTTGGAGAAACCGATAAGACGGTGAATGCAAAAGTCAACAAATCGGTTAATGATGGATTAAAACCGGTAATCTGTGTGGGCGAATCGCTGGATCAACGCAAAGCCGGAGAACATAAGTTGCGGGTAAAAAAGCAAGTTCAGGCTGCACTCATTGGCATCGCAGAGGAAGATGCGGCCAATGTTGTTATTGCATATGAACCGATTTGGGCTATTGGAACAGGCGAAACAGCAACACCCGATCAGGCGCAGGAGATGCACAAAATGATTCGAGAAGTACTTGCCGAGTTGTACTCCGAGGACAATGCCGAAAGTATCCGCATTTTATATGGCGGAAGCATGAAGCCGCACAATGCCGAAGAGCTGCTGGCACAACCTGACGTTGATGGTGGACTCATTGGCGGTGCTTCGTTAAAGGCAGATAGCTTTACCGAAATAATGAACATTGCTGCAGAACTTTCTTAACGGCAGTTGAACCCTGTTTAACAGAAAAAATATTATACTCATGAATGTATTGCTGCTGGGTAGTGGTGGACGCGAACACGCAATGGCATGGAGCATTGCCAAATCAGATAAACTCAATGAACTCTTTATTGCTCCCGGAAATCCCGGTACGGCACAAATAGGTACCAACGTTGACCTTTCGCCTACCGATTTTGATGGCATTCTATCCTTTATTGAGGATAACGGGATTGATCTTACGGTGGTGGGACCCGAAAAGCCGCTTGTTGAGGGCATTACCGATTTCCTGGAAGAAAAAGGACACAATGTTTTTGGTCCATCGAAATATGCGGCCCAGCTTGAAGGCAGCAAAAAATTTGCTAATGAATTCATGAAGCAGAACCGAATTCCCACGGCCGATTTCCAAACCTATTCCCGTGATGAGTTCACAAAAGCGCTTAAAGTAATTAAGAGCAAAGATGAATATCCTGTTGTGCTTAAGGCTGATGGATTAGCTGGCGGCAAAGGGGTATTTATTTGCGAATCTGCTGAAGAAGTTGAGAAAAGGTTGAATGAATTAAAAGAAGATGAGCGTTTCCAGAAGGCCGCCCAGAAGCTGGTCGTTGAAGAATTTATGCGGGGGGAAGAAGCTTCTGTTTTTGTGATCTCGGATGGCAAAACGGCTAAAATTCTGCATTATGCTCAGGATCATAAGCGCATCGGCGATGGCGATACCGGACTTAATACCGGCGGCATGGGAGCCTATTGTCCCACTCCTGTTATCGGCAACAAAATGCTTCAGCGCATCGAAAAAGAGATTATTCTACCCACCATCTCTGCGATGTTGCTTGATGAAAATCCCTACAAGGGTATTTTATATTGTGGATTGATGATGACGAACGAAGGACCTAAGGTTGTGGAGTTTAATTGTCGGTTGGGTGATCCAGAAGCACAGGCGGTGTTACCTTCGCTGGAGTCGGATTTTCTGGAATTGATGGAGGCGTCGGTAAACGAAGATCTCGATAACACAGAGGTAAAAGTGGATAACAGATATCGCTGCTGTGTGGTGTTGGCATCGGATGGATATCCGCTGGAATATCAGAAGGGAAAAGTTATTACTGGTATTGAGGATGTTTCAGAGGATGCCCTCGTTTTTCATGCCGGAACTAAAATGGAAGACGATAAAATCTATAGCGATGGTGGAAGAGTGCTAAGCGTAGTGGGTGCTGGGGATACGCTCGATGAGTCGATCCAAAAAACCTATGGCGAAGTAAAAAAGGTCAATTTTGAGAACCGATATTACCGGTCAGATATTGGGACGAAGGGACTGAAATACCTCAATTAAGTATCTTCGGTAATAGCCTGGTTAAAAAAATCGGTGAGCTTAGCGCGTACAATTTTCCCCGTTCTCGTTTTGGGTAATTTATCAACAACAATAATTTCTTTGGGGATTTTATAGCTGGCCAGTTTTCCTTTTAGTTGTTTTTTTATCTCGTTTGTACGGAGCGTTTTTTTCTCTTTTACAACGATTGCAGCAGCTACTTTTTGTCCCCATTCTTTGTCTGCGAGACCCACAACCGCGGCTTCTTTGATTTCTGTTATCTCTTTGAGTTTGTTCTCAACCTCAAAAGGAGAAACATTTTCGCCGCCGGTTACAATCAGATCGGATCGCCGGGAATCGATAAAGAGTTGTTCGTTAGCATTAAAGTATCCGAAATCCCCGGTTTTGAACCATCCGTCACTATCAAAATATTCATCATTGTCGAGGTTTAGGTAGCCGTCAAAAACCTGCGGACCCTTAGTCCAAATTTCGCCACTGTTATTTACGCCGAGCGACTTATGATCATCATCCCTGATCTGTATTTTATTAGGCAAAAAAACGGTTCCAACACTTTTAATAGGTCCGTAGGTACCGCTTGGTTTTAGGATGGGATTTGCTGCAATTTGAGCACAGGTTTCGGTCATCCCGTAACTGGGTACCAGAGGCACGCCTTTGTCCCGACATTCTTTGATGAGGTCCGTATCAATGGGGCCACCACCTAAAAGAATAGCCTTAAAGTTACTGTGTACAAAAAAAGCGGATTGATCCAAAAGGCGCCGAAGCATGGTGGGGACTAGCGAAGCAACCTGGAAAAGCTTGTTTTCGGTCAGGAAAGTCGTAATCATTTTAGGATGGAAGCTCTTCATCCTAAAAATGGCCGAACCGTACAAAATAGATCGTAAAATGATAGAAATTCCCCCGATATGGTTTAGAGGCAGGCAAAGCAACCAAAAGTGGTTTTTTCTCGGCTCGAAATTTTCGGCTGATGACTTTGCTGCATATAATATTTGCCTGCGTTTTAGGGGCACAATTTTGGGTGTTCCGGAGGTAGTTCCCGAAGTGAAAAAATATCCAAATATATTATCCGGGTCGGTATTGGGGGTGAAATTTTCTGCTTCAAAACCCATCACCACATCAATATTTAGTGATCGGGTTAAATCGAGCTGGTTAATGTCAATAAGGTCGGGGTGTGTGATCTTTTGCAGCAAATTCTGATTCCCAAAAACAAGACCGGGTTTAATGGTGTCGAACTGCTGCTGCAGTTTGTTGGATGGGGCTTTGGCATCAAAACAAACAAAGGGGATGCCCAGCTTCCAACAGGCGGCAATAGAGAAAACGAGGGTATCGGAGGATTGGGAAAGAAAGCCAACGGGCTTGTCAAAATCGTGATCGAAATCGAAAAGGAATTGTAGAAAAAACTGCTCAAATTTTTCAAGATCGGCATACGAATGTAGCCCAAAACTGGATCCCAAAAATAAATCATCGGGTCTTGGAGATGAAAATGTGGGTATGTTATTGGTTGTGCTCACGTTCTGTTAAAAAACACTTCTGAATATCTGTTCACGATTAAAGTTAATTGCTGGTAACTTATTTTCTAAAATCTGAAAATAACCATTAGCAACAAAAGCATCATTCTCGAAAATATCTTTCGATAAAAATTTGCCGGTTGAAAGTCCGTGTGCTGTTTGAGAGGAGCCTATTCCCGCTGCCAATATGCCCGAAAAATAACGACCAACACTGCTTTCGAGGCTGGTTGTTACCACCACTTTATTATTATGAGTGTTGGCAAGCCTTTTTGTTTCAATATTTTTTTTAAAATTGCCAATTACCATCGGCTTAATGATAAGATACCGGGAAAAAGGAAGCAGATTGGGCCAATATGAATGCTGGGCCAAGGTTTCATCAAGCGCGAGGGATAGCTCGGTATTTTGGGAGAGCTCCTCATAGTTTTTGGGCGTATTTTCAGCAAGCGGCTCTTCACAATATTCTATATCAAGCCCAGCCAATGTTCTGCAATTTCTAATCGCCTTGTTTAGCGGCCAGGCCTGGTTGGCATCCACTCGTATTTTTACGTCAGGAAATTGAATCCTGATCTTTTTTAGCTGATATAATTCCTGATCGATATCGAGCCCCACTTTGCATTTTATGGTTTGATATCCCCGGGCAAGATACTTGTTTGTCTGTTGGATGGGATTATCGTCCTGCAAAGAAATTAGCGCATTAACAGGAACTTTTGGAATTGCATTTGCAAATAGGTAGTTCAAAAGGGATGTATTCGATCTGTCAGCTTCGAGTTGATAGGACAGGGCATCCAATCCAAACTGTAGAGAAGCGGGTACTGATTGGGCAGAATATATTTTTTGTAATTGCTCGGTTGAATCCTCAGATGACAAAATATTCTTTAGCTCGTTTTTATGTTTGGTGATCCACTGTTTGACATCATCAAATGATTCTGTTGAAAAACCGGGAAGAGGGGCCGCTTCTCCATAATATTGTTGTTTATCTTTTGTGAGGCAGAGAATAATTCCTTTTCGGTATTGAAATGTTTGCCTGCTGGTTTGCAGCGGTGTGGCAAAAGGTAGGGTATAAGAATAGCAGGAGAAATTCATACGGCATCAATAATAATTCCGATACTGAATAAAATGCCAAAGAGTGTCATAAATTGGGCGGTTTGTTTAAGCAACTTGTTAAAGGTGCGCTTGTCATTTTCAAACCAAATTTTATACAGCAAATATACTCCAATGGGAAGGGTTAAGAAAGGCAGAAAGATGATGGGGCTGTAGCTTAGTTGCACAAAAAAGTGTGGTGGAATGGCTAAAGCCAGTATCAGCATTAGCAGATATTCCCACCGCAAAGCTTGTTCGCCTAAAAGAACTCCCAGGGTATTTTTGCCAGCTACTTTATCCTGTTCGATATCACGCAGATTATTGACGACCAAAATATTTGTAGCTAATGCCCCAACAGCCAGTGACGCCCAAAAGGAGGCTTTACTCCATTCCAGCGCATTGACGTAATAGGTACCCATGACCGCTACAATTCCAAAAAAGATAAACACAAAAAGATCTCCCAACCCATTATAGCCGAGTGGGAAAGGTCCGCCAGTATATAAAACGCCAAAAATCAGAGAGGCAACGCCAATCCAAAAGATAACCCATCCAGCATGCCATACTAAGAACAATCCCAATAGAAAAGCGATTGTCATAGTGATAATTGTGGCATTGAGCATTTCTTTGGCAGAGATTATTCCAGTGGCTGTTGCCCGTTCAAAACCAATGCGATCGTCGGTGTCGGCTCCCTTTTTAAAGTCGAAGTAGTCGTTGGCAAAGTTGGTGCCAATCTGAATCAAAAAAGCACATAAAAGGGCAATCAGTGTAGGGGTCCATGCTAATTGTTGATCGTGAAAAGCCAGCGATGCGCCTATGCAAACGGGGACGAAAGCGGCGGGTAGTGTTTGGGGACGCGCAGCTTTGACCCAGATGCTTAGCGATGGTGAGTTATTCATGAATAAAAATGGGGAAAATATTGTGGAAAAAATGTTGCTCCAATTATAGCAATAAATCTGTCGCTTAAAAAAACAAGCCAAACTCATTGAACAGTAAATTTATTTAGTCAAAAAGAGTATAATAAACCCTATAAGTAAAAATAATTAATTAAAAGCATATAAAAGCCTTTTTAATTAATATGTTAATAAAAAAATAATTAAAATATTTTTGTCCTTGTGTTCTGATCATTTATATTTAGGGCAGTTTAAAATTTCAATCAAACAACCACATTTAATTAATCCAATGACAAAAGCAATTCGTAGATATGATCCTCTGGCGGCTGCTCGAAACTGGTCGCCCAAATCGAATGGAGAAAAGTCGGAATCGATGAATATCACTGAAATTTTTGGTGAGAATACCTTTCAGCAAGAAGATCTGGAGGAGCGGTTACCAAAGGCAATCTGGAAAGATCTACAGAAGACGATTGAAGAAGGCGAACAGCTTAATTCTGAAGTAGCCGATGCGGTTGCCGTGGCTATGAAGGATTGGGCCACTGAAAAAGGGGCTACTCATTTTACGCACTGGTTTCAGCCATTGACGGGCTTTACTGCCGAGAAGCACGATAGTTTTATTACGCCGAACCAGGGAGGCGGTGCCGTTGCTGAATTCTCGGGATCTGATCTCATTCAAGGAGAGCCCGATGCTTCAAGTTTTCCCAATGGGGGATTGCGACAGACGTTTGAGGCACGTGGATATACGGCTTGGGATCCTACATCACCGGCCTTCATCATGGAAAATGAAAACGGTTGTTACCTGTGCATTCCCACTGCCTTTGCTTCATGGTCAGGCGAAGCACTGGATCATAAAACGCCCATTCTGCGCTCTAACGAAGCGCTTGACGAACAAGTTAAAAGGGCGCTTAAGCTTTTTGATGTAGATGCCAAGCGTGTAAATTCAACTGTGGGTTGTGAGCAGGAATATTTTCTGATTGATCAAGAATTTTTTTACCGTCGTCCCGATTTAATGACGTCAGGCCGTACCCTGGTAGGCGCCAAACCACCTCGTGGACAGGAGCTCGATGACCACTATTTTGGGGCTATCCAGGAGCGGGTGCTTTCATTTATGCTTGATGCCGAAAAAGAGCTTTATAAACTGGGGATACCGGTTAAAACCCGTCACAATGAGGTAGCGCCGGGACAGTTTGAGATCGCACCTATTTTTGAAACGTGTAACATTGCCGCCGACCATCAGCAGTTGATGATGATCACGCTTAAGCGAATTGCACGTAATTATGGTTTCGAATGCTTAATGCACGAAAAACCGTTCGACGGACTGAATGGCAGTGGTAAACACTTGAACTGGTCGATGAGTACCAGTAGCGGCATGAACCTCCTTGAGCCGGGCGATAATCCACATGATAATATGCAGTTTCTGTTTTTCTTTACTGCTGTTTTGAATGCAGTCTATGAGTATCAGGATCTGCTAAGAGTCAGTATTGCACATGCAGGGAATGATCACCGATTAGGAGCTAATGAAGCTCCTCCGGCTATTATTTCGGCTTATATCGGAGAGCAACTTGGTGATATTATTGATCAGTTGTTAAATGGTGGAGCTAAAGAGTCCAAACAGGGTGGATTGCTTGGTTTGGGAACACCGGTTCTTCCGTCACTTCCAAAACATGCTGGTGACCGTAACCGAACATCGCCTTTTGCTTTTACGGGTAATAAGTTCGAATTCCGTGCCGTGGGGTCAAGCCAATCCATTTCATTTCCTATCGTGGTGTTGAACACCATCGTTGCCGAGGCTATTGATTCTTTATGTACCAAACTCGAGCAAAAAGTGGATGATGGAGATCCCCTTGAGGAATCGCTTGGCACAGTCATTCGCGATGCACTTTCTGAATCCAAAGACATCATCTTTAATGGCGATGGGTATTCTGAGGAATGGGAAACGGAGGCTGAACAACGTGGTTTGCTAAACCTTCGAACGACTATGGATGCTTTGCCCAAGTTGACCGATGATAAAAATATTGCGCTCTTTGAAAAGCATAAAGTGCTTAACAAACGGGAAATTCATTCCCGGCAGGAGATTTGGGCCGAACAGTATTTGACGACCATAAATATTGAGGCTGATACTACCGAATCGATGGCAAAGACCATGATTTATCCTGCTGCCGTTCGATATATGAACGAGCTTGCCGAAAGTGTTGAGCGTATTGAAAATATAGGGCTTGAAAATAAAGGATCGCTCGAAATGCTTAAGAAAGTAAATCAAGGGCTCAACGATCTCAACGATGCCCTGGAAGAGCTCCGTGAAATTGTACTTCAGGGCAATGGAAAATCAGTTCTTGAAAGTGCCACATACGTAAAAGATAACGTACGTCCGGCAATGACAAAGATACGTGACTCGGTTGATTATTTAGAGCGACATGTCGCTGATGATTACTGGCCGATGCCGGTTTATCGCGAGATGCTTTTCGTCAAATAATATCGCTGCCCCCAACTGAAATAAGCGAACCCTCGGGTGCCAAATTGCCCGGGGGTTTTCTATTTGGATATGGTTTCTGCCAGTCATCAATATTTTGGCCCAATGAGTATGCCATCACGTTGTCACTGTCCTTTCTTAATTTAGTGCCAAACTGGAATCTGGGTGTCAGAACTCTGATATTCCTCACACGAAATAAGGCATGATGAACACCAGGTTTAACATTTGTTCTGGCACTTTCTAACCTTCAACTTTTGATTTTATGGAATTCATTTCCCTTTTGTTTATCCTCATCGGAATAGCCTTAGGTTTTGCTATTGCACATTTTCGTGCACAGAGTCAGCTGTCCCGTCTTGAAGAACGTAATGATAACCTGGCACATCAGTTAGAAACGGCCGAGCAGGAAAAAAAACAGGCCGAAAACCGTGCCAATGAAGCTGATAAACAACTGGCCGAGCTCAATGCCGATTATCGCAATCTCAAAGAACGTCTTGCCGAGCAAAAGAAGGAGATGGAAAATTTGCAGGAGCAATTTAAGGATGAGTTCGAAAATCTGGCTAATAAAATTTTGGAAGAAAAGTCACAGAAGTTTACCGAGCAAAACAAAGAAAAATTGGATCAGCTTTTGAAGCCGCTGGGTGAAAAGATGGAAGCCTTCAAAAAGAAAGTAGAGGAAGCTCATAAAGAAGATATCGAAGGACGCAGTTCGTTGCGGCAGCATCTTGAGCATCTTAAAGAGATGAATCAACAAATGGCACAAGAGGCCAAAGATTTAACAAAAGCCTTAAAAGGGGATTCGAAAACTCAGGGCAGTTGGGGTGAAGTTATTCTACAGCGGATTCTCGAAAAATCAGGGTTGACCAAGGGGAGGGAGTACGAAATTCAGGAAAATCATCGTAGTGAGGACGGGCGCCACCTCTATCCTGATGTAGTTGTGTATCTGCCCGATGATAAGCGCCTCGTAATTGATTCAAAGGTTTCGCTGAAGGCCTACGAGCAGTTTACATCTGCCGAGGAAGAAGCGGACCGAAAACAGGCGTTGAAACAGCATGTGAGCTCTTTGCGCGGCCATGCCAAGGGACTCAGTAGTAAAAATTATGAACAACTCTATGGTGGAAACAGCCCCGATTTTGTATTGATGTTTGTACCGATCGAATCTGCATTTGGGGTAGCATTGCAGCATGATGCCAGCTTGTATTATGATGCCTTTGATAAAAATATCGTAATCGTTAGTCCCTCAACGCTGCTGGCAACGCTGGCAACGATCGATAGCGTGTGGAAGCAGGAATATCAGAGTAAAAATGCACAGGAAATTGCCGAACGCGGAGGGGCACTGTACGATAAGTTTGTTCTTTTTGTGGAAAGTATGCAGGATATCGGTCAACGTATTCGTCAAACGCAAGAGAGTTATGATGAAGCGATGGGACGACTTTCGGAGGGACGCGGAAATGTGATTCGTCAGGTTGAGATGCTTCGGGAATTGGGGGCAAAAGCAGGAAAGTCGATGCCAGCCACGGTATCCAACCAGCAGCAGTTAGAAGAGTCGCAACCAAATTCGGAAATCGAAGTAGATGCCCAGGATTAATAGTTTTGTTTTTGCTCAAAGGTTTTGATATTCCGCCTTATGAAACGAACACTTATTGTTAGCGGCTTTCTGATATTTTTTCTTGGTGCCTCATTTTCTGGATATTCCCAGCAAGTAAATTCCTCTTTAAACAACAGCACAAAAACGGTATCCGAAGCGCGAAGTATTTCTCTTATTAATACCGTGTTGTCGGTAGGGGCTGGGTTAACATCGGTGGCTGTTTTTGAAAATCCCACCGTAAAAAAAGTAGGAGCCTATACTACAATTTACGGGATATTACTTGGTCCATCGACGGGTAATTTCTATGCCGAAGATTATCCGCGGGGTGCCGTGGGATTGGGAGCCCGTGCCATAGGATCTATCTTGATGGTTGATGCCACCCGAGAGGTTTTGGGCAACGAATTTGGCGATGTGTTGAATATAGATGACAAAGAAGTATCTCTTAACGATACCAAGGTACTTGTGGGCGGATCTTTTGTACTGGCGGGATTTATTTATAACCTAATCAGTTTAAACAGATCGGTGGATGAATATAACTCTTCCAACCAGAATATGACCGTAAATGTAAACTCCGAGCTTATTAATAACGAGGTAACGCCCGTTTTAACAGCTCGCATTAATTTTTAGGGATTTGCTGCTAATGGCTCTACAAGCGAAGCCACGGTATTGCCATCGTGATTTGAGACTGCTGCATACCATACGTTATTCCACTTCCATGAAACAATGTGTTTTCCATTGACTTGTCTGACGTGAAAATCTTTGGGTTTGGTACACGATTTAACGGCTTCTTTGTCTCGTACAAGCTGACCAAACTCATCCATTTGGTCAATATTGAAAGCAAAAATATAAATATACTGATCCCCCGACGGTAGATAATACTCGAGCATAGGTGCATTATAATTGGGAACAAATTCATCATAAACCACTCCTTTAAATTCTGCATTTTTTAGCTCAGGGATGGTCATCTTCATATCGTAATCCTGTTCAATACGACTTTCGGCGGTGCCTAAACTGGCCGTTGAAATAGTAGGAGGCACCAGTTTACCATCATACTTCATGAAATGCTCATAGGCGTATTCCTCGACATTATACATAGGGCCATCCGATGTGGAATCCCAAAAAATGCCCGACCACAGTATTGCCGTTAACAGTAAAACTGCCGCTGCTGCATAATACCAGATGGTCGTAGGCTGGTCGGATGAATTTGGGCTCGATGATTTGGAATGCTGCCCAACGGTGTTACCACTTGGGATATCATAAATAGGGGCTGATTTTTCTACTGGTGATTGGGCAGAACTGACCGTGCTTAAAAAATTTCTTAAGGAATCTGGAGCCTTGGCACAAGGACAGCGGTTAACAATTAAATTCTTAACCTTTTTCATCGATTCGTATTCCCGTCGTACATCTTCATTTCGGCGGATATAATTCATGAATGCTGCACGTTCCTCAGCCGCCGCCTCTCCATCAATGATGGGGGCGATAAGTGCGCGAGCTTCTTTTTTTGTTAAACTTTTCTTACCCATAGCATTATCAGTTCATCTGATATGGTATGTCATTAAGAGATGTGACTTAGTTCCTTTTCACCAACACAATGCTTATTAGCAGTGTTCCAACGGCACTACTGTTTTTGCAAATTAGAATAAAACCATTTCTGTACTATTTTACCACTAACAGGTAAAATCCTTTTAGTACGGATAGGCGGGTATCGGTTTTTTGTTGTAGCGTCTCGGTCATCTGATCGTGTGAAATCTCAGTTTGTATGGAATAATCATAGTCGGTCAACAGCGTTTTAAAATCATCTATAGAATGATGCAGCTGCAATTTTTCACCTACTGTTTTTACTCCCGTTGTAAAGGAGAGCCGGTGGAGGAACGGAAGCTCGTTTAAAGCAAAGTGAGTAGTAATTAGTCGAAGCTCATGTTTGAAATAAGTTCGAATATCAGCAATGGTTTTGGCAACCGTATCTTTAGTTAAATAGTCAAAAAATCCCTCGGCAATAACGATTGTTTTTTTATGGGGATTGATTTCCGGATAACTCTTAATCTGGTTGCCAATACTGTTTTTTGGCAGGTACGAATCGATAACGGCAGGGTAATTTTTTTGCGGATAAAAATCCTGAAAAAACGTTCTTTTTCGTCGCGCCATATATGGCACGTCAAATTCAAAGCAGGAACACCCCTTTTGGCTAAAATCAAAAGCAAGATCATCAAAACCGGCGCCCAGCACAATAATCTGCTCGAAACCTTTAGTAGCCAACTTGGCTACCTGCTTGCGGATATACCATTTTCGCGCAATGATGTGCAACAGGTCGCCGGGTAGTAGTAACTCCTCAGACCACATATATAGGTTGCGAACCCAGCGATGTTTGAGCCAATAATGATAATAGCGCAGTGGGGCTGGCAGATATTTTACAATATTCTCGTAAAAGGTAATCGTCTTTTTATTAAAGAGTTGAGCGAACCTATGGTCCTGTGTTAAACCAAAGAACTTTATGCCAATAAAAGCCGCTGTTTTACTTAATTGCTCTGGTTTCATTTTATTGATGTGCGATATCAAATTGCGTCCATGGATGTTCGGTGGGAGGTGCCAGCTCAAACTGTAGCTGTTGGTTGGTTTTGGGATGCCTGAATGCCAGTTCTATGGAACGCAACGCCATCGCTCGTCCGTCGGGTTGCTCTTCACCGTATTTATAATCCCCCCAAATGGGGTAGCCTTCGTGGGCCAATTGAACCCGAATTTGATGAGGGCGTCCCGTTTGCAGGTGAATCGAAAGTAGATGGAGTCCGCCAGAATTTTGCAAGGTGGCAAATGAAAGTATGGCCTCTTTGCCTTTTTTACGCTCTCCGGGTACCACATCTACAATGTTGGAATCCCTGTTCTTATAGAGATGGTGCGTGAGCACCCCATTCGGAGGGGGCGACCCCGAGGTAACTGCCCAATAGGTTTTCTGCATGGTGCGATCCCTTATTTGCTGTGACAGGTTATCAGCTGCATTGCGATTTTTTGCCAGTAGCATCAATCCTCCTACCGGACGATCGAGCCGATGCACCAACCCAAGGTAGGGCGTGCCATTAGCAGAACGACCCAGATATTGTTTGCATAGGGTAAGCACATCCGCATCCCCGGTATGGTCTTTTTGAGATAACACGCCAGCAGGTTTATCGATAACCAGCAGAAAATCATCCTCATAAATAATTGCAATGTTCGGCTGGGTTTGAGTTTTTAACATCTTATCAATTCTTTTACAGCAGGTTCAAAATCAACACCCGACAAACTACGGATTTTGAATCCACCATCGAAGAACGGCGTAGTTTTTTATTTTATCTTAGTTGTTTAAGAACAAAAGGACATCTCAACCAGAAATAATGAAATTTCAGTTTTAATATGAGCCCATCCCAAGAACCGGAAGTTGAAGTACAAGAAAAGGTGGATAACCTGCCCCTTTCTCCGGGAGTATATATGTTTAAGGATAAGAAGCAACGCCTGTTGTATATCGGTAAGGCAAAACGATTGAGAAACAGGGTGCGCTCATATTTTCAGAACTCCAGCGATCATGATGGACGTATTCGCGTGATGGTCCGAAAGATTGAAGATCTGGAGGTGATCGTAACAGATTCGGAGGCTGAGGCTCTCATCCTCGAAAACAATCTAATTAAGAAACACCATCCACGATATAATATTTTGTATCGGGATGATAAAAGCTATCCCTACATTTGTGTAACCGGTGATGAGCGACCACGGGTGTATCCTACACGAACCGTCATTAATGACGGGAGCAAATACTACGGGCCGTACGATAGCGTAACGCACATGAAGCGCATGCTTGAAACCATCCGTAAAGCCTTTGATTTGTGTACGTGCGCCGTTTCTCGCAAGAATATTGACCGCACCAAAGGCCCTCCCAAATGGCACTCTTGTTTTGATGATTACCTGGAAAGTTGCTCCGGCGACTGGGATTTGGAAGAATATCAGGCGACCATTAATAAAGTAGAGCGAATGCTCAATGGCCGCACCGACGCGCTTATTCGCGATTTAAAAGAGGAGATGTCGATAGCTTCGGACGCCCTGGAATTCGAGAAGGCCGCCCGAGTCCGTGATAGCCTGAAGGCGGTGCAGAAGTACAGCAAGAAAATGAAGATGGTGGCCGACAAGAAAGTGGATCGTGACTTGTTTGTTGTTAAAGTGGATGAAGAGATTAGCGAGGCCTGCGGTGTGTTATTTAAGGTTCGGGAAGGGAAATTAATCAGCAAATTTCATCGCTTTCTTAAAAATATTAAGCACCTGAAAAAAGGGGAGATGCTGCAGTCATTTATAGAAGATTATTATACGGGACAGCACGCGGGGGGTATCCCTGATGAGGTGTATGTAAGCGATGATCTGGTAAACGAGGAGCCACTGGCACAATATCTTTGGGAAGCGCGGGGCAAGAAAGTGCGAATCCATCGTCCGCAGCGGGGAGAAAAAGCCAAGATGATTCGCATGGCGCTATCCAATGCCAAGTATTTGCTGGGCGAACGTAAACTCGAAAAAGAAAAGGCGGCCCAGAAACGTATCCCGCACTCCATCAAAGAACTCAAAGAGCAGCTAAACCTGCAGCGCCTGCCACGCCGTATCGAGTGTTTCGATAATTCGAACCTGCAGGGGACTGATCCGGTAGCTTCGATGGTTTGTTTTGTAGATGCGCGTCCCAAGAAAAGTGAATACAAGCGATTTAATATCAAAACGGTAGAAGGGCCCGACGATTTTGCATCCATGAAAGAGGTATTAAGCCGCCGGTACAAAAGAGTAATGGATGAAAAGCAGCAGATCCCAGATCTTATTGTGGTAGATGGAGGCAAGGGACAGTTAAGCAGTGCCGTTGAGGCGTTAAAAGAGATAGGATTTTACGGTGAGTGTGAGGTTATCGGACTTGCAAAACGTCTCGAAGAGGTTTTTGTGCCGGGCAAGGCCAATGCCATCATGATCCCCAAAAAATCATCGGCGCTAAAGCTTTTACAGAAGGTACGAGATGAAGCTCATAGGTTTGCTATAAATTTTCACCGAAAAAAACGATTCGATCGCACCATTAAAACCGAGCTTACTCAAATAAGCGGCATTGGTGACAAAACGGCTCAGCAGTTACTTAAAAAGTTTGGATCGGTGCAGTCAGTTCGCGAAGCATCGCTGGAAGAATTGCAAGAGGAGGTAGGGGAAAAAACAGGACGCAAAATATATGCCTATTTCCATGAGACAGAAAAAGTGTAAAAAATCGTTTCAGATTATGATTTTTCCATTTTTTTAGTTTTAATATGGCGTTCTGACATGCAATGCCTATGCGGCATAATAGTTGCAGCAAAAAGTTATGTAACATTAACATGTTATAGATCATCGGTTGGTCAATATTTACAATACTTACAGAGTAACTGACCTTAACCGATGAGGAACAAACTTTTAATAAAACTGTTAGTATGAAAAATATTTGCTACTGAACTCTTACTAACTAAATTTTTGTTCTGATTATTGGAAAAGGTCAAAAATGCAGTTTTGCATATATGACTTCTATTTCTTAAATCAGACATGAGGTAATTATGAAGCTCGAACAGTCAAATCATATCAGCAAGAAATATCAGCAACTGGATGACAAGGATCTGGTTCGGTTTTACCGTCAAAACGGTGACGAGCAGGCATTCAGTGAATTAATGAATCGTCATCAGACGAAAATATATTCCTATATCTACAGCATGGTAAAGGATGGGGGTACTGCTGATGATATCTTCCAGGAGACCTTTACGAAGGTTATTACCAAGATGGATGATACGTATAATGAACAGGGCAAATGGATTGCCTGGGTGATGCGTATTGCCCACAATGCAACAATCGATTATTTAAGAAAACAAAAACGGTTTGTGGACGTTAGTTCTAACTACGACAAGGAATCAAACACTGATTTCTATGATCGTTTGCCTGATGAAGATCTTGTCAGCGCACAGGAACAACTCGAAAAAGACGAGGAAAAGAGCAGTTTGATGCGTCATATCGACGAGCTTCCTGAGGAACAACGTCAAGTGGTAATGCTGCGACATTATTATGAAATGCCGTTTAAAGAAATTGCCGAGCTTACGAATGTTTCCATTAATACCGCACTGGGACGTATGCGGTATGCGTTGATAAATCTTCGAAAACTTTTTGATAAAGAAAAAGAACAAGAAGAAAATAATTATGCGCAACGAGGATAATAATGATTGTATTCGGTATCTGATGAAGGAGATGGATCCTTCTGAGGAACTATTGATGGAACGTGCCATGATGGAGGATGAAGATCTGCTGATTGAAGTAGAGAGTATGAGGCAGACCTTCAATAAACTCGATCAAATGCCAGAGGTTGAACCTCCCAAGCATGTTCAGGAATCGATAATGCAGAAGGCGGCCGAGCAAGCCAAGAAAAACCGCGAAAAGAATGCTACGTTTAAACCTGCTTTAAAATATGCGGTAGCCGCAACTTTGGCACTTACCGTTTCAGCAGGGGGGGCATGGCTGTTTTTAGATACTGATGTTAATCAGCCTGCTCAGCAGCAGGCCGAGGCTTCCGTTACAGCATCGGCGCCTACCAATGCAAATTCAGCTTCGGTCGCTTCATCACAAGGCATAAACCAGGTAAGTACTGGTAACAGTGGAGCTCCCTTAACACGCTTTGCTGGTAGTAACTTACAAGAAGCACCTTCGATACCCACTTTTAATTCTGGCGATGTAGATCCCTGGATTGATCGGGAAGATATCCTGCATTTCGAGGATCAATTCTCCGAACAAAAAGAGCAGTTCCAGGAGTTTGTTCAACAGTCAAAGGAGAAGCTCCAGCTAATTGAATCTTCTACTATTACCGATCAGCAGATAAAACCGTTGCAATTAACAGGGTCTGGTAATTAATTATTGGCTTTGGAGTTGTAAAGCTTCTATACTTCTTTATCCGAATTAATTGCAAGGAAGGATAAAGAATGATTACCCATACCGAAGCCATTATATTTAAATCGGTTGATTACCAGGAATCCAGTAAAATAGTTACTGCCTTTACCCGAGAACACGGTAAAATAGCACTCTTGGTCAGAGGAGTAAAAAAGCCCAAAAGTAAATTTTCGGGACTTATAGAAACGGGTAATATTCTGGATGTAGTCTATTACCACAAATCTTCCCGTTCTGTTCAAATCCTTTCTGAAGCAAGTTACTCTGAAAAAAACAAAAACCTGCGGTCTGACTTTCACAAGATGGCTACGATGACCTCAGCCATTGAATTAATTGGTCAACTGCTGCATGAGAATGAAATAAATAAGCCGCTCTTCGCATTTACAAAGAACTTCTTGTGTTGGCTTGACACCTCCCATGCCCATCCCCCTAATATTTTTCCATATCTTCAAATTCGTTTGGCAGAGCTTACTGGTATCGGATTACAACTGGATACAAATAATTTCGATATTGAAACGAACTTTTTAAATATTGAATCCGGTTTAATTACTACCGAAAGTATTTCCTCGCATTCGCATAAGCTAACGAAAAATCAGCTGCAGTACGTGCGAACGGCCGTAACCGCACGAAGCTCTAAATTATTTGATATATCATTTCAAACGGGGGAACTTAAATCACTAATTGATATTTTAGACAGATACTTGAAATACCATGTGGAGGGATTAAAAGCACGGAAATCAGATGCTATCTTTGAACAAATTCTGCAGGAGTCAACATGAACAGTCAAAATCGATATTTATCAGCCATTCTATTAGTGCTCATTGGGGTTATTGTGGGTACAATAATGGCTTTTTATCATTTCGAAAACAGGGTTGATGACCGTGCTGATGTAGAAATTACGGAAGTAAAACACAGTGCACAGCCACTTTTTACGGATGAACAGCTCGAGAAGCTGGATGATCGATTTCTATTCAAGCAGGTCGCAGAACGGGTTACGCCAATGGTGGCTTATATTGAGACGACTGTTCCTTTCTCAAAAAGAGATATGCCGAATGATGAGTATCACGACGATGACGGATTTTGGGGGGAGATGCTTCCCAAAAAAGCGCGTACGGTGGGATCGGGTATTATAATCAGCAGCGATGGTTATATCTTAACCAATAACCACGTGGTTGATGGTGCCGTAAATGATGAAATTGAAGTAGTATTGAACGACAAGCGTACCTTTGACGGACGAATTGTTGGGCAGGACCCCACTACCGATTTAGCCGTACTTAAAATTGATGCCCTTAACCTACCATCTATTACTATTGGTAATTCCGATGAACTGGGTGTTGGAGAATGGGTACTTGCTGTTGGTAATCCATTCCGGCTGCGATCGACGGTCACAGCTGGAATTGTAAGTGCTCTTAGTCGTGATGTGCAAATCATAAATGATCAGATGCGCGTGGAGAGCTTTATCCAAACGGATGCCGCCATCAACAAAGGGAACAGTGGAGGCGCATTGGTCAACACCAGCGGAGAGCTTGTCGGAGTTAATACTGCTATCGCTTCTCAAAGTGGTAGCTACCAGGGGTATGGTTTTGCAGTTCCATCTAATCTGGCATCTAAAGTAGCAGAAGATATCATCGAGTATGGACATGTTAGACGCGCATTATTAGGGGTTTCGATTGCAAGTGTCGATGCGGGAATTGCTGACTACCTTGGGATGGATCGTATTGAGGGAGTGCAGATTACCGGAATCTCTCCCGATGGCGCAGCAGAAAAGCATAACTTGAAAAGAGATGATGTTATTTTAACCGTTAATGGACAAACGGTAAATGAATCGAATCAGCTACAGCAAAAGATTGCGGTTTTAAATCCCGGTGATACCGTAGAGCTTACTATTTGGCGCGACGGCAAAACGATACAAAAGGAAATCGTTTTAGGTGTTCACGAACAAGAGAAACAAGATTTATCTTATGAAGATGAGCCTGAAATAAAGGAGCTTGAAAATGAGTCGCCCAATAATTCCGAATCGGGCCGATCTTTTAATGAAGTTGAATTTGCTGAATTTGATTTGGGATTTCGCCTTATGGCAATTTTACGATCAGAAGAACCTATAAAACACGAATTTGTAATTTCGGATATTGTCGAGGGATCCAGGGCGGATAAAATGGGCTTGCGGGTCGGTCAAAAAATCATAGGAGTGAATGGTCAAAAAGTTGAAGATCTGGAATCTTTAAAGCATTTTATAGCGCAAAAAATTGACCCTTCATCCCCCTTGGCTTTTGAGATTGAAACCCGAGAGGGCACAGTTAAAACATTAAAATCTGAATAGTTAAATATTTATCGATGCGCCAGACAATTATTTTAATCACACTTTTTGCATTTACAGCACTATTAGTTTCGTGTTCCGGTACAGCTGAAGTTGCTGATGATCAGCAAGATACCGAAGTCGAAGAAAAATCTGCCTACCCATCATGGTATCCCCAACAGGAATTTATTTCCGAGGAAACCCAATTGCTGGCCTATGCTGCAGCCATCGATGCTGATTCTACCTCTGCTATTGAAAAGGCTAAAGGCTGGGCCAAGGAGGGATTAAAATCTTCAATTTCTGATAAACTTGAGGAATTACGATCGGAAGCCGCTTCTGAAAATAGTGGTTCGGGCTTGGATGAAGCGAAATTTTTAATGGCGCTTCGTAAAGCTCCCAGGGCGGCAGATGACCTCATAGAAATTGAAAAAACGGAAGTTATGGACGTGGAAAATTATGAAAGTGTCCGTGGATTTGTAGAAATAAGTGTTCCAAAAGATCAATTAATTGAACGTATTGGTAAACGTTTAGGAGGATATGAACAACCTTGGAATGCGATGAAGGAATCCGAAGCCTTTGATGATTTCTAAGTAATTAGAGTAATAACATCATAAAGAAAGCCCGCAAGGTTTTACGCTTTGCGGGCTTTTCTATTGAATGGGTATTAGAGTTGAAATTACATGTTGGCAATAATTTCATCTCCAAATTCAGAACATTTAAGTAGTGTGGCATCATCCATCAATCGTTCGAAATCGTATGTCACACGCTTGCTCGTAATTGCGGCTTCAAGGCCTTTCTCAATTAAGTCTGCAGCTTCACCCCAGCCCAGATAGTTAAGCATGATAACGCCTGACAGAATTAGCGAGCCGGGATTTACTTTATCTTGTCCGGTGTATTTTGGAGCTGTACCATGAGTAGCCTCGAAAACGGCCAATCCAGTGTTATAATTGATGTTAGCGCCGGGGGCAATTCCGATCCCGCCCACACAGGCAGCAAGAGCATCAGAAACGTAATCACCATTGAGGTTCATCGTAGCAATAACGTCGTATTCAGCTGGACGAGTTAAAATTTGCTGCAAAAAGGCATCGGCAATAGCATCCTTAATAACAATACCGTTAGGTAGCTTGCACCAAGGACCTTCGCCAATAACTTCGGCATCGTATTCTTCACGGGCCACTTCGTATCCCCAATCCTTGAAGCTTCCCTCGGTAAATTTCATGATATTTCCCTTGTGAACGAGTGTAACACTGTCTCGTCCCTCTTCAATGGCATAGTCGATAGCAGAACGAACCAGTCGTTTGGTTCCTTCCTCAGAAATCGGTTTAATGCCGAGAGAAGTAGTATCAGGGAAACGAATTTGATCAACACCCATTTCATTGATCAAAAAGTCTTTCAATTTTTTGTTTTCAGGGGTGCCGGTCTGATATTCGATGCCGGCATAAATATCCTCTGTATTTTCACGGAAAATAACCATATCGGTTTTTTCGGGATGCTTGACCGGGCTCGGCGTTCCCTGGTAATATTTAACAGGTCGCACGCAGGCAAACAGGTCTTTTGCTTGACGAATGGCCACATTTAACGATCGAATACCTCCGCCAACGGGGGTTGTTAATGGACCCTTAATAGCTACTTTATAATCTTCAATAGCGTTAAGGGTATCTTCTGGCAGCCATTGATCATCGCCATAGAAATCTACCGCCTTTTCTCCGGCATAAATTTCAAACCATTCAATCTTTTTTTTGCCATCATAGGCTTTTTCAACAGCACTATCTAAGACCTTTCGCATAGTTGGCGTAATATCAATACCGATACCATCACCCTCTATAAAAGGAATGATCGGATTATCACCAACAACCAACGATCCATCGGCTTCTACTTTGATCTTGGTACCACTTTCGGGGGGTGTGATTTTGTCGTAACTCATGAATATGTAAGGAATAATGTTCGGATTAAATTTCGATATAAGTATAGTAAAAAAAATCCCCATCTGCAGGCTGCCAAGCCTCTTCGATTGGCAATAAATATTGAATGAAATTCTCATTATATTATGTTGTATTGTTAGAATCTCAGTTAAGTAAATGGATGCTGCTATGATTAGAGGAATGTTTGGCTACCGACCCAAGAATAAAAAGTTCAACTACCAGTATCGGTATTACAATCCCGACAAAGAAATGAGTCGTCGTGAACGTATCCAGATCCGTCGTACCAGAAAGAAATATCATCAGGGACGTTCTGTGATGCTCTATGCGTTAGGGCTTTGTTTGGTCATTTATATTATGTATTTGTTGTAGATTTTACTCTTCAATAGCCAAATTAATCTTACATCCAGAGTGAGATTTTTGTATCATCCCGCCAATCCAAAAAAACAAAAAAGAAACGCAGGCATTTGAGTCAGCAAACGGAATCTGAGCAATCCATAATACGGCAACTTCCTCCCGAGATTTCTAACAAAATTGCAGCCGGTGAGGTAATACAGCGCCCCAGCTCTGTGGTTAAAGAACTGTTAGACAATGCTATTGATGCCGGGGCTGACCAGCTTAAAATCGTCATCCAAAATGCAGGACGTACGCTCATCCAAGTTATTGATAATGGCTGTGGGATGGGACAAGAAGATATTCGACTCTGTTTTGAGCAGCATGCGACATCCAAAATTCAGGATGTAAATGACCTTTTTAAAGTCCGCACGCTGGGATTCCGCGGTGAGGCTATGGCGTCGATTGCTTCGGTATCACAAGTCACACTAAAGACCAAGCGTCCCGGTGATGAAATGGGCTATAAATACGAGGTCTCGGGCGGTGAAGAAAAATCGTTTGAGCCCGCCGCCGTTGAAAATGGTACCTCGGTAGCCGTTCGAAATCTTTTTTACAACGTACGGGCCAGACGACAGTTTTTAAAGACCGATGCCACCGAATTTCGGCATATCCTAAAAACGATACAGCAGGCAGCCTTGGCCAATTCGGACCTGGGATTTGAGCTCATAGCTGACACTGACACTATTTACGATCTGCCAAAAGATCAGAGTATCAAAGATCGCATCACCGATATGTTCGGCAAAAGCTATAAGGCCAGCCTCATCCATTTTCGGGAGGAAACCAGTTATTTGACGGTTCACGGGGTGTTGGCTGATCCCAAACTGACCAAGCGCAGCCGCGGCGAGCAGTTTCTGTTTGTAAATGGACGTCCCATACAGCATCGATATTTGACGCATATTATTCTCAATATTTATGATGCGTGGACTGGCGACAGAGATTATCCCTTTTTTGCCATATTCTTGGAAATTGACCCACAGCAGGTGGATGTGAATGTGCATCCTGCAAAAGAGGAAGTAAAGTTTGAGGATGAACGCAGCGTGATCAAGTTGACGAAATCAGTGGTAAAAAAAGCGTTGCACGAAGAATTTATGGTACCCGATGTATCAGATGAGGATCGGAACCAATCAAAAAGTTTTGGCGGACCTAAAGGGTTTTCATCTGATTTTAATTTTGGAGGAGCCGCTAACACACAGAAAAATAAAGGGAAGGGAGAGCGTCCCGTAAAATTCCCATCCCGGATTAATTTTGATCGTTCCAGCCCACAGCGTGGTGATCAAAATAACTTTTCAAGCCAGCTGTATGATTTTGATGATGCAGACCAGGAACGTCAAGATGGCGAAAATAACAAACAGCAAAATCATCCCCAGCGCATGCGTGACCGTGGGTTTTGGCAGCTTCACGACCGCTATATTTTAACGCAGACGCGGTCGGGACTCTGCATGATTGACCAGCATGCGGCCCACAAACGTATTATTTATGAGAAGGCACTCAGTGCTACTGAAGCGGCTATTCCAAGTACGCAGCAGCTGCTTTTTGCGCAGACCATGGAATTTTCGGCCTCAGAATTTTCGCTGCTTGAAGAACTACATCCTATTATTCAGCGCATGGGGTTTAACATCCAGTTGATGAGTGGCAATACAGCCATGATAAGCGGAGTGCCCGCCGATATTGATGTGGGGGATGAGCAGTCGGTATTAAAATCGATGTTGCACCAGTATCTTGAGCTGGATGGCAAATTTGAATTTGATGAGCGCCGTAAGCTGGCTATCGCTTTTGCTTCAAAGACGGCCATCCCTAAAGGAAAAAAGTTGAGCGATATGGAGATGGAAAACCTGCTGGATCAGCTTTTTGCCTGTGATAAGCCGTATCAAGATCCACTTGAAAAGCCAACGTTGGAGTATATACCACTCGAAGATATCGAAACACGTTTTCGCTAAATAATTAATTATTAGTTTTACTACACTTTATTTAAAACAGGCTTAGTGGTTTTTCTTTTTTATATTTTTGCGCTATAAAAGCAAAGATTTAATGAAGTGTAGTAAAGCTTAACACATGTTTATATGAACATTCTGGCCGTAGAACCGTTTTTTAGCGGTTCTCACAAAGCTTTTTTAAAGGGATTAGAACAGTATTCCCGGCACAATATCATTCCAGTTAACCTAAGTTATAAGGGACGAAAGTGGCGGATGCATGGTAACTCGGTGGTTTTGGCTGGCATGGCTCAGGAAGTTGATCAGGATATTGACCTGCTGTTGGTGAGCAGCATGACCAATTTGCCCGCATTTCTGTCGTTGACTAATCCTCGCTTTGCCAATGTGCCAAAGGTGATGTATATGCACGAAAATCAGTTTACCCAACCCATGCCGGAGGGAGAGGAGCGTGACCAAACCTATAGCTACCTCAACTACCTGAGTATGCTATCGGCCGACCGTCTTATTTTTTCCTCAAAGTTTCACCGCGATGACTTTTTAAAAGCATTACCGGAATTTTTGGAAAATTATCCTGATGACAAGTATTACTACCCGGTGGATAAAATTGCGGAAAAAAGTATGGTGCTATATCCCGGCTTAGATTTAAAACGCTTTGATGCTCAGCCCGATCAGCGCAAAGAGAATGATAACCCCGTGATTGTGTGGAACCAGCGATGGCAGTTCGATCGTAATCCCGCTATGTTTTTCCGGGTGCTCAATCGCCTTGATGATATCGATCTCACCTTTGATCTTATTTTGGCGGGGGATACCCAGCATGAAAAACCTGAGGAATTCGAAAAAGCCTGGCAGCGCTACGGCCGACATATTACTCATTTCGGATATGTCGAAGACCGCGAAAATTATAGCCGATTGCTCCACAGTGGCGATATTGTCGTTTCCACGGCGACCTACGAGTTTTTCTGTGTGGCTATTATGGAGGCTATTTATTGCGGATGTCATCCGCTGGTGCCCAATCGATTGCATTATCCTGAATTGATTCCCGAAAGCTTGCACAAACCACTGCTTCATGC
>JBNJFP010000011.1:65635-89723 GCA_051746985.1 Bacteroidota bacterium
GAATGGAATGGTCCCGCACCAACGCCGGCTCCGTGTGGAGCACGAATAGTGATGTTGAGTGGAGGCATCCAGCGATACTGTCCCTTGGCAATATTGTTGATGATCTGGTTGAATCCACAGGAGATAAAATCAGCAAACTGCATTTCTACTACCGGTTTGAATCCCTCTAAAGCCAAACCCAGGGCACAACCCAGTGCTCCAGCTTCAATAATAGGCGTATTGCGGATGCGCTCCTTGCCAAATTGCTCCACAAATCCCTCAGTAATTTTAAATACGCCACCGTATTCGGCAATATCCTGACCCATAATGATAAATTCCTCATCTTCCTCAAATGCCTGCCGGAGTGAAAACTGGATAGCATCAACAAATCGTTTTTCGGAAGTTGAATTACTATCAGCTGTTTTATTAGGAAACGTAACAGGAGTAAAAATTCGTCCAGTTTGTTCTTCCAAATCAAAAACAGGATCGTCGGCTTCGAGGGCGCGATCCAACTCAGGTAGAAATGAGTCATCAACCTCGTTTTGAATGGCAGCTAATTCATCGTCCCCGGAAACAATATTTTCGGAAGTTAACCACTTGGCAAAGCGGTCGATGGGATCTTTTTCGCCCCATTTCTCAAACTTTTCATCGGGCACATAAAACGTACCGGAGGCTTCCTCATGTCCGCGCATGCGAAAGGTTTTGGCTTCAATAAAAGTAGGTCCGGTGGCAAGGGCGTGTTTTTTTGCTTCGGAGACGGCATTCATCACGGCAAAAACATCATTGCCGTCAATCTGCACGCCGCGCATACCGTAACCCTCTGCACGATCTACGAGATCATCGCTGGCGTATTGTTCTTTGGTAGGAGTGGATAGTCCATAGCCGTTGTTTTCGATCACAAAAATGACGGGCAGCTTCCACACCGCGGCCAAGTTCAGGGCCTCATGAAATTCGCCCTCGCTGGTCCCGCCATCCCCACAAAAACTGGCGGCAACGTAGCCTTCGTCGCGCAGTTTAGATGCCAGGGCCAATCCATCAGCAACGGGCATGGTGGCAGCCAGGTGTGAGATCATCCCCACAATGCGTTTTTCGGGCACGCCAAAATGAAACGAGCGATCACGTCCGCCGGTAAAGCCGTCGGCCTTGCCCAAAAGCTGACAAAAGAGGGTATAGAGGTCAACGCCTCGCGTGGTAAAAAGTCCCAAATTTCGGTGCATGGGCAAAAGGTAATCCTGATCAGAAAGAGCAGTAGTAACGCCCACCGAAATGGCCTCTTGTCCCATCCCAGAAAACCACTTGCTGATTTTATTTTGGCGAAGCAGTTTGAGCATGCGTTCTTCAATGCGACGGGGTAGAAGCAGGTTTTTATACAGGGAGAGCGCTTGCGATTCGGTGAGTTCTTTTTGCGGTTGAATCATCAATGAATACGGTAAAGCATCTAAATTTGAAATTATAAATGAAGCCTAACATGCAGGAGTAAATCAATAATTGCAACTGCCAGTCAAATTTTTTTGAAAATTTAAACGCGGTATTAAATGGCTATAACAGATTTTTGACAAACCGGCTGTAATGAGATCTGGTTTATTGGTAAAACTCTGTGTATCCTCCGTGCAGCTTTTTGCAATAAAATTGTTGGACTTTTGCCTGATTCGCAACACAGATGGGCTTACTTTTATGTATTTCTCGGAGCGTCCTTATGGGGCATCATCGGTCTGTATATTGATGAGCTTTCCCGGGCCGGATTTAGCTCCCTACAAATTGTTACGCTCCGCGTCGCCTGCGCCTCGGTAATGCTTGTTGTTTTTGTGGGGATTAAAGATTCGAAGCTGTTAAAAATTGATGTTCGGGATGCCCTAAGTTTTATCGGTACCGGTATTTTTAGCGTCGTCTTTTTTAACTGGGCATATTTTACGGCTATTGGCGAAGTATCGCTTTCGGTGGCGGTAATTTTGCTCTACACCGGACCTGCTTTTGTGGTGATACTGTCGCGCCTTTTCTTTGGTGAGCCTATGACCGCTCGCAAAATCGGAGCGCTCGTGCTAACGCTTTTGGGTTGTGTGTTAGTCATAAAAGTATTTCCCATTACGGCCGGTCATATTTCGTGGTATGGTATGCTTGTGGGGTTGGGATCCGGATTTGGTTACGCCCTTTACAGTATATTTGGCAAGTATGCCCTTAATAAATATCATCCGCTAACGGTTATCACATACACATTTGTTTTTGCCTCGATTGCGCTGTTGCCGACCAGCGGAATCACCATAGAAGCCGGGCAACTGAGGGATTCTCAAGTATGGCTACAGATATTGGGACTCGGCTTCTTTCCAACAGCATTGGCTTACTTTTTATACACATTGGGGCTGTCGATGATTGAAACCGGCAGGGCCTCCATAGCGGCGACCATTGAACCTGTTGTGGCGACTCTTCTTGGAATTTTTATCTTTGGTGAAACGCTAACCATGTATCAAATTTTTGGAATTCTATTGGTTCTTCTGGGCGTTATCTTGGTACAGTTGAAAAGCAGAAAGGCAAAATCAATCAAATAGTACAATGTCAGACAATAAGATATCGAAATGGGTGTGGGGAAGCGTGGGATTTTCAATTACGGGCGCTGTGCTGTTAGTGCTTTCGGGATATGGGTATCAATGGGGATGGTGGGAGCTAAGTACGGCCTTGATTTGGCTCTTGCCGGGCAGCTCCATTCTGGCGCTGATCGGTTTTGCATTGGCTATGGTTTTTGGCGCTTTGCGTCGTAATAATCCAAACGTAAAAGGAGTTGTTCCTGCGGCCATTGGATTAGTGTTGAGTATCGCGGTGATCAGCGTGATAGGATACTGGTTTGCCGAATCACAGCAATACCCGCCCATACATGATATTACTACCGATATCGAGAATCCACCTGAGTTCAAAGCGATTGTCCCGCTGCGGGCGGATGCCGCTAATGATACAACCTACGGAGATCAGGACAAAGCCGATATTCAGCGGGAGACTTACCCGGATATTGAAACGCTGTATTTGGATGTCGGATACGATCAAGCCTTTGATCGGGCCCTGGACGCTGCAAAACAGATGCCGTGGGAGGAGATCGTCACGCAGGATAAACAGGCGGGACTTATCGAGGCGTACGACAAGTTGCCTTGGTTTGGTTTTATTGATGATGTGGTCATTCGCGTGGATTCCGCTGAAACGGACGATCGCAGCAAAATTGATGTGCGTTCCGTCTCTCGAATTGGCAAGGGAGATATAGGCGTCAACGCCCACCGCATTCACGATTATTTGGAGGCGGTGAAAAACCAGTAGCAGTTACACGCTGTGTATATTAATCGAAAAGCCCTTGCTGAATAAAGGGTTATTAGAAACGTATAGTTTTAACATTTGAATAGGCCCAAATAAATGTTCTAAGATCAATTATCATCATTTTGATTGTTTACTTTTGTACGGTTTTTTCGGTTTTTGATATTCCTTGAAATTATAGCAGGCACACCGATCAAGCGAGGTATAATGTTCAATTTTTTTTACGGCACCCAACTTGAAAACCTGGCCGACCGGCTTATTGAAGTACAGAATGAAAATCCACCCCAAAATCCGTTGTCTCAAGAGATATTTGTGGTGCAAAATCACGGTATGGGACAGTGGTTATCACTCAGAATGGCTCAAAAGGAAGGTATTGCCGCCAATCTCAAATTTGAATTTCCTTCTGAGCGACTCTGGAGTCTCATCCGTCAGCTCAATCCCGATATTCCGCAGACCCTACCATCGGATCGGGGACCGATGACGTGGACGCTGATGCAGCTGTTTAAAGATTCTGCATTTCTTTCGGAATTTCCCAATTTACATCATTATATCAAAGAGGAGGATTCCAAACGCCGTGCCATGCGCGGTTGGAAATTGGCGTCAAAAATTGCCGATGTCTTCGATCAATACCTGATCTACCGACCCGATATGATATTGGATTGGGAAAACAGGAAGCTGCATACCCAAAATGTGGACGCTGAAAAGTGGCAAATGAGACTCTGGAATAGGCTGATGAAATTTTGGGATCTCCACTATCAGGGTGAACATGTGCATCGGGCTCGATTGTTGGATGATCTTTGGAACGCGCTTGATCACGGAGAAATTGAATCTGATGAGCTGCCTGATCATATCTCAGTATTTGGTGTGACCTTTGCCTCGCGGGCATTTATCAAAACGATGGCGAAGCTTTCTGAAATTATTGATGTCCGTTTTTATCAGCTTTCGGTTAATCCTGAAATTACCGATAGTACCGAGTTTCAGCATCCGCTGCTGCAGTCGCTGGCACAACAGGGCTCCGATTTTATGGCTATGATTCACGATTCTGTAGATGCAGAAATGGAATCTGTTGTCGGGGAAGAGAAGACCGAAGGCTTTCTTTTTTCATCCTTGCAATATGGTCTGAAAACCGACAAAGAGCGTAACCAAAACGTAACGGCTGACCATAGCATCCGGGTGCACAACTGTCACAGCCCAATGCGTGAGGTCGAGGTCCTTTATGATGAGCTTTTGACGCTTCTGGATGAAAACCGGGATCTGAATCCGGAGGAAATTTTGATTATGAGTCCTGATATTGAGGCATATGCCCCTGTGATTGAGGCCGTTTTCGGTACACCCGACAAGGGACAGCCGCAGATTCCATTTGCTATCGCAGATCGCGGAATCCGAGGCACCAATCCCGCTATAGAAACATTTTTGGATATTCTTGAGCTCTGCGAGAGCCGTTTTAAAGTTACCGATGTGCTCGATCTGCTGGACAGTAAGCCTGTTCGGAAGGTGTTTTCATTTACGGATGATGATCTGAATCGTATCGAACGCTGGGTGTCTGACAACCGGGTCCGCTGGGGCGTTGACGGTCCCGATAAACAACGGATGGGGCTGCCCGACAGTAATCATTTTACCTGGCAATCGGCCCTGCGCCGAATTTTACTGGGCTATGTGATGCGCCCATCAGAGGATAAGCTCTACGATGATATTTATGCGTATAACGAAGTAGAAAGCTCAGATGATGCGGATCTGGCCGGACGCCTGTCAATATTTCTGAACCGCTTGTTTGAGATTAACGATGCTATTGAAGGTCCACGAAAAGTGGAAAACTGGGGGCAATTGCTTGGAACGGTGACGGATTATTTTCTACCGGACTCACGCGATTATTTTTGGGAGCTGAATACAATCAGGGAAGCGATTACGAACCTGGATGAACAGTCACGGCTGGCCGGTTATGGAATGGAGGTACCCTTTACCATTGTACGTCGGTGGATAAGTGAGCAACTTTCAAAACAAACGACGGGGGGTGGACGCATTGGCCGTGGCGTTACGTTTAGTTCTTTAATGCCAATGCGAGGTATCCCGTTTAAGGTAATCGGGATGATTGGGTTGAATGAAGATGCTTTTCCGCGCTCAAAAATTCCTATTGAATTTGACTTGATGCATCTCGATTCTCGGGTTGGTGATCCGTTACTAACTGATGAAGACCGTTTTTTATTTTTGGAAAATATGCTTTCGGCCCGCACCCATTTATATTTCAGCTATGTGGGCCAAAGCAATCGCCAGGACGCTGATTATCCGCCATCGGTAGTCTTAAGCGAGCTGCTGGGTTATCTTGAAGAAGATTGTGAAATTGATACTGAAAAGCTGGTTGCCAAACACCGTCTGCAGGGATTCAGCCAGAACTATTTTGATGAAGATACTCCTGCAAGCTATTCCAAAGAGCGAAAGAAGATTAGCGAGCGGCTGGCTAATGCTGAAGCAACGGATGGCTCTTTCTTTTCGGAGGTGCTACCCGAGCCCGATGATGAGTGGCGGAAGCTGTCGATTCGAGATTTGGTTTCCTTTTTCCAGCATCCCTCAAAATATCTATTACAAAATAGGCTGGGCATTTATTTGCGGGATAAAGAAGTGTTGACCGAAGATCGCGAGCCGTTTACCATGGATAAACTATCAGAATACCAGGTCAGGCAGGAGCTTCTGGATCGATTTCTGAAAGAACAATCGCTGGATGAATTTCAAAAGGTGATGAAGGCTCGCGATATGCTGCCCGAAGGGTGGAGTGGTGAGCAGGAGTACCATCAGAATGCACAAATTGTGCGTGAGTTCGGAGAGGAAATTCAGCATCGTATGGAACACCAACAGGCGCAAGAAATTGACGTTGATCTCGATATCGATGGGTTTCGTTTGTTAGGTAAGCTCGAAAATATTTATCCCGGAGCACAGATGAATTACCGGCTCGGCAAGGCCCGGCCCAAGGATTTAGTGGGATTCTGGATTCGACACCTATTTTTTCAACTGGTCAAGCCCGGTGGACAAAGCGGGGAGAGTAAATATTTTAGCTGGGACAAAAAAATAAGGGAAAAAGCACTACCTGCGGTCGAAGGTGCCGAGTATAAGCTGTCCGAATTGTTGAGGCTATATCAGCTCGGATTACAAAAGCCACTGGAATTCTATTGTAAATCCTCTTACGCCTATGCCGAGATGATTTACAAAAAAAATAAAGAGGAGGATAAAGCTATCAGCAAAGCTAAAGCTACATGGGAGGGAAACAGATATTCTTTCGGCGAAGGAACGGACCCTTATTATAAAGTAATTGCCGACGGAAGGGCGTTGTTTGACGACACTTTCGCCGAGACAACCCGCACGGTTTGGGGACCATATTTTGAGGTTTTGAATAATGGTATAAACTGATATGGATAACAAAATGAATTTGCTGAAACCGTTCGATATTGATATGTCCGGCATTAACCTGGTTGAGGCCAGCGCCGGCACGGGAAAAACCTATAATATTGCTTCGCTGTATATTCGCACGCTGATTGAGCGGGATATTGCCGTGGGAAAAATATTGGTGGTTACCTACACCGACGCAGCTACTAAAGAGCTTAAAGATCGACTGCTGGAGCGGATACGGCTGTCCATCCGCACCTTAAAGAGCGGAGCGCCAGCCAAGGAGGACGACGATTTTTTACAGTCATTGCTGACTGAGGTCGAACATCCCAAAAAAGCAGTGGCAAAGCTCAAAGAAGCTGTTCGGACTTTCGATGAGGCCTCGGTCTATACCATCCACGGATTCTGTTATCATGCTCTGCAAGAACAGGCCTTCGAGAGTCGGGCTATGTATGATGCGGAGATGATTGGCGATGATCAGGAGCTGGTGCAGGAAGCGGTGGACGACTATTGGCGCAATTGGGTGGACGAGGTGTCGCAAAACGCTGAAATGAAGCCGCTGCTTAAACTGCTGTTGGATAAAAAAGTCAATCCCGACGCGCTGACTGATGAGCTTAAAAAATATATCGGCAAACCGTATTTGCACGTGCTGCCGGAGGGGGATGAAATTTCCGACCTTGATGCGCTTTTGGGAAGGTTTGGGGAACTGCATTTGGAAATGAAAAAAATATGGTCGGAGGAGCGGTCTGAACTATGGGAACTTTTGAGCAGGGATGAAATGAGCAATTACCGATCCGATTGGCTTGAAGGTTGGTTCGAAAAAGTTGATGGGATTTTTAACTCAGAAATTCCTAAAACAGCTGTTTTTGATAAATTTGAACGTTTTTTTCAAAGCTATATCAATGACAGTTTAAAAGTTGATGCGGTAAAGAAAGGAGTTCAGCCACCTCAACATGAGTTTTTTGTATTAGCAGAAGAATACAGTCAGATTGCTCACTCTTTAAAGGGATTTCAGCCGCAGTTCAAAAAAGAGCTGTTAACATATCTCCGCAATGAACTCAATCAAAAAAAGGAGGAGCTGCAGGTACTTTCGTATGATGATCTATTGCTCCGCCTTCGAAATGCTTTGAAGGATGAACAGCGTGGCAAGCGACTGGCCGACAAGCTGCGTCAGAAATATCCCATTGCGATGGTAGATGAATTTCAGGATACTGATCCGAGTCAGTACGATATTTTCCGAACGATATATAAAGATTCGGACGGCACCTTGTTTATGATCGGCGATCCCAAGCAGTCGATTTATAGTTTTCGCGGTGCCGATGTGTATGCTTACATCAGGGCTCGAAAAGATGCTCCCCACCAAAACCGATACAAGCTGAATCGCAATTTCCGATCGACACCGCAGCTACTCCGGGGACTCAATACGTTCTGGGAAAGTCATGACGACCCTTTTGCATCAAAGGGGGATATACAATATAAGTCAGTGCATTGGGGAAAGCCCGAAGACAGTTACCAAATAATGACGGAGTTTGGTGAAGCTGTTTCGCCCATTCGGTTTCGTCGATTAACAGAGGGTGGTGAAAATGCCCGTAAAAAAGATGAAGCCCGACGTAGAGTTGCCGAGGATACTGCCGAAGAGATCAAGCGATTGATTGAGGGTGGCAAGGCCGGAGATATTTTGATCGGTAATGACCGGGTAGAGGCCAAAGATATTGCGGTGCTGGTACGAAAACACAAGCAGGCTAATTTAATCAGCGAGGCTCTGCAGGCAAGCGGGATCAAAAGCGTGCGTCACAGCGACCAGAGCGTGTTTGAAAGTGACGAAGCCGAACATTTGGAACAGATGCTAAAGGCGGTGGCCGAGCCGGGCAATGAAAAGATGATCAAGACGGCACTATCGCTTCCGCTGACCGGCTACTCGGCCGCAGAGCTGTACTCTATTGAAGAGGATGAGAACGAGTGGCTGGAAATGCGACAACAGTTTGCTGATTGGCACCGTATGTGGCAGGATCACGGATTTTCGGCTATGTACCGATCGCTGCTATCGGGTCTGGGAGTACAGGAGCATGTGATCGGCTATACGGATGGAGAACGTCGGTTGACCAATTTAATGCATCTCGGGGAACTGCTGGAAGAAGAATCGGGTCGTCACGGCGAAGGGGCACGGGGATTATTGCACTGGCTGGCCCGCAAACGAAAGGATACCGACGAAAATAAAAACCGGGATGAGGAGCAGCTGCGGCTCGAAAGTGATGAAGATCTGGTCAAGATTGTAACAATGCACAAGAGCAAGGGCTTACAGTATCCCATCGTATTTTGCCCATACCTGAGTTTTGGCCCTAGGATACAAGATAAGGGTTGGGCTATCACCTACCATGATCAGAACGATCCCGATATTGTGTACCTCGATTTGAATGGCAAGGAGGGGGCAAATCGTAGTCGAAGATTTTTTTATAAACAGAAAGAAGAGCTTGCCGAAAGTCTGCGTCTGGCATATGTGGCGATGACAAGGGCAGAGCAGTGCCTATATCTGACGTGGGAATACGCTAACGATACCGAATTTTCATCGTTGGCATACCTGCTGCAGAATCCAGAAAACTCAATTGCTTTACTAAAAGAAAAGGTCGGCTTTGAAGCGGGTGGAGACGTTTCTTTTGATGCCGATGCGGTTCATCAAAAAATTGGTGATCTGTGCGAGGAAAAACCGGAATTGTTTACGCTTAAGGTGGAGAGCGACTCTCTGGATGATGGAAGTTCCACAAAAGATGACGGGGACCGGGTAGAATTTGCAACAAAAATGTTTTCACGTTGTGTGCCCATTGAAACCGGCTACAGTGTATCAAGTTTTTCGTCACTGAGCAGCTGGATGGATGACCACGACCCGGACCTGCCCGATTACGATCAATATATTGACTATGGGGAGGTCGATATTGTATCCAATGATTACAGCAAGCAGACGATTTTTACCTTTCCAAGGGGACCTCAACCCGGAACGTGCATTCATAATATTTTCGAAAATTACTTTTCCAACTCGGGAGATCGCGACAAGGTCATCACTAATCAGCTTCAGCTAAATGGCATTGATGGGACATGGAAAAACACCGTTTCCCAAATGCTTGATACGGTGTTGGATAAAACCCTGCATCCCAATGTAGAAGGACTTACGCTTTCAGCTGTTCAAAGCAGACAGATTCCCGAAATGGAGTTCTATTATTACAATGAGGAGATCAAAACGCGGGAGTTATTGTCAATCATAAGAAATGAATCGATTTCTCAGGGGGATAATAAAGGCAGGGCAGCTGCTGGGTTTTTAAAGGGATTTATTGACCTCACCTTCGAGTATAACGGTAAATACTACCTGCTTGATTACAAAACAAATCACCTTGGGGATACCATCAGCAGTTACAGTTATAAAGAGCTTGATTCTAAAATGAAGGAAGCTTTCTATGACCTGCAGTATCATATTTATACAGTGGCACTACACCGGTTTTTAAAGCAAAGAATTACTGACTACTCCTACGAGAACCACTTTGGTGGCGCCTTTTACCTGTTTTTACGGGGCATTAATAAAGAAGGCAGAGAAGGTATCTTTTTCGATCGACCTCATGAAAAAACGATAATTCGGCTTAATGAATACATTAAGGGAAGAAGTCATGAATAAAAAATTGCGCAAGCTTGATGAGCTCCATCAGAATAAGATTATTCGCAGTATTGACCTGGAGTTGTGTCGCTTTTTTTGTGACCTCCATCCCGATATATCGCATGAGGTTCTACTCGGCGCTTGCCTGGTGAGTCATCTATACGGGCAGGGACACGTGTGCCTTCCGCTGGATGAATATGCTGAACAAAACATTTTTGAAGAAGATACTACAGATTTGAGGGCTCCGGATTTAGAATCCTGGAAAAACAAGCTGGAGGGAAGTCCGATCGTTGGGCGACCCGGTGATTATCGACCGCTTATTTTAGATCAAAAGAATCGGTTATACCTGCACAAACTTTGGATTTATGAGCAAGGGTTGGCCGATACGCTTAAGCGAAAAGGTCAGCAGAAAGTGGATGTTGATACTGAACTTTTGAAGGACGGCTTGGACCGGTTGTTTGAGAACTCCACCGAACAGCCTGACTGGCAGCAAGTAGCGGCCGCATCCTCAGTTCGCAATAAGCTCTCGATTATTTCCGGCGGACCCGGAACTGGAAAAACATCCACTGTGGTTCGTGTGCTGGCGCTTCTCCTGGAGCAGCATCAACAGCAAGACAACACGCTGAATATTGCTTTGGCAGCACCCACCGGTAAAGCCACCGCACGATTGCAGGAGTCCATTTTGGATGCCAAAGCACAGTTAGATGTTTCCGAACAAATCCGCAAAGCCATTCCCGAAGAGGTCCGCACATTACACCAGCTGCTGGGTGCCAGTCGAAACAGCTCACAGTTTCGGCATAATACCGATAATCCCATTCCATATGATTTGGTGATCGTTGATGAGGCATCGATGGTAGATCAGGCGCTGATGAGTAAGCTGACGGCTGCTCTACTTGATGATGCTCGACTCATTTTGCTTGGTGATAAAGATCAATTGGCCTCTGTTGAGGCCGGTTCGGTGCTGGGCGATATTTGTGAATTGGATAAAAACCAGCTTTCGGCAGAGATGGGTGAATGGCTCAGTGCGCTGTCGTTAGAGGTTCGCGACACCTCTATCATTGCACAGCCAAAAATACTTACTGATAGTATCACATTATTGACAAAGAGCTATCGGTTTGATGAGAAGAGTGGTATTGGCCGACTTGGCAAGGCGGTAAATGAGGGGGAGGCCGAAGAGGCGCTTTCCATTCTTACGGATGATGATTTTGAGGATACCCAGTTAATTGCCGTCAATAACCCGAAGGCACTGCAAGCGGAATTAGCAAACAATATTGCAAGCTATTTTCGGGCAATTGTTGAGGCTGCATCACCAGAAAAAGCATTGTCGGCATTTAATAAGTTTCGACTTTTGGCGGCTCATCGACGAGGACCGTGGGGGATTCAAAACATCAATCTTATCATCGAAGGTCTGTTGCGAAAGCAGGGGTTGGTTCCGACCAACGCTACGTGGTATCCTGGGAAACCGGTACTTATTACCACCAATAACTATGCGTTGGAACTTTTCAATGGGGATACCGGACTGTGTTTGCCCGATGAGAAAGGGGAGATGGTCATCTATTTTAATGGAGAACATGGTGTTCGAACGATTAATCCGAACCGCCTTCCTGAATATGAAACGGCCTATGCGATGACGGTACATAAAAGTCAGGGTTCGGAGTTTGATGAAGTGATGCTGGTATTGCCGAGAGAACACTCAAAAGTAGTGAGCCGAGAACTTATTTATACTGCCCTTACAAGAGCACGCACAAAAATTTCCATTGCCTCCAGCAAAACCATGCTTGTTGCCGGTATTCAGAAACAAATTCGACGCTCATCGGGCCTTAGGGATCATTTGTGGGGATAAGTACCTACCGATCAAAGTCCAATAAATACACAAATTAGGCGTTATTAAACTCCAATAATCAAGGCGTAAAAAATTCGGAACAAAGCTGAATAATTTGAGTAGTAATTATTGAACATACTGATCCCTGGTTACTATCTGTAACCATTGATTTGTACCCCGAAAAGCCAACGTACAAAACAGGGCCGGTTGATCCCGGTCCTGTTTATTTTTTGTCCCTTTCTGCCGCCACTAATACTTCTCATTATTTTTAAATCAGGCTTTTTCGCCCTTTAAAGAATCTAATAGGCAATAGTATTGATTGTTGGTTACGCTTTTGCCACCCTTTTCTAACCCCAATGAGGCTGAAGAAGAAGCATATACCCAGTTACTTATTTTGATTATTATTACGGCAGAGTTTATGTGGTTATTAGGTGATAAAAAGAGGGGCGATTAATTTCGGGTCCCTTTCTTTTTTACCTTATTGTGGATTTAAAATTTGATATCTTTAAGTACACTTTTTGATAAATTTATATCAGTTAATTACATGAAACGTTCACAGATTCGCCGCTTTTTAAAACTCTCAAAATTATTTTCAAAACCGCATCCCTGGCATGGAATCAATATTGGCAAAGATCATCCCGATGTGGTAAAAGTTTTTATTGAGATTGTTCCGGGGGATACGATGAAGTACGAGCTGGATAAAGAAAGTGGTTACCTGAAAGTCGATCGCCCGCAGCGCTTTTCAAATATTTGTCCGATGCCGTATGGCTTTGTCCCTCAAACACTTTGTGATGAACTTGTAGGTGAATACTGTATGCGAAAAACCGGTCGTAATGATATCGAAGGCGATCAGGATCCACTGGATATTTGCGTGATCACCGAGCGTAATATACCACACGGTAATATCATTCTCGATGCTGTTCCCGTTGGGGGATTTCGTATGATTGACGGGGAAGAGGCCGACGATAAAATTATTGCCGTGATGAAAGGCGATGCTTCTTTTGGAGAAATGAAAGATATCAAGGATATCCCCAAACACATTGTTGAGCGGTTATCACATTATTTTTTGACCTATAAACAGCGTCCGTTTAGTGAAGAGAAGAGAGAGGTAGAGATCACACATATCTACAACCAAAAAGAAGCCAAGGAAGTAATCAACCGCAGCATTAAAGATTATAATCGGCGGTTTAATATTGATAAGAAAGAGCTGTTTGAGATGATTGACTCCGGTTTAGAATAAATGGGATCAAAAAAAGAAAGTCCGACCGGGTGTAGGGCCAGTCGGACTTTTGAAATTAGGCAATGGATTGCTGTTTAGGGATTAACCTCGTGCAGTTCCACTTCGAAAATGAGCGTTTCGTTAGTACCGATATCACCGCCCGGGGGTGGATTTTCTCCATAGGCCAGATCTCCGGGAATATAAAACATATATTTTGATCCCTCTTTCATTAATTGCAGGCCTTCGGTCCATCCCGGAATGACTCGATTAACCGGAAACGTAGCCGCTTCACCACGTTCATAAGAACTGTCAAAAACGGTGCCGTCAACGAGCGTGCCCTCATAATCAACGCGTACCTCATCGGTTTCACCGGGCGTTGCTCCCGATCCTTCTTCGATTACTTTGTACTGCAGGCCGCTTTCAGTAACCTGTACACCTTCTTTTTCCTTATTTTCGGCCAGAAATTCATCTCCCTTTTCTTTGTTACTGTCAGCATCCTCCATTTGTTTTTGTTGGGCTTTTTGACGCGCTTTAATTTGGAATTGCTGAATAACTTGCTGCATCTCACTTTCAGATATTTGTGCATCTTGCTCATTTAGGGCAGCCTGTAATCCGGCTTTAACCAAATCAGGATTTACATCTTTCATATCACTTTCATTGAGAAATTGCCCGTTTTGATAGCCGAGGCTATAACTCAGGCTGTCGGCTTCGTTCTGAAGGTTAACATCCCCCGATGACATATCGGAGCTGCAGCCAGCAAAAAACAACATGCCGGTTATGAGAACACCAAAAATATAAGCTGTTATTTTCATAGAACTATTTGTAATGGTTTACTAAATTTTGAGTTCGGTTGTATGGGCGAAGTTATTCAAATTTTGTCTTTAAAAAAATTCCCCTGCCGTATTAAGTAGATTGCTAATAAAATCGTATCTTTGCCTTTCTTAGTAAAAGCCAGAAAGCATTATAATTGTAAATTAACGAGAAAGTATATTGAGTTTCGAGAAGTTTGATCTGAGTGATGAGCTCATGATGGGGTTACGGGATCTGCGGTACCAAGAGCCAACTCCAATTCAGGATGAATGTATCCCGCTTATTTTAGATGGGAAAGATGTTATCGGGGCCGCCCAGACAGGCACGGGCAAAACGGGGGCCTTTGTGATTCCCTTGCTTCAAAAAATTACGCAGAATACATCCGACCATACACAGGCGCTTATCCTTTCTCCCACCCGCGAACTTGCCCAGCAAATTGAAGAACAGATTTTTGCCTTGGGATATCACACCGGCATCACATCTGCCACCGTTACCGGCGGCAGCGATTACGGTACCCAGGTTAAAGCCATTCGAGCGGGCGTCGATATTATTGTCGCCACACCGGGACGTCTGATCGATCAGATGAATGTGCTTAATATCGACTTTGATGGGCTTGAGTATTTGGTATTGGATGAGGCCGACCGCATGCTCGATATGGGATTTTTGCCCGATGTGATGAAGATTGTTGAGCAACTTCCAAAAGAGCGGCAAACGATGTTGTTTTCGGCAACCATGGTGGAGGAAGTACAGAAAGTGGTTGACCAGGTGATGATTGATCCAGTAGAGGTGGAATTTGAAGTTTCCAAACCTGCTGACAGTGTAGATCAGCAGATCTATTTCGTACATCCCAAGAAAAAATTAAATCTATTTGAGCAACTGTTCGATGCCGAGAAGTATAAAACGGCCATTGTATTTTGTGCAACCAAGCGGGGGACTGATGAAGTCGAACGGATGCTTAAAAAACGTGGTGTAAATGCCGTAAGTATGCACGGCGATCGCGACCAGGATGAGCGCAACAAAGCCCTGCGCATGTTTAAGAATAAAACGCACCCCGTAATGGTGGCTACTGATGTATTGTCGCGGGGTATCGATATCGACGATGTTTCGCTTATCGTTAATTTTGATGTGCCCAATAATCCCGAAGATTACATTCACCGTATTGGACGAACCGGAAGGTATGATAAAGAGGGTACGGCTATTACTTTTGTCAGTAACAAAGATAAAAAATATTACTATGCCATTAAGGATGTGGTGGGGGATCAGTTATCGGTAAAAGATTTGCCGGAAGAAAACAATAAAAGCGAAAGGGAAAAGCAGAAGCAAAAGTCTGCTGATGAGCAACAATCCCAAAGAAAACCTGCAGAAAAGACTCAAAACAATAAAAAACCGGTAAGCAGGGAGGAGAGTAAATTCGCAACAAATGGAAAAAAGAAGAAAGAGTCTGCAAAACCCAAAAAGCAGGATTCACCATCTAAAAAGAAAGGAGAGAAAAAAGAATTAAAACCACGTCCGGAGCGGCTACGAGATTTATCTATCAAAAAGCCAGAACCCCAAAAGAAATCAAAAAAATCTGATTCTAAGGATCAGAAGGATTCTGAAGAACAGAAGGGCAAAAAAAGTTCGCCCAAGAAAAATAATTCGGGACGCTCGGGTAAAAAGATCAGTATCCCACGCCATATTCGGGAGGCTGAAGAGCAGCAGGAAGAGAATATCTTTCAACCTGAAATTATTGAAAAAGCAGTTTCCCGAAATCGACGGGCTTTAAAACCTGCAAAGGGTTTTTGGGGCGTTATTAAAAGCATGTTTCCAAAGTTTTAAAAAAGTGATCTGGTGCGATTGTATTTATTGCTCATATTGGTTGCATTACTGGCTGCAGGATGTACAAAAAATGAACAGTTAGCACCAAAAACACTATCATTATCACTGACCAGTCAAGATGGTAAGTTTTCAGTAGTGGACTATGAAGTAAGAGATAATGCATTTAAGAAATCGCAGCAGCAAGGACGATTTCAGGCTCATATTTTTGATCAGGAAGAGCAAATATTGCAGAAAATAAATGTTGAGAAAATAGCCCTTCCTGATGTAGGTGGTGAAAACAATCAAGCTGATTACTATTTTGCTTTGCCAATGTTGCCAGAAGCAGATCGGTTAGAAATTTATCAGCTTGATGGAAGCTCGGGACATTATCAACTTAAGACCGATGATCCTATGCTTAATTGGTCGATTCCCAAGGATATTAAGGGCGCCATGGGGAAAACGCACATCAAGCCGTGATATGAAGTCAAGAATTATTGAATAAAACAGAACTATGTCGTCAACCATAAAATCTTTATTCATTTGGATAGGGGTGGTACTGCTGATATTTATTTGGCTGCCCCTGTTAGCCGTAAGCCGGCTATTTGATCGTGATCCGGCCTTATATCGCACCGGTAAGTTGTTTCGAAAGCTTGGGAAGTATATCTCGAAAGTTAACCCCAACTGGAAGATTACCATTACCGGACATAAAAATATTGACGATCGTAAACCGTATGTAATGGTTTGTAATCATCTTTCTCAGGCGGATATCCCACTGATTTCAAACCTGCCGTGGGAGATGAAATGGGTCGCCAAAAAAGAGCTTTTCGATACGCCGGTCGTAGGGTGGATGATGAAGCTGGCCGGTGATATTTCGGTAGATCGTCAAGCACCAGATCGACGCGAACAGACGTTTTCTCAAGCCAAATACTATCTGAATAACAACTGCTCCGTCATGTTCTTTCCCGAGGGCACCCGCTCACGAAATGGAAAGCTAAATCGGTTTAAAGCGGGCGCCTTTGATCTGGCTATTCGCGAGCAGATACCCATTTTGCCCATGGTAATTGACGGTACACAAAACACCTTGCCCAAAAGAAGCTGGAAGTTTGGAGTTGCCAAACATATTAAACTTAAAATACTTGAACCAATAGCTACTGAAGGGCTCGACAAGGGTGATATCCGCAAGCTTACGAAAAACGTGCGTCAGCAGATTTTAGCACAATTGGTTGAGTGGCGGCAAAAAGAACCGCCAATGATTGATAATTTAGCTAAAAATTAATTTATCGATACCCATTCGGTAATAATATGTGTGTCGGAACTGTCAATATTGGTCCAAGCAAAGATTAAATTTCCATTTAATTGTTCCATTTGAGGGAAACCGGTATTTCGTGATTCATCAAGGGCGGTCACTTTTTGGGTTTCCTGGATTTGCTGATTCCTATCAAATGAAGCTAAATTAAGTACCGTCTCCTTTTCGTTTTTTTCCATCCATGAGACAAATATTTCGCCATTCACGACTTCAATATCCACACGTCCTAACGATGTATCGCTGTTTAGCGATGTGGGATCCTCGAAGGTGTCGCCGCCATCAGTCGAATAAGAGAATTTGCTGGTGGGTTCGTCATTGGCACCCGTATGCCAGGCCAGAGCAACCAACGAATCCTCTGCAGCCAGCTTGGGTCCGTTAACCGGACATGCTCCAATTTCCCAATCGTCTTCATAAACAGTTTTAGGGTTGCTCCATTTTTTTCCATCAAATTGACTGGTGTAAATATCACGAACTTCATTGTTCGTTCTATTTCGGTAAGCTACCATGGCTCCTTTTTCAGTTTTGATGAGCGAAGTGGGGCAGCAGTCACAGACGGTGTCATCAATTAAAAAGTCCTGTAAAACTTCTCCATCACGGTCAATAATTGCACCGCGGAGCGTCATGGCATAATCCAGATCAAAATACTCATCGTCACTTCGCCCGTCTGTTTTACGTCCATCCAGCCAAACAGCTAAAATGGTATCGTTCTCCCATGGAATCATGGATGCAAATCCATGCTCGGTTGCTGTGCTGTCATCATGAGGCACAATGGCGCTATTCCAATTTTCCAGGCTGTCAGCAGCAGAAATGTTGACATCATAGGCGTACGTCCCACCGGGCTTTTTGTTAAGCCAGTGTGCTGCTACCGGGCCGTTTTCGTCAGCAATGATAGAGGGAAAGTCAGCCCAGTTTACGAACCAGGTAGAGTCGCTTGCAATGGTTGTTGCCTCTGACCAGCTGCCTTCGGCATATCGCGCGTAGTTAAGGGAATGACTGCTATCATCATTTTCAGAAATCCAGCTCATGTATAGCTCGTTATCAGTGCTAAAAAGGTAAGGGTATAAGCTGTTTGGGGATGCGGGATTGTCAGCCAAACCGGATTCGGGGCTGTTTTTACATCCCAAAAAAGCAAGGCAGAGCAGTGTAACAGATATAAGTTTATAACTTTTCATCAGACACGGTAGTTGTTTGTTGCGATTGGATGCGGTATCCCATATATATGCCGCTGATGGTTAGTGCCGGGGCTGTAATTAAATACCAGAGCGGCTCACTGTCAACCATCATAGAGTAGTTGATCAGCGAGATAGCAACCATTATGAGAATAAACCCCAGAATGGCTTTTGACTTTTTATGGGCGATGGTGGTGGCCAGCAGGCCGCCGAAAAGTCCGAGCACAAATTGCATTATTGTGACGCCAATGACCCAGGCCGTAGAGGGTAGGTGAGAGATACCCGATAGGGAGAAATCCCCCTGAAAATAGATGCTGGTGATAAGGTGAATAAAGCTGTTTAGTATAGTGATGGAAAAATACCCTGCCGCAATGGCGCCCATGGTTCTGATCATAAAATTGCGAACGATTAAAGGTTACAGATTGTAATTAAAACGAAAATTTAATCCAGAAAATAAACGAAATTTATGCCAGAAGGACCTGAAATTTGGAGGACGGCCGATTCCCTGACAAATGCTTTGAAGGATAAATCCATCAGTGATATTTATTTCGCTTTTGATGAATTAAAGGATTACGAAGCAAAGCTTAAAGGACAATCAGTAAAAAATGTGGAGGCGCGGGGTAAGGCGCTCCTTACTTTTTTTGACAATGGAAAGGTAATGTATAGCCATAACCAGCTATATGGCAAGTGGATGATCAGCGATGCGGATAATGAACCCGATACCAATCGATCGCTGAGGGTGGCGATCCATAACGGCAGCAAATCGGCCTACTTGTATTCTGCTTCGGAAATTGAAATGCTTGATCCGGATGAGGTAGATGAGCATTCGTACATCAAGAAATTAGGTCCTGATGTGCTTCATCCCGATACAACGTTTGAGGATGTATTGGCTCAATTTCACTCTGATGATTTCAAAAATCGAAAGTTGACCACCCTGCTGCTGGATCAGGGATTTGTGAGCGGTATCGGTAATTATCTGCGCAGCGAAATTATGTTTTATGCCAAAGTAAATCCCCATAAAAAGCTGCGTGTATATTCGGATGATCAGAAAGAAGCACTTGCCAGGGCTACCTATGACCTTACGACCCGATCATACGAGACGGGCGGTATCGTTAATGATCCCAAGATTGTAGAGGCCTTAAAACGTGAAAATGCCCCGAGAAGTGATTACCGGTTTTTTGTCTATAAACGGACGGATAGTCGATGCCATAAATGCGGTTCTGTTATTGAAGAAGAAAAAACAGGCGGACGTAAGATCTATTTTTGCCCCAATTGTCAGTTGGATGGTTAATTTCCTCATCGGACGGTCGTCGTTGTCGTCAGATAGTTGTTGAAGCACGTTCATCCATCGTATAGCTGAATTTGCTATCCTATGGATTGTTCTTCCACCCATCCGATCGCAAAAACAGCGGTCGGATGGGCAGCACTCTCATCGAATGGCTGGTTTTACCATCCGATGAGTGAGATTAGTAAAGTATTATCAGTAAATATTTTTAATCTTTTTTGGATCAATAGCCTGCATAGATTCTTTGATAAAACTACTTTGTGTTACGTTTAAGTGATCAATTGCAAATTCCTTATCTACGAGAGAGCCAGTTCGCTTATCAGCATAATTAGGAAATGACGAAAAAGGCCAGTCACCTATCTTGTTGACTAAATTAGCCCTTAATGGATTCTGATGGATGTAATGAAAACAGGTTTCTACATAAGATTGCGACTTAATTTGTTTTGCTTTCGTTCTTTGTTGAAATAAAGATCCGGTTCGTCCAAATTGTTTATTAATCGCTTGGGTGTATGACCTAAGTAGTATCCCAATATCTTTATTTAAAGAAGGAGATTTATTTGTGCTATTATTTTGCTTGCGTACATAAACTAACCAATGGAAATGAGTCGGCATTAAACAGTAAGCCAAGAGTCGTATTTTTGGATTGATGTGGGTATGCATCTTCTTCAGAAAGAAAATGTAATTCTCTTTTGTAAAGAAAATTGGCTGACTATTATTACCTCGATTATAAATGTGGTAGAATTTTTCCTCATTCAGCTCCATGTCGATTATTTCATTTTCTTTTATTAGTAAGACTGCTGTAATATAGAGTCCTTACAAACTTTTCCATCAGAACATCCAGCATTTAGCTGAATTTGCTATCCGATGGATATTTGAGGCAGAGATGTGAAGTTTCTTCCATCCATCCGATTGAAGAACCAGCGGTCGGATGGGGCAGGGCTCTCATCGTATGGCTGGGTTTGCCATCCGATGAATGTTAGAGGCATCTTTACCAATCTGATCACAAACCAGTAGTTGGATGGGGCAGAGTAGCTCAATTATTTTCGTTATTACGGATGAAAAGATGCTGGCAGAATCATACCTTAAGCAGCCAAGAAATTATCAATTTAATACGTAAGAAGTACGTCTATGAAAGACAATGATTTTCTAAAACCCGGAGACACCGTTGCCCACAGTAACAAGCAGCTTATGGAGTCTCCCGAAGTAGCAAAAATTGCAGAAACCGTGATTGAGCGCGAAAGTTTAGATTTTGGGCCAGCCTCTATCGGATATTTTTTGGTCTATCCCAACCTTTCAAAATATAAAGCCGCCAAGTGCAAAAAGGCATCCCGAGAAGTGGAGTATTATTCGGGACACAACTACCTGATCGAAATTTCAGGCGAAATGTGGGATATGCTCGATCAGAAAACACGAGAAATGGTGGTATTCCACCAGCTGCTTCATGTTGATCCCGTGTATAAAGCCAAAAATCAAGAATGGAAAATGAAGGTGCGTAAACCCGACTTTTCCGACTTCTATGAGATCAACGATAAATATGGCAACGACTGGTATAAAACCGTTCAGGCTACGGTATCGTCGCTTTATGATTTGGATCCCAAAAGAGAAAGCAAAGTGAACTTGTAGCGGCAAGCACGTCTTGTTTTTAGGGGATATGGTTTCTGCCATATCCCTTTTTTTTGGACTTCCTGTACATTGATTTCTTTGATACTGAACGTTTTACTCTTATATCAAATTATATAAAAGTAAAGCGAGGGGATTGTTATAAATTTGATAAGCTTAATTAATAGCAGATTTAATGAGCTTACGGTCACAGGAGACTGAAGAACAATCAGAAAAACAAGGAATCAAAAAGTTATTTGACGTTCATAAGCCCGTCTTTTGGCCTTCGGTAGTACTTATCATAACGATGATTACTACGACCCTGCTACTGGGCGAACAAGCCAAAGAAATGTTTGAAGCCGTCCAAAGTGCTATCTCTAACAACGTTGGATGGCTGTTTATACTGGGCGTAAACACATTCCTCATATTCTCATTGGTGATCGCTTTTAGTCGATTTGGTAAAATTCGGTTGGGCGGAGCTGATGCCAAACCCGAATTTAGTACCATGGCTTGGTTTGCCATGCTCTTTAGCGCGGGAATGGGAATTGGTATCATGTTCTGGAGCGTGGCCGAACCAATTAATCATTACCTAAGTCCGCCCATGGCAGCCGAAGAATCGGTCGAGGCCGCCCGGCAGGCGATGAGCCTAACGTATATGCACTGGGGATTCCATGCTTGGGGCATTTATGCAGTGGTAGCGCTCTCACTGGCATTTTTTGCTTTTAACCGGGGACTTCCACTTTCGTTTCGATCGGTATTTCATCCAATTTTAGGCGATAAAATCGAAGGCTGGATTGGCGATGTCATCGATACGCTTGCGGTATTGGCTACCCTTTTTGGATTGGCAACTTCTCTCGGGTTAGGCGTACAGCAAATAAGTGCGGGACTGAATCATTTGTTTGGGATTCCCGATACCGATTGGCTGCAGGTAGGTTTAATTATTGGCATTACGTTGGTTGCAACCCTGTCGGTTATTCTGGGAATTGATAAAGGAGTTCGGGTGCTCAGTGAGGCCAATATTCGGATTGCTGTGCTTTTTCTGGCATTTATGCTGGTTGTTGGTCCCACTATCTTTATTTTGGATTCATTTGTCCAAAACCTCGGTCACTATGCCAATAATATATTGAATTACAGCTTTTGGACAGAATCGTATGAGGGATCGACCTGGCAGAACGGGTGGACCGTCTTTTACTGGGCGTGGTGGGTTTCATGGTCGCCCTATGTGGGGATGTTTATCGCACGTATATCAAAAGGGAGAACTATAAAAGAATTTGTGCTGGGCGTTCTCATTGTTCCAAGTATCGTAACCTTTTTATGGCTTACGACCTTTGGAGGAACGGCTATCAGCCTGGAAATGGAAGGCATCGGAAATATCGGTGCCGAAGTACAAGAAAATGTTGCCACGGCACTATTTGTGCTTGTCGAGCAATTCCCGCTTGGTTTTTTTACCTCCATCATCGCTATCGTATTGGTGATGAGTTTCTTTGTCACCTCATCAGATTCCGGATCGCTCGTTATTGACAGCCTTACCAGCGGCGGTAAGCTCAACGCCCCTGTAGGGCAGCGAATATTTTGGGCACAGACCGAGGGCGCTGTTGCTGCGGTATTGCTCATCGGTGGTGGACTCGAAGCCTTACAGACCGCCTCAATTACTACCGGACTACCATTTCTATTTATCCTTTTACTGATGTGCTACAGTTTGTATAAAGGATTGAGTGAGGAACATCAGAAAAAAATGCAGCGTACTAAAAAGAAAGAGCGGAATTCCTATCGTGAATTGATTTCCAAGTTATTGCGGGAAGAAGATCAAGAAATGGAAGAATAAACTCATAAACGATTCTATTATGAAATCATTTAAACATTGGATGGTTGGCCTTGATCTGACTAATATGGATGAACTCATCCTGGGGTATTTGGATTATCTATCGGAAGTTAGCCCTCCTGAGCAGATTACTTTTATGCATGTTGTGGAAGATGCTGGTATTTCGGATGAGCTTAGTGAATTGTTTCCAGAGGTAGAGACCGAAAAATCATTAGAGAGCATTATTCGGGAGGAACTCAAAAAGAAAATTGATCAACATTTTGAGGCTGATAATCCGCATGTGAATATTATTGTCCGCGACGGTGATACCACAGAAACGCTGTTATCGTCACTTAATGAATTTGACCCGGATCTGCTGGTATTGGGTAAAAAAACAGGGTATGCAGGTGAGGGGTTAGTAGCCCAAAAAATTACCAAGTATGCCCATTGCTCATTACTATTTGTGGCGGAAAATTCACAGTATCGCCTCAAAAATATTCATCTGCCGGTAACATTTTCTAAAGCCTCGGCACGAGCGGCCGATTTTGCAACAGCTGTTTCAGAGAAAATGAATGCCAAGTTACACGTTCAACATGTGTATGAATATCCCAAACAGTTTTTCCCGTATATACCTTCAGATAAATACTCAGAGCGTATGAGTAAACATCTGCAGAAAAAATATGACAGGTTTAAGAACAAGTTTGACTTGCAGGCATTGCCTGATTGTACCTTTACCGTTAATGATGACGGTAAAGTAGCCGATCAAATTTATGACTTGACGCTCCGTACCCGCGCCGATCTGCTGATAGTGGGATCCAAAAGCAAATCATCGGCCGCGGCACTGCTTACCGATGAGCTTGCTGAAAATTTAGCAGAATATCACTTTGGGATTCCGGTGCTCATCTATAAAGAAAAAGAAGAGCATATGGGATTGCTGAAGAGCTTACTGGAAGGGGAGTAAAAAAGTTTATTCAATCTCTCTAAATACCTCTTCT
>JBNJFP010000012.1:0-89646 GCA_051746985.1 Bacteroidota bacterium
TATATACAGGATGTGCTTTTTCTCTATTTGGCGAATGGCATCACCACCATACGAGGAATGCTCGGCGATCCTTTACATCTTGAACTGCGTGAAAAAGCTACCCAAGAAGACGTTCAGAGTCCGCGCATCTATACTTCCGGACCGGGGTTTAGCGGCGATGCTTTTGAGAGTACTGAAGAGGCACGCCAGCAAGTACGCGACCAGCACGAGGCGGGCTACGATTTCCTTAAAATATTTCCGGGATTAACGCTCGAGGAATACAACGCTATTGCTGATGAAGCAAATAATCTGGGCATTGAATTTTCCGGGCATATTCCTTCATCAGTGGGACTTGAACGAGCCCTTGAAGCGGGACAGAAAACAATTGATCATCTCGACAAATATCCTGAAGCGCTGCTTTCTGACAATGTAAACCCCGATGAAATAGATAATCCGGGCGTTATCTATTTTGGAATGCATTTTACCCCTCATATTGATCAGGATAAAATTTCTAATATCGCCGCTCAAACAAAAGAAGCCAAGGCGTGGAACGTCCCTACCCAAGCTCTTCTTGAGCACGTGTTGGGACCCGATTCACCTAAAGAGTTGGCACAACGCCCCGAATTTCAGTACATGCCCTTCGAGACGGTTCAAGAGTGGATAGAGAGCAAAGAAAAGATTACCGACCACGAAATATACAGTGAAGAATTGGCCCAAAATTATCTGCAACTTCGTCGTGATATCATAAAAGCACTACACGATGAAGGCGCCGGAATTCTGCTGGGATCAGATGCGCCCCAGATATTTAATATCCCGGGATTTTCCGTTCACCATGAGTTACAGTATTTGGTTGATGCAGGCCTGAGACCCTACGAAGCGTTAAAAACCGGCACTTATAATGCTGCTGAATATTTGGATGACAGGAAAAACAGCGGAACTATAGAAGAGGGCAAAATTGCTGATATGGTTTTGTTAGAGGAAAATCCACTTGAAAATATTTCCAACTCAAAAACGATTGTCGGCGTTATGTATCGGGGCAACTGGCTGGATGAAGAAACAATTCAAAATAAGCTGAATGATATTGCTGCCAAAAATAAGTAGCAGTTAGTTAAAGCTAATGTTGTGGAAATCGACATCCCCATTACACAAGCGGGACAAAAGAACTAAGTTTGACTGATGATATAAATCCCGATAATACCATTTTATACCCTGAATTCGCTACCGGACGAGCAGTTCATGCACCCCTTCAAAAGCGTTTCGTTGAACTATTTGACATTAAATTTTGTACAATTGATTCAGTTGGGAATCTACTTAATCGCAATAAAGAATTATTGGGGATATGAATTCCAGTATTTCAAGTGGGCAGGTCAGCGATTATGTTAATTGGTCCATTCGACTTCTATTGCTTCTTCTATTATTCAGTTTACTACCGTCATCTGCATTTGCTATTAATGGGGATGATGAGAAAGAAAAAAACGGACCATCGATTATGGATTCTGGGATTCTTGCTGCAGCAAATGAAGATACCAGTAATTACCTGTCCATCGGTGGTGCCCTGCGCTACAATCTATACCTTGAGGATTACGGCGGATCTATTGGTGAGTCGGATAGTGAATTTACCTTTGATATGTGGCGCATCAATGTGGAAGGACGCGCCGAAGGTATCAATATAAATTTAGAGTACCGTTATTATCCCACTTTTGGAACGCACTTTATCAAACAGGGATGGCTGGGCTACGATTTTTCTGATCAAACAAATTTACAAGTAGGGGTTACCCAAGTCCCATTCGGATTACTGCAATATGCCTCCCATAACTGGTGGTTTCAGCTTCCTTATTACCTGGGATTGGAAGACGACCATGACATGGGATTTAAGCTCACAACCTCCCATGAGAATTGGGATTTCCATCTGGCCTATTTTATGCAGGCCGACCCCAACGGCATCGCCCAATTTGCTCCCCAAAATACGGCTCGCTACTCCTATGATATTATTGCCGAACCCGGCGAAGGATTATCGAATTCCGAAACAAGTCAGTTTAATGGTCGGGCCGCCTACAACTGGGATCATGGCACGCTGGGCGGTACCGAGATTGGAGCTTCTGTACAGTATGGAGGCATTTACAACAGCGCTTTGGATAAGGTTTCGGATCATTATGCTTTTGCCCCGCACATCGACGGCACCTACGGCAATTTCAACGTGAAAGCCGAATACATCTATTACAACCATAATGCGCAGAATGATCAGGGTAACTCTATCGACATAGTGCAGATGGGAGCTTATGGATTTCCGTCCAGTGACGGTACGCCCGGCTATGATGTAGCAGCCGAGGGACATATGTACGTGCTGGGCGTTTCCTATTCTAAAGATGTGGACTGGGAACCCATTTCCAACCTCACTTTTTACGACAACTACACCTACTTGGATAAAACCAATGACGCTTTTACGAATTCCCAGCACAACGTTTTAGGCTTTATGGTTACGGCTGGCAACATGTACACCTATTTTGATATCGCATCGGGCAAAAACCAACCGTGGCTTACCGATAATTTTGGCGAAGGGCTGGGAGCCGGCGTAGATGATCCCCGCTGGAATACACGATTCAATATCAACATCGGCTACTATTTCTGATTTCACTTCCATCTGAATGCTGAATATCTCGTTCCGTCGCTCCGCTGCGAAACATAATCAGCAACTATTAATGGCAATGCTGATGAGACTCCGACCAAGTTTGTCCGGCCGGGCAATCCGGGTTGCTATCTCCACCTGATAGGGTTGAGCTCAAAAACCAAAGCCCAAGCACCAATACTATTATAAGTCCAACAACACCTAACTTCGATGTTAGTGTCGATTGGTCTTTGTCAAGACAGCAATTCTTATACTTTTGGCCACTTCCACAATGGCAGGGATCATTTCTTCGGGGTTTATCAGACATTATCTTAACTTTTAAAACTCTGGGTTACTAATCGTACCGTTTTTACAGTAGCAGATTTTATTACACCGTCGAAAATCCAAAAAACAACTTTCTACGTCCACCTACAACTTCGTTTGCGCAGCAGAGCGGCGGAACGAGATGCGGACGAAATTAGATTAGCTTGAACAAATATTCTATTCCTCATCCATGGCATCCAACGCATTGGCTATCATCTCAGAAAGCACCTCCACATAACGGTCTCCCAGCTTATCTTTTTGCTGCTGGATAAGCTGCTCCCACTTCTGCTGAATATCTTGAGCCAGGTTTTCTCCCTGACCGGTACAACGAATTGAGGTTGCCCGTCCTTCAGATTGTTTCTTTACTAACTCTCTCCGTTCTAATTTTTGTACTAAGCGCGTAATCGTCGAGGGTTTCAACTGCATCTGATTCGCCAGTTGGCTCGGCTGTGCATTTGGATTATCATAAATAAGCCACAGCAGTAAGGCGTGAGACGAAGAAAGTCCTACCGTAGCAAAGGTTTCATCAGCCTGATTCGTCAGCTTACGCGACAAAGCTCCGGTCAAAAAGAAGAGGTTATTTTCTACGATATCAGCCATAAGAGCTCATTTTGTTTGAACATACAAATAAATAAAGAAAAGATTTTAATAAACAAAAGTGATGCCATCACTTGTAGCAATGGCATCACCCAAGATTAAACTTCCACATCCCAGATGCGTTCGCAGTAATCCTTGATGGAACGATCCGAAGAAAAGTGTCCCATATTCGCGACGTTAATAATCGCTTTACGATTCCAATCAAATTCATCGCGATAATTGGCTTCTACTTCTTCCTGTTTTTCCACATACTTGCGATAATCCGCCAGCACCATAAAATAGTCGCCTTGATTAAGCAAGGCATTGGTTATGGGATGAAATAGTTCAGGGTTATCGGGACTGAAATATCCCTCGTGAATTTGATCAAGCACGCGTTTGAGTTCTTCATCCGATTCATAAATCTCCTGCGGATTGTACCCCTGGGCTCGCACCTCCTCAATTTCATCAACCGTATGGCCAAAAATGAAAATATTCTCTTTTCCAACCTGCTCGCGGATCTCAATATTTGCTCCGTCCAACGTGCCAATGGTTAGCGCACCGTTGAGGGCAAACTTCATATTCCCGGTCCCGGAAGCCTCCATTCCCGCCGTGGAAATCTGCTCGGAAAGATTGGCGGCCGGAATCATTTTCTCGGCCAATGAAACGCTGTAATCTGGCAAAAAGAGCACTTTTAGCTTTGGTGCCACTTCGGGATCATTATTGATCACTTCCGCTACACTATTAATCAGCTTGATATGCATTTTCGCCATCGTGTACCCTGGGGCCGCCTTTCCGGCAAAAAGAAGCGTACGTGGCTCCACATCTGCATTCGGATCATCCTTAATTCGGTTATACAGCGTAATCGCATGCATTAACGCCATCAACTGACGTTTGTACTCGTGAATACGCTTGATCTGAATATCAAAAATGGACTCCGGATTTACGGTAACGCCCATGGTATCTTTAATATAATCAGCAAGCTTTTGCTTATTACGCAGTTTAATAGCCTTAAACTCTGACTGAAATTCTTCATCCTCGGCAAACTGTTCTACTTCTTGTAACTGATCCAAATGCGTAACCCAGTCATCACCAATGTGCTCAGAAATAAGATCGGCCAACTCACGGTTACATTGACGCAGCCAGCGACGGGGTGTAATGCCGTTGGTGACATTGGTAAACTTTTCGGGATAGTGATCAGCAAAATCCTTAAAAATTGTTTTCTTCATCAGATCACTGTGCAGCTCCGAAACCCCATTCACTTTTTTCGCGCCGATAATTCCCAAGTTCCCCATACGCACGCGGGCATCCATCTCATTACTGATGACCCGCATTCGATTCTTTTTATCACGATCATCCTTGGAAACCTCGATGGAGTTTAAAAACCGTCGGTCTATTTCACGGATAATCTGCACGTGACGCGGCAAGAGGTTCGACATCAGCGAAAGCGGCCATTTCTCCAGCGCTTCCGGCATCAGCGTATGATTGGTATAATTGATCGTCTTGGTCACTATATCCCAGGCCGACTCCCACTCCAATCCTTCATAGTCCATGAGCATGCGCATCAGCTCGGGCACCGCCAAATTAGGGTGGGTATCGTTACACTGAACAGCCATTTGCTCCGGGATTTTTCGGAGATCATCAAACTGCTTTTTAAATCGATTCATAGCATCCTGTAGGGAGGCCGAAACCAAAAAATATTCTTGCTTCAGTCGTAATTCCTGACCCTTAAACACTTTGTCATTTGGATAGAGCACCCGCGAAATATTTTCCTCCAGCAGATTACTTCTCACCGCCTCGATATAATCCCCTTGGTTAAAACTTTTCAGATCAAAGCCTTCATCAGAATTGGCCTTCCAAAGTCGCAAGTTATTTACCACGTTATTCTGAAATCCGGGGATGGGTGTATCATAGGCCAGGGCATTAACATTATGTGTGTTCACCCACTCGAAATGCAGCCGGCCATTGCCATCTTCTCTGGCGGTAGTCTCCCCGTAAAACTGCACCTTGTATTTTTTCTTGGGACGCACCACGCTCCACGGGTAGCCGTATTGCAACCACATATCTGGCTTCTCAACTTGCCAGCCATCTTCGATATCCTGATCGAAAATGCCGTAATCGTACCGGATGCCATAGCCCAGCGCCGGGACCCCGAGCGTTGCCATAGAATCCAAAAAGCAGGCAGCAAGCCGACCGAGTCCACCATTGCCGAGCCCGGCATCGACTTCGGCTTCGCGCACCTTGTCGTAGTCAAAGCCGACATCTTCGATGGCCTCTGCGGCTACATCCTGCAATCCCAGGTTAATGAGCATATTATCCATCAGCCGACCAATCAGGTACTCCATCGATAAATAATATACCCTCTTCGACTCATTCTGATAATATCGCTGCTGGGTATTAATCCATCGATCGTGCAGGCGATCCATCACAGCTAAAACCACACTGCGGTATTGATCCCACTCGGTGGATGAAAATTTATCTTTAGCTAAGGTGTAGTGGAGATGCTGTTTAATATCCTCACGAAAGGAATCGACATCCATGCCGGTTCGTGGGTTTGTTGTTGTATCTACTGACATTTTTTAAGCCCTGTTTAATTGCTGAAGGTATAGAAGATGAAGGTGATATGTTCCTCAATCCAAATGACAAGTAAGTAATAAGGAAAATTGAAGAATTAAAAACTGAAATTTCATTCTTTTTTCGATTGGTTTAACCGGTTTTCAACTCCGGTTCTGGCAGGTACTTCCAAACAATAAACGCCATCCCAAAAATCATAACGGCTCCAATAATAGTGTTACTTGCATATCCGTGGGATACATAAGCCGGTCCGGCAATGGTACCACCCAACCCATATCCCACCTGACCGATGGCAACAAGCAGACTCATGAGCGTTCCACGTTTTCGGGCAGACACAAGTTCGGTTGTTAAAGCCTGAAATGGACTAATCCGCATTGCTACGAGCACCATAATCAGGAAAAAGAGTACGTAAGCCACCCAAAATGATTGAACCACAGGGACGGTAAATGCCATCACCAAAGCAAGACCAACACAGGAAGCTATGATAATGCTTTTTCGTCCCCATAAATCGGATAATTTACCAGCTTGGGGACCCGTAATAACGTTAGCAATACCGCCTACCAAAAAGAGCGTGGCTATTTCATTCCCTGATACTTCAAATGTTTTCTCCAGCCAAGACGGCAGGTAGATAACATAAACCGAAAGGCTCAAAAACATCAGAAAATAACTTATGGCAGAGGCAAGAATTTCAGGTTTTCGAAGCATTATCAGGTACTTTCGGACGGACCCCAGTACTGTAATTTTTGCCTTCTGTAGCTGCACATTGGGTTGGGGAACCGTAATCCAAATAAGTAACAAAGCTAAACACATTAGAACCGCAAAAGCCAAAAATGGGGCTCGAAATCCCATATATTCCGCCAACAGGGTGCCAATGGGAATACCCAAAATTTGTCCCATAGCGATGCCGCTCATGATCCAGCCGTTGGCCCAACCACGTCGTTCGTAAGGGAAATAATCTCCCACATACGATACGGAAGCACCGCTCAAGATTCCGCCGGCGGCGCCTGCCAATCCCCGTACAAACAGAAAGCTTATAAAATTATAAACGAATCCATGTAGAAAGAGCGAAAATGTCATTAATCCCGTGCCGATTAGTAATATTTTTCTGCGACCAATTTTATCCGAAATGGGTCCCGTAATTAATGCGCAAACCCCCACCATCACGGCATAGGCGGTAACCAGTGTCCCCAATAGTGCTTCTGATACGGCAAGTTGTTCACTGATGCGGGGTAGGATAGGCGCAATAATCATAATCTGACTACTCGCGGCAAAAACCAGCAGCCAGAGAGAAAAGATGATAAAAAAGACTTCTTTTTTGTTATCGGACATAATACTCAGATGCCCGGCACTTTTTGAGGTACCGGGCATCTTGTAGTCTATTCTTAATATTTAATATTCATCTCATGCCTTCCGATAAATCCCGTAATCCGGTTCAAAATCGGGACGAGTTAAATTGGTTGGAAAGTCTAATTCTAATAATCCTTTGTACGCATTGGTGGCTACAAAATCCTGCTCAAAAATACCATACACGGCTGAGCCACTTCCAGTCATTGCTGCATACACCGCTCCAAATTCATACATCTGATCCTTCATATTTCCCGACACGTTAATGCGCGGAAACACCGCCTGCTCAAGGTCGTTATTGAGAATATACTGCCACTCGTCGATCTCCTCTTCGGTGAGTGTTTTCTTGAGATCAAAATCAGGTTCTGGATTGGGCACACAATGCTTATAGGCTTCGGGCGTACTGCTCTGCTCGTTGGGGAAACAAGTAACAATCCAAAAGTCGGGCTGGATGTCAAACTCTTCTATTTCGTGACCAATGCCTTTGGCAATGCCCGGCTTTCCCTTAATAAAAAATGGGACATCGGCTCCCAGTTCGCGACTAAGATCTATCAGCTCATCATCACTAAGTCCCAGATCTTCAATTTTATTCAGCATTCGAAGCGTCAGGGCTGCGTTGCTGCTTCCGCCGCCCAATCCGGCCCCGGCAGGAATACGCTTATCCACCCGAAACAAATAATTATGCTTGAGTCCTATATATCGATCGAGCGTTGCTATGGCTTGGTTGATGAGATTACTCTCATCAGTGGGAATATTATCATCATCGATTTCGAGTTTCATCTCCGGCGCCTGCTTCACCTCAAAGTGATCGCGCCACTCTAAAAAGCAGAGCCCAGTTTCAATAGCATGATACCCTGTAGGAAGGCGCTCCAAAACATGAAGCCCAAGGTTTATCTTCGCATATGAATCGGCAATCCAGACGTCGTTGGCCATAAAAGTTATTCTTTATTCTTCTTCTAAAAACTGATCTTTAATCTCCATCATATAATCAAAAGCAGCATCGTGTTCGTTGGGAATTTCTCCCTCTAAAATAGCTTCTTTGATGGCATCCTTAATGTCCCCAATCACCGGACCCGGCTTCAGACCCAGTGTTTCCATAATTTCATCGCCTCGGATCGGATTTGTCCAATTCCGGATGCGGTCTTTCTTTTCTACTTCTTCGATTTTCTTTTCAACATAATCAAAGTTTCGGTTGTACTGCTTTACCTTGTAATCGTTTTTGCTGGTGATATCCGCCCGACAAAGCATCATAAGGTCATCGATATCATCTCCGGCCTCATAAATCAGGCGACGTACCGCGCTGTCAGTCACCTCATCCGAAACCAGTGCAATGGGACGCAAGTGTAGCCGAACCAACTTGCGAACGTAGCGCATCCGTTCATCCAGGGGCAGACCCAATCGACGGAAAATGCGTTTCACCCATTGGGCGCCCAGTGCATCGTGACCGTGGAAAGTCCATCCCGTGCCCGGAACGAACTTTTGGGTAGCAGGTTTGGCGATATCGTGCATAATCGCCGCCCATCGCAGCCAGAGATCACCACCCATCTCAGCAACATTGTCGAGCACCTTAAGGGTATGGTAAAAGTTATCTTTATGGCGTACACCGCGAACCTCCTCCACGCCGTGCAACTCTACCATCTCGGGGAAAAAGTGCTCCAGAAGTCCCGTTTTAAACAGATGCTCAAACCCAATGGAAGGCTTATCTGCCATCACAATTTTGTTGAGTTCCTCAATAATGCGCTCTTTGGAAATAATCTCAATGCGCGAGGCCATCTGCTCAATGCCGCGGTAGGTTTGCTCTTCGATATCGAACTTGAGCTGCGTGGCAAATCGGATCGCCCGCATCATCCGCAACGGGTCGTCTTCAAAGGTCGTAAGCGGATCAACCGGCGTACGAATAAGCTGCTTTTTCAGATCCTGTATCCCCTCAAAAGGGTCCAGCAGCTGACCAAAATCCTCTGCATTAAGCGACCAAGAAAGGGCATTAATCGTAAAATCCCGCCGAAGCTGATCATCTTCCAGCGTGCCATCCTCGACAATAGGCTTGCGCGAATCTTTTCGGTAGCTCTCCTTGCGTGCTCCCACAAACTCCAGATCCAAATTACCATGCCTGATATGCGCCGTCCCAAACTGCTTGTACACCGACAGGTTATCGGCATCTAACCGATCTGCAATCTCTTCTGCAATATCAATACCAGAGCCAATGGTCACAAAATCGATATCCAGCAGGTCTTCATCCTTCGTGCGATTCAGATAGTAATCGCGCACATATCCGCCCACTACATACACCTCCTGGCCGACCGTTTTTCCAGCCTCAGATATTACCTTAAATACTTCCTGATGCTTTTTGGGGATATCTTCCACGTTCACTGTTGTTGATTTTTACTTGTCATAAAACGAGCGTAAAAATAAGAACAAATACACTTGCTTTCAGGTATTCTTTGGGGTTTATTTTAGTCTGATAATACACGCAATTAACTCGTAAAAAGTGAAAGCATCTCCCGCCAAAACGGCTTTGCGCATCAGTCTCCTGGTATCGTTCTTATCTCTTTCACTCAAAGTAACTGGTTTTGGCATTACGGGATCCAACACTGCACTTTCTGATGCCGCCGAATCCGTCATTCATGTGCTTGCCGTTGCTTTCGTCTATTATGGATTGCTGCTGAGCACGAAGCCCGCCGATGACAAACACCTGTATGGACACGAACGCGTGGAGTTCTTATCCGTGGGGATTGAAGGAGCCGTTATCACGGTTGCTGGCATTACCATTATCTATCAATCCGTTGAAAACTACCTGTACGGATACAATCTACGCGAACTAATGACGGGCGTTTACCTGATTGGAGGTGCGGGCATCATCAATTTTGCCCTCGGAAGTTACCTGCTGAAAGTGGGGCGACGCGAAGAGAACATGATTGTCGTCAGCAATGCTAAGCATACGCTCACCGATGTATGGACCAGCATCGGAGCTGTGGCCACGCTGCTGATTATTAAGTTCACCGATTTTCTTATTCTGGATTCGGTGGTAGCCATTTCGTTGGCCTTCTATATCATGTACGAGGGATTCAAACTACTCAAGTATTCGGTTGATGGGCTGATGGATTCCCGCGATCCAGCGGTAGATAAGGCGATTCGCGCCGAGCTTATCAAAGAGTTACCGGGTTTCATGACCGACGTGCACAATCTGCGTCACCGTACTACCGGCAACACCACATGGATTGAACTGCATGCTGTTTTTAAAGAGAAGGTAAACCTGAAAGAAGCCCACGATGATGCCACTCTCTTAGAAAAGCGACTCATTAACGCCCTAAACGGAGATGTGATTATCACTATCCACTTAGAGCCAGAAGGACATCACGAGGAAGTACACAATACGCTTAAAGACGCCGATCAAAATCGACCGCTCGAGGATTTTATTTGATGAAAGATAGTAGTGAGTATTGAGAAAAAAACAGTACTCAATACTCACATCTCATATCTCACTACTCAAAAAACTAAACTTCTATACCAATCTTCGTATGATCGCCCAAGTGCACTTCCTGGTCAACATCCTTCAACTCAACGTATCGACCGATAGTTGAATCTTCGATATTGCAGTCTTCGAGCGTAGCGTGCTCTTGGATCAGGCTATTTTTGACCGTACACTTTTTGAGGATTGATCCCTCAGCAATACTGGCTTTGGGTCCCACGGTACAATTTTCAAGCTCAACATCATCCCCAATATAAACGGGTGGAATAATCTTGGTATCGGGGAAGCGATCTTCATCAATTTCCTCGTATTCCTTTTCAGTGATAATGCCGGAGGTTTCTCTCCAGGCCGGCAACGTACCACAATCGAGCCACTGATCAACCGTCGCTTTTTTGAATACTTTATTATCCTTCAATAGCCGGTCAAGGGCATCGGTAAGCTGAAACTCATTGCCTTTGCCTCTGATATCATTATCCAACAGATATTCAATCTCTTTTTTGAGTTGGGCGCCATCCTTAAAATAATACACCCCGATAATCGCCAGGTTTGAAATCGGCTCGTCGGGCTTCTCAACGAAATCAGTAATTTTTCCATCCTTCTCAACAGCTACACCAAAACGAGAAGGATCTTCTACTTCCTTAAGCCAAACAACGCTGTCGGCATCTTCAATAGAAACGGAACCTTCCATATCAAAAATAGTATCCGCAAAAACGATAATGCATTCACCCTCAAGATCTTCTTCGGCGCAATAGACGGCGTGGGCGGTTCCCTCGGCGATTTCCTGCACGCGAAATGTCGCTTTGGCATTCTGGCGATCGCTCATGGCTTTTAGTGCATCTTTAATTTCCTGACCAAAATCAGGACCCAGAATAAATACAATTTCATCAATAGTGCGATCAAGAGTGCGCGCGAACGTCTCTACGATACGTTCCACAATCATCTTTCCGGCGACAGGTAGCAATGGTTTGGGAACGGTATGCGAATGGGGTCGAACTCTCGTACCTCGACCTGCCATTGGGATTATTAATTTCATATATTTGAACGAATTTTAGATGAAAGATTATCTATTTTTTGTAAGCGCGTTAATATAACGGAAGTTCTAAACTTTAGCGACCGTTGATCACCTGCTATCTCTTTAATCTAACTGCTATATATTGAACTTGTACTTAAATTTTATTGATATCCTGATACTCTGTTTTGTGCTCGTCATGACGCGGCACACCTTGCTCAGGGGACGTTATTTTTTGCACATCTTTCAGCAAAATGGCTACAAGCTCAACGAGTTCTGGCACTGGCTCGTCCAAAATTGGAACCGTCGTGTTATCACTGTTGAACATGTACTTTATAACGTTATTATTTTCGTACTACTGATCTTTTTATCCAATGCAGTCACCGGCAGCACCGCCATTATTATCTTAGCTGTTTTTGGAATTTCCTGGTTTGGCCCCTTCAACTATTATGGCGGCGAAGACTCGAAAAAGCCGCTCGTTTTTACTCCCCGGATGATTCGGCTCACCATCCCATTTACCATATTTGCCGTTATAATACCGGCTACCGTCACCTTTATTGCTTATTTGGGATACATCCCCTTTACCGATATGACCATTAAAAATACGGGCCTGTACGCCGCCGATATGTATCTGCTTGGCTTTGGATGGGTTTTAGGCAATGCCTTAGTTCCCTTTTTTATCTTTTTAGCAGCACTTATCACAAAACCCATCGAAGCATATGTGCATCGTCACTTTATAAAATTGGCGAAGCAAAAGCTATCGGAAATGCCTGACCTTACCGTCATTGCCATCACAGGCAGCTATGGTAAGACAAGTACTAAATTTATGATTCGCGACCTACTTAGTGAACGATACGTGGTCTGCTCTACGCCCGGTAGCTATAATACTCCCATGGGAATTTGCAAAGTCATTAACAACGATCTGGAAGCACGCCATCAAATTCTGGTGCTTGAAATGGGCGCCCGCTACGAGGGAAATATTGATGAGCTCTGTGACATCGCTGAACCCGATATTTCGGTAGTAACCAATGTAGGTGTTGCTCACCTCGAAACGTTTGGCTCGCAGGATGCCATTGCCCGAACGAAATCCACGATTGTAAAGCGAACCAAACCGGGTGGTAAAGCTATCCTCAATGCTGATGATGAACGTGTAAAAGCGATGGCAAATCTTCGGGATGATCTTGATGTTACTTTTGTAGGGCTGGATTCAGGAGAAATTCAGGCCAACAATATTACTTACGGACCTGAGGGTATGAGTTTTAACGTATCTGTAGGTGATAGTGAAGAAAAATCATTCACCATGCAGCTGCTGGGCTCCCATAATGTTCAAAATATGCTGCTGGCCGTGGGCGTTGCCCGGTCACTGGGACTGCGCATCACCACCATGGCGATGGCCGCTTCGCGGATGGAGCCCGTGGAACACCGATTGGAGTTGAAATCACAAAATGGCCTCACCGTTATTGACGATGCCTTCAACTCCAATCCTGTTGGGGCTAAAAATGCCGTTGAAATGCTGGCGGCGTTCGAAAGCGGACGAAAAATTATTATTACTCCGGGCATGATTGAGCTGGGAGAACTTCAGGAGGAAAAAAACAGGGCGTTTGGAGAACAGATCGGTCAAGCTGATTTGGATCTGGTAATTTTAGTCGGACAAAACCAAACAGAACCGATCCGAGAAGGCATTGCATCAACCGATTTTGATATGCAAAATGTTAAAACAGTCAGCAGTCTTTATGAAGCCAATCGTGCGATGCAGGATTTTGCCCGGGAAGGGGACGTAGTGCTCTATGAAAACGACCTGCCCGATAGTTTTAATGAATAAATCTATCAAACTACAGGTGAAATACATTTTGGTAGTGTATCCCACCTGTAGATAAGACAACCTTTTACCCCGCCATCTCTTTTTCGATATCGACACGCTCTTTGGGGACGTCCGTAAGGTTTTCGCAACCCTCATCGGTAACAATAATATTATCCTCGATGCGAACACCGCCAAAGTCCATCATATCCTTAAGCTTTGAAGCATTCAGAAACTTGGACTTTTTCTCGTCTTCCAGTGCCGGTTTTAGCAGTGCAGGAACGAAATAAAGTCCCGGCTCAATAGTAAGTACCATGCTGGGCTGCAGGGTTCTTCGCATCCTCAGGTATTTGATACCCGGACGTTCAATACGCTCCACGCCTTTGGGATAGCCGCCTACATCATGGGTATCGAGGCCAAGGAAGTGCCCCAGTCCATGGGGAAAGAACAACGCGAAAATATCTTTCTCCATCATATCATCAATAGAACCGGAAACAATATTCGCATCTTTGAGTCCCTGCATCATCAGGCGCGCCGCCAAAATATGTAAATCCTCCATTTTTACATCTGGTTTGGCCGCTTCGATAACCTGTTTTTGGGCCTCCAGCACCGCTTCATAGATCTCGGCTTGCTCACTCGTAAATTCTCCATTAGCCGGGTAGGTCCGTGTAAAATCAGAGGCATACCCCTTGCACTCAAAGCCGGCATCAATCAAAAACAGATCCCCATCTTTAATCTCTCGATTGTTCTCCACATAGTGCAAAATTGCGCTATTTTCTCCCGCCGCAAAAATGCCGTTATAGGCATCATGCATCAACCCGTTTTTAATCTGATGGTAATCAAACACCGCCTTCATCTCGTGCTCATACTTTCCGGGTTCTAACGCATCCAGCACGGCACGGTGTGCAATATTGTTTACCCGGGCGGCCTCCCGCATCTGATCAAGCTCCCAACCGGTTTTAAACACGCGGCAATGCGTAAGCGCATCTTCGAGGGCATCGAGATCGATGGGGAGTTCGCGCTCAAACTGCTCAATAAATTCGGCCTGCTCTTGATTAAGGCAATAGATTTTTTCGGGGTTTAATTCCTTTAGCACCTGGGGCAGTTTTCCCTCATAATGCAACTGGTCGGGCTGATACTCATCATCCAACTGTTCTTTCGTTTTTACCCGTCCGTGCCACACCGCATACTGTGCATCGCGCTTGGGGGCAAACAGGTGGTAATCCTGGTTTTTAAGATCCAAAATAAGATGAAAGTCAGGTTCATTTACACCGGTCAAATACCAAAAATTCGACTCCTGACGAAAGGGGAACTCGTAGTCGGTATCGTACCGGTACATTAGGTCGGCACCTTTCATATAAACGATGGCAGATTCTTCGTCATCAAGCAGTGAAAATAGTTTTTCGCGGTGTAAATGATGCATAGCAACAATTATTTTGGTAAAAAAGTGAGATAGAAGTTACGGTAAAATTCGTATCCAACAAACCAGTGTTATGGTGATTTATTCTACATGATTTTCAAATAGCTTGTTGATTAAAGTGGCAAGATCATTAACCCTTTTTACTGATGGAAGATCAAAAACCTGGCCTAAGTCAAACGTTTGGATGCCACCCTTCGAATAGGCCGAGCTATTTCCCTTTTTGCCTGCGAAAAGCACATCCAAATTAATCTCTAATACAGCCTTATTTTCGTTCTTTTTACTCAGAATTACTATCATCCTATTGCCGCCAAAAGCCGTATTTATAGTAGTCAGTGCTAAACGCCGGTCTTCGTACACGGATTCAATTCGGTAATAATGATTCAAATCAACATCTGAAGGTTTATTGCTGAATGTTAGATACTGTACTGCCCCCTCAAACCAAAGCTTGGGCAACATTTCATCGAGCCATAGTCGCAAATCCGGTGACGCTTTTTTTCCGGCAAAACCCCGCTTTTTCCACTCAGCAAAATCATACTTTGGATTATCCTGTACTTCATCCAAAAAGGGAGGAGACTGCTCAAGCTGTTTTACTTTCTCGGATTGTTCATCAATAGTATACCAAAAGTCGGCCATTCCATTGGTCATTAACAAATACGGGGCGCCTACCTTGTGATTGTATCGTGCTACCTGCTCGGCCGTTTTCGCTGAGATGGAAATATGCTCGGCCTTGCACTCAACCAATACTTTGGGCTCAAACTGTTGCGAATAACAGATCAGATCGGTGCGCATAGCTTTGTCCCCAAGCTGTCCGATCGCTTCTTCGGTTGATATGCGATGCTTGGACCACCCGGCTCTTGTCAGTGCCTCTATAACCCGCAGACGAACCCGCTCCTCGGGCAGATTTTTAAGGGCTTTTTTGTAGATGGGATTCCAGAGTTTTTTCTGCCTGTCGTGCCATACAATGGGTGGATAAATATGTTTAGCTATACTTGACATAGGGACAAATATAGGGATGATTTACGAAGTGACAATAGTTGGCTGAATATCAATAAAAAAGGCCCCGAACAGTCGGAGCCCTTTTAACAATCAATCAAGAGTAAAATTATGCTTCAGCGGCAGCTTTTTCTTTATCAAGCTGTCGGTAGATTATCAACTGCTGACCAATATTCATGACGTTGTAAATCAAGTAGTAGAGGCTAAGTCCCGCCGCAAAATTGTTGAAAATAAACAGTAACATAAACGGAAATATATACTGCAAGGCCTTCATGTTGACCCCGCCGGGCGCACCACCACCACCGCCGCCGGGACCCATGCCCCCGGTAAGCTTGCTCTGTACCATCATGGCTGCGGTCATCAGCAGTACAAAACCAGCAATTTGATCTCCTAAAAATGGAACACTAAATGGCAGGCTTAAAATATAATCGGGCGCCGACAGGTCGCTGGCCCATAAGAACTCCTGTTGTCGAATCAGTATGGAGTTTTGGAAAAATCGCCAGAGGGTAATCAAAATGGGAAGCTGCAACAGATTCGGCAGACAACCACCCAGCGGGTTTACGCCCTCCTCCTTATAAAGCTTCATGGTTGCTTTTTGCTGCTTCTCGGGATCATCTTCGTATTTTTCCTTAATCTCCTGCATCTTGGGCTGCAGCTCTTTCATTGCCGCCATACTGCGATAACTCTTCTTGGTAAGCGGATAAAGCACCAACTTTATCAGGATTGCAAACAAGATAATAGCCAATCCGTACCCCATATAATTATCTACCAATCCAAAATATGGGATAATAAGATATTCGACGAGCGGATCTGAAATCCAGCTAAGAAAACTGTAGCCAGTATCCACCATGCCGTAGGCCGTACTCTCATAATCCTGCAGGGCGTAGTACGATAACGGACCCACGTACATGTGGAAAGACGCATCGCCTTGCTGTGAAATATCGGTGGTTATAAATGAGCGATATCGATGCTCGGTAGTTGAAAGATCTGTTTCTCCACTTTGCTCCCCAACCAACAGTGCACTTTGTGTGGTATTGTCGGTCTTCATGATCTGGGCAAAAAACTTCGAGCGCGTTGACACCCAATCTATTGTACCGTTGTAATTCTGGGTATTTCGGCCAGCCTCGTCAAGTTTTAGCTGCTCCATTTCTCCACCGGTATAAGCATAAGCCGACATATACATTGCTTCGGTAGTAGCAGGGTCTTTTTCGGTAAAATTGAGCGGCGACTTCCATCCAAAATCAAATTCATTCCCCACTATGGTTTGATCCAGGCCTTCAAATTCGATATCCAGCGTAATTTCGTGGGAATCCCCAAAGAGGGTATAGGTGTAAATTAGTCGTTTGTCTTCATCTACATTTAGGGCGTACTGAACTTCGGCAGTACCATCTTCATCGATAGATACCGAATCGCCGGGCGTTAACTGCTCAAAAACCAGTTCATCGGTTTCCACATTGTAGTTCTCGCTGGTAAGAAACCCCAACGAATAGGCCGACTTGGTGGTATCTTTTATCATCTGCACCGGCCTGTTATCCCAAGCTTCGTAATCTTTAAAATAAATTTTTGAGGGTCCACCTCCGACGTTAGTAAACGTAGCATTATAAAGGGGCGACTCTACAACAAGCTTGGTGGTGTCTTCCAAACTGGCGTCAGAAAAAATTCCCATATCAGCGCGCTCATCCTCATCTCCGGATAGCCGTTGGGATCTATCTTCATCGTCCTGGCCCTGCTGGGTGCCCTCCGCCTCGGAAAGATCTTCGTCCTGCTCTTGTACCTGCTGCTGAGAGTCGGCTTGGGCGGCAGCAACACTATCTTCTCGTGCCTGCTCTGCCTGGCGCTGTTGCATTTCCTGTTCGGATGGCATGGTGTAATACGACCATGCAACCATCACTAAAAATATTAGAATAAATCCTGTTATGGTGTTTCTATCCAAAAGAAATCCTCGGTCTAAATTTTTGATTTATTTTTGGGATCCGGCACGGGATCATGTCCCCCTTTGCTCCACGGATGACAGCTCCCCACTCTTTTTATCGTAAGCCATAGCCCTTTAAGGGCTCCATGTTTTTGAAACGCCTCGATACTATATTGACTACAGGTGGGATGGTAGCGACAACTGCTGGGCATCCACGGGGAAATAATGAGTTGATATAAACGGACAAGTCCGATAAAAAGATATCTCATGAATGGCCGGGAGAAATAATGGTAGAGAGTTGGTCTTGCACGCTACATAAGAGGGCGGTCACACTTTCTTCAACTTCGGCATAACCAACATCTATTTTTTTGGCCATCAGTACCCCATGAAATGTCCATTGGGCTTTTTGTAATGGCATGGTCAAAATGTGTTGGTGTTTCCGATATGCCTCTTTGAGAAGCCGTTTCATTCGATTACGTTTATTGGCTTTACCCAACCTTTTTTTTACGATAAAACCCATAAGGCAGCCGAAAGATTCTTTATCAACAATCAGATACCGCAAATCAACATTTTTTTTGCGGATTATATGAACATCCCGTTCAAAAAGACGCTGAAAATTCTTACGACCCCTTAAAATTTTAGCTTTGGGCAAGCTGAAATCATCAGATGCAAAAGTATGATTACTTCGGCCCTTTGTCATCACTAATCGTTAAACGGTGACGCCCTTTTTTGCGACGCTTTTTCAATACTTTTCTTCCGTTTTTACTGCTGTTACGCTTACGGAAACCATGCTTCGATTTACGTTTTTTACTGCTTGGTTGGTACGTACGTTTCATCGTTAAGAATTGATTTATGATAATTCGATTCGTAAATAGTCCCCTAAAATAAAAATAAATTTAGACAATAAGAACCCTAAATTATCGGTTACATTACATACCGTATCATGGTGTTCAACGCTTAAAGAATTGCCATTGTTAATTAATTTGAACAGGCACCGCGTAAACTGTAACTTTCACAAATCATAAAAATAGCACGAGACAAGTAATATTCTATGTTCGAGACATTCACCGAAACGGTTGGAGATGTATTAACCTCCATTTTTGGCACAAAAAGCGATCGCGATCTAAAAAGGATATGGCCCATCGTTGAAGAAGTAAATGAACATTATGAGGGCATGAGCGACCTTTCTGACGAAGAACTCAAGCAGAAAACAAAAGATTTTCGTCAGCAAATAAATGAAGCTACCAAAGATGTTAAGGAAGAGATCCAAGCGGTTAAGAATACGCTGAACAGCGACGAAGAACTTTCTGTAATCCGTCGCCGTGAGCTGGCCGAGGAATTGGACGAGTTGGAACAGGAACACACCGACACCATTGAGGATGTTTTAGAAGAAATTTTACCGGAAGCTTTTGCCGTAGTTAAAGACACCTGCCGGCGCTTTGTGGGCGAAAAGTGGATGGTCGGCGGCAGTATGACCGAATGGGATATGATTCCCTATGACGTGCAAATTGCCGGAGCTATTGCTATGCACCAAGGTAAAATTGCGGAAATGAAAACCGGTGAAGGTAAAACGCTGGCTGCCCTTATGCCTGCCTACCTCAATGCCTTAAGTGGTCGGGGTGTTCATATTGTCACCGTAAATAACTACCTGGCCAAACGTGATGCCGAATGGAACGAGCCGCTGTTTAACTTTCATGGCCTGCAAGTTGATTGTGTTGACCTCTACGACCCCAACACCGAACCCCGCCGCAAGGCCTACCGCGCCGATATCACCTATGGTACTAATAATGAGTTTGGATTTGACTACCTGCGTGATAACATGGTTGTTAATTCTGAACAGCTTGTGCAGCGCGATCACAACTTTGCTATCATTGATGAGATTGACTCCATCCTTATTGATGAAGCTCGTACGCCGCTCATCATTTCCGGCCCCGTACCTGAAGATACCCAGTCTGAAAAATATGAAGAACTAAAACCCCGGGTTGAATCACTGGTTAGCGCACAGAAAAAGCTGGTAGGCGAGCTGGTTAAAGAAGCCCAGGAACATCTCGAAGAAGGAGACCGCCAGCAGGCCGGACTGGCATTGTATAGGGCCCAGCGCGGATTCCCCAAAAACAAAAAGTTCCGCAAGATGATGCAGATTCCCGAGAACCAAAAACTGGTTCAGGAAACGGAAGCCTTTTATCTGCAGGATAATGCCCGGCGACTGCCAGAAGTGGACAAAGAGCTCTACTACTCAGTGGATATGAAGATGAATAACATCGAGATGACTGAAAAGGGGCAGGATTTTATTACCAAAGATGATGAAGATAACGAGTTCTTCGTTATTCCCGATCTCGGTACCGAAACCACCGACCTCGATGAGGAGATGGATGAGCTCCGTGAAGAAAAAATTAAAGAAATTGAAGAGAACGACGAGTGGAGCGAGGAATACAAAGAGAAAAAAATTGAAGAAGCCAAACAGGAAGTAGCCCAAGAACGAGAGCAGCGGCTAAACGAGATACACCGCCTGTTTGCCGAACGCAGCGATCGTATCCACACGGTAAACCAGCTGCTCAAGGCGTACACACTATTCGAACGAGAAGAGGAATACATCGTTCAGGATGGCAAAGTTCAAATTGTGGACGAGCATACAGGACGGGTACTTTCGGGACGTCGTTATTCCGACGGACTCCATCAGGCTATTGAGGCCAAAGAAAATGTGAGCGTTGAGGCGGCTACCCAAACCTATGCCACCATTACCCTGCAAAACTATTTTCGCATGTACAACAAGCTGTCGGGGATGACTGGTACGGCTGCTACAGAGGAAGGCGAATTTAACGAAATTTACGACCTCGATGTGGTCATCATCCCAACAAATGAACCGGTAATCCGGGATGATAAAGAAGACCTCGTATTTCGTACCAAGCGTGAAAAATATAACGCTGCCATCGAACGTATCCGCGAGTATCACGAATCCAAACAGCCTGTACTTGTAGGTACTACCAGCGTTGATGTATCTGAAACAATAAGCCGGCTGCTTAAACGCGAGGGAATACCACATAGCGTATTGAACGCCAAGCATCACGCTAAAGAGAGCGAAATTGTAGAAAATGCCGGTCAGCCGGGTGCCGTTACGGTAGCTACCAACATGGCGGGACGTGGTACCGACATTAAGCTGGCGCCGGGCGTAAAAGAAGCGGGTGGGCTGGCCATTTTGGGAACTGAGCGTCACGAATCGCGCCGTATTGACCTGCAGCTGCGCGGACGATCGGGACGCCAGGGAGATCCCGGGGAATCGCAGTTTTTTGTTTCTCTTGAGGATGATCTGATGCAACTTTTTGGATCGGATCGTGTGGCTAACGTTATGGAGCGGCTCAATTTCGATGAAGGAGAACCTATTACGCACTCATGGATTACAAAATCACTGGAACGTGCCCAGGGCAAGGTAGAGCAGAACAACTTCAGCATCCGTAAAAAGCAGCTGGAATACGATGACGTGCTGAATAATCAGCGTGAGGTTATTTACAAACGTCGTAAACACGCTCTCGAAGGCGAAGAGCTCCGCAGCGATATTTATGATATGCTTGAAGACCTCGTCCAAAGCGTGGTGGAAGAGCACTACCCGCAGGGCGAATTAGATGAACTGCGCGATACCATTCTGCGATTTTTAGCAGTTGATATCCAGCTTGACCGTGAAGAGATGGGACGCATGGGTCCCGATGTATTAATTGACCACATTATTGAGCGGGCATATGAGGTCTATCGTCAGAAAGAAGAAATGATCTCCAAGCCGCTTTACCAGGTCATAAAGAATATCAAGGAATCTGACGCCGAAAAGAAGCCTAACAAAGTACAGGTAATTTTTACGGACGGCATTCGCCGCATGCGCGTAGTTGTGGATGTGGAAAAAGCCTATGAAAACGAGGGTAAAGAAGTAGCACACGCGCTGGAACGAACAGCCGTACTTTCTACCATCGACGGCAAATGGATGGAACATCTTCGTGAACTCGATTCGGTTAAGGAAGGGATCGGGCTGCGAGCATATGGACAGAAAGATCCGCTGCTGGAATACAAGCGAGAGGCTTTTGAAATGTTTAAACAGCTGCTGGATGAAATCAACCAGGATGCCATTTCACTAATTTGGAAGGCAATTCCCGAAATGCAGGCCGACCAAGATAAAATGAAACAAGCGCCCGAAGAGCGTGCGAAAGTGGATATGAATCGCGCCAAAACCCAGCATTCTGATGCCACTAATATGGGCTTTAAGGCCGGTGCCGGAGCACAACAACAAAATGGAGGCCAGCAGAAACGCAGCGATCAGAAGCCACAACCTGTTACCGTTGAAGAAGAACCCGGCCGGAATGACTACGTAAAAATTCAAAACATGAACAGTGGCGAAGTCATCGACATCAAATGGAAAAAGGCCAAGCGTATGATCGACGAAGATGGCTGGGTACTTATCGAAAAATAGTTATTTGCCGTGGCGTTCTGCTGGCAAATAATTGCTAATCCATAACATGACATGGAAATATTAGGCATCGACATTGGCAGCTATGGCATAAAAGGATGTGTCGTTGATACCGAAAAAGGAAAAATTATTTCGGAGCGTAAGAGCACGCCGCCACTTGACGATACAGCTCCCCACAAAATTCTGGCCCAGCTGCATCAAATAGTGCGTAAAGATTTTGCATGGAAGGGTCCCGTGGGATGTGCCTTTCCCGCGCCCATCCACCGGGGGATTGTACTCTCCGCAAAACGTATTAATGATAACTGGCTTGATACCAACGCCGAACATCTGTTCTCGGAAATAACCGACAATGTCGTTTCTGTGATTAACGATACTGATGCCACGGGATTGGCAGAAATGCACTTTGGGGCGGGACAAAATCAGGATGGTGTAACGATTGTCCTTACCGTGGGAACGGGTATCGGCTCTTCGGTTTTTATGGATGGGAATCTGGTGCCCAATACCGAACTGGGACTCATGGAAATTAGAGGCATCACCGTCGAGGAGCGAGCTTCCAACAAATCCCGAAAAGAAGAAGGCATCCGAAAGAAAACATGGGCAAAAAGACTGCAGCTGGTGCTTGAACATTTCGAAAAGATCTTCCATCCCAGCTTGTTTATTTTGGGGGGACAACTGAGTCGTAAAGCTGATAAAACCTTTCCCTTTATTAAAGTAACCACCCCATTTAAGGCTGCCAGCTTCTTAAATGATGCCAGTATTGTGGGCGCGGCCATGGTTGCAGCCCACGGTAGAAATAAATATTTCTACCACTGATTATTTGTTCTGCGATTACAATAGTTCGTAAAATGATATTGTATTTTTTGCCCCTCACAAAAAACCTTTCTTTATTATCCATCGGCAATTAAATAATCAGAATATTAGCTATGCGATTACTTACAAATCTATTTTTTGTTCTCCTGTTTATCCCGACTCTTGCATTCGGGCAAACCAACGTTGACACCCTCAGCCTCGAAACCATTTTCTACGATCCTCTTTTGGCTGGCAATCGTCCGGATTTCACTAATTTTTCTCCGGATATGTCACACATCTACTACCAGGCCAACGATTCCGCAATGAGTGAGGAGGAATTATATAAACGACCCGTTACGGGTGGAGAGCGACAATCTGTATCTGATAACGTACAACAAAACTATCGCTTGGCGCCTAACGGCGAAAAGCTGTTATATATCGATAAGGATGATATCTGGATTGCCAATCCCGACTTCACAAATAAACAGCAACTTATTGATTCAAAATCATCCGAATATGGTGCCCGTTGGAGCCACGACAGCAAGCGCATAGCGTTTGTACAGGATAAAAATGTGTGGACCATCAATATCGAAACCTCAAAGCTGACCCAGATCACCAATATCACAGAAGAGGAGATCGGTTACAATGTTGTGGGATGGGCCGGAGATGACAAGCTCATTCTCTCCCAAAATGATACTTCAGATTATGAAGAATATTACTTTCCCGAGTATGCTGACAAATATGTAAAACCTGGTGCCATACGCCGGGGTATTTCGAATAGAGTTATTTCTGTAGTTGATTTAGAAAGTAAAGAAGTGGACTCCTTGCTTGAGAAAAAAGGATATGTTGATACCGATATTAGCTCCGATGGGAAATATGTAGCCGCCGACCTGACCGGTCCGGACATGAAAAAACGTGATATCAAGGTTTTTGACCTTGACTCCTATGAACACACTACGGTTTTTAAGGATTCGACTGACGGATGGCTTTCCAATACTGATATTGCATTCGCGCCATCCGGTAACAAGCTGATGATTATGTCTGAAACAGACGGATGGAATCATATTTATACCACGGATCCTGATGGCAAAAATCTCGAACAGCATACGCAGGGAGAATTTGAAGTACCTTGGGCCGAATGGCTTGATGAAGAATCTGTCATCTATGCTTCAACCGAAGCCGATCCTGGTGAACGTCACATCTACCGTACAAATATCCAAAGCAATGAAACCGAAAAACTGACAAGCGAAACAGGCTATCGCCAGAATTTTGAGCTAAGTGATGATAAAAAACACTTGGCCTACGAATACACTTATTTTAACGAGCCCTTCGAGCTTTATGCTCTCAATTTAGAAGATAATAGCGAAGAACAGCGACTTACAAAAACCATCCCCGACCAATTTAACAGCTTAGACTGGCAAAAAGAAGATTACGTCCGCTTTACCAGCCGGGATGGCGAAACCGAGCTTTCGATGTCGGTGCTGGAACCCCTCAACAAGACCGAAAACTCTGAGCACCCTGTTGTAGTATTTGTCCACGGCGCCGGCTCGCTGCAAAATGTGTATAAGGGATGGTCGAACAATTATTACCGCGAATATATGTTCCACCAGTACTTGACAGCCAAAGGCTATTATGTGATCGAGGTGGACTACCGCCACAGCACGGGCTATGGACGCGAATTTCGCGAAGACGTTACCGACTGGATGGGCAAATACGAAACACAAGATATTGTTGACGGCATCGATTATCTGGCCGAAAACTATTCGCAGGCAGACACTTCAAATGTAGGAATTTATGGTGGCAGCTACGGTGGCTTTATGGCACTGTACGCCACCAGCGTAGCCCCCGATTATTTTGACGCCGCGGCGGCCCTTCGAGCCGTAACCAACTGGGAAAACTACTATCACACCAACCCTTGGTACACCCAGCCCCGACTGGGTACCCCCGAGGCCGACTCAACCAACTATGCCCGCAGTTCGCCCATCACCTATGTGGATGATCTCGAAGACCCTGTACTTATCCTGCATGGACTAACCGATAACAATGTAGGCTTTCAGGATGCGGCCCAGTATATCGAAGAACTGATTCAAACCGGCGGCAAAGAATTTGATATGATGATGTATCCCACTGAACGCCATAGTTTTCAGGACCCCGATGCCTGGCATGATGAATACCAGCGTATTTTTGACTTTTTTGAGAAAGAGCTTCGAAATTAGATCCCTTAATTTCCAGGAAACAAATACGGAACAAAACAGTTGTACTCACTCACATTACGACTGGTGAATAAAGCGCGATTTGCATGATTTGGACATTGGCTATTGCGGGCACGTTCGCAGCCGCACTTTTTATTGTGGATAAAATGCTATCGGCCCCAAAATACATTGAGGATAATTCCGACCATTTCGATGGTAACAAGTTTGTCAATCCCGATAATAGCGGTAATCACACCTATTGGGAAGTCCTTAAATGGTGGCTTGGCGGCAACGACAAAGGCACGTGGCATGAATATAATAAAGAGAGTCTGCCCGATTTTCCGGCGCCGCCCTCATCTGTAAACAATGCAGAACATCGAATAACGTTTATTAATCATGCTACTTTTTTAATACAGATCGCTGGACAAAATATACTGACAGATCCTGTTTGGAGTTTTCGTGCCAGTCCGTATCAATGGATTGGTCCCAAACGAAAACGTCCCACCGGTATCGACTTCGAAGACTTGCCCCATATCCATACCGTACTATTGAGCCACAACCACTACGACCATCTGGATATTGATACCATAAAACATCTGCAAAGTAGATTTGATCCTCAATTTATTGTCCCCCTCGGCGTCGAACGCTACCTGCAAAACCAGGGCGTGGATAATACTATCCGCATGGACTGGTGGGACAAGTACGGGCTCGGTGACAATACACTTGTTTCGGCCGTTCCAGCTCGTCATTTTTCAGGGCGCGGACTTTTCGACCGCAACAAAACCCTGTGGTGTGGCTATGTAATTGAACATCCATCCGGTCATATTTATTTCGCTGGCGATACGGGGTACGGAAACTTTTTAAAAGAAATTGGAAAGGCCTTTGCCCCCATCCAAACCGCAATACTGCCTATCGGCGCATACAAGCCGCGCTGGTTTATGGAGGCCATCCACATGTCGCCCGAAGAAGCCGTTAAAGCTCATGAGGATCTCCAATCACAACAAAGTATTGCCATGCACTACGGCACCTTTCCCATGGCCGACGACGGGATGTATGAACCGATCGAAGATCTCAATAAAGCTGTCCGTAAGCATCAGTTGCATTCGAATGAGTTTTTGACCCTGCAGCACGGAGAGTCATTCCAGTTGAAAATGCCAAAATCCGGCATAAGATCAGAAGTAGCCTAACCCTGTACATCTTTAAAAAAGAGGTGGTTTGTCGCTATAAATTCCACTGCGAAATGGGCTTCATTTTTTGTAGATTTATCCGTTGTTTGAAGCAATAACCAAAAGCTCAACAGGAGCCCGATGTCTGACAATTATCGCGCGTTAACACGTACCTATCGCCCCACTTCTTTCGATGATATTGTATCGCAAGAGCATGTGAGCAGTACGCTTAAAAACGCTCTCAAAAAAAACCGTTTGGCTCATGCCTACATGTTTTGTGGTCCGCGCGGTGTAGGCAAAACCACGATGGCGCGCGTGCTGGCCCGAACAGTAAACGAAATCGATCGCGATGTTGACGGGGAATCTCTGAACCAAACTTTGAATGTTGTTGAGATTGATGCGGCTTCCAATAACAGTGTGGATGATATTCGCGACCTGCGCGAACGCGTTCGCATTCCTCCGCAAAACGGCCGCTACAAGATCTACATCATCGACGAGGTGCACATGCTCAGCAAGTCGGCGTTTAACGCTCTGCTGAAAACCCTTGAAGAGCCTCCTGATCATGTTATTTTCATTTTTGCGACCACCGAGCCACATAAGGTGCTGCCCACCATTTTGTCGCGCGTGCAGCGATTTGATTTCAAGCGAATCAGCGTTGAACAAATTGTGGAGCGTCTTGCCAATGTAGCTCGGGACGAAGGCATCAGCATTGACGAGGAATCGCTCCACGTCATCGCCAAAAAAGCCGATGGCGCCCTGCGCGATGCCCTTGGGTTGATGGATCAGGCAATCGCCTTTTGTGGCAATGACATTCAGCACGAAGAACTGCTTCGGGCACTTAACGTGGTAAGCACCGAGCGGATGTTCGACTTTATGGATGCCGTGGAAAAACGGGACGCCAGCCGTGGACTTGAGCTCATCAATGAACTTTTGCAGGAAGGGTATGACATCCAGGAATACCTGGTGGGATTAACCGAGCACTTGCGAAATCTTTATGTGGCCAAGGGTTCAAAACAAATGCACCTTGTAGAAGCTTCTCCTGATACGAAAAAGCGGTATCAAGGATCAGCGCAATCGTTTTCTGAGGATGACCTGATGCGGATGCTGCATATAGTTAGCGAGGCACAGTACAAAATTAAGGAAGCACATCAGCCTAAAATACAGTTCGAAATTACGCTGCTTAAGCTCATCCACATGGAGCGATCGCAGAAGCTTAACACTCTTCTTGCCGAGCTGGAGCTGTTAAAAAAAAAGCTAAATAATTCTGATCTTGCTGAACTACCCAAGTTAGAATCTTCAAATGGCGCTGCCAAAAATAGTGAGCAGCAATCAGAGCAAGGTTCTACATCTAAGCAGAATAACGGGCAGAAACCAACGAGTTCGACTGCGAATTCCGGATCTGAAATCGATTCTCCTCCGCCGTCAACATCCGAGGCAGCAGCGTCTTCGAAAAGTTCTGAACCGGAAGATCAGCCTGTTAAAAAGGATCAAATCAAAGAACAACGAGCTGATTCTGAAGTCAAGAGCTCTGACGGTCAACAGGCTGCGGTTTCATCTGAGAAGGAAGACGATGAGTTTACAAATCTGTTTGGAGCTTCTTCGTTAGGAGATCCCAAACCTACCCAGCGCCCTAATAAGGGGTCGAAAGAAAATCCACAAGAAAAGAAACAAACCAAACACGCAGCCGTTGCAGCCACAAAACGTGCCCCTAAAGATGTAACACTGCAAGAGATCAAGGACTGCTGGGAGGACTATCTTGATGGGCTTCGGCATCATGTTCCACATTTGCTGTATTTACAAATGCAGCGCGTTGAGCCTGCGGAGCTCAAAAATGGAGATTTAAAACTTCGGGCTACGGATGAATTTGCCAAGAAAATTGTAGATGAAAACAACCGCAGACTTGGAAAGTTTTTAGAAGACGAGCTGGGTACTTTTCTTAGTTTTACTTGCACTGTTAAAAAGCAGGACAAAAAAACCGAAGAATCTATGAGTCCCTACGAACGATTTAAAAAATTGCAGGAACGGGATCCAACCATCAAAAAGCTGGTTGAACTCTTTGGTGCCGAACTTGATTATAATTTAAATCAGTAAGCAAAGACTCTTATCTTTATACAGTCGTTGAAAGGTTGTATTTGCAGAACAAAATAAATTTTTAAACGCATAACCAATTACTATGATGAACAATATGGCTAATATGTTCGGGAAGTTTTCCGAACTGCAAGAAAAAGTGGAAGAAGCGAAACAAGAACTTGGCAAGCTTGAGGTGGAAGCCGAAGCCGGTGGCGGCATGGTGAAGGTGAAAGCCAACGGCAAACGGCAGATTTTAAGTATCAAGCTGGATAAAGATGTTATTGATCCCGATGATGCAGAAATGATGGAAGATCTGGTAGTAGCAGGCGTCAACAAGGCGCTCGAAAAAGCAGAAGAGGCAGCCAAAGAGCGCATGCAGGAAACGTATAAAGATATTCTGCCCGGCGGCGGTATTCCCGGAATGGATCTGAGCAAATTGGGACTATAACCACCGTGTCATGCTGAACTTGTTTCAGCATCTATCATATTAACAGTCCCTGAAATAAATTCAGGGTGACACGTAGCTTTAAAAAAACTGCTACATGGAAGGAACTTCAGAAATACTGGAGCAGGCTATTGAACAACTGGCCAAGCTGCCAGGAACGGGACGGAAGTCGGCGCGGCGTATTGCTCTTTATCTGCTCAAACAAAATGATGAATCAGTCATCGATCTGGCCGAGGCATTAATTAATCTTAAAAAATCGATTACCCGCTGCTCAACCTGTGGCGTGATCAGCGATGGCGATCCATGTTCTATCTGCCAAAATGCAAAACGCCAAACGGGACAGGTTTGTGTGGTGGAGGAATCGCAGGATGTATTTCTTATCGAGAAAACCAATGAATTTCGCGGAAGGTATCACGTTTTGGGCGGTGTCATTTCTCCCCTCGACAATATCGGTCCCGATGATGTACGCGTTAAAGAACTGATGGAGCGAGTTAACGATGAGAACGAAGGCATTGACGAGGTCATCTTGGCGCTGAACCCCGATTCTGAAGGCGAAGCCACCTCCTATTACATCAACAAGCTACTAAAACCTTTCGATAGTGTTGAGGTTACCCGCATTGCGTATGGCATTCCAATGGGAACGGAGCTGGAATTTATTGACGAAGCTACGCTGGGACGTGCCTTTGCCAGCCGCAATACTTTTTAAAAAATTGAAAATCGCTGCGCGGGAATTAGGATTTTCCATCCTTTTTATCATCTTAGTTCTTTGAATATGAATTCAAAAATCAATCTTATGAAAATTAAATCGTTACTTTTCTCACTACTTATTTGGGGTCTTGCCTGTTCGGTGCAGGCTCAAGACGACAATTACTGGCAACAAGAAGTCGAATACGAAATGGACATCGACATGGATGTCGAAAACCACCAGTTTGACGGAACCCAAAAGCTAACCTATCACAATAATTCGCCGGATACGCTGAAGCGCGTTTTTTACCACTTATATTTTAATGCCTTTCAGCCAAACAGCATGATGGATGTCCGCTCGCGCACCATCGAAGACCCCGACAGTCGGGTGCGTGACCGTATCCAGAAACTGCCCGAAGATGAGATTGGATATCATCATATAAACACCTTGAAGCAGGATGGCGAAACGGTTGAATACGATGTTGAGGAAACCATTATGGAGGTTACCCTAAATGAACCTATCGCTCCGGGAGAATCTGCTGTCTTTGAGATGGAATTTGAGAGCCAGGTGCCGCGGCAAATTCGTCGTAGCGGCTGGATGAGCAAGGAGGGCGTGGAATTTTCGATGAGTCAATGGTATCCGAAGCTCTCGGAATATGACGATGAAGGCTGGCACCCCAACCCGTATGTAGGCCGCGAATTTCACGGCGTATTTGGAAGCTTTGATGTGAAAATTTCTATTGACAGCTCCTATGTGATGGGATCTACCGGGCACCTGCAAAATGCTGAAGAAATTGGCCACGGTTACGCTGATGACTACGAACGTCCCAATTCCGAAAAACTAACCTGGCACTGGAAAGCCGACAAGGTACACGATTTTATGTGGGGCGCTGATCCGGACTTTACCCATACCACGGCCGAGCTTTCTAATGGCACCAAATTGCATTTCTTTTACCAAGAGGATACCGTAGCTGAAAATGCCGATCGCTATTCGCAAGAAGAGCTGCGCGAAAACTGGGAGCGACTGCCCGAATATGCGGTAAGAGCTTTTGAATATATGAACGAACACTTTGGGGAGTATCCCTTCGACAAGTACTCCTTTATTCAGGGTGGCGATGGCGGTATGGAGTATCCCATGGGTACCCTTATTACCGGCAATCGTTCATTTGGCAGCTTGGTAGGTGTATCTGTTCATGAACTGGTTCATGCCTGGTACCAGGGCGTACTGGCAAACAACGAAAGTCGGTTCCCCTGGATTGATGAAGGTTTTACCACCTACGCCTCGTCGATTATTATGGATGAACTCTTCAATGACGGACAGGGAGAAAATGTGCATGAAAATTCGTACAACTCCTATTACAGCATCATTGAAGACGGCAAACAAGAAGCGCTTGATACTCATGCCGACCATTATCATACAAACCGTGCCTACGGTTCGGCAGTGTATTCAACCGGCGGTGTATTTTTAAATCAGCTTCGGTATGTTATTGGCGGCGATGTTATGGATAGAGGCATGAAACGCTTTTTTGAAGAGTGGAAGTTTAAGCATCCCAAGGGACGTGATTTTCTGCGTGTGATGGAACAAGAATCGGGTATGGTGCTCGACTGGTATTATAATTACTTCATTGAAAGTACCAAGCATATCGATTACGGAATCGAATCGCTTCTAAATGTGGATGGATCGACCTTTATAACCCTTAAGAGGGAAGAGTTGATGCCAATGCCGATTGACCTGATGGTTACGTACCAAGATGGCAGCAAAGAACAGTTTTATATTCCCTTGCGCATTATGCGCAACGAAAAGCCGAACGAAAATCCCGACATCCCGCGCACCATTAAAAAAGATTGGCCGTGGGTAAATCCAACTTATACGTTGGAAGTCGAACGACCACCCAGAGAAATAAAGAAAGTTGAAATCGATCCAACTAAACGCATGGCCGATATCGATCGCGATAATAATGTTATTGAGATGGATGAGTATATAGAACCCGGCAAACAGTAGTAGTAACCACTAAAATTACTTTTGAAAGTCCGGATGATGTAAATCTCCGGACTTTTTTATTTGCCTATTTAGAGGGACTCGGAGAACTCGAAAAACCAACGAGCTTTTCGTGAGTTTCTATCGGTGGACCAAAACCTGGTGAGCCAAAATCATTTTATCCAATCCACGTATTTGAAAATAAATCGGTGCAAAAATAGAGAAGAAACTTAAAGAGTACTTTCCCAAAGAAAAACAAAATGACCTTACCGATTTTAACGCCTTCTTCAAGCAGGTTGCCGAAACTATTCGCTCTAAAAACCTCGTTCTGCGCCCCGTTTCTGTTGTAATGCTCAGCGATGGCATCCCAGATGTAACTACAAACGGCACAGCCAATTACCGAAGTATTGATTTAGATCCGCTCGAACAGCTTTCGCGTAACATTACGCTTCGGTTACTTTATACCGATCCGGTAACCGGTAAAAAATGGCGCACCAAAATACCACGGCGACGCGTAAAAATTTGGACTCAGACGGCTGATATGATGACCACATGGAACGACTCTACCTTATCCCATGAAGATCGCTTTCTTAAATAGACCAAAGACAACGTTGCTTTCGGTGTAAGAACAAGAAGGGTGGATTAAAAAAGAACAACGCTACACAGCAGGCAGGTTAAACAAACCTAAAACAGATTGACCTGTTCGTTGTCTTCTTTAGGGGCATGCTCTATCTTGGGATTCGCAATTTCGCCTTGCTCTACTTTGAGCATATCAGGCTTAAATTTTTTGCCGTGTATTTGTTTAGCAATTCCCTGCAGTGCTTTTTCGCCGCGGGGCGTAATCAGCAAACGATCATGGTCATCCAAGGATAAGAACCCAAACTCCTTAAGGTCATTAACAATCATATAGGCAAGCTTGCTAACGGCCCCGCAATTCTGTTCCACATAATCACGACGGGGCGCCTCCTCATCCGCAGCATACACCAAGCCAAGCACATTCATTTCAACTTCGGTGAGCGGAAAGCCCTCCGAACCGCGGCTTAGCGTCTTATCCCAAGCCTGCTGGCTGTAATACCGACCAAACCACCACTTACCCTCTTTGATGAGCTTGTTCGTTACGGTACAAGCAAAATATTCGCCTGGCTTAGCCTTTTTGGGGATACCCCGGTCACGGTACATCGAAACAAGGGTAGCCAAATCCAGCTCGTGCAAATTGGGCGGATAGCTAAAATATGTAGCTGACTGATTTTCCATGACACCTCAAGTTAGAAAACTGGAACCTTATTGTCATGTTAAATTTTTGAAATGGCAAAGGTGAAATGGGAGATGGCAGACGTTTTACTTCTCACATTTGTCATCTCCGTTTGCCGTCTGCTACTTTTCCTTCTCGGAAATCAGCTGCACGGCAATATCCATATTGACATCTTCGGGATCAAAATCATCGGGCAAACTAATATTAGTTTTTCCATATTTGATATAGGGCCCGTATCGACCAGTCATCACGCGCACTTTCTTTCCATTTTCGGGATGATCACCAAGCTCCTTTATCACATTACTCTTTCTGGATTTTTTATTCTTTTTCTGCTCCAGAAGCTCAAGCGCACGATCCAGCTCCACATCCAGCACATAATCACTTTTATGCAGCGAAGCAAATGTACCATCATGCACTACAAATGGACCATACCGACCCACTCCAGCCCGAACAACTTCTCCCGTTTCCGGGTGCTTACCCAGCGGACGCGGCAGCTCCAGTAATCGCAAAGCCAAATCTACATCCACATCTTCCGGTTTCATGTCCTTAAGCAGCGAAGCACGCTCTGGTTTTTTGTTATCCTCCGTACGTTCACCAACCTGCACATAAGGACCATAACGGCCATTGAGCACAAAAATAGGTTCACCGGTTTCTGGATGATTCCCAATTGATTTAGGACCTTCTTCTTCCGCTTTAATCAACTCTTCAAGCTTCTCCACCGTAATATCACTCGGCTTCCAGCTTTCGGGGATAGAGGTTGTCAGCTCTTCTCCATTCACTTCTTTTTTAATGTAGGGACCATATCGTCCTACCAGAATTTTAATATCCTTAAGATCCTCAATTGGCAGATCCAGCTGACGGGCTTCCTCTGGATCAATAGCATCCTCATTTTCTTCGACCTTGGATTTCAATCCCTTTTCGCCATTGTAATACGTTCCCAAATACTGCTTCGTATCCAGCTTGCCCTGGGCAATTTCATCCAGTTTGGTCTCCATCTCAGAAGTGAAATCACTGTCCACTACATCGTGAAGATTTTTCTCTAACAGCTCCGTAACGGCAAAAGCCGTAAACGTAGGAACCAGCGTTTTCCCGTCAGCCTCACAATAACCGCGATTTTGTATGGTACTGATAATCGAGGCATACGTACTCGGACGTCCAACGCCTCGCTTTTCGAGCTCCTTAACCAGCGTGGCTTCCGTAAATCGGGCTGGAGGTTTGGTTTCGTGGGATATTGGCTCAATACCTTCTTCAACAACTTCTTCGCCCTCACTCATTTCAGGCAAGAATTTTTCTTGGTTTTCGAGTGCCGCATCGGGATCGTCACTACCTTCAACGTAAGCTCGAAAGAATCCGGGAAATACGATCGTTTTTCCACTGGTTTTGAACTCAGCCACTTTACCACTGGCTTCCGCCTTAATCGTTACGTTCGTAAACTCAAGTTCAGCCTGCTCCATCTGTGTGGCGATGGTTCGTTTCCAAATCAAATCATATAATCTAAACTGATCGCCGCTAAGTCCCGCTTCTTCGGGCTTCCTAAAATAACTACCCGCCGGACGAATGGCTTCGTGAGCTTCCTGCGCATTGGATCCGCCCCCATAATTTCGTGGCCGATCAAATAAATACTCTTCGCCGTATTCCTTTTTCACCGCATTACGCGCCGCATTAATTGCTTGTCCCGATAGACGAGCCGAGTCGGTACGCATGTAGGTGATGTATCCATTTTCGTACAGCTTCTGTGCCACACCCATGGTACGCTTGGCCGAGAAGTTCAGCTTTCGGTTGGCCTCCTGCTGAAGCGTAGAGGTTATAAAAGCTGCAGAGGGATTTCGTTTCTGGCGGTTCTTCTTGACTTCCGAAACTTCCCATTTAGCCTTATCGAGATCATCACGTAGTTCCCCCGCGGTCTTATCATCCAACAGAACAACTTTCTTCGGCTTTTTTAACTTACCGGTATTCTCATCAAAGTCTTTGCCCGAAGCCAGTCGCTTGCCATCTAAGTGCGTCAAGTCAGCCTCAAAAATATTGCTGTCATCCTGCTTGTGAAGCTGTGCTTTCAAATCCCAATAGCGCGCCGAGCGAAACTTCATACGTTCGCGTTCACGTTCAACAAGGAATCGTACGGCCACAGATTGTACACGTCCCGCAGAAAGTCCGGGTGCGATCTTTTTCCACAACAACGGTGAAATCGTATATCCCGCCAGACGGTCAATAATTCGTCGCGCCTCTTGCGCATTCACGAGATTCATATCGATATCACGAAAATGATTCAGCGAATCTTTAATGGCCTCTTCGGTAATCTCACGAAAAACCATCCGCTTTACCGGCACTTCGGGCTTCAGCAATTCGGTCAAGTGCCAAGAAATGGCTTCTCCTTCCCGGTCTTCATCCGTCGCTAAAATAAGCTCATCAGCATTCTTAAGTTCCTTTTTCAGACGCTTGACCACTTTCTTTTTTCCGTACGGGATCACATAGAGAGGTTCAAAACCTTCATCGGTGTTAACGCCCAAATTAGCCCAATCTTCGCCCTTAAATTTCTTAGGCACTTCCTTCGCATTGGCCGGAAGATCACGAATATGGCCCATCGACGAATCAATGGTATAATCCTTAGGCAGATACTTCTTGAGCGTTTTAATTTTTGTGGGTGACTCTACAATTACAAGAGACTTCATATACCTCGTTTTCTACAAATTCTTGATCACTTCCTTTAACTCGGAGGCATGATCTTTAGTATTTACTTTTTCAATTATGGCTTTGACCGTTCCATCGGTATCGATCACATAAGCAGAACGTGATGGGGCTTCGTATTTATTGCCAAACATCTGTTTTTCGACAATGGAATCGGTGGCTTCAGCAAATTTATACTCGGGATCAGACGCCAGCACGTAGTTAATATTCAGTTTTTCCGCATAATTTTTATGCGAACCACAACTGTCTTTACTGATGGCAATCAAATTATAACCTTGTTCATCAAACCAATCGGCATGCTCGGCCAGACTTTTGTTTTGTTTATCACAACCGGATGTATTATTGCGCATATACACCGATACAATAGTCGGACGATCTAACAACTCCTTAAACGTCACTGTTTTTTCTTCTCCATTTTTTACAATGTCGAGCGTAAAATCCGTATCAATTTGGGCACCTGTCTCAATCATGATTCTTCCTTAAACTTTTTAGCTAGTTTGATGTTGGCAGTGACTCTATTAACTCAATTTATAACCCATTTCGTTCTGCCAATCAGCATTTTAGGGATCTTTTATAATAAAGTGATCAGCCCCGTACTGCAATAAATCTTTTGATTGCGGAAGGTATTGCTATTAGTTGAAGATTAGATGAAGGAGTCAAATGTTAGATGTGAAACGGCAGAAGTGAGATGTACTAAAGCCATTTTAATAATTTTGTAAGTATTTAAAAGTTCTTAGGTCATACTAATACATTCACTTTTATAAACCATTTCATCATGATCAATCTAAGCCACAAAAAACTTGATGTCTGGAGAGCTTCAATAAAGTTAACTGCTATCATTTATGAATTGACCCTATTATTTCCCAAACATGAGCTATATGGGTTAACATCCCAACTTCGACGTGCTTCGGTATCAATCCCCTCGAATATTGCAGAAGGAGCAGCACGAAGATCACCAAAAGAACGGTGTAGATTTTATGAAATCGCTCGTTCATCATTAGTTGAAGTTGATACACAACTTGAAATAGCTCAGAAGCTAAACTATTTGTCAGATAAAGAATTAATCAAAGTTGAGAATGAATTAGAGCATATTTTTGCAATGCTTTCAAACTTGATTAAGAGCACTTAAAAACATTTTCCGTCTCACATTTCACGTCAACTCTTCAACAAAAACCGCGCTACCGCCGCCACCATAATACTGTGATGAATAGTACCATCAGCCACAAAATCCAAAAACTCATCCATTGGTAATAGGTGTACATTAATACGTTCGTGCTGATCTCCTTCCGGCTTTTCGGATGTTATTAGCTCACAATTTTCAGCCACATACAAATGTGTGTAGTTAGTCATAATAGCGGGATTAGAACTCACTTTTCCCAAGCTGCTCCAGCTTGTGGATTCAAATCCGGTCTCCTCCACAAGTTCACGCTTTATAGACTCCAGCGGTTCTTCCCCGGCATCAACCATCCCGCCCGGTATTTCAAGCGTCGGTTGTTCAATCCCATAGCGATACTGTTCTACTAATACTACTTTATTATTATTTGTAATGGGAATGACGTTTACCCACTCCGGGGCCTCCAAGACAAAAAAATCACCTTCATTATTTTCATCTTCAGCCTCTAATCTCATTTTTCGCTGCAAAAGATTAAAAATTGGTGTAGGATATTCCTTATTTTCACGGACAACCGACCACGGTTCAATGGTAAACTGGAATGATTTTTTACTCATAAGGCTAAAGATTACGATTTATGGCAAATCGATTTGAATTTGAAACAGAAGAAGTTAATTCACAAGAAGAACTCCACGAGCGCATGGTCCACGCCTGTGACACGATGGAAAACATTTATGAAAATGGTGAATATCCCAAATTACTGGTCAAACGATCGTGGTCCAAACACAATCCCATTATTACGGGAGAGATGGCCAAGCCCGAAGCCTTCCGATGGTATTTGCTTCGTGAACTCAAAAAGTTGGGAAAAAAAGGAGCCGTCATAAAGATTATTCCCTCGCGTGAGCGCCTGCCCCTCAATGATCCCGACCTACTCGACAATACTGACGAAGACGACTGGGATATCACGCAGAAAAAACTCTTCTTATTTAGCCCTGAGCGCATAGAGATTTCTTTAAATCGATTGGAGCACTACACTGGTACCGATCCCCAAGATTTTCAGCGTTATATCCTGTTTACCAATTATGATATGCATGTTGAGGTTTTCCAGGAAATGTTTCCCAATTGCATAAAACCAGCTCGCGAAGGCGTTCAGATGCCAGCTTATCATCATAAGTTGGATGATAATAAAGGTATTACACTTGTTAATATTGGTGTAGGACCTTCGAACGCAAAAACCATTACCGATCACGTTGCGGTACTACGTCCCGATGCCATGATTATGGTTGGACATTGCGGTGGCCTGCGCAATCACCAGGATATCGGCGACTTTGTGCTGGCTACCGGATTTATGCGAAACGATGGCGTTTTGGATGACATCCTGCCACTTAATATTCCCATTACCCCCAACTACTTGATGAACGTCTTTTTGAAGGAAGTGCTTGATAAATACAACCGTAATCATCGCATGGGCACTATCTTTACCACGGCCAATCGCAACTGGGAATTTATTAAACGTCGAACTGTCGAGAAGATTCATACGAGCCGCAGCATCGCGGTAGATATGGAATCAGCTACAGTAGCCACCAACGGCTATCGCTATCGTATTCCCAATGCTACCATGCTCTGCGTAAGTGACAAGCCACTGCACGGCAAACCCAAACTCAGCAGCGATGCCCAGGAGTTTTATGAGGATTCCAAACAACTTCACGTTGAGATGGCGGTTGAAGTACTTAATATGTGTAAAGAGACCTATCCCGAGGGACTGCCCAACGCCAGCATCCGCGCGATGAATGAACCGCTGATGGGTGGCCCGGACGAAGATTAGTGACAGTAGGCAAACGTGAGATGTGAAACGTCAAACGCTCATCTGCCGTCTCACTTCTGCCATCTTGCTAACTGCGAATTAAATACTGAAACTTTACAAAGAACTGGCGATCGGTCTCTTTAAAGCCCGTGTAACCATTAGGACCGGACCGATCATAGTGGTTTAGGTTATCTGTCATCCCTATATAAAACTTGGTAAACGGGTTGGCTTTGTAATACAATAGCGGATAAATCTGAAGCTGGTCGTTGAATGAGTTGTACTGCGTAATCAGGCGTGCAAATAGTTTCTTCGAAAAGTTATAATTGCTCTTTAGCCGATAGATATCTCCACTAAAATAATGCTCATCCGCATTTGCAGCAGAAAGCGTAGAATAGTTATAGCTGAGTTCCATCTCAAGACGAGAGGTCGGTTTTAGAGTTGCATCCGCCGAAATATTATATCCTTTGCCCAACGTAGGGTTTTCTTCTCGGTTAACATACTTTCCAAAATCAATATGTCCGCTAAGTGTCAACTCATTCATCGGATCTGTACTGACATCAATCATCAGGCGATTCATCTTTGTAAAAAAACGTCCACGAAATCGCTCGTCATTTAATGGCAGATAGTTTATAGAAATATTGGTCTGGCCACCAAGGTTATTGCTCCATCTTATGAAGATGTATCGCTCCTGAAATTGTCCGGAAAAATCGTATCGCCAACTTCCACTCGTACTTACCGAACCGTTTGATAGCCAATCCCAACCCGGGTAATAGGTAACACTTTGAGAGGCATCAAATTTACGCTGATCGACCTGATTTATAAATCCGTTTTGCGTTTGAAAAGTGGGCGAATAGGAGGTGTATCCTAATGAAAAATCGTAGAATTTGGCTTGCCGCGAAAACTCGGTACTCAACAGCGTACCGCCAAACTGTTCACCGTTAAAAGCGGCATCATACGAGCCTTGACCAAAGGTTCGGCGATCATCATACAAAGCCAAGTCATCAATCTCTTGGGTATTTGTATAGGCAGCCTGCCCGCTAAAATAGTAGTTATCCGTCAGCAAAAAATTCCAGTCGACACTGCCCACGTAGTTGTGACCATCCTGCTGATTTCGCGTAGTAATCAATCCTCCGATATACGATTCAGAACCAAAATTATACTTTCCGCGCAACACATTATTATAGGCTTCCATATCTGACTGTACCTGAGAGCTACCGTACCGACCGGGAACGATAAAAGCCGCATCACGATCGAAAGCTGTTAGAAAGGCGATGCTATAATCCTGGGATTGATGTGTAGCCTTGCCCGCAGCCAGTGGACGATTGATCATCCGTGAATAAAAAAGATCTTCATCCGTTGCAAAGAGATCGCTTCCCTTCATGAAAAAAGGACGTTTTTCGGAGTACTGAAGGGCGAACGTTTCGTTTGCTGCTATCTGGTCGGCGTCGGTTTCAACCTGACTAAAATCAGGATTAAAAACTGCATTTAACGACGTTGTTGAGGTGGGTTCGTACATAACACTCCCACCCAAACGTCCATCGATACGGCCGTGATCCAAACCAGAATTAGGATCGCCGGCATCGTTTATCCTGCTGCTCTGATAGCTCATGCCATAAGGTAAGAACTCCACGGTTCTGGAACTTTCGAGATTTTTCATCCCAACCATTCGTCCATTCTGACAAATCAGGCAGGAGTTATCCAAATCTACTTCATTCCACGCAAATTGATACCGGTTGCTACGGGGATAATTGCGGATAAACTGAATGGACCAATTATGAATATCCCGATCGGGAAAACTGAGACTTTTAAACGGAATCTTCATCACGCCCTGGTATCCACTATCCGTAATCTTGCCCTCTGAATACCAGAGCATATCAAAATTCATATCCTCACTATTGCCAGTGCGCATCCCATCCATCTGTACACCCAGCGGGTTGATAAATAGCTGATACGCCTGCTGGTTATTATTAAAAGGATCGATAAGCACGCCTACGTAGTCATCATCAAAACCGTTGTCGCGATCAGATATATTGGCACGGATATTTTTTGGATTGGGATCCTCGCTCTTGAACGCGATATACAAATTTTGATCACTGTAAAGCACTTTCACTTCGGTAGTAACCCATGCCGGCAGATTATCATTGGGTTCAACCTGATATTCTATATATACAGGTTCGGCTTGTCGCCATGCCGGATGCGATAGATCAGCTGAAATATCAAAATCCTCATCAATAGCATGGGGAGATACCTGTTCGAGCGTATCTACTTGTTTTTGTGCCTCTACGGTCAGCATTGGGATAACGAATAGAATAAGGACGACCAATAAGGATCGGCAAAAAGGTGCCTGAAGCATATATAAGATACTTTTTATGATTTAAATCTTTTGTTAATAAAGCATTTTTTCCACGAGCTAACCACAAAATGTTGCATCAAAAATCCCACGGAAAAATAAGAATTAACAGCACGTCGGTTTAAAATGTTGTTAAAAATAAGCAACTATGTGATTGTTCTCATCAGCTTTTTTTGTAAGGATTTATAGTGCCATGACTCTTACTTATAAATCTAAACCAAGAGTGAATTTCTATGTCTGATCAAGAACAGTTCGAAGCCAATAATTTTCTAAAGCGCACCGTCAAAGAGATGAATCCCGATGAGCAGCCGCGCGAAAAGCTGACCAATTATGGCAGTGAAAGCTTGTCTAATGCAGAACTACTGGCCATTCTTTTACGCACCGGAAGCCAAAAGATGAATGTGATCCAGATGTCGCAAGCTCTGCTTGATCATTTCGACGGAATCCGCTACCTGGCACGCAAAGGATGGCAGGATCTGAAAGTAATTCCCGGCATGGGCAAGGTGAAATCACTTACTTTGGAAGCCGTATTCGAATTATCTCGGCGCATCCAGATGGCCAGTCTGGGCGAACAGGTGCAAATTACATCCCCCGATGATGCGGTAGCTTACTTTGGTCCCAAACTACGCGACCTTACCAAAGAGGTATTTATGGTAGCCTTTTTAAACAATGCAAAAATTGTGATGGGGTATAAAAAAGTAAGTTCAGGCGGTTCCACAGCTACGATTGTAGATCCTGCCGAGGTTATGCGTCAGGCCGTAATGAACGAGGCCAACAGTATTTTGCTGTTACATAATCATCCCAGTGGCAATAACAAGGAATCCAAAGCCGATATTCAGCTCACCAAGCGTATTTCAAAATCCGGTAAACTGCTGGGCATTCCGGTGGATGATCATATCATTATTGCCGGCGACGGCTATACCAGTTTTCGGGCAAAAGGACTGCTTGATTGAAAATTAAAAAATGAGTAAATGAAAAAGTTTAAATTATGAAGAAAAATATAATAAAGGATAAGAGTTACGAGTTTGCATTAGAAATCGTACAACTTTCAAAAGTATTAAATAAATCCCGTCAATTCGTACTTTCAAGACAGATTCTTAAAAGTGGAACCTCAATTGGTGCCAACGATGAAGAGGGAATTGGAGGACAAACCAAAAAAGATTTCCGTGCTAAAATGTCTATTGCCTATAAAGAGACAAGAGAAACACACTATTAGTTACGATTACTAAAAGACCGTAATCTAATTACGGATAATCTTGGAAATAAGTTGATAGAAGAATGTCATGAACTTAAAAGTATACTCGGATCTATATTGGTATCTCTTAATAAATCATTAGACAACTAAACTATTTTTCATTTACTCATTTTTAATTTTTAACCCGTATCATCGGCATTCTATTCTCAGCTAAAAACTCTTATATTTAGCGCTCATTTAAATTTCAGCAAGACATCATTTCATGAAGGATTACCTGCGCTCTATCATCAAAACATCGCTGCAGCAGTTTGACCTCACCGACGACCAAATCCCCGAGATTCAGATCGAAAAGCCGAACCAGCCTGAGCACGGCGACGCAGCCTCTAATATTGCCATGAATCTGGCCAGCGTACTCAAAATGAATCCCCGCAACATTGCCGAACAGATTGTTGGACAACTTGAATACGATGAACGAAAACTCAAAGCCGTAGAAATTGCCGGACCTGGTTTTATCAACTTCCGCTATGCTGAAAATTATCTTTTTGATGAGCTTGCTGATATCCTCAACAAAGGATCAGAATTTGGAAAGTCAACCACTCTTGATGGAAAGCGCATCCTTGTAGAATTTGTGAGTGCCAATCCAACTGGTCCGCTCACCGTTGGCCACGGGCGAAATGCTGTTTTAGGTGATACGGTTGCTAACCTTTTGGAGTGGACTGGCGCCGAGGTTGATCGCGAGTATTATTTTAACAACGCCGGGCGACAAATGCGGAAACTGGGAGAAAGCGTCCGCGCTCGTTACCTGCAACTGTTGGGGCATAACGCCGAGCTGCCGGAAGAAGGTTATGAGGGCGAATACATCAAAGGTATCGCCCAAGAATTGATTAATGAACACGGCGAAAAGCTACTCGATACTGAAGAAGTTGATCCCTTTAAGGACAAAGCTGAGCAGGTAATTTTTGATGAGATTCAGGCTACGCTCAAACGGATGAACATCGAAATGGATTCCTTTTTCAACGAAAAAGAAGTCTATGAGGACGGCTCCATCGACAAAGCGGTAGAAATACTCCGTGAAAAAGATTTAGCCTACGATAAAGACGGGGCAACGTGGTTTCGCACTACCGACTTTGGCAAAGATAAAGATACGGTGCTCATCAAAAGTACGGGCGAACCAACGTATCGTCTGCCCGACATCGCTTACCACGCCAACAAACTCGATCGCGGCTACGACCAGTGCATCGATGTATTTGGGGCAGACCATATTGATACCTATCCTGATGTACTTTCGGGTATCGAAGCCCTCGGTTATGATCGCAGCAAAATAGATGTCATTGTCTATCAATTTGTAACGCTTGTCAAAGATGGTAACCCCTTTAAAATGAGCACTCGAAAAGCCAACTTTGTGACGCTCGATGATTTGATGGATGAAGTTGGCGCTGATGTAACTCGTTTTTTCTTTGAGATGCGTGATCCCAATACGCATCTTGAATTTGATGTGGGGCAGGCCAAAGAAGCGGGAGAAAAAAATCCAGTTTTTTATCTGCAGTACGCTCACGCACGCATTCACAGTATTTTGCGAAAAGTAGATCAGGATTACGATTTTAATGTTGAGGATGATCCCAAACTTGAGCTACTTACCCACGATGCCGAAACGGCTCTTATTAAAAGCCTACTGCGTTTTCCCGAGATGATTCAAAGTGCTGCCGATACCCGCGAGCCACATCGACTTATAAACTACCTTGAAGACTTGGCCTCAACTTTTACTTCTTTTTATCACGACTGCCGAATCTTAGGTGAGGAAGAAGAACTCGTTCAGGCACGTTCCGCCTTGGCTAAAGCTACAGCACAAGTGCTGGCAAATGGATTAGGTATTTTGGGTATTTCTGCTCCGAAAAAGATGTGATTTTGATAAATACCTAATATCTCATCCTGAACTTTTCTTAAAGCCGGAATCGGTTTCATTCTCCCTACTCATAATAATTCACATCTCGTTCCGTAGCTCTGCTGCGGAACGCATAACACTATTTGTAAAAGGCACCGCAGCAGAGCTACGGTGCCAGATATATTATTTGCCAGGTAGAACTTAAGCGGGAACCAGTTTCGTAAAACAGACAATGCCCTTGGTAAATTGATCAACAACGGAAAACCCGGCACGCTCAAACATCTGATTACTTTCCTCAATGGTCCAAAAAGACAACCCGCCCAATCCAGCCGAATCCTGCATCAACCGGATATACCAGGTTGGTGATTTTATCAGATGCATCATAAAAAAGATTCCATTTTTCTTGATAACGCGCCGCGCCTCATAAAGCACTTTTAGCGGATCGGTAAGCTCATTAAGCGTGCCTCCCATCATCAGTCCATCAAAAGTGGCCCCGAAAAATGGCAGGTAGCGGGCATCCGCTCGCAACAAATATAAGTTGGTTTGATCAGCTTCTGCCTTCAGTCGGGCTTTGTCCAACATTTGCTTTGAAAAATCAAGACCCACAACATGACTGTCCGGAAACTCCTTTTTTACCAATCGTCCGTACAGCGCCGTTGAACACCCCATATCCATATACAACTTTCCGGGATCAGGATTCAACCATTTGATAAGCAGCTCTTTCTCCTTTTGGATGGGAAAATCTTCTCCCGACAAAATAGATAATGACCGCTTCCGCCACAGATCCTCATAAATTGCAGCCGTCACCTTCCAGTGGTTCGAGCTCTGTGCCCATGTCATTGCTCCCTGCTCATCGGCAAGTAAGTCAATGATATTATTTCTAATTTCATACTCATCCCCTTTATTCGAGCAGATAGTGCCGTTGAAATTTTTCTGCAGGTCAGCAACTTCGGCGGGAATTGTTATAGCGGCCCGTTCATATTTGGGAGATCTAATTTCGAGAGACATAATGCTTGTGTGTATCTGTGGATATTGTCTAAGATTGACAACTAACGTGTCAATTCAACCCAAGTTGATACGCAAACAAGAAGGTAGGTGTTACGATTCCGGCTGACTCTCTTTCTGTAGGATAAGCGAAATCTGCGCGCCCTTTTGCACGCCCAGCATTTCTTGGGCATTTCCCTTGTTAATACCGACCTCCAGCATGCCCGAGCTACCAATATAAGCTACCGGTTCACCATCGGTGACATTACCGAAGGTCATGGCAATCTCATCAAGAATAGTATTGCCTACATAAATACGCACACTTTTATCCCCGATAACGTCTTCGAGCAGATCCTCGGTGATATTAGTAACCAAGTTGCCAAACTTGTCGATGTGGATAACCATACCTTCCAGACCGTCTTTATCGGCGATGGGGACCGTCCAGCGATAATTTACCAGCTCATCAATAGGTTCACCGAGTTCATCCAGATCAACACCCTGACTAAGATGCGCTGCTACCGGCGCAAATATATCACGCCCGTGAAACGTTTTCGATGGATTTTCTCTCCAATAACGTTCATTTGTCAATCGGACTGCCTTATACTCCACATCAGTGGTTAAAAGAGAAAAAATCCCATTATCAGGACCTACAAAATATTGATCCCCAACTTTTAAGGCCACCGGATTGCGTTCGGTTCCCACTCCGGGATCAACAACAACGGTATGCACCGTGTTTTTTGGAAATAGCATGGCCGAATTTTGCAGAATCCACGAGCCGGCCATAATATCCTGGGAGGGAATTTCGTGCGAAATATCCACCAGCCGCACGTCTGGTACAATGTTGAGCATTACCGCCTTCATGGCACTCACATAGTAATCCCGCAGACCAAAATCGGTCGTGAGTGTAATCACATTACGCATAGGTATTGAGCATCACCGGCATCACGAGCATAAGAATACGCTCATTTTCTTCCTCGTCTGAGGGCTTGACGATTCCTGCTCTGTTGGGAGTAGAAAATTCGAAATAGACTTCTTCATCATCCACATTACCCAGCACATCAGCGAGATATTTTGCATTAAAGCCAATCTCCATCTCGTCGTTGCTGTACTCACAGGCAATAGTCTCCTTTGCCTCGCTACTCATATCAATATCCTCGGCGCGAATGGTAAGCTTATCAGGGTTGAGCTGCAGGCGAATTTGGCGTGTCGTGGAACTGGAAAAAATAGCAACACGCTTTACCGTAGCCAGCATCTGCTCTTTATTAATAATGAGTGTCTTGTCATTATCTTTGGGAATTACCGACTCATAATTGGGATACTGCTCGTTGATAAGCCGCGTGATTACAATGGTGTTTCCACTTTTAAATCGCACATGGTCTTCTGTGATGGTAAGTACGCACTCCTCATCGTGCAATGCTTTTTGCACCAGATTTAATGCCTTTTCGGGCACGATAAAATCAACCTCTTTATCGCTGGTCAAATCTTCTTTAATGTACTTAACCAAGCGATGGCCGTCGGTGGCAACAAACTTGCTTTCATCTGCGCCAATATCAAAATACACACCCATCATTGCCGGGCGGAGATCATCGTTAGATACAGCAAAAAGCGTTTTATCAATAGCGGAAGCAATAAGCTCGCGCGTGGTGTCGAGGGTATGTCCCTCATCAAGGTTAGGCACCTCAGGGAACTCATCGGGATCTTCGCCCACCAATTTATAGGTACCTTTATCGGTTCGGAACTTAATATTAAATTTCTCATCCACTTCGAACGAAACGGGAATATCCGGTAGTTGTCGGAGCGTTTCAATTAATCGACGTGCGGGAATTGCCACCGCTCCACCTTCGTCAATATCCGCATCCATTGACTCAAGAATAGAAATTTCCAGATCGGTTGCGGTCAAACGTATTTTGTCTCCATCACTCTCAAATAAAATGGTTTCTAAGATTGGAAGGGTTGCTTTATTGGGCACTGCCCCTGAAACAGCAGATAATGCCTTAACCAGTTCACTGCTTGATACGTTGAATTTCATAGATAAATATTTTTAGGCTAAGCGTTCGTCAGACCTCAAATTTCGTCTGAATAATAAGTACCATATACTAATAAATACTTGCTCTCTTAGCAACCGTATTACCGCCTCTTTCTGTAGGCACTTCAATTACTTTTTACCATATAAAAATCATCTCAACAATGTTAAAAGCGATGTATTTTTCATTATATTTCCCATCACAAAAATTATAGCTAACAGATCACGCATTCACGTGCACATTGTTTTATTGGGACCCACGGCCGTGGGCAAAACCAGCCTTTCGATAGCACTTGCCAAAGAACTGGATGCCGAAATTATATCCACCGATTCCCGCCAATGTTACAAGTATATGAACATTGGCACAGCCACCCCATCCCAAGAAGAACAAGCTGGCATACCACACTATAACCTCTCGATTATCGATCCCGCCACCAAAGACAGCGTGGTTAATTTTTATGAGCGGTCAATAAAATGGAACGAAGATATTTCAGCCCGCGGCAAGAGCGTGCTATATGTTGGTGGCAGTACCCTCCACGTACAAAGTGTTATCCAGCCGCTGGATGACGTGCCCGAAGCTGACGAAGAAAATATTGCAACGCTCGAAGCAGAAATTGAGCAAGAGGGCATCGAATCGCTCTACGAAAAACTCCTTGAAGTGGATCCGGCATATTCCCAAAAAATGGATGGCATGAATACCCAGCGTATCATCCGCGCTTTGGATGTGTGGATGCAAACCGGTCGCCCGTTCAGTTCATTTCATTCCGATGACAACACCATCAGCGTACCCGACAATATGATTGTTTTTGGATTGCAGCGCGATCGCCAACAGCTTTACGAACGAATTAACCACCGGACTGATCAGATGTTTAAAGATGGCTTTCTGGATGAGGTTCGCGCAATTCTGGACAAGGGCTACTCGTTAGAAGATCCCGGACTAAATACCGTGGGATATAAAGAGGCTATTGCCTATTTGAACAACGATATTTCGCGCGAACAGATGATTAAAGATATGAAAACACAAACGCGCCGCTATGCCAAGCGACAGCTTTCATGGTTTCGCCGCTGGGATTTCATTAACTGGATTGACCTCGATAATACCGATACAAAATTGGCGATCGAATTTATCCGTCAACAGTTAGCAGCTAAGGCAAATAAAGATTAACTTTACCTTCATTTTAAACCCGCACATTTTTTATCACGATGTATAAGGCTACCGTAAACGTAACTCTTCGAAAATCAATCTTGGATCCACAGGGCAAAGCTGCGCACAATGCCCTAAAAAACCTCGGTCTTACTTCCATCGACCAGGTGCGCATCGGCAAACGCATTGAATTAGACATCGAGGCTTCCTCCAAAGACGAAGCCCATAGCGTTGCCGAAGAGGCCTGCACCAAGTTATTGGCCAATGAAGTAATGGAAGATTTTGAAATTGAGATACACGAAAACTAATTAGCTATAGCTATGCACGATCTGACTTTTAGCTTGTTAGCTTCGTTTGCTGGAACACAACAAGAGGAGCAGGAGGCTCCCGACGTTGACGTTGATGTTCTGGAGAAAGAACAGGAAGATGAAGAAGAAAAAACGCCGTGGAGAGTTATTTTGTATGATGATGACATTCACACCTTCGATGAGGTAATCGGCCAGCTTATTAAAGCCCTGGGATGCTCTCAGGATCACGCCGAGAAGCTCGCTTACAAAGTGCATAACGAGGGCAAAGCCAATGTATATGAAGGCTCTTTTGAAGACTGCTTCGAAGTCAACGGCGTACTCAAAGAAATTCAACTTGTCACCGAAATAAAAGGATAACACCGTGTCTGCTACATTTGGAGTAATCGTATTTCCCGGATCAAACTGCGACCACGACGCATACCATGCGCTGGCGCACATCATGAATGCTGAAACAAAATTTCTATGGCATAAAGATACCGACCTCTCAGATATCGACTTTCTGTTGGTTCCCGGTGGATTTTCATATGGCGACTACCTCCGATCCGGAGCCATTGCCCGCTTTTCACCCATCATGCAATCGGTCATTGATTTTGCCAATAACGGCGGACCCGTTTTAGGTATATGTAATGGATTTCAGATTCTGCTGGAAGCAGGGCTGCTACCCGGAGCCATGCTCCATAACCAAGAGCTCCGCTTCATCTGCAAACAAACACATATTCGCTGCGAAACCTCGAACACCCTTTTTACTCGAAATATCGAAAAGGGACAAGTATTGCAGGTGCCTGTTGCCCACGGCGAAGGAAATTATTTTACTGATGAAGAACAGTTAAAGAAGCTTCAAGATAACGACCAAGTTGTTTTCCGCTATTGTGATGCAAATGGTGATACCACTAAAGAAGCCAACTTTAACGGATCTGTGGATAATATCGCCGGCATCTGCAACACACAGCGCAATGTTCTGGGCATGATGCCGCATCCCGAACGTGCCGTAGAAAAATTGATAGGTTCTGACGATGGCAAACGCATTTTTGAATCTGTTCTTAATGAACTCGCTGTAGCTTAAACAGACCGCGTTATTATGCCGGATCAATCATCCAACAAAACGCTTTACAGCCAAGGACTTACCAAAAGCTACAAAAAGCGTACGGTTGTTTCGGATGTATCCATCGATGTTTCACAGGGTGAAATTGTGGGACTTTTAGGTCCCAATGGTGCCGGCAAAACGACCACTTTTTACATGTTCGTAGGGTTGGTAACCCCCGACAAAGGCCAAATTTTTCTGGATGATAAAAAGCTGACTGGCATGCCAATGTATAAGCGTGCCCGCCTTGGCGTGGGCTACCTTTCGCAAGAAGCCAGCGTATTTCGAAACCTGACAGTGCGCGAAAACCTGGAATCCATACTCCAGTTTTTTGATTTTACCGATAAGCAAATTAAACAGCGGGTCGATCAGCTGATCGAAGAATTTGGACTCGAACGTGTTGCAGACAGCAAGGGATACAGCCTGTCGGGCGGAGAGCGGCGGCGAACAGAAATTGCCCGGGCACTAGTCACGGACCCTAAATTTATCCTCTTAGATGAGCCTTTCGCCGGCGTTGATCCGATTGCGGTTGAAGATATTCAGGAGATCGTTGCCGACCTCAAATATCGCAACATTGGGATATTTATCACCGACCACAATGTGCACGAAACGCTGGCCATCACCGATCGTGCCTATTTGCTTTTTGAGGGACGTATTCTCAAAGAGGGGTCCGCCGATCAGCTGGCCGAAGATAAAGAAGCCCGCCGGCTATATCTGGGCAACCAATTTAAGCTGGATCGATACGGGCGACAGCAGGAAGAGGAAGAGTAGTCCAACTACTCCCCTTTGCCTTAAATGCCTACATCAAGATAACCTGAGTTTAGTACAGCAAATACGGTTCTCTGTCCTCCTTAAAAGTATCGGTTCCTTCTTGCCACTCTTCAATAATTTCTTCGGCTGATTTCCCATCCATGATCATATCGTGGAACTGATCAGAGCCTGCCAATGTATTTAGCCTGTCAACCCGAAAGAAATCCTCTTTTTCTTCGTCTGGTGCCGCATTATAAAACGCCAGCAATACATGAATACCTGCCGCTACGGGCTCTACTTTTTCCTTATCAGTAACCTTATACCGAATGCCCTCTAATTCCTCTCCTTCCAGCTTCGGTTCAGTGGACATCCCCTCGATGCTTTCGGGCGTAAATACGGAAGGCTCAAATTCCAGTCCCGGCAGGTTTTTATCATTCAGTTCTGCTGCCAAGGCTTCACCATCGGCCCAAGGTGCGCCAATCAATATAAATGGACTGTGGGTCCCGCGACCTTCACTAATATGAGTCGCCTCAAACAAGCATGCCCCAGGATATATTAACGCCGTTTCAAAATCGGGAATATTCGGGCTCGGCGGAATCCACTCCAAATTCATATCAGGCCACAGCATATCACGACTCCAGCCGCGATTCTCCAGCACTTCCAAATCCATATTCTCAAGATTATCCAAATACGATTCACCCTGAATCATTTTAGCCAGCTCTCCCGTTGTCATACCATGCGTTACAGGAATGGGATACAGACCGACAAATGAATCCGATTCCAACTCGGGAACAAATCCCTCAACCATATTGCCACCCAGCGGGTTGGGACGATCCAAAACGATGTAAGGAAGATCGTTTTCGGCCGCTGCCTGCATGGTATATCCCATGGTAGATATATAGGTGTAAAAGCGAGCTCCCACATCCTGCATATCAAAAACGAGAATATCGACATCCTCCAACATCTCTTCGGTCGGTTTACGGGTTTCTCCGTACAGGCTATAAATGGGAGCCCCCGTCTTTTCATCCACCGAGTCATCAATATGGGCGCCAGCATCGGCATCACCGCGTATGCCGTGCTCGGGACTAAATAGGGCAGCCAATTCCACACCTTCGGCCTCGTGCAGCAGATCAATCAACAGGGTGCCATCTACAACGGCACTTTGGTTGGTGACCAATCCCACTTTTTTACCCTGCAGCTGCTCGAAGTTATTCTCAACAAGGTTAGCGGTCCCGGTTATTACATTGGGATCATTCTGCTGTTCAGCGCTTTGGCAGCCAATAATGGCCAATACCAAAACGAAACTCATGAGGATATTTATTTTTGAAAACATAAGCATAATTATACGTTGTGATTATTCTTTGGTATGAATGCTGTTTAGTTGCTCGCGCACCGATTCATGAAGAGTGCCATTTTTCAGGACGTCCCGCAGATGCGTGCCAGGGCAGCCGGTATCGGCAAGATCGTAGTGCCCGGAGATATCTTCTTCTGTTAAATCATATTTATCGGCCGACCATGCCATCAACTCGGAAATTGCTTCTACCTGCTTGTCGGTAGGTTCCTGCTGATCGTAATTTCCCATCACCGTAACAAGCAAATGCCCGCGGGTATCGTAGCGCGTATTGGTATCCCCGGCATACTGCGGATTTCGTCCTTCATAAACCGTTCCATCCAGATCAACGAGGTAATGATACGGCACATCCCACCAGTTGCGCTCCTCGGCCCCCCATTCATACAACTGCTGAAGCTTTTCGACCGGATCGTCGTCTTCGGTAAGCGGTTCGGCGCTGCCCGAGTGATGCAGAGTGATGTCTGTAATCTCGTGCGGAACCCGAAAACGCTGGGCAGCCCCGCCCGTTTCGTCGGCTCCGGCACGGGATACCGAAAGCGAAGATACCGTTGCCACTTCAATTTCTGCCAAACCACCCGCCAGCGAATCTTGCTCGGTATTAACAGCCAAAGCCCCAATATGATAGCCGTGCCAATTAAACGCCTCACCTTCGGGCACCTTTAGCGTATCGGTTACCCCGTATCGATAGAGCGTAATTTTTGCCGTATCGGGGGCCATAGTCAGTTTTTTATCCCCGAACTCAAGGCTGTCGTGTTTAAATACTTCCAAACTGTCGATCAGGGTAGAATCTTTTCCTGAGATCATCTCATTGTGGACGATCGTGAGATCCCGGAACTGAAATCGATCGCCTTCAGCAAGATTTCTTCGCACCGCATTAGCCCGCGAACCGCCGGGATGATCACCCCATTCATCGCGTTCAACCATATCCGGCTTTTCAATCTTGGCTTCTTTATTCTGATTGGTTTGGGAAGCTTTCAATACAGTAATGGGACTTTCATCCCCATTGGCATTTACCCCCGTAATTACCGCCTCTGTTGGCCAAACGGTGGCATTGGTACCGTTAAAGGCAATTTTATGCTGTGATCCCGGGATAATATCCATCTCCCAGCTTCCATTTACTTTTGACCGAAGTACCCACCAGCGAACTTCATCATCCGGCTCAACTTCAACAATCATTTTACCCTCATAAATATCTATGGTAGCCGAAGGTTGCTCCGGGGCAGAAGATTCTACCCACGGCGATTCGGGTACCAGCGCCGGCACGGCATAAGGTCCACCCGTTAATTCATTGGCAAGATTGTTCCAATCCCCAAGCAAACTGCGCATGCTAAAATGCACTGCACCAGTTACCCCGGGATGGCCCTGCGAAATATACGTTTGCCCCGTAATTTCTTCGACCGGCCAGTCATCGGCATAGTCGGCCGAACGGCTCGTAAACAGCCCTGACCACATGTGGCGATCGTGCTCGTTCTGTTCCACCCACCACTGCAGCATCACCGGAAACGGGCGTACCACCCGATCAATTTGGTTATAAATCTGGGGCGTAAAATAATCTACCCAGCCCTCACGCAGCCACAACCGGGCATCGGCATACAGCTGCTCATAGGCATCAAAACCACCGGTTCGGTCCGGATACCCCGGGCGCCACGTTCCAAACGGACTAATCCCAAACTGTACCTCCGGCTTTTCGGCTTTAATTTCTTCATAGAGCTCCTTAATGAGCGTATCCACATTGCTTCTTCGCCAGTCGTCACGGTCCAATTCCGGGTTGTCTGCCGAGGCTCGCTCCCAGCTGAGACTGTCGGGGAATTCTTGTCCCGCATCATAAGAGGGATACGGATAGAAATAATCATCGAGGTGCACCCCATCGATATCGTAGCGCTCTACCACATCCATAATTACCTTGCGGCTGTGCTCGCGAACTTTCTCCAACCCGGGGTCAAGCCACTGATAATTCCCGAAATCATGCACCATTTCAGGATCAGTCTGGCTGATGTGATTCGGTGCCACCTCATTCGTATCAGCGGGATGCCTTGCGCGATAGGGGTTAAACCAGGCGTGCAGCTCTAATCCGCGTTTATGCGCTTCTTCCACCGCAAATTCGAGCGGATCGTAATGGGGCGCCGGGGCTTTCCCCATTTCTCCGGTCAGGAATGCCGACCACGGTTCATATTTCGAATCATACATTGCATCGGTGGCCGGACGTACCTGAAAGATAACTGCATTCATATTCATAGCCGCGGAACGATCCATAATCTGGCGAAGCTCCTCTTTCTGCTGATCAACCGGCAGCCCGGGTTCCGAAGGCCAGTCGATATTGGCTACGGTTGCCACCCAAACAGCTCTAAAATCGCGCGGCGGCTCGGGCATTCCATCAGGACGCTCGGAAACAGCTTGCTGCTCCTTTTGTTCTTCCGTGCTATCGTCCTTTGTTAGCTGCTGCATTTTACATCCCGAAAGCAAAACAGCCAGCACTATTAACGCCGTAAAAATTTTGGGGGAAGAGAATTGCTGTATCAAATTTTGTGGATATGACATATCGAAAAGTAAATAGGGTAAAACTGTTGATTATTTTTCTGTATAGCTAAGCCGGATGATTTTTCCATCCATGGTGGTAGCCAACACGTGGTTACCCTCCAGCGGATACACAGGATTTACAAGTGCGTTGGATATTTTGTGGATCCACTGCACTTCTTGCGACTTCCGGTCAATGGCGTATAGGGCGCCATCGTCTGTGGGGACATATATAATTCCATCTTTTTCATCGATATTAGAGGGGCTGATTTCATAACCAAAACCAGCATCAAGCGACCATTCCAGCTTCATCGTATCAGCCGCAGTAGAATAAGCAAAAACCGAATCGTCCATGGCCTTGGTATATACATACTTTTTGTCCTCCGAAAGTCCGATCGATTCTCGTCCCTTATGTTTATTCGATCGCCAAACCTCTTCACCCGTCTGTGCATCAAGTGCCGTAGTATATCGATCGGGGGCCACAATAAAAATTTTGCCGTCCGCTTTTACAGGATACACCGCCGCCGGTGAAAACATTCGGTTTTCGCTGCCATTCGACCATTTCCAGACCATTTCTCCTGTTGTTCTGTCCAGTGCATAGAAGTAGTTTTCCCAGCCACCGAAATAAACGTGCTGTTTATCTACCAGTGGTTTGGCGGACATATATCCTTCGGCCTCGTCATTTTCCCACCAAAGTTCGCCATCCGAAAGACGTATCGACCGGAACTTTCCCTCCGAGCTCCCGATAAACACGCTGTTGTGATCGATCGCCGGAGATGCCACAATCGACATATCGGTTTTCATCTTCCAGCGCACCGAGCCGTTGCGGGCATCGAGGTTGTAAATCGTGCTGTCGGTAGAAGCGACCACCACGTTGTCATCTTTGACGGCCGGTGTGGCGTATATTTTTCCACCAGTTTGAAAGCTCCACTGCTGTTCACCCGTTTCTATATCGCGTGCAATAACGCTTCCTTTGGTATTGGGATGAATCACAAGCTCATCCGTAGCAGCAAGACCCGCCCCGATATCGCTGTCGTCTTGCTTTTCCCACTCTACATTTACGTTGTTGTATTTTTCATTTACCTCGTAGGAGGGACGCTCATAATCGGTAGTATCGTTGTCAAAATCTCTTTCTTTAAGTGCTATCGCATGCCACGGCTCAAGCGTTTGTTCACCGGGATTTCGTTCAGCAAAAGTAATAGAATCCTGATCGATGGTTACTAAGTTATATCCACCGACTTCTTTATCACCGCGCAGATTGGATCGCGATTTTATACCCGGAATTCCTTCATAACTTCCGGCATCATTGCGATGATGGTGGCCACCCAACGAAGCCTGGATATTTACTTTTTTTAGCTCTTCCGTCACTAAATACCAGTTAGCCAAAGATTCATCCAGCGGATAGTGATTAAAATAGATAACCGGTTTTTCGTTATCCAGATCCTCGACTACCGAACGCAGCCATACAATATCTTCGCGCGGAACCAGTCCGGGTGCCATTCGCATATTTGGTCCACTTCCGGTACCTAAAAAAACAATTCCTTTTTTCTCAAACTTAAAGCGTTCGTGTCCCAGTATTTGCTCAAAGCTATTGGTACCACTTTCCGACCAGTTGGTATCGTGATTGCCGGGAATAACGTGCCAGGGGACCGTTAGTTCATCAAGAATTTCTTTGGTTTTGGCAAGCTCCTCATCCGATCCGAATTCGGTAACATCGCCGGTAATTACCACAAAGCTAACCTCATCATTTGCATTGATATCCTCGACGGTTCGTTCCAAATCTTCCGAAGCTTCCTCGGAGCTGGTATTGATATGGACATCCGTTACAAAAGCGAAGGTCAGGGGCTCTGAGAGCTCAGGCTGAGCCTCTAACGGTAATGGACTGACCATCAGAAAAACCAATAGTATGTAATGGAAACGGATCTTCATAAAAAATTGGCTGTAGCTTAGGGTTAAAATAAAAGTGGATGAAGCCGGTAGCTGTGTATCTCAACAACCTCTCAAGACTTCATCCACTTCGAAAAATTAACGTACTATGAATTTTGGCTTACCAGCCCGGGTTTTGCTCCAGACTTGCGCCATTGTCTTCATAAAGTTGAATCTGATCCAGAGGGATCGGGGACAAGTACACTTTATCATCTTCGAACCTACGCTGCGAAGCTGATTCAGCGGCAGGCAGAATAAAACCCTCATCACCGCCGCCCTCAATATCGACATCGGCTTCAGGATGATCATTTAGATCTATCCAAGCACCAAGATTGATATCTTCATTGTCTTCAGTATCCGTTTTTTCGAGCTTCTCCCAGCGTTTGAGGTCATCCAACCTAAAGCCTTCCATCATAAGCTCTACTCTACGCTCGCGGCGAATTTCCCAAAGGATATCTGAAATTTCCGAGTCGTATTCATCTTGTCTCGGATCATCAATAGTTTGCCCATTCACCATTGCCTGGTTACCATTAACTTCGAGATCGGGCATATCCACGCCATTCCGGCTTCGCAGCACATTTATGGATTTGTCCAGATCAGCTTGAGAAATTTTATCATCCAGCTCATAACTGGCCTCAGCAAAATTCAAGAGCACTTCGCCATAGCGAATAACCGGACCGTCAGTAGGATTTTGGCTTGACACGCCAATGTTTTCATCAGCAATATCTTCATTAAGGAATTTATGCTGTGCATAACCAGAGGTCGAATAATTACTTACCTCGCCATTAATGCGTAACTCTTGCACAAAAGTTTCCGTGATACGAGGATCGCGATCAGCCATCACATTATCAATGCCCTCATCGCCTTGGTACCCACTTCCACCTTGACGTATTGGGAGGCCGTTATCCATGCGGTACGAATCAATGGCATTTTTAGAAGCACCTGACTGCGACTCTTTATTTGAATAGGTATTCAAACTATGCGTCAATGTACCTTCTTCATATTTACGATACATTATCATCTCGGGGTTACCGCTTAGATCCATCGAGTTAAAAAGACTTCGGTAGTCATCACCCAAGGAATACGCACCCGAATCGATGAGCTCTTCCGCGGCGTCTTTAGCAGCCTGCAGATAGGTATCGGCTTTGTCCTGATCAATATCGTGATATTTAAAATACGTACCGTGATAGAGGAAGACCCGCGACATAAAGGCCAATACCACATCCCTGTTAACGGTTAAGCCCGGGGTACCATCTTCGGCACGAACATTATCAACAGCGTATTCGAAATCCGCCAACATATTATCCACAACGGTAGTTAAATCGTCGCGGTCCTTGTAGAGCTGCTCATCGTCGTCTTCCTCAAGCACCTCGTCGTACCAGGGCACTCCGCCAAAGGCTTTGGAAAGATCGTTGTATTCGAGGGCTCTAAAAAAGCGGGCAATTCCCACCCAGTGATCGACTGCCTCTTCTTCCATGTCCATACCTTCCACACGGTCGATCATCAGGTTCGCTTTTCTGACCCAATCAAAGCTCCATCCACCACCCGAAGTAGGCACATTTTCTACAAATTCGGCAGGTTCTGATGGGGCAAAATCATCGTTCAGGGTTTGTCCCGCAAAATATCGGCCCCAGGTAAAACCCGAGCCATAGGCTCCGAAGTATTCAGGATAAAAATCCCAGGCAAAGCTTCGCACATTTTCCTCGCTCGTCCAATAGGTTTCATCGGACATCTCATCCAGTGGGGGACGAGTCAAGAAATCCTCATCATCATTGCAGCTTGTAAGCGTCAAGCTCGCAAGAAGTAGTATAGAAAGTGATATTAGATATCTCATAATATTCATCATTGATATGTTTTAGAAAGTCATATTTAAGCCGGCAGAGATCGTTCGTCTAAACGGGTACACGCGACCAAATGAGTTAGGGTCATTTAATCCAGCTTGAGTGTAATCCGTTTCAGGATCAATGGGGAGTTCCATATTATCGAACTCGAAAATATTTTCGGCGCTTACAAACACACGCATATTCTCGATATTAATCTTGCTCGACAGATCCGAAGGCAGCGTATAACCAACGGTAATGTTCTTCACCCGCAGGTACGACATATCCATCATGTATTTGCTTTGCGGTAAGAAGTTGCGTTGTGCTGGATACTGCTGGCGGTGATCTGTTGGCCGCGGATAGTACGCATCCTGATTATCGGGGGTCCAGTAATCGAGTTGGTGCTCGTACCACGCTTCGCCCGGACGATATCCCGGAACAAATACGGGGCCATTTGCCCAAAATTCACGTTTCCCAACGCCCTGTAAGAATACACTGGCATCGAAATTATTCCATCCGCCATCTATGCGAATACCGTACTGATAACGTGGCGTGGAGTTCCCAATCACTTTCTTGTCGCCGGGCTCGTCAACAGTATTTGATCCGGGAGTAATTTCTCCATCCCCATTTTGATCAACATATTTTACATCACCGGGCCCATAAACAAAGCCGCCATCTTCGAAGTATGATTGATCGGGCACTCCATCTACCGGAATATAACTGCCGTCTTCATCTTCAATCAGATTTCCATCTTCATCCTGCTCGAAATCATCTTCGGTGAAAAATCCGTCGGTTTCATAGCCCCAGATTTCGCCCAGCGTCATGCCTTCATAGTACTGACCATAAAGGCTGTGATAGGCTGTATTGGCACCAGGGATTTGCTTGGTATCGTCGGGCAGCCTGGTAATCTCTTCCTGGAAATCAGAAAGTGTAGCCGTAACATTGACGAAGGCCTCCTCATCAAAGGTATGATTATAACCTACCTCAACTTCCCATCCCTTGGTCTGCATTTCTCCATAATTACGTTCTGGTGCCGTAGCTCCAAAGGTGGAAGGCAGCGTTACACCAGCCGAAAGCATATCGCTGGTGGTTCGGGTATAATAGTCGAAGGTCAGACTCAGCTGATCTTCGAAAAAGCTGGCATCAAAACCAACATCAAAGGTTGTAACCGTCTCCCAGGTCAAATCATCAGAAACGGGTTGTGGCGTAGAAAAGGTAGGCTCTGTTTGGGAATCCCCTATCAACCAGCCCGAACCTTCATTCCCCATAGTTGAAATAAAGGGATATTCACCCACCGCGCTATTACCAACAGAACCATAAGAACTACGAAGCTTTAGGGATGTAAGATAATCCTCGGCAAAAGCCATAAATGGCTCTTCACTAATGCGGTAGCCTACCGATACGGATGGGAAGAACCCCCATTTCTGATCGGTTGGGAAACGCGACGAACCATCAAAGCGACCATTTACCTGAAGTAAATACTTGTCATCAAAATCATAATTCACCCGGCCGAAGAATCCAAGTGTAGCCCAGTGATTGCTGGCACCACCAACATATTCATCGCCTGTGGCCAGCGAAAATTCGGGTCGATTATCGGCATCCAGCAAGTTTCGCCTTTCAGAATATTGATAATTATCACGGTAATATTCGGCTTCACTACCGGTAAGTAGAGTAACGGAATGATCTTCGACTTCAAGGTCATAGTTTAATACCGCGCGTAAATTATCACGACGATCCCAACTCGAAGATTGATTTATTTGATTAAAAGCATCCGTTGTATATGTACCGTAGTTTAAGTCTCCGCCACCGGCCCAGAAATTATATCCTTCAACCGAACCCCCTACTTGACGTTCTTGATTTTCGTTATTGTTATAGGTGTAATCAGTTTCGAGGCTTAAATTTTCGGCCAAATTTAATGTGGCCCCAAGAGAAATACGAGTTCTATCTGTTTGATCTTCCCGGTCATTGGCCTGCTGAAGATCGGTTACAGAACTTCGGAAAGGACGTCCGTCGTATGTGCCGTAGGGATAAGTTTTTGGCCAGCGATACAGGTAATACCAGTTATCGTATGTACCTCCGGTAAAAGGCGTATTTGCCTGTATATGGCTTGTCTGTGAAAAGGTGAGTTTACCACGGGTTTCCAACCAGCTATTAATAGTCGATTCAACCCCGATATCCACGTTATAACGCTCCCATTCATCGGGATTGGCCGTCATAACCCCATCTTGACCTAAGTAACCTAATCCAACATTGTAGCTTGTGTTTTCATCGCCTCCGGATACACTTAAATCATGTTTTTGCATGGGCTGCCAATCATCCATAAACATATCGGCAGCATCCCATGGGCGGTAGAAATGGAATCCACCGTCGCGAATTTCAAAGTCGCGACCCATTTCCATTTCGTTGCTAAGATCTTGGTCGCCATACTGTTCTCTCCACTCATACATTTTATCAATGCCTTCCTGATCTATACAAACGCCTACGATACAAAATTCATTTGTAGAGGGACTACTACGCTGCATGGCAGAAAAAGCCATCTCGGCCCCTTCTGGCGCCGGTGCGACATTCAGATCGGTAGTGGGTGTTGATGCAGAAAAACTATTCGAGTAATTAACCTGTGGCGAACGCTCTTTATCACCGTACTTTGTTTCAATCAAAATGGCACCCCATGCCGCACGTGAACCATAAATAGCAGTAGAAGCTGCATCTTTTAATACCGATATATTTTCAACTTCGCTGGGGTTAATCTGATTGATATTGTCCACTTCTACACCATCAACCAGTATAAGCGGGTTAGCTCCAGAAGAATTAAGCGATCCCTGAAGTCCACGCAAATTAATATCGGGCGTACTGCCGATCTCTCCGGTAGGTGTTGAGATTGTTAAACTTGATACTGCACCCTGAAGTCCACTTCCCAGATCAGAAACCGGCCGTGAACCAATGGTTTTGTCGATGTCAACGGTAGAAATAGAGCTTGTAATATCGCCCCGGGCCTGCTCACCGTATCCAACAACAACCACTTCATCTCCAGAAACAGCTTCTGGGTTCATGTTTACATCGATAGTGGTTTCTCCGTTAATTTCAATTTCCTGGGATTGGTATCCCACAAATGAAAAAACCAGCGTTTCTTGTAGTGAAGGTACGTCGAGTTCGTACTCTCCATTCTCGTCCGTTGAAGTACCCTGCGTGGTTCCTTCAATAATTACGTTAACGCCCGGCAGAGGATCTCCACTTTGCGAGTCAACTACTTGTCCCTGCACGGTTTCAGAATCCTGAGCCTGTGCGGGCACAATGCCAACCATTAATATCAGGGCAGTACAAAAGCCTGCCAAAATATACCTAAAGGGAAATTCCCTTTTTTGTAGAAGTGCAATCCACATATCATATCTGTTTTTCATAATTGCGATGTTCTTTAGTATTAGGCTAATTAATAGAAGTCCGGTGCGGGATATTCAGCATATCCATTGCAGCGTTGTTCGTCTTTTTTGACTCTTACAATGTATTATTCGCCGATCCCAACTTTTACCAGCTTGAATTATCAAAACAACTGAGAGTGAACTCTATTAGCAAATCAGATCGGAATTATGGAACCGGTTCCATGGCAATTATTTATAGCTGCATATAGTTATATAGTTGTCCTAAAGGTGTGTAAAGAGTCGTCAGGCAGACATAATTAACTCTCTTATAGCTTTTTGCTTTATCCCCACACTTCTCAAGTCATTTCCATCTTTTGTGCGGATATCTGATCCAGATGGAACTCATGAAATTTTACTACCATCCATCAAAGAGTGATGGTTATTTGTTTGCTCTCATCAATATTGACCCATACCTTGGAGGCTTAACTCTATGTATTGAGTCGCATATTATCCCTTACTTTCAGTGCACCTTTAAAATATTTTATACTAAAAACGATGGAAGAAATTACAGTCGAAGAATTTAACAAGAAGATAAAAACCAACGACTCCTCTGTTTTTTTGCTGGATGTCCGTGAGCCTTTTGAGCAGTATCAATCAAAGATTGATCACCAACACTCTGCATTGATACCAGTTGATGAACTCCCGGATAGGATTGGGGAGCTTGCGGATCAAAAAGAAAATGAAATTGTATGCCTTTGCAGAAGTGGGAGCCGTAGCGCAAAAGCCTGTAAGTTATTAGAGCAAAAGGGATTTGCCAATGTAAAAAACCTCAAGGGCGGAATTAACGAGTGGGCCCGAAAGATTGACAACAGCCTACCGATCTATTAGTCTTAGCAAACCATTGCACAACATAAATACATGCCTAAACCATTGCAGCAATTTGATTTAGCAGCTCCTCGTTACTGTCGGTGTTTCCAAGTACTTTTAACAAGCTCCGCATCGATTCTTTGGGTGATTTTTTAAGCAGGTAGCGGCGAACCATGTTTCGCTCTTCCATGGAATCTCCAATGAATTTATCCTCATTTCTGGTTCCCGAAGAGCTAATATTAATAGCTGGGAATATACGATCATTGGCCAACTCCCGATCCAGCACCAGCTCCATATTACCAGTCCCTTTAAATTCTTCAAAGATAAGGTCATCCATTCGTGAGTTGGTTTCAATAAGACAGGTAGCAATGATGGTTAACGAACCGCCTCCTTCAATTTTTCGAGCCGAGCCAAAAATTTTCTTGGGGATTTCCAGCGCCCGTATGTCAAGTCCGCCCGACAGCGTACGACCGCTACTTTCCTGGATATTATTATATGCACGGCCAAGGCGTGTGAGCGAATCAATAAGCAGTACAGCATCGTCACCCATTTCAGCCTTACGTTTTACATAGCCCAGCGCCAGCTCCGTAATTCTTACGTGGCTTTCGGTATCCTTGTCATTGGATGACGCAAATACTTCGGCTTCTGTGGATCGAAGAAAATCGGTAACCTCTTCGGGCCGCTCATCCACCAACAATACCCCGGTATTTATATCGGGATGATTTTCGGTCAGCGTTTCTGCAATTCTTTTGAGCAACACCGTTTTTCCTGTCCGCGGAGGTGCTACAATTAATGCCCGTTGCCCTTTACCAATAGGGGAAATTAGATCCATCACACGCATTTCTATATCTTCGGGATCAACCCCAAGCTTAATATGTTCGTTCGGCATAATAGGCGTTTGCAACTCAAAACGCGTGGATCGCTGCCATTCGATGGGATCACGGCCGTTTATTTTTTCAATAGAATATATATGACGATGTCCTCGGTTGTCCTCTTCGTATTCTCCCTCTATTTCTAAACCGGGACGCAGGTTGTATTTTTTCACCTCATTAGGCTTTAAAAATGGATCGCTGGGTTCATAACTAAACTCGTGATCCCTTTTGCGGGCAAAACCATAATTTTTTGCGTTTATTTCCACAACACCTTTATAACGGCCTGCAACCTGTACGTTTTTATTGTCATTAAATCGCGGGACAAATACATTTTTATTCTTATTTCGGCCGCGATTTTTATTATTTCGTGAACGTCCCATTACATCCAATATTTAGCTTAGTTCCTACACATTCCGCACAATTAATTAAAAGCAGTATTACTCACAGAAGGGTAGGAGTGTGAATTATGAGTGAGAGGTGAAAAAAGACAGTACAGCCGAAACGGCTGTACTGTCAAATCGAACAGATAAAGATAATAATCTTTACCGTTATTTAAAATTTACCGCACTGTTGTTGTTTCGTCGATCCATGCGTAGCATTCCATTAGTGAGGAATCAACAGCAAACTCTTCCCCTTCTTCTAATGGTGGTTTCCAGAAAAACTTCTCTGACTTAGATGGAATTACCGGCTCATATGATTCGTATTTACGCTCTACCTCATTAGCAGCATCCGAATCAACTTCTTTTGCCTTGTCTAAATAATCCAGTACCAACCAATATACGGCTTTGTCTTCTGGGGTAAGATCGCGGTCTTCTTCATCAGTGCAATTATTTACTGTACGGGCATAAACATCCGCAATTTGGATGTATGGTGCGCCCCAGTCACCTCTAAAATCGATTGCCTGACGGGCAAAGTCGCGTGCTTCTTGCACTTCATCTTTGTTAAGATAAGCATCGGATATTTCCAGAGCAATTTCTCCCTTCTGGGCATCATCTTCTGCTTTATCAAGGGCTTCTTTATAATATTTGATAGCATTATTATAGTTGGCATTGCTTTGAGCCGCCTCAGCAACTGCCATTATATTATCAAAAGTGGGATTTAACTCGTACAACTTTTCACCCACTTCACGGGCTTCACTTGACATATCCTCACCTTCATAAACATCGCGAAGCTGCGTAAGAATCTCTTCATCTTCAGGGTTATCCTCCAACTCACCCTCTAAAAACTCAATACGCTCTTCAGGTGAATCAAACAAATCTCCGCGTATTTCACTAAACGAATCCAACAATTTGTCAGAAGCAAACTGCTCTGCATCTTGAATTACCTGCAAAGCCTCATCTTTTCTTCCTTCGTCTGCAAAATCTTTAAGTAATCGCTGTATATAGTAACCATCTCCACGTTCTACAAGTTTTTCGGGATTCAGCTTGAAGGCTTCGTAATAGTCTTCTGCAGCTTTAATTGAAGCGTTGTCAACAATATCGGAGTGGGTATGCAAAAGGCGTCCACGGTTAATATACCAGCCAAACTTGGCCTCATCGTCATCCGAGAATTTGTCGAAAGCTTTATCGTATATCATCAACGCCGTATCGACATAGGCCTCCTGTAGAGAAGGATCATCCTCTTTTTGTGCAACTTCATTATAGGCAGTTACTAATCGACCAAGATTACGCTTAAGATCAAAGCGAGAATACCCTTCAATCGTTTCAGGCATTGATTGCCACATCCAGCGACCAAACTTAATGGCTTCCTCATAAGAATCACTTTTGTAATTCTCATAAAAAATGGAGTAAGCCTGTATCTCGCTCATTCCACCGGGTGGTTCTGCCGATGCCTGCTCTGATTGTGCAAATGTCCAGCTACTGCTTAATAAAACCAAAGCAGATAGGAGTAGTAGCTTTTTCATAATTCTGATTTTTTTCTAATGGTTCAGGTTTAAAACTGTTTCTAAAGCAATTTATTATTATTGAAGTTTTGGACGGAAAAACATTACCTCAGCTAAGTTCAGCGATAGACTTACCCCCCAAATATTCTCCTTTACTAAACTTGTCGAATTTGTTCCACGAATGCCATACTCAATTCCCAAATCTATCGAAGAGTTTGACCGGGGTGAGCGAATCCCTATACCAACACCAAATTTTAACGTATTAATACGTTGCCCATTCATCCGTAAATGGCCCGTGTCGTACGATGCACCGGCTCTATATTTAAACCTCGACAAGAATTTGGTAGAACCTGTAACATAGGGAAAATATTGCATTCCCAAACCCACTTTATAGCGATCCTCAAACATTTGTGCTTCTGAGGATTTAAAATCGTTTTCATAGTCAGTCCAACCTTCATATAAGCCTTCAAGACCGACCATAAGCAAGTCACTTGGACTATAACTTAGCCCACCATCTATTTTCATTGGCAGCTTAATAGGACCTTCCGAATTTTCCAATTCCCGGGTGAGGTTAACCCCGCCATTACCGACGATTCCGGTTTGCTTTCTATCAGAATCCATTTCTACCGGTAATTTTACACTTGCACCAATACCCAAGCGGTCGTCTTCGCGCAGCAAGTTAGGCAGCTCTATAAACGTTCCCAGCCGGTGGCCAACCCCCAACCCACTTGTCTGAACCGTGAAGTTGGCATCTCTATATGGGGATTCGGGAAACCGAGCCACAAATTCATCATCCATAGAAAGAAAGACGATTGATGCTGCGTATCCCACGGATATATTTGAGTTTATCTTCCATCCAAAACCAAGTTCAGCCCTGTTGGCACCACCACTTCCGCGATTCTCTACACTATAATCGAGTATTTCTTCCTGCGATGCATCAAGTACCTCGGAAGATTCTTCATAGGTACGGAACTTGGCCTCGGTTTCTGGAGAAAAGGAAGCTGAAATACCAAACTTATCCCTTATTATGGGAAACTGAAGCTGAAATTGATTTACCGTAAAGTTTGTATTCGTAGCACTACCTGATGCATTACTGGCATTATAGGTATCAATACCTATGCCGCCTGCTCCAAGAGCATATACCGTACTTCCCCAGTGGGCTGGATTGGTTGTAGATCCAACGAAGGTATCGTCGTAAGACACCCCCGAAAGCCCCATTGACTGAGCAGCGGTATTTTCCATATCGGTGGGGTAACCTACCCCAACCTTTGAATATACGGAACCACTTGTTGCTTTTCGGTCATCGGATTGGGCAAATGCTGAAGATCCCAATAAACATAATGCTGCCGCTATAAAAACTAATCTTTTCAACGCTAATCTCTACTGTTTTTTAAAGAGGTAATTATAATTTTGGGCTTCAGGCTGTTTGGAACCTGATCGGAGTCGCTCATGAGGAGTGTTGATTTTACAGCTCCGTCATTGGGTAGGGTAATAAAAAACTCTTGCCCTTCGGGCACCCCATTCGCAAGCATATTTTCTACCATTGAAGTTACATCAAAACGGTAGGTTCCATCATCAGGTGAATAACTCCCCTGAACTTTGGTTGGACTATTGTCCGGGGCCCCCGGGTCAATATTCTCAGGCACTTCGCCGGGTTCTGCTATATGCAGATAAGCTGTTTGGTCTTTCGCTCTTTGGGTTGTGCCGGATTCCCCACTTAGACTTTGTTCCAATGCTGAAACATCTTCGTAAAATACCAATTCGGCCCTTGAAAGCCCGGGAGGTTGCAGATCCAGCTGCTCTATGCCTAACTCTTTAAAATTAATGACACTTTCATACGTACTATGCAAAGGTAACGCCCCTTCGGGGACAGACCCATCATCGGCCCTGTCTAAATAATATCCCCAGTGATTTAAACCTACGCTAAACGTATCTGCCTCGGCCTCTTCACTCTCGGGGTTTATTGCTACAATCTGTGTTGATTCGCGCGAAATGGGCATAATCTTTTCGCCATTTTGAGCCAAAAATGCGAGCCCATGCTCTTGGTAATTATAAGTAGAATCAACTTGCCCAGTAGTATCTTCTTTTGAATCTCTCGAAAACGCCCGATAATCTTCTACCCACTCAGGCGCCACGTCGGACAGGTTGATCATCACAGAATCCTCGTCGCCAATTGAAAATTCACCCATTCTTTGATCTTCCAAATCAAGTTCGTCATTCACTTTAAGAGCACGATCACGCCAGAACTGATTAATCTTGTAAAGGTCAAACGCCTGTGTGGCAACCGTATCGCCGTACGTTTGCCCAAGATCGTACAAGACCCGCAAATATACCTCCCCATCATCACGCAAAGTGTCGGAGGCCTCGGGTAGGTTAGGCTTTAAATAGCCAATAGCATTCATTGTTCCAAAGAGTTGGTCTTCAAAAGAACCCGCGGAAAAATAATTGAGTTCTCCGGAATAGGAGTGCCCATCTATAGCACTCACATCGTTAATAATCAGGGTGTCCCTGACCACCTCAGAGCCTGGCTCTGTAAGGTCGCCGCCAACTGACCCCGGGTTTTCGCATGCACTTAGCCCCAGCAATACACTAACAAGGGCAATTAAATAGAATGACTGTACTTGCTGAAAGGAGTTTATTCTTAAATTCTGCAACGAAATATTGCTCTATATTATTTATGATTCTTCAGTTTCTTCCTCGGTTCCGGCTATTTCATCATAATATGCGGCAAATTTATCCGATACGTCTTCGGGCGAACCTTGAATTTTTCGGGCTGATATACCCAGCTTTTCAAAAAGATCGTCCAATTGGTTCGTAATATGATTACCAGTTACAACGTGATCGCTGTATTTTAAGCCGAGGGTACGCAAGTCAACGTTGTCACCCTCGATAAGATTGCCCCGATCTACAGATTCGGGCAATCCCACCAAATCCAGGAGCTTTTTATTGAATATGCCGTTGTTTTCGGGGTGGTGGATATTATAAATTATCTGAGTATCCTTAAAAAGATCCAGATCGTTGTACTTTTCTTTTGCAAGGAGGGGGATAAGACCGGCCGGCCAATCGTGGCAATGAATGATATCTGGCTCCCATCCCAGCTTTGCTACTGTCTCCAGCACACCCTTGCTGTAAAAGACAATACGCTCGTCATTATCATCAAAATGTTCGTTAGTTTCCGGATCCATGAACATTGCCTTGCGATTAAAATAAGTGTCATTATCCAGAAAATAGACCTGCAACTTGGCATTGGGAATGCTGGCAACTTTAATACGTAGGCTTTCAATTTTTTCGCCTATCTCTACCTCAATCCCCGACAAACGAATAACTTCATGCAAACGATTTCGCCGATCATTAATAGTGCCGTATTTGGGAAGTAGGATGCGAATTTCATACCCTTTGTCTTGCAGCGATGCCGGCAAAAACCGGAGCAGATCTGCAGTGTGCGTCATTCTGGCAAAGGGAGATATCTCAGCGGCAGCATATAATACTTTCATAGACAGTTACTAATCAGTTCGATGGTTATTTATTGTTTATTCGTCGGATTCGCTTTTTTCCTGTTCTGCATAAAGCTGATTCATTTCATCATCGTCAAGAGAATAAAAATCGAAAAGCGTATCACCTCGAAGACCAAGACGAAGGGTTTCAACAGGAATTACTTCTGAAGGTTGGATATTTCCAAGATTTACATTGCTTCCAAACTTTCGAATAAACCAAACTTGCTGTTCTTTTTGAGGAGCTTCAAAAATAAGTTTTTCAACAGGAACCTGGTCTGCAATTTCATCAATTAATCCAGAACGAACTTCTCCGTTAGGACGAAACACCCCTACTGTTCCGCTCTCACGGGCCTCGCATATGATTTTCCATGCTCCGGCATCGAGCTCGCGCTCAATCATTTTAACCCATTTATAGGGAGGAATAATATCATTGGGATTTTTGCTCCCGATTTCTGACAAGATGGTGAAATGCTTACTCATCTTTTGAATAATTTCCACCTTCCGTTGATCGGAAAGCCAAATGGTACCGTTCGAAACCTCGGCATGCTCAATATTAAATCGATCAAGTAATTTCATGTAGGAATCCAGCTGATCACGCAATACATATGCCTCAAAAAGAGTTCCCCCGAAATAAACGGGAATATCAGCGTTGGAATACACTGCCAGCTTATCTTCGAGATTTTGCGTTACATAGCTGGTACCCCATCCCAGCTTGACAATATCGATATGATTAGAACAAGACTTGCAAAAATCTTCAACTTGCCTGACACTTAGTCCCTTATCCAAGACCAGTGTCATTCCTTTATTACGAGGTTTTTCGGTACGCTTTGGGAGGTGATTAAGCTTAAAAGCCATTGGCAATTATATTTTGACAAATTAAACGGACAAATATACTAAAACGAAGCTTGTTAATAAAGTCTATAACTGCCTTTTATTCTCTCCAAAATTACATAACCCCTGAAAGGAAATGCCAACTACCCCGCCACAAGCTTGTCGGGTTTTAATACTAACGCAGAATAAGGCTCCATCCAAAGGTGTTGATCGCCTCCCAGCCCATGATGACCACCCTTATTTGTCCCTCCGTAATACTCCGATTCGCTATTTAAGATGATGCGATATTGCTCACCCTTAAAAGGGCCGACCCGATAGTCCGATATTGGAACATCTGAAAAGTTAAGCACAAACAACAAATGGTTCTCGGGGCTTGAGGCTTTCCGCAAAAAGGCAAATACCGACGGGGGGTTGTCGCCCAATGCAATCCACTCAAACCCTTCGGCCTCACGATCTTGCTCATGCAACGATTTTTCATACCTATATAGCTGATTCAAATCATCAACCAGTCTTTTGACCCCCTGATGGCGCTTGTGATCTAACAAATGCCAGTGCAAAGGACGATCTTCAGCCCATTCGCTTGTTTCGGCAAACTCTCCCCCCATAAAGAGCAGTTTTTTGCCAGGATGCCCAAAAAAGTACGTAAACAACAGCCGTAGATTGGCAAATTGCTCGTTTTCATTGCCTGTACTCTTCCATACCATCGGCTTTTTAAGATGAACAACCTCATCATGCGAAAAGGGGAGTACGAAATTTTCCGAATAGTTATACATCATCGGAAAGGTGATCTTATTGGGATCCTGACTGCGCCCTTCGGGATCCTTTTGGATGTATTCGAGTGTATCATTCATCCACCCCATGTTCCATTTATAATCAAAACCAAGCCCATCATTATGTACAGGCGTTGTTACCCCCGGCCAGGATGTTGACTCTTCGGCAAACGTTAGAATGCCCGGAAATTGCCCGTGTATCATCTTATTAAAATCCTTTAAAAACCGTATGGCCTCCAAATGTTCGTTTCCACCGTACTTGTTGGGCGACCATTCCCCATGCTCTTTCGAATAATCCAGATAAAGCATCGATGCCACAGCATCCACCCGTAATCCATCGACATGAAATTTATTGCACCAGTAGTGGGCATTTGAAAGTAAAAAATTGCGTACTCCTTCTTTGCCGTAATCAAAAATATACGTCCCCCAGTCTTTCTGCTCCCGTTTTTTGGGATCGCTGTATTCATAAAGCGGAGTACTGTCGAACATTTGCAGTCCTTGCTCATCTTTCGGGAAGTGCCCCGGAACCCAATCCATAATTACACCAATATCGTTTTTGTGGCACTCATTGATGAAGTACATTAAATCTTTAGGTTCTCCCAGCCTGCTTGTTGGAGCAAAATATCCCGTAATTTGATATCCCCACGAAGGATCATACGGATGTTCGGCAATAGGCATCAGTTCAATATGAGTAAAGCCGGCCTCCTTTACATAGGGAACCAGATCATGGGCCAACTCACGGTACGTTAAATACTCATCGTTGTGCGGGCCTTTTCTTTTCCAGGATGCCAAATGCACCTCATAAATAGATATGGGTTTATCAAACGCTTGGCGGTCGGCCCGGTTTTTCATCCAAGCGTCATCCTCCCATTCAAATCCCCCTAAATCATACACCAGTGAAGCCGTTTTCGGACGCACCTCCATCGCGTGGGCATACGGATCGGATTTTAAAAAAGGCGGAGCATCTTCGGCTGTTTTTAACTCAAACTTATATAACGTCCAATGCTCGATATCCTCCACAAAAGTGGACCAGATACCGGTATCCTCATCCTTCTCCATCGGATTTTGCCGGCCATCCCAATTATTAAATTCACCCACTACACTTACGCTGTGCGCATGAGGTGCCCAAACAGAAAAAAAGACCCCTTCATCTTTAAAGTGCGCACCCAAAAGTTCATACGCCTGATGGTGGTTACCCTCTTGCCACTTCGCTTTGTCGGTATCGTTTAAAATAACAGTCAACTACCTTGGATTAGAGACATTTACAGTGAAGACTATATAGTTAATGCAAAAAGAATGAAATAACAATAGCCGTCTGAGCATCTACAAAAGATAGCATAATATTATGCTATCTTTTTAATCTCTTATAAACTTTATGCAAAGATTAGCCCAAAAAAATATCCCAACCCGGAAAGCCCCGAGTTGAGATATAAAACAGCTTTAAAAACTGGCGGTCTGCCTACTATTCTTCCGATGGCATGTTGCCCTCTTTCATTTCGTCGATTGACTTTTTCATCTCTTCAAAGCCCTTTTCAGCCTTAAATTTGGTGTACAGCTCTTCGTCTTTAGAAAGGGTGTTTTCAAGAGCCTCATTCATAGCATCAGCTGCTTCCCCAACCGGCATTCGCACCAACATCAGTACTTCGTGTTTGGTATTGTTATCTCTTTGGTAGAATGAGCTTTCATCTATTTCAACACCGCGCAGGGTTTGCTCCCCAATCGATTTTGAGACATCCGTAAATACTTCGCTGTAATTGCTGTCATCGCCAGAAGTTGTTTCTTCGGCAAAATTTTTCTGCATAGCACTCACCTCTGATTCAAGCTTTAATGTAAGTGCTGCGCGGCCTTCTTCCATTGCCTGCTTTCTGGCCATACTTCTGCGAGAAGAAGTTCCTTCACCAACAGCATACATATATTCGCTGTCGTTACTGGGTGGATTGGTGTACCAAGCTGGCAAATCGCCCGAGTCGTCAGTAACCTCCTCCGAACTGCTACAGCCTATTGCTATAAATCCTGCCAGTACAAATGTGAGTAGTATTCGTATTTTCATAATGATCCCTTTTTGTTTTAAATGATGTAATTAAAGTAGTCCATGTTGATGAACATTGTTGTTATTATCCCACCTGAAATGAGACAAATAAAATGTTAGTATTTGCCAATAATTGACATTGTTTTGATAAATAGCCTTTTAGCATAAATAATCATAAAATTTTTTGTGGCTACTCTGCCGATAGCAGCTCCTCATTGACAAAATGGGGGAATTCATCCTTCAATTTTTCCCCGACAGCCTGTATTGCTCTTTGACGAGCATATTCTTCATTCATACTGCCCTCGCGCCCCTCGGCCGTATAAGTGCTAAACCACTGACCGGTTTCCTTATTTTGTGCTTCCAGCTGTAGTGCCCACTGTATAAACTCCGCATCAGGGCGATTTAAATCAACCGGCTTCATCGTTACATCCACCTTCATTTCTATAATAGGATCTTCCGCATCAGCGGCCATGGTAAAACCCTCGTTCTGGAATTGCCTGCTGAGTGTTGACAATACTTCTCGAGGCGTATCTTCACCCATCAGTTTAACCGTACACTCCCTTTGGGCCTGCTGGTACTCTTGCATAGTGATCGTAAGTAGATCTTCTTCGGCCCCCGCACCCTGCCCCGTTAATATGGCTCGCTGATTAATCAGCATATCATTAACCTGTGCTGCCGTCAAGGCTTGCTTGGCAAAAATAAGTTTATCCAGCTTACTGCTGGTTTCGGATGTCTTATTACGAAGCGATTTTATTCTCTGGCGATTATTTTCGATCTCTTCACTGTAAAGTCGAGAGGTCTCCATGCGATCCATCACCGCAAGCGCGTAAAAAGTTCCATCGGGAGCCTCGTGCACTTCCTTTATTTGCACATTTTTCATTTGCTGATTAGAACCAACCTCCGATGTAGTAATTAAATTAGTATTTTCTCTTGTGGTTGTTCCTTCTTCAGAATCCGTTATTTCTTCGAACTCGTTCACATACGATTCTTCGACTTCCACGTCGGAGACAAACCGCTGGGCTAAATTAGCCTGTGCCTGATTTCTGGCCCCTTCACGAGAAGGCGATGAACCAACGGCCATCAAAAACTGATCGTCACTAAACTGCTTAGAAGGGTCATCAACCCATGCCGGCAAATCGGCATTCTGAGCTTCTGCAGTGGTTGAACAGCCATACATAAATGCAAAGAGCACACTCCCCATTAAAAGAAGTAATAGCTGACTATTATAATTTTTCACCATCATAAATTGTGCTTAGGAATTTTAATTTGAATAAATTGATGCTACCGGTTCTAATCGTTCGCGCTCAGTAATTTCAACGTTCCTTGATTCGGTATATAATAATTCTCCGGTTTTGGAATAATACTTGAAAGAAATATTATGTTTCCCGGCCGGCAACTTAACTACATTGGTATAAATCTTGCCCGGCATAGTTTGCCAGCCCCGCAGATCTGCCTGTTCGGAAGCCTCACGAGCCCGCCCACCTACAAAACTGGCGATACCACCTGCCACTTCTCCGTACTCATCCTCAATAGCACCCGTGGTAGCCTCCTGGGCTACCGATTTTAATACTCCGCGGATGATTGCTCGCGAAATAATAATGGGCTTTTTTATTTCAAAAGTTTCTCGTGCAACTTTATCCATTTCTTCGATAATCTTTAACTCTTTTGATAACGAATCGTTGACAACTACCTCGATACTGCCCACCGATGACGGCTGCATAACAAGTTTGGGAATAGCAACCTTCACCCCGCGACCGTCAAAGTTAAAATCTGTGTTGATGCTGTTATCCACTTTATCAGGAGCATTGCCACAAAAAGCCATGAACATGGTATTATATTCTTCGGGATACTCCACCTTGGCAAAAGCAGAGTCGTACCGAAGCTCGGAATCGGACAATGCCCGGTGGTTTTCAATAGCTTTTTTTAGCTTGTCCATCTCTATCCGGGCCCCATCCTCTTCTCCGGCTTTGGCGTGCAACGCACTTGCCAAATAATGACTCAGGGGACTGGAGTGAATGCTGGAGGTGCCCGCCTCCCACTTAATTTCTTCTTCGGTGTCTGTGGTATCTGATTCTGCCATGGCCTCGGCATAATCACCATATTTTTGCTCAGCCTCGGTTAATTTTTGGGCAATTCGGCGGGCTTCTACCATAGCACTTTCGAAGTCGTTCATTTTTAGATACCCCAAACTCTTAAAACCATTCAGATAGATATCTTCATAGACTTCCCCGTTATAATTGAGCTGGTTATCATTACTCAAAAATGCCCCAATCCCCGTTTTAATGCTTTTAGTAAAAAACTGATCGATATACGATTCGGCATTAGAAAACGACAGGATGCTCGCTTCAAAATCCCCTTTAAAATAATTGATTGTACCCTTCTCTAACGCATACAACACGCGATCCTTTGAATTATAAATCTCATTGTCTTTCAGGCTGTCGGCAATAAAATCCGCTCTTTCATAGTCTCCGGACTGAAAAGAAGTTCTCATCTGCTTTTGGCCACTCATCAGGTTTTGTGAGCCACAGCCGGCAATAAGGGCCGCCCCAAAAAGCAGCCATAAGAAATGTGTAACCCTGCCAACCAACATTAAGCTAACCCTTATTTATTCAACTTGTCATTTACCCCTGCAGATAATTTCTAATCCCGATGTTAGAACGTCCACAATATAATTCCTTTTACTCTCTTGGTGATCTCCTTTGGAGTCGCCAATACCTGGCAACGCCAAATCTTACTTACAAACTCTACTTACCACTTAACCTTACTTCGTTCAATCATCTTCTTAATTTTCTTATTTCCAATCCAAGCCTTGTTGTTCGACTCTACATTTATCAACTCCAGATTAACGGTATAAAACTTAGCGGCTTGCGTTCCATCCACATTCTTATCCACATTAGCGTCAATATTTCCTACCAGCATATAATCTGCCCCCAATTCCTGGGCCAGCGATGCGGCCGTTTCATACGAAGCGTGTTGCTGCTGGTCAGATCGCTCGGCCCTGATATCTTCACGCTGATCCGGGTCGGCAACAATCTGAACGCCCTGACTATTGACAATAGCTCGCTCCATTTCTTTGATAAAAATATCGGTTTGGATATGTTCTGAAGTATTATTCTGAACATTACCGACAATCAATACCGGTGCCTCATCTTCATTTTGGAGCCAAGCCGCCGATAAAATATCTGACGTCATATCCTCAGCTACCATCCGGGCGTCAGTGTCATTCCAATTCCCCGATAGATCTGACTGAGAATCGGGATCTACCCGCTGCACGCTTTGAGAGGGTCCGCAACCCCATAAAAAAAATACCCCAAGCACAGTGCTAATTAATAATCGTGTAAAGGTCATAGGCTGACTCTCTTAAATTTTCTTATCGTTGTACCCGCTATATTTCCATCAACTTGAACATGCTATTTTTCATTTACGATTTCAAATATTTATTATTTCTCTCATCAAAATTGATGCCTGCCCATAGAAATAAACAGCCCCTTCTGCCTTTAAACCCATATTTATTAATTAGACAAAGCCATTTTAATTGCTAATATTGTCGATTGATTTGTGGATGCGTGATTGTAAAAATTAAGTTCATCGATAACGAGGGATTACCATTATGAAAGAAATTACTATAAGATTCGTTGGTTGTTTAATTTTGTCAGTTCTGTTTCTTGGGCTCACGGCTGATATTAGCCGGGGGCAGGATTTTGAAGAGTGGAAGGAGAACTACCTCAATGAATTCGAGGAGTTTCAAAATGAGCACGACAAGGAATTCCATGAGATGCTGCAGAATGAGTGGGAGGAGTTTGCCGGTGAAAATAGTCCCGAATTTTATGAGGAGCCCAAGCCGGATGTCATACCTGGGGTTGAAGAAACCAGCCCTACAGATTCCACTCCTCAAAAACCTAAAGAAGAGAAGAAAGAAAATCGCACTGAACGTGAAGATAAGCCCAGCGAGCCAAAAGCGTCCCCTTCGGAAGAATCCCCAAAGCCTGCCGCTGAACAGAAAACCGAACAACGCACCAATAACAGTGCCCCAAAAGATCTTTCGCCCACCTTTTCCCCGAATGTAGAAAAGGCCGAAATTGAAAGTCAGCGCCTCAACTATTTTGGCGTGCCCATCCATTACAAATATTACTCAGCCTATAAAACGCAGATAGATCGCCCAGTTGAAAAAGAATCCATTTCAAAGTTCTGGAAACATTTAAGTACGAAAGACTATCCAGCGTTTTTGGAGCAAATCCAGCAAGTGCGTTCCGAGCTGTCATTAAATGATTATGGATACGCCCAGTTGCTAAATAATATAGGGACTCAAATTTATGGGAGCGATACCCACGAAGCGAAGCTATTTACCTGGTTTATGCTAACCCAATCTGGCTTTGGCACCAAAATAGCTTTTAACAAGCAAAACATCTTCCTTCTTGTTAAAGCCAATCCCAATGTTCTTAATACTACGTATTTTAGAATTGACGGGTCAAAGTATTACGGCATAAATTTTGATCAAAATTACTCCGAACTCCCCTCTAATTTATACACCTACGAGGGCGATCATCCCAAATCCAAAAAGCGAGAAATTGATCTTCGATTTTCGAAACTACCAGATATTCCCCAAGAGCACGAAGAGCGCAGCCTGCAATTTACCTTCCGGGATTCAACTTATACAATCAACGTTCCGGTTGACAAGCAGGTCGTAAATTATTTTAAAAATTATCCTAAGGCCGACTTGGATCTATACTTTAACAGCCAGATGGATGGACAAACACATCAACAATTGCTTAGCTCGCTTGAACCGCTGCTGGAAGAAAAATCCACCCTCGAACAGGTCAATCTTCTGCTTCGCTTTACCCAGCGATCGTTTGAATATGAGACCGACCAGGATCAGTTTAATACCGAAAAGAAAATGTTTCCCATGGAGACGCTCTATTACCCGGCTTCCGACTGTGACGACCGGACCATTCTATTGGCGTATCTTATAGAAGAACTCACCGACCTGGAATACGTTGTGGTGCGGTATCCCGGTCACTTAACGCTCGCGGTGCATTTCCCTGATGAGAAACCAGAAGGTCCACGTGTTAATAGCCCGATCACCTACAACGGAAAATCATATTACGTTAGCGACCCAACATATTTTGGTGCTGATGCTGGCATGGTTATGACGAAATTTCAAGATACCCGCCCTAAAGAGGTTTTTAAGTTTTAGTTGGTATCACTTTTTAAATTCCACAAATGCTTCTTCAATATTTTCGGGCTTTTGAGTGTACTTACTTACCAGCCAGGTAGCGAGCCAGCTAAGGGCAAAGGCGGGAATCAATTCGTATAAATTATCTTTAAGTACAGGGATATAATACCATACAATCGTCACTACAGTACCGGTAAATAACCCGGCAAAAACACCCGCCTTAGTAGTGCCCTTCCAGTACAAAGCCAAAATGGAGGTGGGACCAATGGCCGCTCCCAATCCTGCCCACGCAAAAAGCACCAGCCAGAATACCAGCTCCTGTGCAATCAAGCTGAATACCAACGCAATTGCCACCAGAACAACTACAACGATGCGGCTGTATAACACTAATTTTTGCTGAGTAAGCTCCTGTCCTTTTGTAATTATTTTATCGTAAAGATCACGCACTACCGCTGAGGCAGCTACCAACAGTTGTGAATCAGCGGTGGACATAATAGCCGCGAAAATGGATGCGACTACAACGCCAAATATTATGGGATGCAGATGTTGCTGCGCCAGGGCAGGATAGAGGTTTTCGGTATCACTGGCTGGCAACAGATCCGCTTCCGGGAAATAAATCCTGCCTGCCAAGCCAATAAAAATAGCACCCCATCCCATCAACACATTCCAAATGGTGCCCACAACGGCCGACCACCGCAGCTGTTTGGGATCATCGATGGACATATAGCGCGATAGAATATGCGGGTTCCCCGGCGACCCAAGTCCAATACCAACGAACCCTAAAAAGCCTCCCATGCCAATAGCAAAGGGATCAACAAAGCCCGCCTCCATATTACTTAATTCTGATAAGATATGCGGCAGGCCACCGGCTTCCCAGATGGCAATAAACGGCAATACTACCAAGGCAAAAACCATAAAAATAGCTTGGAACATATCGGTCAGGCTGACCGCTAAAAATCCCCCTAACACCGTATAGGCCATAATGATTATAGCCGTTAGAATAATGCCATTGGTTTGGGTAAGTCCAAAGCTGGAAGCGAACGTCTTTCCACCCGCTACAAATTGGGAGGATACGTAACTGACCATAAAAATCAGAAACACAACCACCAGGGCAATACGCAGGTACCCATTTTTGTCGTTAAAGCGCTCGGCAAAAAAGTCAGGGACGGTAATGCAGTTATAAGCCTCAGAAAAATTTCGGAGGCGACGGGCGTAATATAAAAACAGGAAGAGCTCTACCACCACATAACCAAATACGGCCCACACTGCGGAGGCGCCCTGCACATACGCCATGCCTGTTACCCCCACCAGCAGCCAGGCGCTACGTCCCGAAACCACCGCTGAAAGTGCAACGACAAATCGGTTGATTTGTCGTCCCCCAATAAAAAATTCGCTAATGCCTTCTGATGAAAACCGCGCGGAATAGATGCCAATACCCACAAGTAGCAGCAGGTACGCAATAAAGGCACCAACAGCATATTCATCTACCGCAATAGAAATAACCTGCGTCTCATCCATTATCCCGTAATTTCACGCGATTGGAAAGCAGAAATGCCAATCCAATAATTAATAACGGCAGCACAAACATGATCAGGTAAAACGAACTCATACCAGAACGTAGTTATATTAATTACAGGGCAGGTTGCAACCTGTTATGGGAAAATACCCATCTGGTTATAAATGATACCCACTTTATTAATAGCATTTAAAAAGGCGGCCGTTCGCAAATCGATATCGTGCTTTTTTCGAAGCTCATTTAACTCGTTATAAGCATTGACCATTGTTTCTTCGAGTCCGGAATCCACGAGGTCTTTCTCATCGGCTCCCTGAGCCAATACTCTCATTTCAGTTTCGGAAAACGTACGGTCAGATATATTTTCAATGACATTCAGAATTTTGCGGTAGCTACTTTCTTCAAACCGTTTTTCCATACGTCCAAACCGGACGTGCGATAAATTTTTCAACCATTCGAAATACGAAACCGTCACCCCGCCGGCATTCAGGTAGCTGTCGGGAATAATCAACGCTCCCTTTTCTTTGAGGATATTGTGGGCTTCGTCGGTGGTTGGACCATTGGCGGCCTCACCAATAATTTTTGCTTTAATATTTGGGGCATTATCTGCATCAAGTTGATTTTCAAGCGCTGCGGGAATTAGAATATCACACTCAGATTCGAGCACCGACGTATTGCTTTCAAGCTCTTCGGTATCCCCAAAACCAATAATGGAACCGGTTTCATCACGGTACTCCATAAGATGCTCAAGGTCGATTCCTTCCGGGTCATAAATCGAGCCTTCAATTTCAGCTACGCCAACCAAAATTGCACCACCCTGAATCAAATATTTAGCGGCATGGTATCCCACATTGCCAAGTCCCTGTACCACAAACGTTTTGCCATCCAAACCAGAATCTAATCCCAGCTCGTTCATATCCTCCTTGTTATTGCAGGCTTCACGAATTCCGAAAAATACGCCCCGACCAGTGGCTTCGGTTCGTCCGCGGACGCCGCCTTGCGGGATAGGCTTCCCGGTTACGCAGGCTTCGGCATTAATATCCGACTTTAGTTGTCGGTAAGTGTCCATAATCCAACCCATCTCACGCGCACCGGTTCCGTAATCGGGAGCGGGTACATCAGATCCCGGACCAAGAAAATCTTTTTTTATCAACTCATACGTATATCGACGTGTGATACGCTCAATTTCCGCATCAGAAAATTCTGTCCTTTCAATCTTTATACCACCTTTAGCCCCACCAAAGGGCACATCCACCAAGGCACATTTATACGTCATCAGTGCAGCCAACGCCATGGTTTCATCTTCATTTACCATTTTACTAAATCGAATACCGCCCTTTGTTGGCAACTTGTGATGACTGTGCTCAACCCTCCATCCCTGTATCACTTTGATGGAGCCATCGTCTCGTTCGAGCGGAAAGGTAACATGATAAACGTTATTACAAATTTTGATCTGCTCTAATAAACCTTTGTCAAAATCTGAGTACTGGGCAGCACGATTAAAACCCTTATTTACTTGGTCGAAAAATTTATATTCTGACATAAAACAACTGTTTTGCTAATGGGAAATTCGATCGGTCATTCGATATTATATTAGATCGACAATCGTAATATTATTACAGAGTGTCAACATTTATTACTGTCTCCGAAACATTGATGTGTGGATTTTCTTCCATTTATTTGGCTTGTCATCGGTTTGAATCAACACCAGCTTTTTTGCTGTAAATCTAAGGTGAAATTCTCTGCCAATATTGTTCAAAATTCGCTCTTTCTCCTTTTGGGTTAGCTCCCCGTACAGCAAACTCAAATGAGGCATATAATGATTTTTGTATTCATCAGGACAGTCAATAATCCGGCAGGCCTTGCCGTGTAGTTTTTTCAAGTCTTGACTTTGTTCCACATGTATAAATAATGCCTGATAAAAGGTATTAAGATAACCTGCCTTGGTGAGCTTTACCTCAAATGGGGCTACCGAGGAGGCCAGCGTTTCTATCAAGGGCACCAGCTCGGTTTGTGATGCCGTTAATCCTCCCAACAATGTCACATGAGGAGAAAATAAGGGCGTATTAAACTTTTGACTTAGCTGTTTGATGCGCTCCTGCAATTTATAGACTATATCGCCTGTTGGCTCTAACCATAATGAGTATGTCACATCTTTTTTCATGGAATCCCCTCAACCCATTCTCTTAATCCTTATAAAAAATATTCATTTTCAATATAAAACAAAGCAACTATTAAAATATAGTGGATACCAGTTTTTTATTTGTTGAGCGGCAGATATACGTGCAAATGGTCGTCTGTACCATGATGACGTAACGTCGATAATCCCACTACCTTAAAAGTGGATTTCAGTATCCAGTTTTTCCATTCTGCCCTGCCTTTGGTACGCAAATCTATGGCGTGCACATAACCGGTGGACTGTAGATAATGGAGCGATTGCTCGTTTTCAGGCAATCCCATTCGATTATAATCTTCGGGATTTCGCTGGATATCCGTAACCACCAGATCATCATTGGTCATTGTAATAGTGGTGAGAGCAATACGCATTATGGGATGCAGGGATCGATAATACGATTGAATTTGCTCTGTTTTAGTGTTGAGGCTGGAATAGTACATCACCCCATATAATGTATAAGCCGATATCAAAACTGTTATACCATAAGTAATATACCTAAAAGTACGTTGCCCCAAGCCCCAACTATAAGTGAAAAACACTGCGTAAACTCCCAATAATAATATAGTTGAGAAACACCCGAGCATTAGTGCAAGCCATCCGTTAAGCTGATAATAACTATATGTAAAAACAGAAGTGCGAATGAGTATTATGAAAGGCAATATCAGTCCAAAACAAAACACTGACACTTTTAATAACAGCTTTTTCCAACAATATGGACGCGGGGTTTTGAGGTCCCTATTATATTGGAGCAACTGTTGGTCTAAGGAGTTATGTGGCTTTTTGAGCCGTTCAAAAGAAAGGTCTTTTTGCAAATCCATGGATACCAGCAACGATTAAGTTCGCTTTATTCCACGCTCTCAATAGCAAGAAAGTTACATCAGACTACATAAAAAAAGGGTTCTGGCCGAAACCAGAACCCCAGTACAACTCATCACAATCCCTAAACCCAATTTAAAAAAAATGAGGTAAGAATCCAGTCTTTATATAAAAAGACTGTTTAATCAAATGAGAATCCTAAAAAAATTACTTTATGCATGCTCTTTTTCGGACTGCAAGTGAAACACATTTAAAATAAACAGAACGGCCAGGCTCCCTAAAAAGGCAAATACCAGGCTTCCCGGCAAGTTTATAAATATTGCTATGCTACCCACAATAAGTGCACCCGTAATTCCGGCTATAAGATTTGGGACAAGCTCAACACCTTGTTTCCAGATGCTTACTTTTGTGATTGCTCCTGCGATCATCCCCAAAGCGATGAGCCAGAAAATCATGGTTCCATTTAATTCTTCCATCCTGTCAATCTGTTTTAGTTTAAAATGAATTGCTCAAAAAATATGTTTTTTTATCCGATTTTGGAACTCGCTTTTTATCATAACCTTCCGGACGAATCTCGTATATTTAGTACCGCTACATAAATAAACATTGTTCGGATGCCGGATCCCCAAACCCGAAAAATTATACATATCGATATGGATGCTTTTTACGCCTCGGTGGAACAGCGCGATTTCCCCGAGTATCGTGGAAAGCCTCTTATTGTGGGGGGATCGCCCGAAGGGCGCGGGGTAGTTGCGGCTGCCAGTTACGAAGTTCGCAAATTTGGGGTTCATTCTGCCATGCCGGCTGCCAAAGCCATTCGACTTTGTCCCCATGCTGTTTTTGTGAAACCTCGCTTTGAAGTCTATCGGAAAGTATCGGAACAGATTCGCAAAATCTTTTTTGAATTTACGGATCTTGTTGAACCGCTTTCGCTGGATGAAGCATACCTCGACGTCACCGAAAATCATATCAATCTGCCTTCGGCCACACTTATCGCCAAAAAGATTCGCAAGCGCATTAAAGACAAAACACGGCTCACCGCCTCGGCGGGCGTGGCCCATAATAAATTCTTGGCCAAGGTAGCATCAGATCTTGATAAACCCGACGGACTTTCTGTGATCTTGCCCGAAGACGCCGAGCACTTCCTGGAAAAACTGCCCATCGGTGAATTCTATGGGATTGGCGAAGCCACTGAATCCAAAATGAAATCATTGGGCATCCATACGGGAAAGGAGTTAAAAGAATGGTCGGAGATTGACTTGGTGAACAAGTTTGGTAAGACGGGACGCTATTACTACCGCATTGTTCGGGGAATTGACAACCGCCCGGTAAAAACGCACCGCATCCGAAAATCTATTGGCAAGGAGCGCACATTCTCCGAAGATGTAGTCGACCTGGGATGGATCAATAATTTTCTGCGCGAGCTGGCTGAAAAGATTTCCAAGAGCATGAAGTCCAAAAACGCGGCCGGAAAAACGGTGACTCTGAAAGTGCGCTACAGCGATTTTGAAACCATCACCCGAAGTACTTCTTTCAGTCATTATATTGACGACTCCAATGATATTGCCGAAACAGCCATTTCTCTGCTTGAAGAAACCGAAGTAGGGAAGCGGAAAGTGCGACTACTCGGAATCACGCTCTCGAATCTAAATCTGAATGAAAAAGGCATTTTTGAGCAGCTGGAAATTCCTTTTGAGGGTAGTGGTGACGTGTGAGTAATGAGTGTTAAGAGGAGATATTTCTACGCTCCAACTCTTGATACCCATTAATTTTCCTTATCTTTAGCCGTTAAAAATAATCCGTCTAAACCTGCGGCTTAAAGCATCTAAAATGAGTTACACTCTTTCCGACTTTGACTACAACCTGCCCGATGAATTTATCGCCCAACACCCAGCCGATCCGCGCGACCATTCCAGGCTTTTAGTTTACAATCGTGACACCGGAACCATTACTGACGACCGTTTTTACAATATCCATAAATACCTGCCCGATAACACTACGCTGGTTGTCAACAACAGTAAGGTTGAAAAATGTCGTCTTCTTTTTGATGACGGAAAGAAGGAGATTTTTATTCTCAATACAGCCAACAATACAACGGTAAAAGCCATGGTGCGTCCCGGCAAAAAATTCAAGACGGGTAAAACATTACAGCTGACTGAAAAAATATCAGCCGAAGTCTTGGATATTGATGAGGAGGGCCTGCGAACGCTAAAACTAACGCCATCCCTTGATAACGCAGTTTACAATCAGTACAAACATACTCCTTTCCCGCCCTACATCGAGCAAAACGAGTCGCTATCGGAAAAATACCAAACGGTGTATGCGGATGATTTGGGCAGCAAAGCCGCGCCAACAGCAGGACTCCATTTTACGGATGAGCTACTTGCCAAAATCAGTGAGCAAGGAATCCAACAAGCTGAAGTAACATTACATGTGGGACTTGGAACCTTTGCCCCCGTTAAGGCCGACAGCATCGATGAGCACACCATGCATTCGGAGTGGTTTAAAATCACGGAAGAAACAGCTGATCAATTAAATCAGGCCGAACATATAACCGCAGTAGGAACCACCAGTGTTCGCGTGTTGGAATCGGCGCTTCGCGAACATGAGCAATTTACATCTACCAAAATGGATACCGATATTTTTATTCGTCCCGGTTTTAAGTTCAAGGCGACGGATGCGCTCATCACCAACTTTCACCTGCCTAAAAGCACGTTACTAATGCTGGTGGCCGCCTTTACCGGTTATAAAGAAATGAAAAAAATATATCAGCACGCCATCGATGAGGAATATCGCTTCTACTCCTTTGGCGATGCCATGCTGATATTATAAAAAATGTGTCATGCCGAACTTGGTTCAGCATCTATTCTCATAGCAGACCCTGAAACAAGTTCAGGGTGACACGAACCTATAACCTTAGTTATCAGGATTATTCTGTTTCTGCTGTTGCTGCATCTCTTGCATCTTCTGCTTCATTTGTTGCTGAGCATTTTGAGCTTCCTGCTCGTCAACCATTTTAACCTGGTTTTTGAGAGAGGTTGAAAGCTCTTCCACATCATCTTCAGAAAGCACCTCATCCAGATTTTCAATACCTACCTTTTGCAACAGGTTGTAAATCATTCGGTTGTGCAACATCTGCTGAGCTGCAGAACTTAGCTGCATTAACTGTTGCTGGGGCACCTGCGCGCCGGATAACTTAATCTTGTTCATTACCGGCTCAAGCAGTGTTTCAATCTTCTTGGACATCTGCTTTTCCAGCTCTTTCGCATCTGCGTTTTCTTTACTTGTTATCTCATTTCCGTCAGCATCGACTAACTTCATAATATTTAATACTTTGTTTGAAATTACTTCACTTGTTTAACAGGATATCGTTTATATGCCAGAACTCAAAAGCAAAACAGCAGATGAGAAGTGAAAAGTAAGAAATCCTTTCACTTCTCATCTTTACCCTTTGACCACCTTATTCTTCAAATACCAACGCATCGGGATCTGCACCGAGGTCTTTCAGATATTTGATCATAGCATCATTAAAAGGCGGCGGGCCACACACATAAAAAGGCTGATCGAAATCATTGATCTGGTCCGCCAGAAAATCCTTGTCAATAAATCCATCCAGATAAATATGCTTATCGGTGGGCTCATCCGTAATCACATTGATGAATTGCTCTCCAAGCATTTTAGAAAATTCATCTTTTAAGATAATATCATCCTCCGTTTTGTTTGAGAACAAAAGCTTGTTATTGCCAATCGCATTTCTCTTATTCAGATCTCTTAAAATAGAAATAAAAGGTGTTACCCCCGCTCCACCTGCCAGAAACACGCCTGGACCTTTGTACTCAATCGTCCCCCAGGGATCATCAATAATAAACCGGTCGCCCTCTGTAAGCTGGTCAATTTGCTCGGTCACCCCATCGTGATCGGGATAGCTTTTTATCACAAACTCCAAATGATCATCATCGGGTAAATTGGTAAACGTAAACGGGCGCTTTTCCTCGCGCCAGCCGTCCTTATCAATGGCCACTTCTGTTGCCTGTCCCGGCGTAAAGGAATAGCCCTCGGGCTTTTCAAAAGTATAAACTCTTACATCGTGGGTTACATCTTCGATCTCAACAATCTCAACCTTGTGACTCATAAGTGATTTTATCCTTTTAATTGATATTTACCTATGCAATGCATTTAGGAGTTCATTCATTCAAAAAATTTTCTCTCCCTCTAAACGTATTGCCTATTTCAAATTCGCCTCCAAAAACCGAACGGTCTTTTGCCATGCATCTTTGGCCGCTTCTTCGTTATAACGCGTACCCGATGGATTGGCAAAGGCGTGATCGGCATCTTCGTAAATGTGGATATCATTTTCTATTCCTACATCATTTAAAGCCTTTTCAAATGCGTTAACTTCCTCAGGTGGAATGCCCTCATCATCTTCTCCAAATATACCCATAACCGGCATCTGCAATACCTTGAGCTGCTCAGCATCAGTTACCAATCGACCGTAATAAATTATAGTAGCATCTATTTTATCGGGATGGGCAAGTGCCGTTTGTAATGACCAAGCCCCACCAAAGCACCAGCCAATTACTCCAATATTTTCAGCTTCTTGTTCATTTGATAGAAATCCATACGCCTGGGTCAGGTTGTCCAGTGCCTCCTCGTCATTAACAGAACGAGCATACGTTCCGGCACTATCGGGCGACTCCGCCACTTTTCCGTTATACAAATCGACTGCCAAAGCCGTGTATCCTTCGCCGGCCAGCTTGTCAGTCATCATCCGGATGTTATCATTTAAACCCCACCACTCGTGAATCACAATTACGCCGGGAGCCTCCGTATTCTCTTCCGACGTTGCCAAATAACCAGTAATTTCCTCCCCATTTACAGTCGCATACTGCACTTCTTCCCCGGATACCTCAGCCGATTGATTTAAATTTTTCGAAGCATTTTCCACCGGGGCATCCCCCTCGTGCTCCCGGTCCATTCGATCAATAAACTCTTCTTCCGGATTATCGCTACATCCCATAACCAGCAGCATGAATCCCAATACTAAAAAACCACCTCTGAATTGATGCATAATCTCCTCTTTTTTATTACGATTGTATTCTTTTAATCAAAATATGACCCAAAACGTTGCATTCTTTCGTAGATACTATGTGCAGCACTACATTTTTACTGGATTTGGGGATAAGCCCAACATTCTATACCATCTTTAGTATTAATTATTAGATGGGAGAGGACCAAAAATTTGATCCTCTATCGGTAAATCAAGAGAACTTCACATTAATTAAATTTCGGGGTATTTATGAGTTTTGATTTCAAAAAAGCAAGCCAATCGTTTGATTCCTTACCATATAAAGAGCGGCTTAAATCTGTTGTCGAACTTGCCAAAAGTACATTTACTATTATTGGCAAGGATGAAGACATCATAAAGCCGTGGATTCGAATGGCTATTTATCACTCGATTATGGTCACCTTCTTTTTTGGTGGATTCTTTTTATGGCAATTTGAACGCCAGGGATATGGGTTACTGTGCTTTTTTATGGCATTTCTGCTGTTTCTTTACAAGCACTTTTATGACAACAAGCAGGAAATGCGCATGAGCTGGATTGTTTATGAAACGGTTATTGGCAATGACCCATCCTATAAAGGAGCTAAAACAGCCAGTAAAGAATTGAAGTGGCATATCAGAAAAATTGCCTGGGTTGATATCTTGATGAGCTTTGTCGAGAAAAGTAAATTCTTTGGCGGCGGAATTATTAAAATGCTCATTCGCCTTTTTATTGCCGGACTCGAAGAAGTCTGGGACCTGGCAAACCATTACCTGTTGCCTTCGGTGGCCGTTGACAAGATGGACATAACCCCCGCCGTTAAGGAGATGAAAAAGTTAAAAGATAGGGTCCCTGAATCGCTGGTAGGCATATTTGGGATCGATTTCTTAGGCAAGGTGATTCGTCATGTTACCATCCCGGCATACATAATCTTGTTTATTATTTCGGTAGCTCTGGGATATTTTGGCAACGACATTTTACCCTCATCAACAATCGGAGTGGGAGGAGACGACGTTTCTTTTAGTTATATCCCGCTTATTGTTGCCCTTTGGGCCGGTAAGCTTTTCAGCAACTTTTTTGAGCGTACCGTCACATCAATAAAGGTAATCTACTTTACGGTATTCTATACTAAGATTACACATCCCGAGCGCATCAGGGAAGACATGCAAGAAGAACTGGTGGATTACCTGAAATTAGAACCAGTTGATGAAGTTGATAATCTGGAGGAACAAGAAATAGAATCTTCCTAAGGCTGAACCTTATCCCAATAAAAAAACTGGCGCAAGTAAATCTTGCGCCAGCATTATTTTGTAATTACGCTACCTTACTCTTTGGGAGAGATCCGGACAATGCCATTATCGGTTTCCGTAGCCACATAAATGTTGCCATCGGGACCTTGGCGAACATCGCGGACACGGCCGATGTCTTCAAATAACTCTTCTTCTCCAACAACTTCACCGTTTTCCACATCAACGTGCATTACATATCCAAATTTTAGTGATCCCACTAAAATATCGCCCTCCCACTCGGGAAACTTATCACTGGTCACGAAAGTCATCCCTGACGGCGCAATAGAAGGATCCCAATACCATTCAGGCTGCTCCATTCCGGCTTTGGCGGTATCATCAGTAAAAGAAGTTCCATCATAGTTAATTCCAAAACTTATTTCAGGCCACCCATAATTATTTCCGGCTTCAATAAGATTAATCTCGTCACCACCTCTCGGGCCATGCTCATGTATCCAGAGTTGTCCCGTTTCGGGATGCAAATCCATACCCTGTGGATTGCGAATGCCATAGGCAAAAACAGCTTCTTTGGCTCCTTCTTCACCGACAAAGGGATTGTCTTCGGGGATACTTCCATCATCATGCAAACGGTAAATTTTTCCACCGTCGCGCGTAATATCCTGTGGATTTTCATCGCGATTTCCACGATCACCAATCCCAAAATACACATAGCCTTCGTTATCAAAGACAATGCGGCTGCCAAAATGCTGACCGGCATCGGTATTGGGTTCTGCTTTATAGAGCACTTCGCGATTTACAAGCTCGGTTTTACCGTCGTTAAGCTTGGCACGCATCAGCGCTGTATTAGCACCGTCACCACTTCCTTCGGGACTGGAATAGGTAATATAAATCCATCCGTTTTCTTCATAATCGGGATGCACTTGTACATCCAACAAACCACCCTGACTGTTATCCCAAACTTCGGGTACTCCCGCTATAGGCTCATTTGCCAAACTGCCATCACTATACAGCCATAAATCGCCACCGCGTGCGGTGACCAACATGTCGCCATCGGGCAACCAATCCATTCCCCAGGGGACATCAATTTCAGAAATAATTGTTTCGATATTGTAATCGGGATTATCTGCTATAACTTTTTCCAGATCCCCTGATCCACTTTCAGACGTAGCGTTGCAAGCCGCTAACAAAAAAATTGTCAAAAAAACTGATAGATATTTATACATTTTGTCCTCTTTTAATAGCTATGTATTCCCATTTACGTGCATGAATAAATAATTAAGGCTATTCGTTCAACAATTCCAATCCGCTACGTAAAAAGTTATAAAGCTTTTTCTGATTTGCTTAATTCCCCTAACTGACAATGACCACTTTAACACTACTGTTTTTGTAAAACACCAAAACCAATTTTCTCGGTTGTAATTTGTCTTCTAAAGCGGGATATTTAGAATCCTTTTTAACGACCTGCGCCCGTAGCTCAACTGGATAGAGCGTCTGACTTCGGATCAGAAGGCTGAGGGTTCGAATCCTTCCGGGCGTACTTTTTATTTTTTTACCCTCCAAATCGGTTCGGGATAAAATCGGGGTAACAGAATAAAATCCTCACCTTATTTTTTACTGCTTTGGG
>JBNJFP010000013.1:0-86376 GCA_051746985.1 Bacteroidota bacterium
AGTGATGAGATGCCGATACTCATCACTTACTCCTAAATCTATCCCTGCCGTATCCATTTCATCAGCTCTTTCCAGTTGGCGCTTTTGCCGTAACTGAGAATCCCCACGCTGTAAATTTTGGCACTTAACCACATCGTACCAATAAAAGTACCGATCATCAGAATGATCGAAAGCGAAATTTGCCAGAAAGGGACATCCGTGATAGCGATGCGAGTGATCATAACAATAGGCGTGCAAAAGGGGATGAGCGAGCCAATGACAGACAAGGTGCCGTCGGGATTGCTCATCGTTTGAAACATGATCATGTAGGCTGCAAAAATGGGCACCATAATGGGAAACATATATTGCTGGGTATCCGCCTCGGAATCTACAGCGGAGCCGATGGCTGCGAAAAGAGATGCGTAAATCAGGTAGCCAAGGATAAAAAAGATGGCAAAGTAAACGATCAGCGAAACGTCGAGTGCAGGCAGAGCAAACATTTCGGGATCGATGCCTTGTGAGGGCTGCGTGGTTTCAGCTGATGCTGGCATGTTCGCCATCTGCTCAGATAGAAAGATATTGGCAACTGGTCCCGCAGCCAAGGCCAGTCCAAGCAGCGAGACCACCCAAAATGTCATCTGTGTAAGAGCCAGTGCGCCAATGCCTCCCAGTTTTCCAAACAGCAGTTCTATGGGCTTTACCGATGAAGCGATGACTTCAACAATGCGGTTTGTTTTTTCTTCAATCACACTGCGCGTAATAAGTCCGCCATAACCGGTGATAGAACCAAAAATAATCACGCCCATGATGATGCCCACAATAGTGAGAAAACCGGTATCATCTTCGGTTTCTTCGCCAGTTTCAGTGAGTTTTGTGGTCTGTAAACTGATTTCACTTTGATAGATCTGCTGTACCTCTTCGGAGACTTCGGCGCGGGCCAGCCGCTCGTTGCGAATGACCTCGCGCAAATCGGTACGAATCGTATTTTGCAGCTTTAGTCCCCCGCTTCCACTGGATACTAACTCAGGCTGTATTTCACCCTCAATGTGATCATCTTGCAGGATGATAAAACCATCAATTTTTTCACTATTTACTAAGCTGCGCAGCGAATCTTCGGTAAGATCAGAAAAATTCTGGTAGCGGTCGGCCGCCATTTCCTGCAGGCGGGGATACAGTACTTCGGTTCGGTCGGCAATGCCAATACGCTGGTCGGCATCCGATTCCCAAACGGCGATACCAACCACAATACCGATAAAGGCAACCATCCCAATGGGGATTAAAATAGTGGCAATAATAAAAGCTTTGGATCGAATGCGGGTTACGTATTCCCGCTTAAGAACGAGTAAAATCTGACGCAAACTCATAAATTAAGCTAATTCGTTTGGATTGATGTTATCTTCGCCGACGGTAGAAATGAAAATTTCTGTGAGTGAGGGTTCAACGCGTTCGAATTTAAATATCTCGGCGTGTTGCATCGCTTTTTGCAGGATATCCTGCATTGATTGTCCGTCTAAAACTCTGATTTCGGCATAGTTGTTTGATCGGTTATTAATGCGGACATCTTGCAGCTCATCGAGAAAGCTGTCGTCCCCTTCGAACTCGATATTGATGGTGTTTTTTCCGTAGCGCTGTTTGATTTCTCTCAGGTTGCCGTTTAGCACAGCTTTGCCCTTGTTGAAAAGACAGATTTCGTCGCACATCTGCTCAACTTGTTCCATGCGGTGGGTCGAAAACAAAATAGTATTGCCGTTATCGCGCAGCTCAATAACAATTTCTTTGAGCATTTCGCTGTTAATGGGATCAAGCCCGCTAAAAGGTTCGTCAAAAATATAGATATCGGGATTGTGGGCGATCGTGGCAATAAACTGAATTTTTTGGGACATCCCCTTCGACAGTTCTCCAACTTTCTTGTCGTACCAGTCGGTAGCCTCAAATCGGTCGAGCCAGTATTGGGTTGTCTGTTCGGCTTCGGCGCGATCCAATCCCTTTAGTTGTGCAAGGTAAATCAACTGTTCACCTACTTTCATTTTTTTATAAAGCCCGCGCTCCTCGGGCATGTACCCGATCATGCGTTGTGTTTTGGGACTAACCGGTTCGCCGTTGATGGTAACCGATCCGCTATCGGCAATGATAATATGATTGATAATACGAATAGCCGTGGTTTTACCAGCTCCGTTGGGGCCAAGTAATCCAAAGATGCGTCCCTTTGGAATGTGAAAACTCACATCGTCAACGGCCAACGTATCGCCAAAAGATTTACTTATGTTTTGTACTTCGATGACAGCCATAGAAAACTTGATATTAATTTTTGTCTGAAAGTAGCAGAAAGTAAGTGATTAAGAAAGATTTTGATTGAAGCATAAAGTTTTGATTACTTCAAGCTAAATCCACTAAAGAAATAGTGCTTTTCAAAAGGCATGCTGGTACGAACCACACATATAAGAGTAACAGACTTATGAAAATTTTTCATCTTAGTGCTGAGTGTTATCCTGTCGCAAAAGTAGGCGGATTGGCGGATGTCGTAGGAGCGCTGCCCAAGTATCTCAATAAGCAGGGAGCCGAGGCCGCAGTTGTGATGCCCAAATACGCCAACGGCTGGATGTCTGAACATTCTTTTGAAACTATTTGGGAGGCCTCTGCGCCCCTGGGCGACTGGCAGTTCGAATTTAAGATTCAGCGCGAAAGCAGTGATGTCTTGGGCTTTCCGCTCTACGTGGTGGATATACCCGGTCGTTTTGATCGTCCGGGCATCTATACCGACGCCGAAACGGGCGGCAGCTACTGGGATGACTTTGAGCGTTTTGCCAGCTTTCAAATTGCGGTTTTAGACTGGTTTAATAGGATGGAAAACAAGCCGGAAGTGGTGCATTGCCACGATCACCACACCGGACTGGTGCCGTTTATGGTGACGCAGTGTTATCGTTATAGGGATTTAAAACACATCCCCACGGCACTTACCGTGCACAATGCCGAATATCACGGGGAGTATGATCGGGGCAAGGCTCATTTGTTGCCCAATTTTGATGAACAGAATTTTGGGTTGCTCGATTGGGATGGCAAATTAAATTGCCTCGCAGCCGGTCTCAAAACTTGTTGGCAGATCACTACCGTTTCCGAGTCGTACATGAATGAGCTTTCATATAATAGCAATGGGCTGGAGTGGCTATTTCAAAACGAGCAGCAGAAATCACGTGGTATTATTAACGGTATAGACACGAGTGTTTGGGATCCCGAGACTGATCCAATGATTGCGCATTCCTATAACAAGCGAAAAACGGCTGCTGGAAAACGAAAAAATAAAGAAGTATTGTGCAAAGAATTTGGTTTGGATCCCCAATATCCCACTATTTCATTTATCGGGCGATTGGTTCACGAAAAAGGGGCCGATCTGTTGCCCGGTTTGTTTACATCGTTTTTGGAGTCCGAGCAGTCGGTTAACTTTGTTGTACTTGGGACCGGCGATCGTGAGTTGCATTACCAGTTAGAGGCGATGAGCAATCGTTTTATAGGGTATTTTGATGCTACATTGGATTATAATGAACCTCTGGCGCACCAGATTTACGCCGGCAGTGATTTTATGATAATGCCGTCCCGCGTGGAACCCTGTGGACTCAATCAAATGTATTGCATGCGCTATGGAACTGTTCCCATTGTGCGTAATGTTGGAGGATTGAAAGATACGGTAATGGATATTAGTCGTGATGGTGGTTATGGAATTACGTTTAATGATTTTACATTTGATGCAGCAAAAGATTCGGTTCAACGAGCAATTGATCTATATGGGCAGGGTCGAAAGATGGCAGGAATCCGAAAAAGAATCATGCATTTGGATTTTTCATGGAATGCCTCGGCCCAAAAGTATTTTGAAATGTATAGCGAACTGAATGATAAATAAGCAATAAAAAGGACATTAATTTATGCGTAGAAAAGTAATTGCGGTAATTTTAGGTGGCGGGCAGGGAACACGATTATATCCATTAACGAAGCTGCGTTCAAAACCCGCAGTACCTGTTGCGGGGAAGTATCGGCTGGTGGATATCCCCATATCAAATTGCATTAACTCTGGGGTACGTCGTATTTACGTACTTACCCAATTTAATTCGGCCTCGTTGAATCGCCACATTAAAAACTCGTATAATTTCGATGTGTTTAGCCGCGGATTTGTGGATATTCTGGCTGCCGAACAAACTCCACACAGCAAAAATTGGTATCAGGGTACGGCCGATGCAGTCCGGCAGTCAATTCATCACATGGAAAATCACAATCACGAGCACGTGCTGATTTTATCGGGTGATCAGCTTTATCAAATGGACTATCGGAAAATGATGAAAAAGCACGAAGATAACGACGCCGATATCACCATTGGAACCATTCCTGTTGTGGCTGATGATGCCACCGGATTTGGCATCATGAAAACGAATAAACGGGGGTTTATAGAAAGTTTTGTAGAGAAACCCGATTACGATGAGTTGGATCAATGGAAGTCGGATACCCCTGAAGAATTTAAAAAAGATGGCCGGGTATTTTTGGCCTCAATGGGAATTTACATCTTTAAAAAAGAGATTCTCAATGATCTTTTTGAGGAGTACGAGGATGCCACCGATTTTGGTAAGGAGATTATACCGGAAGCCATTAACGAAGACTACAAGGTTCAGAGTTACGAATTTGGTGGCTACTGGACCGATATCGGGACGATAAAATCGTTTTTTGAGGCGAATTTGGCACTTACAGACGATCTGCCACAGTTTAACCTTTACGATAATGAAGATTTTATCTATACCCATGCTCGCATGCTCCCCGCATCCAAACTGTCGGGCACCACTTTTGATCACTCGGTATTGGCAGAGGGTTGTCTTATTGAAGCCAGTCGTATCGAGCGATCGGTTATTGGAATTCGCTCACGAATAGGAAAGGGTACAACCATTGAACAATCGATTGTGATGGGGAATGACTTTTTCCAGTCGCAGAATGAAATAAAAGAAAGCAGTGATCAGAATCCCCCGATGGGAATCGGTCAGCGCTGTTTTATCAGCAATGCCATAATCGATAAAAATGTAAAAATTGGAGATGATGTCCGTATTGCAGGCGGTGATCATTTAGAGGACGGAGAGTACGACCACTATCACGTTGTAGATGGTATTGTGATTATACCCAAAGGTGAGGTCATCGAAGACGGGACTAAGATTTAGTCTTTAGTAGTAAGTGATGAGTAGTGAGTAACGCTAATTAAATAGTCTTAACCAGACTTCGGTTGAGGATTGAAGAACTTCCATCTGATGGCTGAATTTACATCGAATAGATAACAGAGGAAATCATTCTCCATTCTGAATTTCATTTAGCTTGCTCATTGCTCGGTCGTTGAGATTGTCAAAAAGTTCTTTGTCGATGTCCCCAACGGTATATTTTAGATGCAGCCAAACTACGTACGTTGCCATGACGTCTTCGTAGCAGTAGTGTTCAATTTCGGCCAGTTTATCTTCGCGAAACATTTCGAGCACCTCATTGCCTTCGCCGGTTTGTTTAAAGGGAATGCCAATCAGGTAACCCAAATGCTTAAGCTTTGGCCACGAGCTTGCTCCGTAATTGCTGAACTCGTCCAGAAGGTCCACATTTTCGTTGCTGTAGCGATATTTGATATCGTAGTGATTGAGGCGCTTAGGCATTTGCAGTCCGTGTTTGAGCGCACGGTAAGTGAGCAGCGGCAGGTCAAAACCGCGTCCGTTGTGATGTACCAATCCAAAATCCTTGTAGGTACTTAGCGCGTCAAAAAGTTTTTCCAGTCCCTCTTTTTCATCGGTGCCGTGCCAGCCTATTTTTTGCTTGGGCATACCGTTATTTTCGATCCACAAGCCTACCCACGAAATCATCTTGTGATACATGGGAGGCAGAAAACCCGATGAGTTTCGTGCCAGATCTTGACTGGCCTGTATTAAAAGTTCGTCATCATCGGTCTCAGGATTCTCAATAACCTGGCGCACAAATTCAAAATCGGGAATGGTTTCTACATCAAAAACAAAAAACATAATTACACCGTCATTTCTCCAACTAAATTCTTGTTAAACTGGTCGGCAACTACCGTATTATTATCATGCTTGGCAAGAAGATACATTATTTTTGTGAGGGTTGCTTCGGTAGTCATATCCCGGGCGCTGATTGCCCCAAGCTTCAGTGCTTTGCGACCACTTTCATAATTATTAAGCTCTACTGCATCGTAAGCGGCCTGGGAGGTGATGATCAGTAGTACATCATTTTGCAGGCACTGCTCAAAAAAAGGTAGTAGGCTCAATTCTCCGCGGATGGGAAAATTGCCACTGCCAAAAGCTTCGATAATAAGGGCACGGGTATGCGTAAAATTAATCTGCTTCAAAAAATCTGGATTTATATTGGGATAAATTTTCAGCAGAAACACCTGGTCAGAAAAATCGGTTGTTATATTTAACTCTCCTGAAGCTGGGAGGAGGTGGTCAGCAATTTTAATATTAAGTCCAATTTCGGCAAGAGGTGGAAAATTGGGAGAAGCAAAAGCATCAAAATCGCCGATGCTCATTTTTGTAGCCCGGTTGCCGCGGTACACAAAATCGTTAAAGCAGATAGCGACCTCAGGCAATGGCAGGGTGGCCATCTCAACGGCATTAACGAGATTTCTCCGGGCATCGCTGCGGATGTTGCTCATGGGCACTTGGCTGCCGGTAAGGATCACAGGCTTATTCAGTCCCTGTAGTGCAAATGAGAGCGCCGAGGCGGTGTAGGCCATGGTATCGGTGCCGTGCAAGATCACAAAACCATCATAATCCTTATAATTATCCTGCACAAATTCGGCCAGGCTTGCCCAGTGTGCTTTGTTGATGTCGGAGCTGTCTTCGAAAAAAAGACGCTGCATCGTAATGTGTGCTATTTTTTCGAGCTCTGGGATGGCCTGGTACATCAGCTCCGTCCATTTTGTAGAGTTTAGCGTAGGTTTTTGACCATCGCTGATATCCATTGCAATAGTACCGCCCGTCTGGATGAGTAAAATATTTTTCATGAAGTGCTGTTCGGTTCTGGATGTAATGCGTGCTAATGTTACCAAATTTCGCACAAAGTATTGAGTTCAAATCTTTTTTTGCCTTACTTATCAAAACACACCAACGTACCGGAGAGGAAAATGCTTAAACAAGCCATTCCAAATATCAGCCTTTCTAAATGGTTGCTACAATATATTACGGATAACCTTCGGTGCTTTTCCTTCATCCCAAAAACGGAGGTAGCCTATGAATGTTTATAAGCCATCAAAAATCAGAAATGTTGTACTATTGGGACATGCCGGGTCGGGAAAAACGACGCTGGCAGAAACCATGCTTTTCGAGTCGGGAAGTAAAAAACGGCGCGGTTCGATAGAGCAAAAAAATACCTCGTCGGATTACCACGAAATTGAGCATGAAAAGCAAAAGTCGGTCTTTTCAAGCCTGCTTCATCTGGATTGGAGAGGCAACAAAATCAACTTGATAGACACGCCCGGTACGTCGGATTACATTGGGGAAGTTGTTGGTGCACTTAGAGTTGCAGATACCGCAATTTTTTCGATTAATGCGGAATATGGGGTTGAAGTGGGAACCGAGCTGCACTGGAAATATACCGAGAAGTACAATATCCCCTCACTCATTATTGTAAATAAACCGGATAACGAGTATTCCGATGTTCAAAATGCCATCGATATGGCCAAAGAACGTTTTGGGCGGGGCGTAGTAGTTGTGCAGTATCCTTATAGTGAAGGAGAAGATTTTCACGCTATTATCGATGTATTAAAAATGACGATGTACGAATTCCCCGAAGGTGGGGGCAAGCCGGACAAGCTCCCCATTCCAGATTCGCATCAGGCGCAAGCCGATTTGTTGCATAATGAGCTTGTAGAGGCGGTGGCCGAGAATGACGAGACGCTGTTGGATCTATATCTCGAGCAGGGCGAACTCACTGAAAGTCAGATGCAGGATGGTTTGCATAAATCGCTTATGAATCGAGACATTTTTCCACTTTTTTGCTGCAGTGCCAAACGCAATATGGGTACGGGCCGAGTCATGGGGTTTTTAGGCAATGTGGCGCCCAATCCGCTGGAAGCTAACCCACCAAAAACGGTAACTGGAGAGCAGGTGCGTATTGATGAAGATGGCGACCCGTTAATGTTTGTGTGGAAAAACAGCTCGGAATCGCACGTGGGAGATATGCTCTATTTTAAATCGTATGGTGGAACGGTTCAGCCTGGATTGAATCTGCTTAACCACAGCTCGGGCAGTAGCGTACGGATATCGGGATTGTATGGAATTAATGGCAAGAAGCGGATTGAAATGAGCGAGATACCGACCGGTGATTTGGCGGCAGCTGTAAAGCTTAAAAATACGGGCGTTAATGATACGCTGCACACCAAGGGCAAAGAAGTAGCGATTGAACCTATCGATTTCCCCGAACCAATTATTCGCACGGCTATTACTTTGAAGAAAAATGGGGAAGAAGATAAGCTCGGCAATGCCCTGCATCAGCTGCAGCGCGAAGATCCATCTATGCAGATTGAGCACAGCCAGGAATTGAAGCAGGTGATTGTGCATGGGCAAGGAGAAGAACATTTAGCGGTCATTAAGTATGCGCTTGAAAATCGCTTTAATTTGGAGATTGATTTTGTTCAGCCTCGCATTCCCTATAGGGAGACGATAACGAAATCAGTTCGCACAGAGTACAAGCATAAAAAGCAATCTGGTGGAGCGGGCCAGTATGCTGCTGTTGCTATGCTGATGGAACCTCTGACTGATAATATGCCCGAGCACGATGACCTGAAAGTCCGTGATACGCAAGAGATTGACCTGGAGTGGGGCGGTAAGCTCATTTTCAGAAACTGTATTGTTGGTGGCGTTATTGACAATCGATTTATGCCAGCAATTATCAAAGGCATCATGGAAAAGATGGAAACCGGTCCGCTTAGTAATTGTCGGGTTCGTGATTTACGTATTTCAGTATATGATGGGGATATGCACTCGGTCGATTCCAATGATGCTGCTTTTCGTACGGCCGCTCTTATGGCTTTTCGAAAGGGATTTCTGGAGGGCAAGCCCAAGTTGATGGAACCTGTTTATACGATTGAGGTAACTGTGCCAGCCAATTACATGGGGGATGTGATGAGCGATATCAGCACGCGTCGGGGACAAATTTTGGGGATGGATTCGGAAGGGTCAATCCAAAAAATTAAGGCGCAGGTACCGCTCGAGGAGCTCGATCATTATGCTACACGGTTGAAGTCAATGACTCAGGGCAGTGCCGGTTACAGCCGGGAGTTTTCGCACTACGAGCAGGTTCCTCACGATATACAGCAGCGAGTAATGGAGGAGACAATGGAGATGCAGGAAGCTTGATTGAAAGTGACTGAAACCTCCGTCACTTGTGAAGTGGCGGGGGTTTTAGCTCTTGTTTTTTAATCTTCTAACCACTTACTCTCGGGATGTTCCTCTTCGAGATACCTTAGGTAACGGCGGGGTAGGTCGAAGAATAGTTCTTCCGGGATGGGGTCAAAGCGGGATTTCATGATTTCCTTGGGTTCTGTGGGACGTTGCTCAGGGTTCCAGCTAAATCCATCCAGCCGGCGTTCTTTGGTTTCTTCACTTTCGGGTAAATACGAACCATCAACCGGCCCCATCGCTTTCATTCTCGATAATTCACCCTCTTCAAAGAAGATGCGAATGTCGGGAGCGTTAAGATCTACGGCCCCGTCGGGTTCTCCGGCCTCATTTTTGGTGAACCGAAACAGCCGGGACTCTCCGAATACATAAATTTCATTAAGTGCACCATCGTTAAAGTCGGCGTGCAGGGTGTCGCCGGTTATTTGATTGAGGCGATCCAGGGTTGTGTCTTCCTGCACCGAAAAGGGACGCGGATAGGATTTAAGGCTGTCAATATCGCCATTTTTGATGATCGCCTTAATATATGGGCCTGTAAGTTGCACATTTTCATACCATGACTTTGCGTTGGACCATAGCTCGAAGGTTTCGTCGCGGTCGGTATATTTTGAGGTATCTGAAACAGAGGCAAACGAGGGCGACCAGATGCGGACGCTATCATATCCAAAAACGATTGCCGTAGTATCCATGGGTGTTCGTTCTTCTTCGGATAAAATAGTTTTAGCCCGGATATGTGTGGTATCAGCCTGGGTCGTATCGGCAGAGTCTTGCTCAAAACTTTTAAGCCAGGCATTTCCTTCAAGGAGTCGGCGACCGGTGGAATCGGCTTCGAGATATTCGCCTTTGATCATAGAATTGTTTTCGCGGTCATCGCCAAAAATGTCGCCATAGAGCTCGTAGTACTCGGTATTTCTGTTGCTAAACAGGGAATCCCCTTCGAGGTATTGCAGGGAATCTGCAAGTTGGACTTCGCCATAAAATTTAGCACTATCTGGTTCGCGGTAGTAGAAGCCAGAATCTGCCACAAGGGTGCCGCGCTGATCTTCAAGCCGAATTTCATCCAAAAAATTTGCCACCTTGGTCGAAAAGCGATAATCAACGCTGTTGCCAAAAAGGGTAGTACTGTCCGCTTCGATCACAACACGTCCCCGTAGTTGACTAAAATCGATATTTGTAAAATACTTCAGGGTATCAGACCAAATTTTTTCCGTTTCGGTATTGATTTCGATGTTCCCAAAGGCGTGGATTTCATCGGTATTGACAAACTGGTAGGCGCTGTCGCAGAACATCTCCATATTTTCGCTTTGCAAATGTACGTTGCCCAGAATTTTTTGCACACGCTCTCCTTCATATTGCCCCCCCTGAATTTGATCAGCCTCTAAAATATTAACCTGATTTTGGGCATACGTTTGCTGTAGGAATCCTGCCCCAAAAAAAAGCAAGCATAGAAATGAGAGGCCGACGGTTTTTGTGTTGGTATGGTTGATCATTGTGGACATTTAATCGACGATAACCCGTCCTTTAGGTTCCTTGATGGTATAGTCTGTTAAATCGGTATCGCCTTCGAAGCCCGTGCCGGCTATACTGTCGGAGGGTGTTTTTATGATGACAAATTTTGGGGTATTAATAGTATTGTCATTTTGTTCCCACTCCAGATATTCCGAGTCGAGATAGCGATTATCCCTGGTTTCCACTTGAACATTTTCAAAAAGTTCAAAAATAGCATCTTCTGGTTTGTAAACTGCCCGGTTAGAATACACTTTAGTTTTTACGGCACCGGTAGAATCAAAAACGTGAATAGTAATGGGGCCTTTTATGCGGGTTTCGTTTATGTCATCATCAGAATAAGTGGCTGCGTATGATCCCCAAAGCCTTACTTTTTTTTGTCCGTCTTCCATAATTTCCATATCCACCTCCCAGGTTTCGGTGGAAGAGGTGAGCGAATCCCGCAGCGCTTCATCTACTTGTTGAGATTCTTCCTCCGAAAGATCACCGCAGGCGGCAAGTCCGGCAGTGATTAGCAAGCCAATAAAAAGGGCAAATATGGTTTTATGTTGTTCCAAAATAGCGGTCACCTGCGTCACCTAATCCGGGTACGATAAATGCATCATCATTCAAGTGATCATCAATGGCAGCCGTTATGGTATGCACATTTGGATGTTCTTTTTCCAGCTTTTGAAGTCCCTCTGGTGCACAAATTAACGAAACAAAACGAAGATGTTGTGCCCCTTTATCTTCTAAAAAAGAGAGAGCATCGTGCGCGCTGCCACCAGTGGCAAGCATGGGATCGACCACAAGCACCATATCATCTTCAACGCCCTTTGGAATATTGGAGTAGTAATCTTCCGGCTGGTGGGTATTTTCGTTACGCTCCATACCCAAATGACCTACCCGGGCATCGGGAATAAATTGCAGCAGGGCGTCAGCAAGACTTAGTCCGGCTCGCAAAATAGGTACAACCATTACTCCCTGATCGATATCGTAACCCGTAGTTTTTTGGATAGGGGTTTCTACCTCGAATGTTTTTTGGGGCAGTTCTTTAAGGGCATGGTACGCCAGAATCATGGCGATGCGCTTGATAGCTGCCCGAAATTCGGAAATGTTGGTATTGACATCCCGCAGAATGGTTAAATCACGGTTGACTACGGGATGTTTTACGAGTGTTACGTTGTTGAAGTCATCAGACATCATGATTGCTGTTATACGTCCGGATTCTCGAAGTATTTTTTGGTGATTTTGTATGCTACGCCAGAGAGTGCGAACAGGGCAATGATATTAAAGAACGCCATCAGGCCAAGCATCACGTCACCGAATGCCCAAATGGTAGTGAGTGTGACAACGGCACCGAAAAAGTGCATCCCCACAAAAGCCAAACGGTAGTAGAAAATAGATTCAAAGCCGAACAGGTATTGCGCGGCGCGGTCGCCGTAATAGCTCCAGCTGATGGATGTCGATATCGCAAAGAGCAGTACGGCGAAAGTTACCAAGTATCCACCACCTGGAATAATAGGGGATAGTCCACGTTCAAATGCAGCAGAGGTTAGTGGTGCACCGTTTTGAACTACGCCACCGTAGAGGTTTTCTAATTCGACATCATCAGATGTATAAGCTCCGGAAGCTCTGAAATCGTCGCTGTTGTTTCTTGGCGAAAGTTGGATATAACCTTCGAAGGGAGTTGTGTACGATTTATCTGAGTACATCGTATCTACGGGGGAACCATAATGGGTCATTTCGCCATTTTCGGGCACGCCATCTTCAAAGTATAGAACCAAATCTTCTCCAACTTGCTCACTGTTTTCGGAGCTGTCGGTTTGGCTGTAGGTATAGGAGATAATATCTGCAGTGGGATCGATAGAAGATTTGTGGTGCATATCCCAAGCGCCGGTAGAAATAATTACTAAGCCGGTCATCGTACAAATTACAAGCGTATCGATAAATGGTTCGAGCAGGGCAACAACGCCTTCGCGCACAGGTTGATCTGTTTTAGCAGCCGAATGCGCAATGGGGGCCGAACCCTGTCCTGCTTCGTTGGAAAAGAGACCTCGTTGAACACCATAACTAAGTGTGAAAATTAAGGCTCCAGAACCGACCCCGAGGGCACCGGCTGTTGGATTAAAGGCATTGCTAACAATGGCAATTAGTGATGGAATTACCTGATCGTAATGAACAAGAAGAATAATTAAGGCTCCCAACACATAGAGAATACCCATGAAAGGAACCAGCCGAGAAGTTACTTTACCGATGCGTTTAATTCCTCCAAGTACTACGGCTGCGACAATGCTGGCCGTAATTAGGCCGGTAATCCATACCGGAACTTGAAAATCGGTTTTCATGACATCAGCTACCGTATTTGCCTGTACCGCATTACCGGTAAGAAAAGCACAAATGGCTGCAGAAACTGCAAATGCTACAGCCAGCCATTTCCAATTATCGCCGAGTCCATTTTCGATATAATACATAGGACCACCCGATACGGTACCGTCGGGATTTGTAGTTCGATATTCTTGAGCAAGGGTCACTTCGGTATATTTAATGGCCATACCAAATATGGCAGTCACCCACATCCAAAAAAGAGCTCCTGGGCCACCGTAGTGAATGGCCAGGGCAACACCGGCGATATTACCAATGCCAACTGTTGCAGAGAGGGCTGTTGTTAAGGCTTGAAAGTGATTGATGTCTCCCTCATCTTCGGGATCATCATAAAAACCCGTTACTACTTTAAGTCCGTGTCCGAATCGCCTGATTTGTATGAAGCCTAAACGTATTGTTATGTAGATCCCGAATGCCAATAAAACCACCACCATTGCGGGCATCGCTTCCGGGGTATTCCAGATAAGATCTACAAGCCATTGAATAATTTGGTCAAATGTCTCCATGTGTTGATAAAATATTCTTGGTTATTTTTAGAAACAATCAAGCGGAAGGTATAAAAAGATTTTCGAATTTTTTAAGTTTAATTGATAATCTGCTATGAAGAACCATTAAAAAGCGTTAAAATATTATATGTAAGTATAATCTTCTTAATTGATTAAAGTACTTATATTTAAAAGGAGAACAATCGGTTAATTCTGATTTATAAATAAGGGTGACGTTCTATGACAAAAGCAGACATTGTTGATGTTATTGCATCTTCAACGGGACTTACAAAAGTTGAAACTGAGGCCGTGGTAAACGGTTTTATGGAAACAGTTATCGATGCGATGAAGCGAGGTGAACATATAGAGTTGAGGGGATTTGGAACTTTTAAAGTTGTAAAACGAGCTCAACGAGTAGCCAGAAACCCCAAGACCAATGAAGAAGTTATTGTACCGGAACAATATGTGCCGGTGCTTAAAATGTCGAAGGATTTTAAGGAAGCCGTTAATGAATCGGTGATGGAATCGGAAGGGGAATAAGTTAGCATTTAACAGCTAATATTTCCGGGTATCATTTGTAGGATATGCGTATCTTGGCTGTGATTAATTTCTATTATCCCCTTGATGTCATCCGGCATCCATAAATAAAATATTAGGTGAGCATTATGCCAAGTGGAAAAAAGAGAAAGCGATCTAAAATTGCCAAGCATAAACGTAAAAAACGGTTACGTAAAAATCGGCACAAGAAGAAATAACACGCTTTTAATAAACAGAAAAGGCCTTCAGTTTGAAGGCCTTTTCTGTTCTAAATAATTGTTAGTGTGTGTGAAATGCAGTTAAGCTGCTTGTGATTCAAGGGTCTTATCGGCAATTTGCAGCACACGATTCGATTTGACAAGCAATTCTTGCAGGCAGCGGCTTACAAATTCATGTACATCATTAAGGCTGTTCATATCTTCAAGCGTATATTGAAAGTACGAAATGAGATTTACGGCTGATAGATATTTGCCACTTTCGGAACCTTCAACCTCGACATGCCAGCGAGTGATAATATCATCATCTGCCAATAGCTCGTTTACCTCTTTGCTGATGTCTTCCATCCATCGGCTTGCTTCCTCAAGGCTGTGATGCCCATTATCAGCGGCCAGATTTGGATGCTGAGCCTTTTCGTCGAATAGCCACGTAATTTCAATATCAATGGCAGGCGAAATACTGGTACTCACCATCTTGTCTTCCTGCAAAAAAGGATGTTCTTCCATCCCCTTGAGTTGTTTTGCCAATACCGTTTCCCGAAAGCGATCCCAGTCAAAATTTATGGATAGAGCTTTTAAAAAATCGGACTTGGGACGAAGATCAAATTCAATTTCCAGTCCCGTTGCATTTATTCTATCTTCATTCCAAGTGCGAAAGGTATTAATTGTAAAGTCTCTCTTTTTTAAATCGCTTTCTATCCGGTTTACTACAGAATTGAAAATCGGATATATCATTCGTTCAATCTATTAAGTTTAAAATTTTACAGAACGTCTCTTTTTGCTAAAACATGAACAACTTTTACACGTTAATATATTTAAACCGCGAGATAAAAGAAAAAATCCGGGGTGCCTTTTTTGATTTTGCTATATCTCCCCACAAGGATGTCCTCCATTTTTATATTGATGCGGATGAGGAAACGCACCGGTTAATATTTAGCACTAATTCCCGGGAGACCGCACTTTTTTTGGATTACTATCGGCCACCTAAAAAAAGTAATGTAATTGAATTTTTTGAATCCCTTGAAGGACAAAAAGTTACCGATGTACAACTGGCTGACAAAGATCGGTTGGTGTCGATTTATTTTGATAATGGACAGCATTTGCTGTTCAAGCTTTTTAGTGGTAGCCCCAATGTGTTTTTGGTTGAGGACAATAAGATCATTGACGCATTTAAAAATCCTGATGAGGTTAAAGGAGATTCTCCACCCAAACCCGAAGCACCTACTTTTTTGGATGAGGTGAGTCCTCGGCGATCGGCTAAAAATCAGATGACGGAAGCCAATCCACTGTTGCCACGAAACCTGTTGCCATATCTGATTGATGAACATAATGTGGATGAAATGACTCCGCAGGAGGTCAAAGAATTTACGGATGAACTAACGCAAGCGCTGCTCGAGGATCCGCACCCTCGCGTACTTAAAACGGGTGATTTTTGCCTGTGGTCGAATCAGTGGCTCACTATCCCAAGCGAAAAAGAATGCAATGAGGTAAACGATTGTATAGCTTTTGCTTATAAAAATGCCGTTCATCTGCGTCGGCTACACGAAAAAAAAGAAAAGGTCTTTCAGTTTCTGGAACGTAGTAAATCCCAAAAAGAGCGTTTAATACAACAGTTAGAGCAAGCTGATAAAAGTTTAGAGCGAGCCGAGGAGTACGAAAAATATGGCCACCTCTTGATGGCACATGCCCACGAGCAAGTCAGCGAGGGGACAAGCGAAATTACAATCGAGGACTTTTATGAGGATAATGATGAAATTACCATCCCGCTGAAGGAGAAGAAATCGATAGCCGATAATGCGGCCTATTATTACGAAAAATCTAAGGATGCTAAAAAATCATATGAACATGCCCGTCAGCGATTGCCTCAGGTACGAAAAGAGCTTGGCCAGGTAAACGAGCTGCTTGAAGAGATTGGAGAAATCGACCATCTGCCAGATATGGACAAATGGACCAAACAAAACATGGATCTGCTTGAGGAGTTCGGTTACGGCAGCAGCGATGATAACCAGGCAACATCGCCCTTTCGGAAATATAAAGAGGGAAAGTTTGAAATATGGGTTGGCAAAAGTGCCAAGAGCAACGACCAGCTGACAAGTCACGCTCATAAAGAGGATGTGTGGTTGCATGCCCGCGGGGTGGGGGGCTCGCATGTTGTTATCAGGATGGGAAATCGAAAAGATTATCCACCGCAGCGTGTGCTTCTGCGGGCGGCCAGCTATGCGGCCTATTTTTCGAAAGCCCGGGGTATGCAGTCGGCACCAGTAATGTACACGAAAGTAAAATACGTGCGGAAACCCAAAGGCGCCGCCCCGGGAGCAGTAGTGGTGGAGCGCGAGCAGGTGGAAATGGTTCCCCCAATGAAACCCAAAGATCAGTAATCTTATGATTTCCAATTTACCTAAACGTATTTTTTTGTGTGGATTTATGGGAGCCGGCAAGTCTATGATTGGCCGTCACTTGGCAGAGGTGCTGGAGGTTTCTTTTGTGGATCTGGATGAGGAAATCGAACATGCTACCGGACAATCTATCCCGGAAATTTTTGAGGAGTTGGGAGAAGCCGGATTCCGAACTGCCGAGCGGCGAACACTGATGGAAATAAGTCAAAATTTTGAGGGCGTAGTGTCATTGGGTGGCGGGAGTTTGCAAAATCAGCACCTGGTAGATCACGTGAAGTTAAATGGGTTGCTCGTATTTATAGAAACTCCTATTTCTGTTATCTTACATCGCATATCAGAAGACACAAACCGACCGCTTTTGGTGGATGAGCAAGGAAATCCCAAAAACAAAAAACGGCTTAAAAAGGAACTGACGGCATTATACGAAGAACGGCTTCCCTTATATCAACAGGCGGTTATCAAAATTGCCAATGATGGCAGCGCACCGGTTGGGGTGGTTGTCGAACAATTAGTGAATAAAATTAGAAATCATGTCGACTACTATTGATGTCCGTATTGCACAGGAGCAACGGTATCAAATGCGTATAGGAAAAAATCTGGAGCCTTCTTTTTCGGATTTTTGTAGCGATCACCTTAGCAGCGATGCTGTTTTTGTGCTCATTGATGAAAATGTGAATCGGCTGCATCGTAATCGTGTGGAACGCTATGTTCAGTTTTTTGATGAGACTCATTTCATTGAGATTTCGGAGGGAGAATCCTCTAAATCCACTGACAAATGGCAGACCGTTACCGATGCTATCTTAAAGACGGGACTTGAGCGATCTACGCCCATCCTTGCTGTCGGGGGGGGAGTAACGGGTGACCTGGCAGGATTTGTGGCTGCTACCGTTTTGCGGGGCGTTCCGCTCATCCACATGCCTACGACTTTGCTGGCGATGGTGGACAGCTCGATCGGGGGGAAGACGGGGGTTAATCATTCCACAGGTAAAAACTTGATCGGCAGTTTTTATCAACCCAAGGCCATTTTTGCTGATGTCGCTTTTTTGGAAACCCTGAAGCAAAGTGAATGGATTACCGGCATGGCTGAAATTTTGAAATATGCGGCTATACAAAATCCGGATCTTTTTGATGAGCTTGAACGATTGGTTAATCCGTTTGATTCTAACGCGGAACACTGGATTAAAATCATCGAGGAAAGTGCACACATTAAAATAGATATTGTTCAGCAAGATGCACTGGAGGCCGGAAAACGGGCGTATCTCAACTTTGGTCATACCTTTGGTCATGCTCTCGAAAACGTTTCGGGCTATGGAAAAATAACGCACGGAGAGGCTGTTTTCGCCGGAATGATAGCTGCTTGCCATTTTTCAGAACAGCTGAATCATCCGGTAAGTGAGGCACGTTTTGCGCCTTTTCTGTCGTTATATCAGCAGCAAATATCGACGCTCCCATCCGATGTGGATGAGCTTGTTGAAGCCATGAAATCTGACAAGAAAGTAAAAGACAATCTCATTCGTTTAGTGCTATTGAATGAGTGGGGATCGCCGTATCTTTATGCTTGTAAAGATCAGTCGCTGCTGAAGAAATCATGGCACTATACCCTGGAGAAATTTAACCGCTAATATTTTTATTTAATACAATTGTTCTATCGCTGGTTACATAAAAGCTGGAAATTCTTTTGGAGAGCAGTATTTGTGCTCTTGCTTCTGATATCCCTGGCCGCAGGTATTGCTATTGGATTATTACAGCTGGATATAACCAAAGATTATTTAGCCAATCGCCTTGAGCATCAGCTGCAACAAAATTATAACGCCGATTTATCAATTGGGGATATCGACGGCTTTTTGCCGTTCTATGTGCAGATGCAGGATGTGACATTGGCACGTGTGGAGGACGGAACCAACGACACGCTGTTAACGATCGATCGGATTGACAGCGAAATTGACGCCTGGGCACTACTTCAAAACAGGCTAACCATTGTAGGGTTTTCGGTAGAACGTCCCCGGGCTTGGCTAAAATCAAATGAGGAGGGCAGGTTGGTGCTTCTCGATCGAAAGCAGCCCAAAAAACCAAGACAGGAAACCGATCGTGAACCCTGGCTTAGTCGTGTCGAAATTGTGGCGCCCGACGTTAGCATTTCGGAGGGAGAGGTAAGCCTGGAGGCTAAAACGCGAAGACATCAAATAGGAAATTTGCCGCCAAACTTTTCGCTCAAGAATATTAATGCTTCCCTTTTTGTTGATTGGAGCTCCATGCAGCGGTACTTGGATATCGAATCGTTTACGGCGGAATCAGAAAATTTAGAAGTTGCCAATATCGCTGCGTCGGGTCAGCTCTATAACGATGAACGCTACCTGGAGTTAAACTCCTTCTATTTGACGCTGGGAAATTCTCGGTTTTTGTTTAATGGCGATGTGGATGGAGTCAGTATTTTAGAACCTGCCCTTACGGGACAATTTGCCGCCGCCAATTACGATATTGAAATAAGCTCTGAGGAATTTTATCCCCAAAACCTGCATGATTTTATCGCCGATTTGCCGAGCGTCAAGGAGTCGCTGTATCTTGATTTCAGGGCCGAGGGTTCGGCGGATTCTCTTTGGATAGATCGGGCAGAGCTGGGCATGAGGGAAAGTTTTATAAGTCTAAACGGGTCGGTAAAAGATATCATCGAGCGTGAAAATATGGCGTATGAACTCAGCTTCGATGAGGTGAATTTGTACAATCAGGATGTCACCGAGCTTTTTAGTGTTACCGAACTGCCCGACACCGATGAGCTGCAAAGCATCTTAATTTCTGGACAGGCTAGAGGGAATCTTGATACGATCAATGCTGATTTTATTCTGGAAAGTGAGCTGGGGAGCATAGAACTGGAGGGGGAAAGCCAATTGAAGGCGCCCCATCAATATAGTGGCAACCTTAGTGCTTCAAATTTGGACGTGAGCTCTTTCTTTGATGGAAGAATTGATACAACAGCGCTTACTTTTGACGCTACGTTTGACGGGGCCGGACTAACCTTAGAGCAGGCCGAGTCAAATATTGATTTGAGAGCAACCGACGGTCAGATCGGTACCCGAGAGTTTCAGCATCTGCATCTGTTTTCATCGTTAAGCGGCGGCTCCTGGAATACTAAATATGATTATGAAAGCGATGAGCAGCGTCTCAACGGAACATCTACAGTAGATTTTACTGCCGAGGAGCAAAATTTATCCATCGAAGGAGACGGAGAAAATATTAACTTGGTTCACTTTTTTGGGGATGAAAAAGTTGCACCCACTGCGCTAAACTTTTCCTATAATATTGCGGTGCAGGGTTTTGATGCTGAGCGCATTCAGGGCCGGGCCAATCTGGATATCGCCCCCTCGGCCATTGGTACCGATACAGTTCGCGCGCACCAGTTTTATGTGGATCTGAATTCTCCAGATGCCGCCACCCGCGAATTACGGCTCACCAGCTCGCTGTTTGATATGAATATCAGTGGTGATATAACTCCGGCGGATGTTATTTCGCAGACCAAATTTTGGAGAGATTATCTCACCAATCGGTTTAAGGCCGAAATCCTGCTAAGCCAGCCACTCGATACGGGTATTGTAAATGGATCTGCTCCCGACCACAACATCGTAGTTGACGGGAATATTACGGCCAAAGATCTGGGACTCATTAAAAGATATTTGCCTGATTTTCCAAGTATTACTACCGATTCAGAAATTGGATTTAATATAAATTCGGATGGAACCAGACTGCTGCTTTCCGCTGAAATGGATGCCGACACCCTCCAGTTTGATAACCTGAATTTTAGTGATGGGAATACTCAGTTTACGGCAAGTTTCCGAAGTGACCGTTCGTTTAGTGAATTCTCATCGGTGGATTGGGAGGCTAACATTCGCAGGCTCGAAACCGATTTTGTAGATGTAGATTCACTGGGCATAGATCTGGCCGTAAAGCAAGATTCCGTTTATTATCAGCAGCGTGCCGGCGCCATATCTGATAATGCCGAATTTAATATGGTCTTGCAATCGGCTATTGCAGATTCTGCGATCAATGTGACAATAGAAGAATTCTTTTTGGGCAACAACCAGTATGCGTGGGTCAACGAAAATATGCCCAATTTTACCTATTACCGGGATGGCAAAGTTGACTTTAACAACGTTAGTTTTCAGAATCAGGACGAGCATTTCAAGATGCAGGGTAAGCTGAGTAAGGATCGGAGTGATTCGCTCCAGTATGATCTGCAGGATATCAACCTGCAACGAATTTCCGATCTCATTAAAGGGGATATCGATTTTTCGGGAGTGCTTAATGGAACACTTGTCACCCGATCGCTAACTAGTCAGCCGACTATACAGGGTGACTTGGGTGTTAATCGATTTCAGTTAAATAATCGCATGATAGGAGATGTGGATTTCGATAGTGAATACAATACCGATAAACGACAGTTCGATACCCGAATAGAAATTCTTACCGATAGTACTAAGTATGAGGATTATTTAGAACGAAATGATGATATCGGCCAAAATATTGCGATTGATGGTTATTTTGTTACACCCGACCTGTCGGTCCAGCAGGACACACTGTATCATTTTGATGGTAATTTTGAGCAGGTCGATTTATGGTTTTTAGCGCTCATCGTCGATAATGTTTTTGCCGAAGTGGAGGGCCAGGCATCAGGCACCGGCCATATTACCGGTAATTTTGATGATTATGATTTTGGTTCAGAGTTTGAAATAGAAAACGTATTTGCGCGGCCACAGTTTTTGAATACCAACTACTTTTTAAGTGGACCCGTGCAGTTTAACAAAGAGGAGGGCGTTGTTTTAGACTCGCTTTCGGTGATGGATACCAAAGGTGGAACGGGAACGCTGTGGGGTACCGTTGACCTTAACGATTTTGATCCCATTACCTATCTTGATCTATCAATGGATTTGGATGGTCTCCAGTTTTTAAATAGTGAGATGGACCCGGATGTGCCTTTTTACGGCAATGTCTCGGGTACAGGCTTGGTTCAGCTGTCGGGCTCCAATACCGATATGTACTTGCGTACTGATGATGCCATGCAGGTAACCAGCGATTCCGAGGTGTCGATCCCGCTGCTCGAAGAAACCGAGTTGCAAGAGACCGGTCGTTTTGTAAGCTTTGTTGACTCCTTCGAGGATGAACTAAATAGGAGAAAAAAATCCCCGGCAGAGCGTGCGGCCGAAGATCGGACGGAGTCTGAAGAAGCGATTGAAGCGGTGCTCGAAGACATGACATTCAGCGAACGTTTTGATCTGGATCTCCGCTTTGATACGCCGGACGATGTAACCGTAAACCTTATTTTTGATCCCGTAACTGGTGAAGTACTCACGGCTGAGGGAACAGGACAGCTTCGCATCAGTATGCAAGATCAAGAGTTTCAAATGTTTGGTCAGTACAATGTTTCTGGCGGGGAGTACCAGTTTGTTACCGGAGAAATAATTAGTCGCCGGTTGGAGCTGGAATCCGGGGGAACTATCGTTTGGGAAGGGCCACCCGATAACGCCAGGTTGGATATTAGCGCCATTTATAACGCACGGCCCAACGTTTCTACGCTGTTAGAAAATGGGGAAACGATTGATTCCGAAAACCAAAGTGGCGGTCAACAGGTCCCAATCGATCTAATTGTGGAAATTACCGGAACGCTTAATAGTGTGGAAAATGATTATTATTTTAGACTTCCATCATCGTTGGATCTCTCCTCTAACTCGACATTACAATATACCCTCAATCAAATAAACAGAGACGAGCAGCAAAAACTGTTACAAGCAACCAGCATTCTTTTTACGGGACAATTTATCCCTACCCAGGGCATCGGCGGAAGTGGAACAACCATGTTAAGTCAAAATCTGGCGCGAGGATCCACCTATTTAAATCCATTACTTTCAAATCAAGTAAGTTCATTGTTATCTAATCAAATAAATACGTTACTTAATAGTGATGTGAGTCAGCTTGATATTGATTTTAATCTTAATGCATACAATCAGGTGGATTTGGGTATTGCCTTACGTTTGTATAATGATCGGTTGATCTTGCGCCGGGAAGGACAAATTACCAGCGGTGACCAGCAGAGTACTCCGGGGGATCAAATTGGGGATTTGAATGCTACTTATCGCATCCGTAAAGGATTGTCGTTAACGGCATTTCATCGCCAGGATCAAACTCTTAGCAGCATTCAGTCTGCAAGTCCCCAAGCCGGTGACGTAGTGCCTTATGTGGATGGCGTTGGTCTTGAATCGCAGGTCCAATTTAATACCTGGGGAGAGCTGATGGATCGAATACGAAGAATATTTACCGGAATTTTTGGAGCAAGTTCAGATTCCGAAGACAATGAATAATTAGGATAACGTTGCATGAGAGAATCATTTGCAACATAATAAAGTAAGAATTTTTAAAACGTTTTATTGAATTAATGAAGAAAAGTAAGAAAGAAACATTCGAAGATATTATACTCGATATTTTGCAAAACAACCCCGAGGCACAACTGCCATTCGATGTTTTGCAGAATATCCTGCAGGTAAACAGCAAAAAAGATAACCAACGGTTAAAAGATGCCATTAACAGCTTGTTCGATCGCAACCTGATCATCAAGCGCAAGGGAGGGGCTATCCAGCTTTCTCCCAACGGGGGAGGAGACAACCGTCAAGAACGACCCGATAATAGCGTAGTAGGCAAAATTGATATTAGCCGTAGAGGAACGGGCTATTTAATCGCCGAGGGATATGAGGAAGATATCCGGGTGCCTTCCAAACACCTGGGAACGGCTCTGCAAGACGACACTGTAAAAGTAAAATTATTAGGAAAAAAAGGTCGTGGTAGCCGACAAGAAGGAAAAGTGGTAGAAATTGTAGAGCGGGGCCGAAATATTTTTGTCGGCACCTTAAAGAAACAAGGTAAACAGAATTTCCTCATCGAGCCCGATGAAAAATCAGCCCATACCGATTTTTTTATTTTGCCCAATAACTTGGGCAATGCCCAACCTGGCGAAAAAGTGATATTTGAGCTCGTGGATTGGGTTCATCCCAAATCGTTGCCCGAGGCCAATATCGTGGAGGTACTTGGCAAAGAGGGAACCAACGACGCCAATATCTTATCAATATTAGCCGAAAACCAGATCAAGCCCGGTTTTCCTGAAGAGGTCGAAGCGTTTGCCAATGACATCAACAGGGAAATTACCGATAAAGAAATTGCACGCCGCCGCGATATGCGTGAAGAGGTAGTGCTGACGATCGATCCTGACACAGCCAAAGACTTTGATGATGGATTAAGTATTGAGATGCTTGATAACGGCAACTATTATCTTGGTGTTCATATTGCTGACGTAACACATTACATGCCCCGAAATACCATTCTTGACGAGGAAGCACAAAAACGTGCGACCAGCGTGTATTTAGTGGATCGGGTGATTCCCATGCTGCCCGAGGTTTTAAGTAACGATGTGTGTAGCTTGAATCCCCGTGAAGATAAGCTGGCGTTTAGCTGTTTTATGGAGATTGCACCCAATGGTAAGCTGGTGGATTATGCTATTGAAGAAACGGTTATTCATTCTAATAAACGATTTACTTACGAGCAGGCCCAAGAGATTATTGACGGCAAACAGAGTGAGTTTTCTCAGCAAATTCAGATGGCTGCAAAGCTGGCGCATATACTTCTCGACAAGCGATTTCGTGAGGGTAGTATTAATTTTGAGACTCCGGAGCCAAAGTTCGTGCTTGACGAAAATGGCAAACCGATTGATGTAAAGCTCAAAGAACGGCTGTTTGCCCACCGACTTATCGAGGAATGCATGCTGATGGCCAACCGAACGGTGGCTAAATATGTGGAGGATATTCGCAAGCAATCCAACAAACAAAAGTCAAAAGATCTGTATCCATTTCTATATCGCATACACGATCAGCCGGACCTTGATAAGCTCAAAAATATTGAGGAAAATGTGAAACCGATCGGGATTAGTTTCCATATTGATTCTCCCACGGTAAGCTCAAAAGCCATTAACGTGTTGCTCGAACAGATCGAGGACACTTCGTTAGAGCTGACAGTCAATGATCTAATGCTTCGGGCGATGTCTAAGGCTGAATACAGTCCCGATAATATTGGACACTTTGGTTTAGGTTTTAAAAATTACGCACACTTTACCAGTCCTATCCGGCGTTATCCGGATGTACTGGTACATCGTCTGCTAAAAAGCTATTTGGCGGGCAAACCCAGTTATTCGCATCCCGAACTGAAAAAGCTGGGCAGCCATTGCAGTGAACAGGAACGGGCTGCCATTGATGCAGAGCGTGATTCGGTTAAGCTGAAACAAGTTGAGTATCTAAGTGAGCGACTCGGTCAAGATTTTGACGGTGTAATCAGCGGCGTAATGGAAAGTGGTATCTTTGTAGATCTAAAAGATATCCACTGCGAAGGAATGGTTCGCGTAAGCGATCTGGATGATGATTACTACGAGTACGATGAAAACCAACATTGTTTAATTGGTAGAAATCATGGAAAAAAATACCAATTGGGGAAAGAAATTCGCGTTAAAGTTGTTAGAACAGATGTAAAGGCGCGGCAAATTGATTTAAAATTGGTAGATGGCGGTAATTAATTAAAATTGGCATCCACTTAATATGAAATTATCTTACATTTTTCGGCGACTCGTTGTTGCTTTTTTTCTAACCTTTTTCGTTGGCGGGCTGCTACAAGAAGCCTCTGCCCAGTATTTTTCCTTTGGAAAGAATCGGGTGCAGTATAAAGATTTTGATTGGCGATACATCCAGTCGGACCATTTTGATGTTTTCTATTACGAAACCAAAAATTATGATCTGGCCAATTTTACCGCCTATACGATGGAGTCTTCGCTTAAGCAACTAAGTGAAGATTTTGATCATGAGATTGCTGATCGTATTCAGGTTATTATTTATGATTCGCACAACGACTTTTCCCAGACAAATGTAGTGCCGCTACCTGTTGATGCCGAAGGTATTGGCGGGGTTACCGATGCCTATAAAAATAGGGTTACAATGCCCTTTAATGGAAATTATGCCGAGTTTCGGAGTACGTTGCATCACGAACTTGAGCATGCGGTCATCAACGATATGTTTTACGGTGGCAATGTACAATCGCGCCTAAGTTCTGATGCTCTACAAATTCCCCTTTGGTATAACGAAGGTATGGCAGAATATACTTCTCTGGGATGGGATACCAATACCGATATGTGGATTCGTGATGCTATCATCAACAATTATTTACCTCCAATACCTCGTCTGGGGGGCTATTTTGCCTACCGGGGCGGACAATCGGTATGGAATTATATCGCCGAAGAATATGGGCGTCCTAAAATAACCGAAATCATGCAGGCCTTGCACAATTACCGGAACCTCGAGGTGGCTCTTAATCGTACGCTGGGCTTGGATCTGGAAGAGCTGTCGGATCGCTGGCAGGATTTTTATCGAAAACGCTACCTCCCGGAAGTGGCCAACCGTGAAGATATCACGAATTTTGCAGAGCATTTAACCAGCCGGGATAAATCTGGCAGTTATAATACCAGTCCAGCAGTTTCTCCGCAGGGCGATAAAATTGCAATGATAACCAACGAACGCGGATATTTCGATGTCGTGGTAATTAGCGCGGTGACGGGCGAAAAAATTAAGACGCTCATAAAAGGCGAAGATAATATTAATTTTGAGGAGCTTAATATTCTTAATCCCAACTTGACTTGGTCGCCCGATGGGCAAAAAATTGCCCTTTCAAGTAAATCGAAAGGTTCTGACAAGCTCGCTATAGTTGATTATGAGTCCGGAAAAGTACAGATGGTTGACTTTCCAAAAGTGGATGCCATTGGTTCGGTGGCATGGTCGCCTGATGGAAAAAAAATCGCTTTTGATGGGAATATCGGTGCCAACCAGGATATTTATGTGTATAATTTTGAAACAAAGGATTTCAACAATGTAACCAATGACGTGTTTTCGGATTATGAGCCGGCCTGGAGTGATGATTCGGAAACACTTTATTTCGTATCTCACCGTGGAGATGAAGTTCGCTTGAATAACGTGAAGAATACGGCCCGTCTGTTGATGAGTGAAGATTTGTACAGCTCTGATATTTATTCGGTTAAAATTGGATCGTCACGGGCACAACGATTGACTAAAACGCCTGACTGGAATGAAAAGCAACCCATAACAACGCGTGATGGCCGATTATTTTATATCTCCGACGAAAATGGGATTCCCAATATCTACTTGATGGATCTGGATGATCGAACCTCTTCGCCGGTAACCGATTTGCAGACGGGGGTAATGCAGATGTCTATCAGTGCAGATGCCAGCCGGTTGGCGGTAAACTCTATCAATGAAGGTTATTTGGATATCTTTATGATCCAATCCCCACTTTCGCGTTTAAAAGATGAACCGCTGGAACCCAACGAGTGGGCAAAACGTCGGGCTGAAGAATCTAAAGCCGAGCGGGTACCGGCTACTAAATATGTGCGTGATATGCTTACCAAGCAGCCGGTTGACCAAACAAGTTTATCGGGTGAAGTAGCCGACTTGGTTGATCCCCAGCCTAATGATGCCGTTGTGGATACCAATGTTGGCCAGTCGGATACTGCTGCCCCGGATACGACCCAGCAACAAGAGGATCAAGAAGATGGAGATAGTTTCGATTTTAGAAATTATGTGTTTGACGAATCGGTTGAAGAAGACACTGCTTTTGTAGAGGAGTATATGGATGAAGCGAACTTCAACCTTGAAGGTAATCAAACCGATGATGGTCGCTATATTCCAAGCAAATATCGACTGCGTTTTAGTACGGACATCATTTATGCGGGTGGAAATTTTTCAACTGCTTATGGCACCTATGGCATCACGCAGATACAGTTTAGCGACTTGTTGGGGAATCACCAGATCGCCTTTGGCAGTAACCTGAATCTGGATCTCCGAAACAGTACTTATTTTCTGCAGTATGCGTACTTAGAAAACAGGGCCGACTGGCAGTTTACCTTTTTCCATAATGCCAGCAACTTCCAGGATTTTTCTGGTCAACTATACCGGTTTCGATCCTTTGGCGGGGGCATCAATATGCGCTATCCCATCGATAAATTCCGACGTGTTGATGTTGGAGTTTCGGGAGTGGGCATAGCACAGGATTACAGCATTGCTTATGCTGATACCAGCCAAAATGAATCTACCGCTTTTGTATATCCACAAGTTATCTTTACCAGCGATAAAACGCTGCAGGGATTTACGACCCCGGTATCGGGCTCACGATACGCATTAAGCCTTACGGGTAGTCCACCCATCACAAGCGAAACGCTGCAGTTTGCCTCGGTACTTGCAGATGGACGTAAGTACTTTAATTTGGGATCCGGTTATTCCTTTGCATTACGGGGTTCGGGGGCCGCATCTTTTGGGCGCGACTCACAAACATTCTTTATGGGAGGTATGCTGGGTTGGATAAATTCGAAATATTCCGGACGCAGTATCCCCACCGATCGTTTGGGTGATACCTTTTTTACACTACCGGCGCTACCCTTGAGGGGACATCCATATAATGCCATTTACGGAGATAGATTTACAATGGCTAATGCCGAATTTAGATTTCCATTATTTGCGGCTATTTTGCCCGGACCGATTCCCATTTTGCCATTGTATAACTTAACGGGCGTTGCCTTTTGGGATGCTGGTATGGCCTGGGGACAGGATGTGACCTTTGAATACTTTCGACAGAACTTTAACCAATCACCAGTTCGCGAAAGCGTAGTGCTTAACGAATCAGATCTCGATTTCAGAGTCAGCAAACAGTCTCAGCGCCAAGTAGATACTGGTGGGGGAACATTTAACGTTCCTATTAATGACGGTGATATTTTGATGGGGGCTGGATTTGGTTTACGAACCATCGTTTTTGGGTTGCCCCTGCGATATGATGTGGGTTGGCCATTTTATCGAGATGGTTTCGACAGTGATCCGATTCACTATATTACGATTGGCTTAGACTTTTAGCGGTCGGTCTTCTACAAATTGTGAAGTCTCCGGAGTTCGATAAGAGCCGGGGGCTTTTTTATGTGACGTATTATTGCTGTGTTTTTTTATCTACTTTCAGTAACCGGTCATAATTATTGTTAGGATCTTCAAAATAGATAAACGTCAAATATTCCTGTTGGGTGGATAAAAACCCTTGGTCAAGACTCAAATCATTAATGCGGTTATCTTCGATATTTACGTACTTGTAGGCGTAGGCTCCCTGTTTTATTAAAGCATGTCCCTTCCAGATGCGGTTGCTGGAAGAATAATGCAGGCGATTCCGCTCGTTAATCATCCAGTTGTTAAAATTTCCCACAATGTATATTTCTGAAGAAGGTGAGACCCGGGCATCGGTTTCAAGTTGGAATTCAACCTGTGCATAATTGCTGTTTCGATCGTCATCAGGCAACCCACGATTCGCCGCAGTTTTAGGTAAATTGGCATCGGTATCCAGGTTTTGAACATCCCGGCGTAGAATAATACGTGGAAGGCTATCATTCGATTGGTATTCTAAAATCTGGCGCCCATCAGCGGTAAAATTCCGAAGGTTAAGGTGCTTAAATTCATAGTTTCCCACGAACGCCTCATCGCGCTCAAGATATCCATGGAGTTCTCCATCGGTTATCGTATCCAGTGATTTAACCGTTTTCATTCGTCCCCAAAACTGATTTTGAGCAAAGGACATCGATAAATCAAACTGGGGATATTCCACAAAATCTGGGTAATGATAGGTGCTAAATAGTTGATCGAGAGGCCGGCCGTCGCTTCGTTGGGTAAAAAGTCGCTCCACCTTTGTTTCAATTTGTCCTTCCTCTTCGGTTATAAAAAAGGGCATCGAAAAAAGTAGATCTCCATTACCAGAGTCGTATATCTCAATCATGTAGTTGCCGCTCACGGCGGGGCGCAATTCATCGTTGGGAAATGAAAATTTGGTGTGTCGATAAGTAGGACGTTGGCTAAAGCTTACTTCTGAGGATTGGATCGTGGTCTCTGAAAAACTGTCGAGGTAGGTGTTGGGTCCAATGCCGCTTTCTGTCCAGTTTTGGCTGTAGTGTTTTACGGTTACCCGGAACTGGCGATTTTGTTTGTTCAAATAGTCAAAAGAGAGAACAAGCTTTTCGGATGAATTTAAATCAATAACTGGTGTTTGCCCTGGTTGTCCTTCTGGATGGAGTTGAATGTTCTGGATATCCTCAGGTGGTGCTTTTTGTTGAGGTAGGGTCAGCGTCTGTTCAAGGTTTCGAGAAGATTCGGACGATTGCTGCGATTTTCGTGAATCAGAAGGTATGCACGAAGCAGTAGAAAGTGCGAATAGGATGATTAACGCGATGTTAAGATAAATAGGTGCCTTTGAATACAAAATGGGCAGGGCCTTCGAGTTTGATATTGCTGTAAGATTCTGATGTAGAGTCAAACGAAAAATGGACGGTCAATGAACTTCCATCCGTTTCAACTGTGTAGTTACATATGCCAGAACGAGCCTCTTGAAGGTGATGCCAAACAAGGGCCGAGGCGATGGCGCCGGTCCCACAGGCCAGCGTCAGATTTTCTACCCCGCGTTCGTAGGTTTGAAGTTTGAGCCGCGTATCATTAACGCCGGAGATAAAATTTACGTTGGTTCCCTTGGGCGCAAACATATCGTGATAACGCAGCTGACGTCCCTCATCAACAAGCCTCTTTTCGTTATCCAGTTCTTGCTGCTTAACTTCTTTTACAATATGTTCAGTTCCGGTGTGGGTAGTAAATATATTTGTGTCATCTACGGTAGTTTCTTGTACCGATGCTTCCATAGGAAACGAGATAGTGACCGAATTAGAATCAAGCACGTGTGCGTGATACACATTATCGTGAACATTAAAAGTGTGTTTGGAATCAAAACCAAGAGAGTGAGCAAACAGGGCCATGCAGCGGGCGCCATTACCACACATTCCCGCATCGCTACCATCGGGATTGCGGTAAAACATGGTATATTCAACTCCATTCTTTTTCGGGGGAAATAGCGATAAAATACCGTCGGAACCCACTCCGAATTTGCGATCACACATGTTGGGAGCCAGCTTGATAAGCTCCTCTTTTGTATATAATTCTGACCGGTTATCCAGCACAACAAAATCGTTGCCGGCGGCCTGCATCTTTGTAAATGGTATGTCCTGCTCTGGTTGATTCATCATTTAGAATAAGCGGGTAAATGTTTCCATGAATCTTGTTGTCTGATTACGGGATCTATATCACGCATCAGGTTTGAGAAACGAAGGGCCAGGGCTGTAAATATGAGTTTGGGTTGCACATTTCGATAAACCATGGGTTTACAACTATTCACTTGCTCAATCATTTCTTGAAGTCGAGCATCACCCAGTGTTTTACAAAACTTTTGGATCACTTCAATTTGATCGGCATTGGTAATGAGTTCCTTTTTTTCGGTGGAACGATAGACCAACAGATCCCTAAGAAAAACCTCCATCACATTTAGGATTGCAATTTGACCCTCCAGATTATGCTGACTCTGCCAGTCTTGGGCGGTCTGTGTGATGTTAACCGCATCCTGCGAATAAGCATAACGCAAATATTCGATAATCTCTTCGCGTGTTTTCTTGAGGCTGTCAACATCAAAGAACCGGGTCATGGCATAATTGCCGCCCGAAACGCGTGCCAGATATGAGGCCTCTTCCTGCGCAACACCATCCTGATGGATAAGAGCCTGTTCTATTTCTTCGGTTTTGAGCGGCGAAAGCTGAATATGCTGACACCGCGAAATGATGGTGGGTAAAAGAGCTTCGGTGTGATCCGTGGTTAGCAAAAAAATAAGATCCTCGGCAGGTTCTTCCAGCAATTTTAAGAAGGCGTTGGCGGCTTCTTTTTTCATGCTTTCAATGCCCGTCATAATGATTACGGTTTTTCGTCCCTCGTTGGGCTTGTAATAGGCAGCCGGACGAATTTCTTCGCGAAAGTAATCAATAGGGTAGAAGGCGCGCTTGTTTTTTGTGCTTTCATCATCCGTAAGTGAGGGACGCAAGCTAAAATCTACAATCTCGTAGGGATCTTCGCGAAGAAGCTCCAATCGTTCTCGCAGCTCTTCAACAGAAACACCGGTTGGAACGGGCAAAAACACATGGATGTCTGGGTGAGTAAACCAAGAAGATTTTTTAGAAAAAGATTGACTGCCAAGATTAGTTAGATTATCAACCCCGTTGATGAGTTCTGCAAACGCCAGCGCAAAGGCTGTTTTGCCAATTCCCGGGGGACCGGAAAAAAGATAAGCGTGGCTGATACGTCCCGAGTGAATAATACGGTCGATCTGTTCTCGGGCAAACGATTGCCCCACCAGTCGGTGGTCGCCAAAATCAAAAGTAAGATCTTTATAGTCGATCATAGCTGTTTATTCTTCAAAAATGTAATCAAAAAGTAAAATGCCTGCAGTAATGGTTACCCCAGCATAACCAAAAAGGGCCCAGAAATCATTTAAATAGTTGTCCGTAAAACCGTCAATAAGGGCCGCTTTTGTGGTACGGACGAGAATCAAAATCAGGGGAAAAAGCAGGGGAATGCTGAGCACCGAAAAGATGGCTCCTTTGCGGTCGGCCTGGGCAACAATGGCGCCCAGCATGGTGGCAACGCCCGAAAGTCCCGCTGTGCCCAGCAATAATACGAGCACCAGTGCCCGGTAATCTGCAATAGGCATGCCCAACAGAAAAATGTACAAAAAGAAGGTCGCCAGGTTTATCGACAGGGTAAACAGAAAGTTGTAGCAAAGTTTGCCCACAAAAACCTCGGATGCGTTACTGTGCAGACGGAGAAGGTCGAAGGTGCGTCGGTCGGTTTCCATCACAAAAGAACGTGACAGACTCGAGAGTGCGGCAAAAAGGATGACGATCCAGACGAGGGCACTTTTGGGGGTGGGTGCCAGCTGTTCGGCGTTGAGGGCAAAAAGAATTAGCAGCAACGCCGCTCCCACAAAGGTAAGAACGGTGTTAATAGCGTACCGCGAACGCAGTTCCGATTGTAAATCCTTGGCTAAAACAGCCGTAATTCCACGTAAAAAATCCATCAGCAAAGTTTACAAAATTTGTGGCCAACAATTAAGCAGAGATCAAAAATAGCAAACTCAAATTGATCCCGTAAATAAGTTGTAACAGATGAAAAACGATGAGTATATTTGAACAGCCATCGAAATACAAATTTATAGATTTTCACACATGAATATTTTCAGCTTGTTGAATGAGAAGACCGTTTTGCCGAACTTGGAAGCCGATGAAAAAGCTGAGATATTAGATCAATTGATACATTCTCTGGAAGATTTCGTTACCAATGGCGAACTTGACGAAATAAGGGAGGCGGTTTTTGAACGCGAACGAATCATGTCCACTGGAGTGGGAAAAGGGCTGGCCATTCCGCATGGCAAGGCCTCGGGCATCAAGCAAACCTATGCCGCATTTGCTATTCTGAAAGATCCGGTTGCTTACGAAGCTATTGATGATGAGCCCGTGAATATGGTTTTTTTGCTGGTTGGGCCACAGGCCAGCAACAACTTGCACATAAAAATGTTGAGCCGTATTTCGCGTTTGATGAATAATAGTGAGTTTCGGGATCGGCTTAGAGAATGTACGACATCCAAAGAAATTATTGAGCAGTTTAAAAAAGAAGAGCACGTTTCATTTAATGGCTGATGAAAATGAGTGCTACGTAAATGGGAAAGTATGTTTCATAAAGTTACTGCCTTGTTAGCAACGCTTATTTTTGTGGGGATGGGGCTGGTGCCTGCTCAACCTCTCTCAGCACAGCAGATCCCCTTTTCAGCGGAGGTTGGTAATATCATCGAAAACAGTAAGGCTAATGATGCTTTTTGGTCGATGGACGTGCGCGATACGACGGGTACCCTTGTTGAGGGATATAATTTTGAGAAGCTTATAAGGCCCGCCTCAAACCTAAAACTGTTAACGTCTGCTGCCATTTTGGATGAGCTTGGTCCCCATTATCAATTTGTTACGCCCATGTATGGAATCGGATATCAGCAGGGCGATACCTGGTTTGGGGATATCATTATTCGGGGCGTGGGTGATCCTTCTATCAGCGGACGCTTTTATCGCGACGATCGCTTTCATGTATTTGATGTTTTTTTTTCGGCGCTGTACGACCGGGGTATTCGCACGATTGAGGGTAACATCATTGGTAACGATTCTTTTTTTGATGACCAGCCCTATCCGAAAGGATGGAGTTGGGAAGATCTGTCATTCTATTACGGCATTGAAACGAGCGCATTGTCGTTTAATAACAACGCGGTCGATTTAACGGTATATGCCAATGGCGACATTGGTGAAACTCCCGAAATTGAGTGGTTTCCTTTTGATACCGATTATGTTGATTTTGTAAATGATCAGGTTATCACTCCGCCGTTTACGGAATACGATGAGTTCTATCGACGCAAGCCCGGCACCAACACCATCCTTTTGCGCAGCACCTTGCCCAAAGGGTATAAAGAGGAGGAATCACTGTCTATAAAAAATGCGTCCTTATTTTTCTTGGATACGTTTAGAAAGTATCTTGAAGACGGCAACATAGAAGTCGAAGGTCGGCTTATTGTTGACAGTCAGCCCCAGGATTGGCAAGAAGACCGCTACAAGGTACTGGCGGAGCATAATTCCGTTCCGCTCGATTCGCTGCTGAATCAGCTTAATAAAGAAAGCGACAACTTTTATACAGAAATGTTGCTAAAAACAGCTGCCGCAGAGCATTATAATACTACCGGCAGTACAAAGCTTGGAATTAGCCTGGTAATGGATTTTGCCCATTCCATGAATATGGATACCACCAAAATTGTGATGGATGACGGATCGGGAATGGCCTCTTCAAGCTTGCTGAAAATAGAAGATTTATCTCAGCTACTGGTAGAGATGCGGAACCATCCTTATTTTGATGCCTATAACAAAAGTCTTCCGGTGGCTGGTAAAGATGGGTCCCTGAAAAATCGGTTTCTGGATTCACCGCTTAAAGAAAACGTGAAAGGTAAAACGGGGTACCTTGGCGGGGTTCGAACTCTCACTGGATATATGGAAGCATCTTCGGGTAAACCGCTGATATTTTCAATAGCGGCCAATAATTATACCGACAAGACCTCGTATATTGATGAAGTGCAAGAAGACATTCTCGAAAAAATTTATGAATTATATTAATTATTAATGTCAGATAATAAGCCTACCATATTAATTACGGATGACGAAAAAAGCATTCGTAACTCGCTCAGGGATATTCTCGAATTTGAGGATTATAAAGTGCTTGAAGCCGAAAATGGGGAGGAGGTTTTCGCCATGCTTCCCGACCACCGGGTTGACCTGATGCTGTTGGATATAAAGATGAAGGGCATGGATGGAATGGAAATTTTATCCAAGTTAAAAGAAGAAAATAAGCGTTTCCCCGTAATAATGATTTCGGGACACGGCAATATTGAGATCGCCGTTGAAGCTACAAAAAGGGGGGCGTTTGATTTTATTGAGAAACCCCCGGACCTGAACAGGTTACTGGTGAGCGTTCGTAATGCCTTAGATCAGCATCGCCTGACCGAAGAAAATGAAACCATAAAATCTCGCTTGCCTGAAGTTCCCGAAATTATTGGGCAAAGCGATGCAATTAAAAAGATCAAACAGACCATAAATAAAGTTGCCAAGACCAGTTCCCGGGTTATGATTACCGGAGAAAATGGTACGGGTAAGGAGCTGGTGGCTCGGTGGATTCACGAAAAAAGTGACCGGAGTAGGGGAACATTCGTGGATGTCAACTGTGCAGCAATACCGGCCGATCTGCTCGAAAGCGAACTTTTTGGTCATGAAAAAGGATCTTTTACCGGGGCCAGCAGTCAGCGGATTGGTAAATTTGAACAAGCGGATGGGGGCACCCTTTTTCTTGATGAGGTGGGTGATATGAGTGCTGCTGCTCAGGCCAAAGTGCTTCGTGCGCTGCAGGAAAATGCAATTGTACGGGTAGGGGGCACTAAGAAAATATCGGTGGATGTTCGCGTCATTTCGGCTACAAACAAGGATCTGCTCGACGAGATCGAAACGGGGGGATTTCGTGAAGATTTATATCACCGTCTTAACGTAATTCCTATACATGTACCGCCGCTGCGCAAACGCCGAGAGGATATTCCGCTGTTGGCCAAAGACTGGCTGCAAAAATTGGCACAAAAAGATATTATGTTTTCAGGGATATCATTTTCCGACGAAGCCCTTGATGAGCTGAAAAACCAGGATTGGTCGGGCAATGTCCGTGAACTTCAAAATGGGGTAGAACGCTTGGGATTGCTGGCTGATGGTTCTGAAATTAGCAAAGAAGATGTGCAGTCGTTTACCCTTTCGGGAGGTAAAAAAAGTGATGCTTTTGGCGACTTGATCGATCAGTCAGAATCCTTTCAACGGTTTAAAGAATCGGCAGAGCGTTTGTTTTTAATTCGCAAACTCGAAGAGCACGACTGGAATATATCGCAAACGGCTGAAGCTATTGATATTCAACGCAGCCACATGTATAACAAAATTAAAAAGTATAATATCGAACGCTGAACGTTTGAACGCATCCTTCGAGACGCGTCTTTCGCATAATTATTCTGTTAATATTTAGTTTCAAAAAAGTACGTTATGTCAGCAAAAATAATAGACGGTAAAAAAGTTGCACAGCTAACCCGCGATGAAGTAAGGCAAGATGTTGAAGATTGGATAGAGGGCGGGAATCGTCCGCCTTTTCTGCAGGTTGTATTAGTAGGTAATAATCCCGCTTCAGATGTCTATGTGGGAGCCAAAACACGAGCGTGTAAAGAAGTGGGCATCGAAACCGATACCATGCGCCTGCCGGATACAGTATCAGCCAAAGAATTGAAAGCGACCATTAACGAGCTGAATAATGACGATTCGGTTGATGGAATTCTTGTACAGTTGCCGCTGCCTAATCACCTATCGGCCCACGATGTTATAGAATCAATCGATTACCGTAAAGATGTGGATGGTTTTCATCCCATGAATATGGGACGGCTGACTGTAGGGCAGCCGAGTTTCCGGTCGTGTACTCCGGCGGGTATAATCGAACTGCTAAAACATTACAGTATCCCGACAAAGGGAAAACATGCCGTTATTGTGGGGGCCAGCAATATCGTGGGACGACCGATTTCTATCTTGTTAAACAAGGAGAGCGGGGAACAGGGGAAAGCCACAACCACTGTATGTCACAAATATACCAAAGATCTGACCCAGCATACCATCGCTGCCGATATCTTGGTAGTTGCGGCAGGCCAGCCTGAACTTATAAAGGGAGAGATGGTCAAAGAAGGTGTGATCGTTATTGACGTGGGTATTAATCGTGTGGCAGATGAAACCAAAGACAAGGGGTACAGCCTGGTCGGTGATTGTGATTTTGAAAGTGTTAAGAAAAAGGCCAGCTGGATTACGCCCGTTCCCGGTGGAGTTGGGCCTATGACTGTTGCCATGCTGATGAAAAACACGCTGCTTGCGGCAAAAAAATCAATCTACCCAGAGTAACTGATACTATAAGCATTCGCTGGGATCTTCGGGATCTATATAGCAAGCGTCGGAGGTTAGGGTCCGGCTGAATTTGAGATCCCGGCTTAGTTCCTCCAGAAATGCTTTAATTTCTTCCTGGGATGTCCATTGCTCGTGACCGTCGCTCAACAAGGGTAATTGATCTGTGATTATTCCAGTGGGCAGGATGGTATCCCCAATATCATCTACGTTGACTATCTTGTGAGCTACGACTAACTCGTTTAGCGTGTCTTTAACCCACCTTGTGAATTCATTGGAGCGTTGATAATAGAAGGTGAACATAATAATGAGACCTTTTTCATTGCATTAATATTATAACGCCTCGAGTTAAATGGCCATTCCCTTTTTTAAGCCTATGTAAATAGTTAAAAATAAATATCAAATAGGGGTGACATAATGGTGTCATTATCAGTTCATAAATTAGAATTGAACATCAATTAAACACAAGACACCATTATGAATACCGCGATTAAAACAACGAGAAAAAGTGTTACCACAAATTTAGAGCCTGTCCTTCGCAAGGTATTAAAAGAAGCAGAAAAGGAGCACCGCCAACTGCAAGAAATGTTTAATCTGATGGGGTGGGGGGATTTGCCTGACACGCTAAAGATGGAAATCAAGGATGATGTATCGGCTATGGTTGACGAACTTGAAGGGCAGTATTCCAGTTGCGATCCGCATGTGGCCCGTCGTCGTCAGCGGGTGGTACACTGGGTGGAAAGTTATCGTGATGGCATCTGCTCGCTGGATACCGCAATTGATGTGCTGAGGGTTAAGAAATTGTAAACGATTTCAGAGAGACGCTTGATCGGCAAGCGGATGTGAGCGACTATGGATTGACAGATTTTTTAGCGAATTCTGTTAAGCAGGTCGCTCACATTTTTTTTATCTTTGCCCAAACCAGAACCACAATGCTTGCAGACTTTCTGTATCATGGAAAAATCCTCTCCTTTCGATCGTATAACCCGACAAGGATTAACCTACGACGATCTTCTTCTTGTTCCCGCACATTCGCAGGTAGTACCACGAGATGTGGATACCAGCATCGATCTCACTGAAAATTTAACGCTCAACGTTCCGGTAATTAGTGCTGCGATGGATACGGTATCAGAGTACCGATTGGCCATTGCGTTGGCACGAGAGGGCGGCATTGCAATGCTGCATAAAAACATGTCTATCGAGGATCAGGCCGATCAGGTGCGGATGGTAAAACGCAGCGAGAGCGGGATGATTGTAGATCCTGTTACGCTTGGTAAAGACGCTACAGTACGGGAAGCGCGGGGGTTGATGAAAAAGCATAAAATCGGCGGCATCCCTATAATAAGAGAGGATAATACGCTTATCGGAATTGTTACGAATCGTGACTTGCGCTTTGAACATTACGTAGATAAGAAGCTGAGCACGATTATGACGACCGAAAATCTGGTGACTGCCAGAGAGGGTACAACCCTTGATGAAGCGGAAAAACTGCTGCAACAACATAAGGTTGAAAAGTTGCCCATTGTGGATGACGACATGAAACTGGTGGGGCTTATCACTTTTAAGGATATCGAAAAAAAGATGAATTTCCCCAATGCCTCTAAGGATGATATGGGACGTCTGCGCGTGGGGGCGGCCGTGGGTGTTACGACTGATACGCTCGATCGCGTGCAGGCGCTGGTGAATTCCGGGGTGGATGTGATTACCATTGATACTGCCCACGGACATTCGGCGGGCGTACTGGAGATGGTTAAAAAAATCAGTAATGAATTCCCTGATTTGGATTTGATTGCTGGAAATATTGCTACCAAAGAAGCTGCTAAAGCCTTGGTAGAGGCCGGCGCCGATATTTTAAAAGTGGGCGTTGGACCGGGATCGATCTGTACGACGCGGGTTGTAACAGGTGTAGGTGTCCCGCAGTTAAGCGCGGTGATGGAAGTAGCCGAGTATGCGCACGAAGCGGGGGTTAGTCTTATTGCCGATGGAGGTATCAAACAGACGGGCGACATCCCCAAGGCGCTGGCTGGTGGTGCCCATGCGGTGATGATGGGTTCAATGTTTGCGGGGGTTGATGAAGCTCCGGGTGAGACGGTAATTTATGAATCGCGTAAGTATAAATCGTATCGCGGTATGGGGAGTCTTGGTGCCATGGAACAGGGCTCGAAAGATCGTTACTTTCAGGATGTGGAAGATAATATCAATAAACTCGTGCCCGAAGGTATTGAGGGACGCGTGCCCTACAAAGGCTATTTGAGCGAGGTAGTTCATCAGATGGCCGGTGGATTGCGTGCTGCCATGGGTTATTGTGGTGCCCCGGATATTGCTGCTTTGCAGAAGGCAGAGTTTGTACAGATTTCAGCGGCAGCTTACAAAGAGAGCCATCCCCACACGGTACAAATCACCAAAGAGGCGCCAAATTATTCGGTGAGCTAATTATTTGCGGGCATTGTAAAGGATGCCGATGCCAATAATTATAAAAACAAGGTGTGGTAGTATGGCAGCCAGCATAGGATCTATTTGTCCCTTGCCGCCAAAAGGCTCGATAACTTTCATCATCACAAGATAAAGAAAACTTACCGCAAGGCCGGCTGCGATATAAAATCCCCGGCCTCCCTTTCGGCGTACCGAGGCCAGTGCAAAGCCTACAATAGTGACTACGATAATGGAAAACGGGTATGCATAGCGGCCGTAAAGTTGTACTTTAGGTAGTTCTATATTACCGGCACCGCTGCGCTGTATAGACTCTATATAGTTTTGTGCCTCAGGATAGGTAAGCTGGTAGATGTCGGAGGTTTTTCGGGTTAAATCCCTTGGATAAATATTGAGGGTGGTATCCGCAGAATCGATATTGACCTCGGTATAGCCCATCTCGTTAAAGGTCTGCTTTCGGATGTTTTCAAACTTCCATTGCTTTTTTTCTTCTTGCCAAATCATGCGTTGAACGAACAATTTTTGCCGGATGCTATCACCTGCAAAATTAATAATATCAACGCGGTAGCCGGTTTGTTTATCGGGATTAAAATAGTTGATTTTAAAGATGGAATTTTCTGATTCCTGGCGGAAAATACGATTGGTATCTACCTTGTCGGATTTGCCCGACAGGTATTCCGACTCGAAGGCTATGCGGTCTTTGTTGGCGTCAGGGATGATAAACCCATCGAGGTAGCTAAAGCCGGCAGTCATCAAGATGGCGAAGGTAATATAAGGGACAAGGATTCTGTATAGACTTATTCCTGCGGCTTTTAGAGCGGTAATTTCGAGGCGCTCGGTCATTTGTCCCGTGAGATAAAGGCAAGCTATAAATACGGCTACGGGAATGATAAGACGGGCTATTTCAGGGATGTAGTTGAAATAATACTGGCCAAAAATTTCGGCAAAAGTAGCACCCTTGTCTGTAAAATCTTCGCTGTTCTCCGAAAAATCGATGACCACAAAAATGAATATGAGTACCAACATTACAAACATAGTAATGGTTAGCATCCTAAAAAAAATATAGCGGTCGATTTTTTTAGTCACGCCGTTTCCAGAGTTTAGAAAGGTTAAGGGGTGTGCTTATGCTTATTATTAAAATAATGCCGATGACTCCGAGGACAATATCGGATGCCCACATACCTGTAAAGGGCGATATGAATAGTCGGTCGGCCAGCTTTTCTCCCTGTATGATGGAAATCCAGTAGAAGGTGAGAAACACCGTCCCGATAAGGGCAGCATAGCCTAAATTGCCTTTCTTTGTGTACATGCCAATTGGTGCACCCAGCAGTACAAAAATAATGCAGGCAATAGGAATGGAAAATTTTTTGTGGATCTCTACCAGGTATTGGGCCATTTTCTCCATTCGCCATTCGGTGTCGGAGGCGACATCTTCGATATAGGAGTTATAGCTTCGAAATTTTTGTAGCGCGATATCGTGTAGCCGTACCTGTTCCTGTTTGGAGGTCAAATTTTGCAGTGCTATGTAACTGCTGTAATAGGGGATGTCTTCGGTCGAATCAATATTTGAGGATCGCAGTCTTGACTGTCGGTTTTCTCCGGTGTTTTGTTTCGTAAGTGTGGGGTAGATGTAATTGTCATTTTCCAGAACCTGCTGTATTTGTCCCTTCATTTTGTTATCGAGCGAGTCGATAACGCTTTGCATGGCCTGAATATTCATGGTACGATCATTGCGGGACCGGTCGGCAGGGTTAGATCGTGAAAAAGCCAAATCCGAAAGGTCGAAACTGATGCGGTAGCGGTCGTAATTTGTTTCTTCAAAAACATCAATCACCTTTCCTTCTTTACGCCGGTCGAGCTTGCGCAGTATCGACCCATCTTGCAGGAATAGCGTAAGCGTTTGTCCATCTTCTTCACTTTTAAGCTGACCTGACTTCGCTTTGATATAAGCCTCTTTACGTTCACGGGTAGAATGTTGATAGATCGTTACGTTGTGGAGGGAATCAGATTCATCGGTAATTTCTTTAACCAAAAATGTATAATTGTCGATGCCTTCATAAAATTCATTTTCTTTGAGATCAAAACCGGGTTTTTTAAGGCGGATGTCAATAAAAAGTGAGCGGGCCCGCTGATTGGCATCGGGCAGTACATCATTCGAAAACCACATCAAAAAAACAGACAGTAGAACAGCGGATATAATAACCGGTTTTATTACGTGGATGGGATTTACGCCTGCCGCCCGCAGCGCCGTAAGTTCGTTAAGTTCGGTGATTTTGCCGTAGGCCATTAGGGAGGCCACCAATACAGCCATGGGAACAGCAAGTACGACCATCGAGGCCAGATTGGTAATAATGAGCTCAATAATAACGCCAAAAGGTAATCCCTTACCGATTAGCAGATCGATATAGAGAATCAGGAATTGCATCAAAAGCAAAAACATGAGGGTGGTAAAACAAAATACAAAAGGCCCTACATGCCGCTTTAGAACATCTAATTGTAATTTATTGGGTAAAAATCGCATATTGTTGATCTATTGAGAGCCCCTAAAATTAGGCCTCTGTCTCTTCATTACAAAATAGAGTTTTATTATGAGTACATGGCGATAGTTTTTACTTTTATGAGTAGCAGGAATCTATTATAATTCTTCAAGATCTGTTTGGGTACGTTCACTTCAATTTTAACACTACAAAAACAAGGAGCTGTCTATAGAGTATTGCTACCATTGGTTTACTGGATTGATATAATACCTAATTATATTCTATAACGGTTTCGTGCAGTTCAAAGCATCTACTTTTTTAATAGTTGCATCTTTTTTTTGCCTGTGGATAGTGTTGGCAAGTGTTGATCGGGGTATGGCCCAGGGGCAAGCCGATTCTGGGCAGGTGGCTCCCGCCCGGGGTGATACGCTTCCAAAGTTATATCAGCAGCCCACCATATCTTATCCATTTCTCGAAACCCCGCCCAAACTTTTCTACATACAGTTGCCTCAAGAACAAACCCGCATACAACGCGATTCTTTGGGATTTTATTACAGTCAGCGGCTGCTACACGACATGCCGATGGCTTCAACATTACAGATGGATTTTGAGGAATATGCCCAACGGTCGCAACGTCGATTTGTGAGAGAAAACTGGCAGCAACTGGTGCAAGAACAGCAGGCTCAGGAAGGGGATCAGGCTGGCCTTTTGGATTTCAATCTTGATATTCCCGGGGCAGAAGAGTCAACCTTCACCACTATTTTTGGTAAGCCGGAAGTTAATCTGAGCATCAACGGTAGTGCCAATATGAATGTGGGGGCCTCAATACAGACGACCGAAAATCCCGAAATCCCCGAAGACCAGCGCCGGCAGATAGATCCCACCTTTGAACAAAATTTAAAATTGAATATTCAGGGTACCATTGGCGACAAGTTATCGATACAAACGGATTGGGATACCGAACGCGACTTTGATTTTATGAATCGCCTGAGCATTATGTACGAAGGCTACGAGGATGAAATTCTTCAGAGTCTTGAGATGGGAAATGTATCGATGGAAACAGGCAACTCCCTTATTCGTGGGGGTAGTGCGCTTTTCGGGGTAAAATCTGTAGCTCAAATAGGATCGCTTACCTTAACGTCGGTGCTTTCGCAGCAAGAGGGTGAGGGCAAAACGGAAACCATTACCGGGGGTGCGCAAGAGCAGGAAATTTCTATTCGTCCTGGCGACTATGAATCCGACAAACACTTCTTCCTCGATTTCTTTACCCGGCAGGAATTTGAAAACAATGTATCCAATCCGCAGCAGCAGGGACAGGCGCTGCAGCTATCCGAAGTGAACGTGTGGGTACTCAGAGAATCTTCGCAGTCGGAGGAGGGAGAGCGGCAAGCTATTGCGCTTGGCGATCTTGGGGTTGTGCAAGATGCAGATAGCAATTTTGTGCCTCCCAATGAGGATCAGGATGCACTGGACGAGGCTACCCTCGAGCAATATCGTGACCCTTCCGAAGGAGTATCGGCTGACGATTTTGGCGTGAACTCATCGAATTTTGTGGAGGGATATTTCATACCGTTGCGGGAGGGCGCCGATTACGAATTAAATCGTAACCTGGGGTATATCTCAATCAAGAGAAATCTGGGGTCGCGGCAGGCATTGGCGGTTTCGTTTAAGTATCGTGATCCCCAAACGGGTGAAAGTGTGAGTGTGGGGGATGTGAGCCAAGGGGGTAATGAGCGATTGTATCTAAAGTTGCTTCGTCCCCAAACGGTGACGGCTTCTAATATGCTGTGGGATTTGATGATGAAAAACGTTTATTCGTTGGGAGCAAGTGATTTGACGCAGGATGGATTGGATCTCGACATTAAATACACCGAGCAAAACGTTCCGAGCAGCTCGCTACCCGAACGAGATCCTATTCTATTGCAGGATTTAGGTTTAGACCGGGTGGACCAGCAGGGCTCACTAAATCCCGATAACAAAGTGGATTTCAGTACGACCGTACTTGAGCCGACCAATGGGAAGGTCATTTTTCCTTATTTGGAACCGTTTGGAGGGCGTATTGAAGAGCTGCTGATGCAGGAGGGGGTACCACCGGATCGAATTAGCAATTTGAGTTTTGACGAGCTGTACACTGAGCGTAAGTCGAACGCCAATCAAAATTCAAAGAACAATTTTTATTTAATTGAGGGAAATGCCAAAGGCGGAGTTTCTTCAAATTATTCCCTGGGATACTCCCTTGTTGAAGGATCGGTGAAGGTTTTTGCCGGGGGACGCGAATTGCAAGAGGGCACCGATTATGCCGTTGATTATTCTATTGGTAGTATTTCAATTTTAAACGAACAGTATTTACGGCAGGGACAGGAGATAAAAATAGAATATGAAAACAATCAGCTTACCGAAATTGGCAAAAAAAGCTTTACCGGTTTGCGGGCTGAGTATGATTTTACCGATAATATATCGCTGGGTAGTACCTATTTTAAATTTAAGGAACGCCCCCTGCAGGATAAGATCCGTATTGGCGATGAACCGGTAAATAATTCGGTTGTCGGTATGGATGCCGATGCCCAATTTAAGGCTCCGTGGCTCACGCGGCTTGTTGACCAAGTTCCATTGCTGCAAACAAAGGAAAGTTCAAGTGTCTCGGTAAGTGGTGAGTTTGCACATCTGCGCCCGGATGTATCGCAGACCAGTGCCATCAACGATGCGATCAAGGAAAATAGATTGTTTGAGGATGAAGAAAACGGGCTGTCTTTTATTGATGACTTTGAAGGCTCCGATGTGGGACTCAGTTTTATGAATCCCACCCGGTGGAATTTGGCGGCCGCCCCCGCAGCAGTGCCGGGTTACGCTCCTGATGATATGTTTTTTGATGAGGATCCCCCGGATAATCCCTCCAACAACATTGCCGATAAAGTAGCTCGCTCCGATTTGAGAGGTACATTTTCGTGGTACTCCATCCCCCAAAATGTTGATCAGATTTTGAACGGTGTTGATTTTACACCCGAAACCGAGCAGGTAAAAGTGACCGACGTATTTCCCAATCGCGATGTACTTACCGAAGAAAATTTTATTAATACGCTGGACGTCTATTTCGATCCCACCGAGCGCGGGCCCTATAACTACAACGAAGATCTGCGGACGCTTCTTGAGGACGAGCCGGAGCGCACCTGGAGCGGTATGACTACCACGCTGCCCTCCGGACAGGAAGATCTGACTCAAAACAATATTGAGTTTTTAGAGTTTTGGGTGCAATCGGTGCTCCCGGATGGGCGTGCTCCAAGCGCTGAGGACCTGCAGGATTACGATGGGAAAATATATATCGATATAGGCGTAGTTTCTGAAGATGTAGTCCCCAATTTCAAAACCAATACCGAGGATGGGTTGGTCAGGCGTCCGCAGGATCTCCAGGAGGATAACATTAGCGGACAGTCGCGGTCGTATATCCCGTCGCCGCTGCCTTCGCCAGAGGGCCAGTTTTCAAACGACACCCGGGATTTATCGGATGTAGGATTGGATGGAGCACCCAATGAAGGCGGCATCGACAATAAAAATGAGCAGAATCTTTTTTCAGATTTCATTGATGCCATGGCTTCGGAATATGGGGTTACGAGTTCCGAATATGATCGTATTCAGGAAGATCCCTCCAATGATGATTATGTGTATTATGGCGAAAGTGAAGTGGCCGACGAGAATTTGCAACAGCGTTTCACTCGTATGCATGGCTACCATGATGGAAATACGCCCCCCAACGAAGGCGAAAAACGGGCGGTTACCAATAAACCTGATACCGAGGGATTGATTACGCCTTCTATCGTGGAGCAAAATAATGCGTACTTCCAGTACGAATTGGACTGGAACCCTGCCGATGACTCGGAGCTGGAACCCGGATCGGAAGGTACCTTTATCGTGGATAAAGTGGATGGGGCTAATCAGCAGGATCGCTGGTACCAGGTGCGGGTGCCACTTCAGGAGTGGGTGCGCAAGGTGGGCGGCATCGAAGATTTTCAGAATATTTCGTACATTAGGGTTTGGTTGTCGGGATATGAGAAACCATTTACGCTTCGATTTGCTACGTTTGAGCTGGTGGGGAGCCAATGGCGTCCGGCCGAAAATGTGGATGAGGAACAAGGCGCAACGCAGGGAGAGTTTAATATTTCATCGGTTAATATTGAGGAAAACAGTCAGCGCACGCCCATCCCTTATCGTCAGCCCGAGGGGGCAATCCGTGCGGTAAACCGCGATCGCCAAAGGCAGACCATCGAAAATGAGCAGTCCATTGCCATGAATGTTGAGAATCTGGGCCCTGGTGAACTGAAAATGATGAAGCGCGTATATCCCGGGGGACTGAATATGATCAACTATTCCAACGTGCGAATGTTTGTACATGGTGAGGGGTATGACAACCGGGGTGATGCGGAGCTGGTGGTTCGCTTTGGTACCGATCTGACCAATAATTACTACGAATACCGACAACCTATTTCCCCTTCTGATCCCAACTATGCCTTCAGCAATGAGCTGCTAAGTGAGATGAGCGAGGCTGAACGCGAAATGGAGGCCGAGGAGGTTTGGCTTTATGAAGACAATAGCTTGAATATTTTGATGCGTGCTTTTAATGAGTTAAAACAGCTTCGCGATCAACAAGGAGAGGAGGGCAACGATATTTATGAGCGAAACGATCTGCTGCAGGATGCCCCATCCGGTGCGGTTGTTGCCGTAAAAGGAAATCCATCGCTCGACCGGGTGGGCGAAATCGGTATTGGTATTCAGAATCCCTACGATCCGCAAAATCCTGATGAGGGAGGGATATCTTCACTCGATGGAGAGTTTTGGTTCAATGAGCTTCGCGTTTCTGGTTTCGACAATAAGTCGGGATGGGCTGCCAACGCCAAGTCAGAAGTTAATGTTGCTGATTTTGCCACGTTCAACGCAAATTTCAATCGTGAAACCGATGGATTTGGTGCGCTGGATTCGCGGCTGGGGCAGCGCAGAATGTCGGATCTGGAGGCCTATGACCTGAACTCAACGGTGAATATGCACAAGTTTATCCCCGATCGGTTTGGCTGGAATATCCCGGTATCGCTATCGACACGCCGCTCCCTGTCAACACCCCGCTACCTGCCCAATCAGGGAGACATCAGGCTATCGGAATTTGAAAATGCGGTGAATTCCCGTAACGATATTTCTGATGCTGAAAAAGAACAAATTATCAGCGAAAGGGTACGTCAAAGTCAGACCTTTACCGAAAGCTACTCGGTGAATATTTCCAATCTTTCAAAGTCGCAATCTAAATATAAATTATCGGAATATACGCTGGATAAGATGAACACGAACTTTGTGTACAATGTTACTGAGCGACGTAATCCGCAGTATCTACAGCAGGATAATTGGAATTACAGCGGATCATTACGGTATAACCACAGTTTTCGAGAGACCAGGCTTTTTCGTCCCCTCGGATTTTTGGGAGAGGTGCCACTGCTGCATCCGTTGGCTGGAATTCAATTGGGCTATACCCCCGCATCCCTGAATGCTGCAGTGGGAATCGATCGGGAATATGATGAACAGTTGCGTCGGGTTTCGGATTCGGAGATGGATAATTCGCTGCAGCAATCCCATAGCTTTACTTACGACACCGAATTTGGGTTTGGTTATAATGTAACCCCCGCTATAAAAACGACCTTTCGATCGCGGACAGTTTTTGACCTTTCGCAAGCTGGTATTGAGTATGATGGGGAGGGCGATCCCATGGCCGATTCCACCCGTTATTCGGTAAGGCCCACTTTTGATGTACTTCGTGATGTTGCTTTTGATACCCTTTCATCCCGAAGAAGTGACTACCAGGAATCATATTCCGCCGGTTGGCAACCGAATTTGAATAGCATCGATGTGGTGAATTGGGTAAGCTATTCGGCCAATTACAGCGGGGGCTACCAGTGGAGGAATAGCGCCCGTGGATCTGATCTGGGAGCGAATGTGTCGAATAACTTTTCCCTAAATCAGACGCTGGATCTAAATATCCGAAGTTTATTCAACCGCATGGATTGGTATCAAAATCTTAAAAATAACGCTGGCAATCGGTCTGCCCGAGCTGATACGGACAATGGAGCAAACCCAGAATTTGCTGGTTTTGGCAAAAAGGTATTGGGGGCGATACTCAGTATTCAATCGGTTGACGTATCGTTTAATATCTCCCAAAGCTCACTGCAGGGGGGCTATGCAGGCACGTCGCCCATTTACGATATGTTTGGAGGCAGTGGAGAGTATTCTCCGCCATTTTCGTATCGCACTGGATTTATGAGTGAAATTGGGCTTGAACGTCTGATCGATAACCCGAGTGAGACGTCATCACTTCAGTTGCCTTCCAATCGAAATTTGACGGACGATATTACAGTGCGATCGCAGCTGCAGCCGTTTAATAATTTAAATATTGACTTGTCATGGAACTCCAAGTGGAATGAAACCGACTCCGAGTCGATCACTATCGATTCTGACCAGAATCGAAGTACGGTAATTTCACAGAATGGGTCTATTTCTTCAAGTATTTGGGCTTTTGGCGGAGGATACGAATCGTTCTTTAGAAAGCAGTTAGAAACGGCGTTTGATGATATTGGCAATAGCTCGGTTATTACGGATTCGAACGGTAATGGTGATGGGCGAACGGTGTTGGGTCGAACGACGCTCCAAGAAGATTTTAGGCAGTCGTATCTGAACTTTGCCCAGGGCGCTATTGGAGATCGTGACTTTACACCTTTTCCACTGCCTGGCTGGCAAGTGACATGGACGGGATTGGAGCGATTTATCCCGTACTTCGGCAATTTTATGTCACGCGCTTCCTTATCGCATAATTACAGTGGCACGTACCGGTTGGGCTGGATATTTAATGAGGATCAAACGCAGTTGTCGGATATTTCTTTAGGAGCTTATTCGGTTAGCAATCAACGTCCCGAATATGAGCCCAACAGCATTAATATTGAAAAGAAATTTAGTCCGCTTTTGGGATTAAATTTGACTTGGGAATCAAATTTACGCACGAATGTGCAGTACGAGCAGAGCAAGGTTACCAGCTTGGCGCTGTCGAATTCCACAGTGATCGAGCGACTCTCTAAGGGGATGAAAATGACCTTTGCCTATACCATTCGAAACTTTAAGATCCCATTTTTCAAGCGACTCGATAACGCTGTAGATATCACCCTCAACGGCAGCTATATCGAGGATGAGGAAAAGAAATTTGAGCTCGACTCTGATCTCGATGAGGCGCTTGAGGCAGGTCCCGATGAAATTATCAAGGACCCGGACCGGGCAGAGTTTTCGGGAACAACAACGGGCGGTCAGGCACGCATTAACGGTTCGACGGTGGTGGGCTATCAATTCTCGCAGATGATACAAGCCAATTTTGAGTACAACTACAGCAAACTGCTGCCTAAAACATCAGGGGTGTACGGACGCACCGACCATGACATCCTGTTTAATATTGTGGTTTCCATTCGTTCGGATTAGGTAAAAATATTTCCAAATTGTTAGAAATTCCGTGGATCTGAAAATAACCTCAGATCGAATCTTTTTTTCTATGGAAGAACGTAAATCCTATTCCAAATGCCGAGAGGATTATCATCAAATAGGGCAGCCAGTCTCCGAAACGGGTGTAAAATGTCTCAGATGTGAGTACAGGCACTTCGTAGTTAAAAGCCGTTGTTTTCCAGTAGGGTGTTTCCACTTCTACGGAGCCGTCGGGCGTGATAATGCCCGAGATCCCGTTATTGGCACTTCGCACGATCCAGCGGTCAAATTCGATGGCACGCAGGCGCGCGTAGGCAAAGTGCTGTGAGTGTCCGCTGGTATCGCCCCACCAGCCGTCGTTGGTGATGATGGTGAGGTAGCCTGAACCATTGCGGACGTAGTTGAGAATCCAGTTTGGGAACACCGAATCGTAACAAATGAGCGCTGGGGTTTCCGTACCGTTTACCGAAAACTGGTCGGCGGTATAACCTTTGCCGTAGCCCTGAATTTGGTTCCAGTCCACCCATCGAAAAACATCAATAGCGTTTAAAAAGTGGACAAAGGGAATGCGCTCAACGATGGGGACCAGGTTATGTTTTCGGTAGGCTTCCATTGGCATATCGGGATAAAATCCGAGCGCGGCATTAAACACCAGATGTGGTCCTCGTTCACTGGTGCGTGGCAGGGCAGGAACAGCATCCTCATAAAACTCAAAAAACGTAGCCCCTGTTATAAGGGTGGCTTCTTGTTCTTCGGCATAATTGTTCAGTTCTTTTTTAGTTTGATCAGAAAAGCTTCGGTAGCCATCAATATTGAGGATCTGGCTTTGCACGGCATTTTCTGGCCAGACGATGAGATTTGTTTCTTTGGTGATAACCGAGTCGGTGAGTGACAACAGGTGATCGTTGGCCTGTTGGGCCGACTCAAATCCGCCATTAGGTTCGTAGGAGTCGAAATTGGGTTGAACAACAACGACATCGTGGGTGCTTTCGGGCTCCGTATCGCTACCGAGGACAGAAATCAATATCGACCAGAGTGGGAATGCAATGAGAACGGCAGCAGCGGCAAATTTTGTGGATGGTTTTGAGTTCTTTTGGTATTGATAAAATAGGGCAGTGGCGAAGATTACCCAAAAAGTGATGCCCCAGTATCCCGTAACAGAAATATATTGCACCAGTTGCGGTACATTTGCCCAGGCGTTGCCCACAGCAAGCCACGGCCAGGCCAGATCCCAGAGATGATGCAGGTATTCGTAGCTGAGCCAAAAGGCTGTTTGCAGTAAAGCGATTAGCCAGGGCCTCCATTGCATTCGCTGCACTTTATATTGGAGCATGATGGGGATAGTCATAACGGCCGCGTTAGCTAAAATGGCCGCAACACCTCCCGCAACCGTGGCCATCACCAGCCAGTAGGTGGTAATGATGTTCCATATCAGGAAGGCGGGGTAAATCTTAAAGGCTGCTTCGCGGGCAGAACCGGACAGGTCCACGATGCGAAAGACGAGCAGGAAAGCCGGGAACACCAGAAAGGGTGCGGGTATGGGCGGGTAGCTGAGTCCCAGCAGCAATCCTGCTGTTAGTGATAATAACCATGAGTTGTTCCAGAAGTTTTGGATGCGTGGGTTCATTCGCTGTAATCTTTTGGGGCAATAATGACGACAATTTCTCCTTTAATTTCATCCCGCAGCTGAAACCTATCGTACACCGATTTGATGGTGCCGCGTACTACCTCTTCGAACTTTTTGGTGAGCTCGCGGCAGACCGCCATCATGCGCTGATCCCCCATATATTCGCGAAGTTCTTCCAACAGTTTTATCAACCGATGGGGACTTTCATATAGCACAATGCTGCGTTCTTCATTTACTAACTGCTTGAGCTGTTTTTGACGGCCTTTTTTAGCGGGTAGAAATCCTTCGAATAGATATTTGTCGCACGGTAATCCGCTGGCCACAAGCGCGGTGGTAGCGGCATCGGGACCGGGAATGACTGAAACCGAATGTCCGGCCTGGTGGGCGGCGCGTACGGCTAAAAACCCCGGATCGGAGATACCCGGCATGCCAGCGTCAGAAATGATGGCCACATTTTGCCGTGCATCCAAAATATTGAGCAGATGCTCTACTTTTTGATGCTCGTTATGGGCGTGAAAGGCAAAGGTTTGGGCCTTAATCCCCAGCCGGTTGAGCAGTACACCGGAGGTGCGGGTATCTTCGCAGGCAATATAGGAAACGGAGTTAAGGGTTTGGATGGCGCGCTGGGAGATATCATCCAGGTTGCCAATGGGTGTTGCGACAATATAGAGGGTACTCAACGGCGGATCAGGTTTTACGGTTTTGCGGTTTAAAATCCGAATGAAAGTAACAAAAACTTATGAACTATATCGACCTATGTATAAATGGAAGGGCTGAACTTTAGGTGCAAAAAGGCTATACTTAGCTGCGTTGAAAAGTGAATGATTTTATCAGGTTTAGCTGTTGTGTATCTTTCGCAGAATTTATTAAAACTATTAAGAAGAAAACTATGGCAGATTTTACTCCATCAGGTATTAATCATATTACGATTCGGGTGAACGATATTGAGCGGGCAGAAGAGTTTTATGGTGATGTATTGGGATTTGAGCTCATCCGTAAAATGGGTAAAAGTATGGCAGTTTATAAAGTTGGTAATGAGGATACGCTGGTTATTGTTGAGGCGGAAACGAGCTATGATCCGGAATCCCGCGACTATCGGGTGGATCATTTTGGATTTTACCTGGACTCGGAAGAGCAGGTGGATGAAATGGCTGAATATTTCCGTGATAAGGAGGTTTCTATCCTTAGTGGACCGGCCAATCGTAAGCGGGGTCGTTTTCTATTTGTATCAGATCCGGATGGAAATATGCTGGAGTTTTTCTACGAGGAGGAATGACGAATAATTTGCGGATGTCAGCGTTAAAATATTGAAAAGCTGACACTCTGAATCTTTCTGTTTGCCGGAAAATAGAACTTCCGTAACTTTGTCAGCAGATATAGACCTATTGAGTGGTGGCATGTTATTTGCATATTTGCACCCTAAAGAATCAACATAGAATTTAATCGATAAGTTAGTATTACATGAGCGAATCAAAAGAAAAGGTAACTGAAGAACAAGCAGCCGAGGAGCAACCACAGAACGAGCAGTCGGCTGAGCAAGAACATAATGCTGAGGAGCTGTATGCTCAGTATGAGGATTTTGATGAGGATGATTTGCGTAATTTGTTAGTGGCGCGTGATCAGGAAGTGCAGGAGCTGGAGCAGCAATTGACTGAAGCGAAGGATAATCACTTACGCAAGGCGGCTGAGCTGGAAAATTATCGCAAGCGCGTGCAGCGTGAACGTTCACAGGTTTACGAGACGGCCAAAGCCAATGCGCTGGAGGATTTCCTCGAAATTAATGACGATTTGCAGCGCACACTAAAAGCGGCCGAAGAGTTGGACGTTAATGATACGCTAATGGATGGCGTTACTTTGGTAGCCAATAAGTTTAAAGAGGTGCTCGGTAAATATGGTGTGGAACGTATTGACCAAGAGGGGGTTCCCTTTAACGTCGATTTGCATGACGCCATGATGCGCCAGAAGCCCAAAGATGACAGTGTTGGCAGTGATGTTGTTCTTAATGTTGTGGAAAGCGGCTATCGGATGGGTGATAAGACCATCCGCCACGCAAAAGTAATTGTAAGCGAATAGAATTTTTAAGGTTAGTTCAGTTTTTAATACATGTCTAAACGAGACTACTACGAAGTACTCGGCGTCAATAAAGACGCATCCGAAAGTGAAATAAAAAAAGCCTACCGTAAGAAGGCGATGAAGTTTCATCCGGATCGGAATACGGATGACCCCAATGCAGAACAAAAGTTTAAAGAAGCTTCGGAAGCCTACGAGGTGTTAAGTGATGATCAAAAACGTCAGCGGTACGACCAGTTTGGCCATCGCGGAGTAAACGGCGGTGCTGGATTTGGCGGTGGCGCTGGATTTGAAGACATCGGCTTTGAGGATATTTTTAGTCGGTTCAGTGATATTTTTGGGGGCGATTTTGCTGGAGGTCGTGGTCGATCGCGCGGCCGCCGTTCCTCTGGTCAGCCTGGATCGGATATGAAGTTGCGTATTGATCTTTCGCTCGAAGAGATTGCTTTTGGCACCGAGAAAAAGCTAAAAGTGAAGAAGTATATCAAGTGTGACGAGTGTAACGGTACCGGTGCCGAAACGGAGGAAGATTTTGAGATGTGTGGCACATGTAGTGGTACCGGTGAAGTGCGGCAGGTTCGCAAAACCATGCTGGGACAGATGGTGAACGTACAGCCGTGCCCCGATTGTAATGGCGAAGGTCGTAAAATTCGCAACAAGTGTTCCAAATGTCATGGCGAAGGACGTTATCGTGGTGAGGAAACCGTCAAGGTAAATGTGCCGTCTGGAGTTTCGGAAGGAAACTATATTACGCTGCGCGGCAAAGGTAATGCCGGCGTTCGTGGTGGTGAGGCCGGTTCGCTTGTGGTGCTGATCGAAGAAAAAGAACATGAGCATTTTGAACGCGATGGCAATGATATCTATTACGATCTGGTGCTAAGCGTACCCGATGCTATTTTGGGAACAGAAGTTAAAGTTCCCACCCTCAAGGGTCAGGCTAAAATTAAGATTGAAGCGGGTACTCAGCCCGGCCGGCTACTCAGAATGAAAGAGAAGGGCATCCATGGTCTAAACCGTTCAGGCATTGGAGATCAATTTGTACGCGTGAATGTGTATATCCCGAAAGATCTTTCTGATGAGGAACGTGATCATATTCAAGCATTACGTGGACAAGATCACTTTAAAGCCTCAAACAAAGAAGATGACGGCAAGGGATTCTTCTCAAAGATTAAAGACGTATTTACGTAATAGAAGTTAGTAGAAATATTTGAGGTTCGAGTAGCAGTGATACGGCGCGCAGTATCACTGCTTTTTATTTTGTATATCTGGTCACGCTGCTTTGCGCCGTGATCTTTTCTATTTTTTATTTTGAGAAGAGAGCTTTTTTGTCATCCATGAATCAAAAACCTTTGCAAAACGTTTGGGGGATTCCGGATCCATATTGAAATAGAGAGAGGGCTCGATGAGTTCCAGTTCCATTAGAGCAAAGGTGTTATCTTTCGTACGGACGTAATCGGCGCGGGTGTAAAGCGGTTCCGGTTGAATCATATCGCGCATTTGCCGGGATGTTTTTAAAAGCTGATCTTCCGGGTCAACTAACGATAACCTACCGCCGTGTTCTTCCTGAACGCGAAAGTCATCAGTTTTGGGCGTTTTCAGGATGGTATGACTGTAAGTATCCCCAAAAAAGAACACCGAAAATTCTCCCTCAGCTGTTATGTTTTCCATGAACGGTTGAACTAAAAAGTGCCGATTGTGAAAAGTAGATTCCAGTTCTTCCACAAATACCGAATAGTTGGATTGGTGAATCCGAAACGTATCATCGGCCCCGGCGCTGATGGTTGGTTTCAGAACAATTTCTTGTGTGTGCAGCTCTTCGAAAATAGTTGGAAATAGCTTACGACTAAAAGTATCAAACCAGCGGCTGGGGACAATCTCGATGCCCTGTGATTCCAAATCCCGAAGATAGGTTTTCTCTATATTCCATTTGACGATTTCGAGCGAATTTTCGAGCAGGGCACTTGACTCCTCAATTTCTTTCAGAACACTCAAAAAAGCCTGCGGATCGGTTTGATAATCCCACGGACTTCGGATGATCACCGCTTCGTAGTCGTCCCAGTTGACGTCTTTATTTCGCCAAGAAACTTCCTCGACCTGCCAGTCCAGCTGGTTTAAGGGGGTAAAAAGTAGATGGTCATACACTTCGAAATCATCGAGGTTATCCATCGACAGAAAAGCACAACGTTTCATTATTGAGCAAATACAAAGTTGAAATTTGAATTGCGCTAAAGATACGATTCCGAATGTAGAGCCCCAAGCAGACTATGGCACCTGCATAAATTCCAAGATGGTTTTGTCCCCATTAGAAAAAAAAATTTCCAATTACGTCAAGTCGGAAGGAAGATTATCCGGTCAGGCAGTGTTTGTTTTCCGGATCAAATTTAACGATAATTGAAAACGCTATGAAAAACCCTAACCTGTATAGATTCTTCATGAGTCATTTCGAATTATTGGTTTTAAGGGAGGTTGGTTGTAGAGAACGGATTTATCTTCCTGTTTGCTTTCATGACTCTGGGGTAAGGTTCCACTGTCTGATACTTAAAAAAGTGATTACGGGGTAAATGTCAGATGCGATAGACCATATTAAGGAGCTGCCCATTGAGGATCCTATCCTTATCTTTGCCATTGCTGTTCTCATTTTCCTTATTGCACCGCTACTGCTGCGCCGTTTTAAAGTTCCGGGGATAATCGGCATTCTCCTGATGGGGACATTGATCGGGCCGAACGGCCTGGAAGTACTGCAACTTGATGCAACCATAATCTTGCTTGGAACCGTCGGAATCAACTATCTCATGTTCATTGCGGGGCTCGAGATTGATGTAAACGATTTTCTTGAATCTCCCGAAAGAAGTGTTACCTATGGGATGTTTTCCTTTGCATTTCCCTTTTCCCTGGGGACGATCGTGGGCGTGACCGTCCTTAACTTTGCCCTCCCCACAGCTATGTTATTTGCAGCCGTATTTGCTTCGCACACCCTGCTGGCACTGCCTATCATAGACAAGTTAGGCCTCGGATCAAACAGCGCTATTGCGACAACGATCAGTGGTACAATCCTGACAGATACGTTGGCACTGCTTGTTCTCGGCGGTGTGACCCAATCTATTAATGGATCGGCTGGTTGGTCTTTCTGGATACAGTTTGTGATTGGAGTAGCTGTGTTGTTTGCAGGTATCTGGTTGCTCGTTCCACGGCTTGGCCGCTGGTACTTTCGTAACGTGCAAGAGGAAAGATACTTTGAGTTTCTCTTCGTCATGTCGGTGCTGTTCGTGTGTGCATTTCTCGGGGAAGTTGCAGGCATGGAAGCCATCATTGGTTCATTCTTGGCTGGATTGGCACTTAATCGCTTAATTCCTGCGACCAGTACGCTCATGAGTCAGATCGAGTTTGTGGGGAACGCGCTCTTTATTCCATTCTTCCTGTTGTGGGTGGGAATGCTCGTTGACCCAGTAGTATTTGTAAGCGGATGGGAGGTCTGGATGATTGCCGGAGTTATTATCGGGGTAATGTTTATTACAAAATACCTTGCGGCGTGGATCTCGGGATACTTCTTTGATTTCTCCCGAACGGAGCAGCTGACAATGTTTGCTCTCTCAACGGGACAGGCGGCAGCCACACTTGCTATTACATTGGTTGGATACGAACTCGAGCTTTTCAGTCAAACGATCGTCAACGGCGTTATCTTAATGATTCTCATTGTCGGAGTTGTAAGCCCGTATCTTACGGACCTGTTCGGGCGTTCTCTCGTTGAAATTGAAGACAAGGAGGAGTACGAACCCGGAGAGGCTCCCGAACGGATCCTGTTGCCCATCACGGAAGATTATTCGGAGACTATCGAACGGGTACTCGATTTTGCGGTAACGCTCCATGGAAAGGAAAGTGAAGAACCCATCTATGCCCTCAAGGTTGTCCAACGTCGTGGGGAGAAAACCCCGAAAAAAGCTGTCGCCGATGCGGAAAAAATGCTGGGCGAAGCGGCCGAATATATTGGTGGTGTAGACATCCCGCTTGAATCGCTTACCCGTGTCGAATTCAATACCGTATCCGGTATCGTCAAGGCGATTGATGATAATCGAATTACATCTGTGGTCCTCCCACGGGAAAGCCAATCCGGGTTCGGCAGACAAGTTTTCGGAAGCCGGATTGAACAATTGCTCGATAAAACCAAACTTGAGCTTCTGGTTACTGATTTTGATGAGCCGGTGAACACCGCAGAACGGCTCGTCGTTATTATGCCGGGACGTGTTGCTGCAAATCCCGGGTTTTTGGACAGCGTACAGACTGTTAAAAAATTGGCAACGGAACTTGGAATCTCTGTTACCGGGCTTCTCGTTAAGGGAGATGAAGAACGGTACAGGCAGTTAATTGATCTCGTTGAACCGGAAATGTCGTTCGAGCTTGAAACGGTTTCAAACTGGAATAAAGTGTATCAGGATGATTTCATCCAATCAACGGATCTGGTTGTTGCCTTGAGCCCCCGGGAAAATAGCCGGGGATGGGAATCCCATCTTAAATCTCTTCCAAGACGGTTAACGCAAACGGAAGCATCTAATCAGGTCGTGATTTATCTCGCAGAGGATTAACTCCAATGAACCTGAACTGTTTTCGTTTACAAACGGAATTCCAAGAGAAAATCTTGTGATTTCATCATTTGATTTTACCGGCTTCAACAAATAGAAATTTCCAATAGCCCCAGTTCCAGCTATCGGAGGCGGCTAGTTCAAAATCGGTTTCGTGCACTATTTCTTGCAGTTCGGAAAGCGAGCGGGTATCAATATATTCTGAGCTTAAACAGCGGATAAATTGATCGATAATTCTAAAAAATCCTTCCCGATTCCAATCCAGCAGATAGAGTTTTCCACCGGGTTTGAGGATCGTATAAAATTGGTTTAGAATCTGCTGCTGTTCTTCTTAAAAATGAAAAGAGTTCAGGCTAATTATAGTTTTAAAATAATTTACCGGGTGTGACAGGTGTTGAACTTTTTCGTTGGTAAAACGAATTTTTTCATGTTTAGAAAAGCGACGCCGTGCAATCGCGAGCATCCGGTCCGAGGGATCGTTAAGACAAAATTCATCAAACGAATAGCTTTGTTCCAGCATCTGTTGGGCCAGTAGTCCGGTTCCGCTGCTTACATCCAGTATTTTGTCTGAACTATTAACTTCGATGTGTTCCAGCAGTGCCCGATGCGTGTGTCTTAGATATTTTTCCCACTTGTCTTCATACCTTTGCGTAGTGCGATTGTACAATTTAATCGTCGAATCAGTCAAGGTAATCTATTTTTTGAGCAAGCGTGAAGAGTTGAGCAGGATTCCCACATCCGGCAGAGACTGGGCGGCAGCGGCCAAAACGGGAGGGAGGAATCCGAAAGCCGCAAGTGAAAGTCCGGCAAGATTATAGACGGTTGTAAATCCGAAATTCCATTTGATAATACGCATGGTTTTTTCTGCGGATGCAAAGAGTTCAGGGACCATATTCCAATCGTCGCGCATCAGGGTGATATCGGCCGTTTCGATGGCCACGTCGGTGCCGGTCGTACCCATGGCAATACCCACATCGGCCTGTGCCAGGGCGGGAGCATCATTAATGCCATCGCCCACCATTACTACCGTATGACCTTCGGATTGATATTGTTTGACGATATCAATTTTATCTTCGGGCAACAGTTCAGCTTGAAAATCGATATGCAATCGATTGGCCAGATTGCGTGCCGTGTCGGTGTTATCGCCCGTCAAAAGCTCGATGTTAGAAAATGTGTATTGGTTGCGAAGTGTTTGCAGTGCATCGCTTGCTTCTGTTCGTTCGGCATCACTAATAGACAGTAGGCCAATAGGATGACCATTTTTTTGTATGATAATGGCTGTTTTTCCTTCTGCCTTGATCTTGTTGAGAGTTGGAGTGATATCTTGCTTTCTGTCTTCAACCATGCGTTCATTACCTACAGTAACAGTGTAGTTTTCGAATGAAGCGCGAACACCACTTGCCGTAATTTCTTCAAACTCATTGGGTTTTTGCAGGGAGAGATATCGATTTTGGGCGGCTTTGACAATGGCTTTACCAATAGGGTGATCGGAGTATTGTTCCGTGCTGGCCGCCATACTAAGCAATTCACCTTCGGTAGTTCCATTGAGTGGAATAATATCCGAAACTTCGGGACGTCCGAAGGTAAGCGTACCCGTTTTATCAATCAGTAAAACATCAGCACGGGCCAGTTCTTCAATATATTTTCCGCCCTTAATAAGCACACCGCGCTTGGCATTGGATCCCACCGAAGCGAGCAGGGCCACCGGCGTTGCCAAGGCAAAAGCGCAGGCACAGGCCACCACCATCACGGCGACTGTTGCCATTAGATCACCGGATAAGAGATAAGTAAGTATTGCAATGAGGGTGACTACCGGCAGATACCAGGCCGAAAATTGATCGGCATAGCGCTGGATGGCTCCTTTATGGGCTTCGGCCTCCTCAACCATGCTGATGATTTTGCCGAACGTGGAATCACGGCCAATAGCCTCGGCCTGTAGAGTGAGAAATCCTCCTTGTGCGATCGTAGAAGCAAAAACCTTGGAGCCTTCCGTCTTTTCCACGGGCATCGATTCCCCGGTGATGGGTGACTCGTCAATGGTAGCCTGTCCATCAATTACCGTTCCGTCAACGGGAATCTTACCACCGGGACGTACCAATATTTTATCTCCCTTTTGAACCTCATCAATAGGGACTTCTTTCTCGGTGCCATCTCCCTGTAGCAAAACGGCTGTTTGTGGGGCTAATTTTGTAAGCGATCGCAGCGAATCCCGAGCTTTTTCGGTGGTATAATTTTCGATATAATCGCCGGTGCGCATGAAAAATACTACGATGCCAGCGGTGACCCATTCGCCCGCTGCCAGGGCGGTGAGCGATCCAAGCGCCATCAACGCGTGGGGCGTGACCAATCCCTTTTTAGCGGCTACCACAACTTGTTTAAAGACCGGATATCCCATAAGCAGGACCAGCAGCGCCCCTACCCAGAAGGGGATCCATTGCGTTAGGGTTTGAAAAAGTCCGAACCATTCTCCGGCAATGACGACAAGCAAAATAGCTCCGAAAACGAGCCCAAATAATCGAAAAGATTTTTGGGCTTTTTCTTTCAGGGATTCGTTTTCTCCCTGAGATTGGCCCGCAGCATCATCCGGAATATGATAACCGATATCCTCAACAGCTTTTTTGATGATATTGAGGTCAGGACGATCAGTCTTGGTGTTAATCCTGGCTTTTTCGGCTGAAAGCAGAACCTCTGCCGATTCTACCTCGTCCAGCTTTTCGAGCGCACCTTTGACGTTATTGGCACAGCCCGAGCAGTCCATTCCTTTAACCGTTATTTCGATTTCTTTTTTGGCCATTGGAGCGATATCGATTAGTATTCAACAGCCATAAAATAACTAATAAATCTACTGTATGTTATAAACAAAAAAGCCCCGGATGGGAGTCCGAGGCTTTATCATAAATTGGTAAAGAAAATTAACGACGGTTGCCGACTTTTTCTTTTGGACGTGCCTTATTCACTTTTACAGCGCGTCCGTTAATTTCAGCGCCGTCAAGTTCGTTGATGGCTTCCTGGGCTTCGGATTCATCCGCCATTTCAACGAAACCGAATCCTTTTGAGCGACCAGTTTCCCGATCTTTGATAACTTTGGCAGAAGTAACATCACCAAATTCTGCAAATACTTCTTCTAATTCTTGATCTGAAACCTTATAAGAAAGGTTTCCTACGTAAATATTCATGCTTTTATATTCTATTAATTACAGTTGATACCGGAATAAAAATGCCACTTAAATTTTTATTCCGCATTAGAATAGTACGACGATTTTAAATCCCAAAAAATTAAATTTTTAATAGTAATTCTTAAAAGTTAAAAAAATGAAAAAGAGCCACGATATCGCATTAATTTTTATACATTTGGCTTGAGTTTAAAATCAACTAAACGAATCATTATGAAGAAGATACTATCACTGCTGATATTTTTATTAGCATTTGGATTTACAAGCTGGGCACAGGATTCCGAAGAGGAGTCGTGGGATGTCAACGATCCCGATGGGCCGCATAAAGAGATTAATTTTACAACCTCGGAGGGCACGTGGATGAATATTGATGTGAGTCCCGATGGAGAACAGGTGGTATTTGACCTCCTTGGCGATATTTACATCATGCCAATCGAGGGTGGGGAAGCGGAAGTGCTGCGCGATAATCACGCCTACGAAATACAGCCGCGGTTTTCTCCAGACGGCAGTAAAATTTCGTTTACCAGTGATGCCGGCAACGGCGATAATATCTGGGTGATGGATGCGGATGGATCCAATGCCGAACAGGTGACCGACGAGAGTTTTCGATTGCTCAATAATGCCGTGTGGACGCCCGATGGAGAATATCTGATTGCCCGAAAGCACTATACCTCAACACGCTCGCTGGGCGCTGGAGAAATCTGGATGTATCATCATTCCGGCGGATCGGGTATTCAGTTGGTGGAAAAAGCAAATGAGCAGCAGGATATTGGTCAGCCGAATGTATCGCCTGACGGACGCTATGTGTATTACAGCCAGAGCGTGTACCCGGGCGGCTTTTTTCAGTATAACAAAGATCCTAACAGTCAGATTTACGTGATCAACCGGTACGATCGTGAAACGGGAGAAATAGAGCGCATTACCGGTGGGGCCGGTGGTGCGATCAGTCCGACTATTTCGCCCGACGGCGAAAAGATGGCGTTCATCAAGCGTGTGCGTACCAAAAGCGTGCTGTACATTCGCGATTTGGAATCGGGGATCGAACGTCCGGTTTATGATGAGCTGAGCAAAGATCAGCAGGAAGCATGGGCGATCTTTGGACCGTTTTCGAACATCGATTGGACGCCCGATAGTGAGCATATTGTGTTTTGGAGCAACGGGAAAATCAACAAGCTTAATGTCGAGAGTCGAGAGGCCGAAGAGATTGCCTTCGAAGCCGAAGTAAATCAGCGTATTTATGATGCGGTGAGTTTTAAACAGGATCCGCATCCTGACGAATTTACAGCTAAGGCCGTACGTCATGCAGTAACATCGCCTGATGGTGAGTACTTGGTGTTTAATGCCGCGGGATATCTCTGGAAGAAAGCATTGCCGAATGGTGAACCCGAACGACTTACAGATGAACAGAATTTTGAATTTGAGCCGACTTTTTCTGCCGATGGTAATACGCTGATGTATGTGACCTGGAGTGATGAAGAGCTGGGTGCCATCAAAACGTTGGATTTCAATAATTCCAATGCCAGTCCACAAAAAATTACGGACAAAAAAGGCATTTATCGTCAGCCTTCGTTTTCTCCGGATGGAGAGACGATTGTCTATCGTCGCGAAGATGGCAACAGTCAGCAGGGCTATGCCTACACTACTGAGCCTGGAATTTATACCATGCCGACATCGGGCGGTGAGGGAGAGCTTGTGATTGAAAGTGGAAATAATCCAAGTTTTAATGCCGAGGGAAATCGTATTTTCTACCTTGGTGGGGGATACTTAGACAATTCCTATGAAAGTGTGGATCTGTCTGGAAATGACAAACGTGTGCATTTTACTTCGAAGTATGGCAACAATTTTGTCCCCAGTCCTGATAACAAATGGGTGGCGTTTAATCATTTGTTTAAGGTGTACATAGCGCCGATGCCGGAAGCTGGAAAAGATATTGATCTTAGTGCCAACACGCAGGCCATTCCCGTTACGGATGTGGCCGAAGATGCGGGCTATAACCTGCACTGGTCCGGGGATGGAGAGCAGCTGCATTGGACGCTTGGACAGGAGTATTTCTCCGTTGAGCTGGAAAATGCCTTCGATTTTCTGGCCGGTGATGCGGATGATAACTTGCCTCTGGATACCAATGAAGGCCTCGATATCGGACTTGAGATAGAATCCGACAAACCGGGTGGCACTATTGCGTTAACGAATGCGCATATCATCACCATGAATGATGGGGAAGTGATTGAAAATGGTACCGTTGTGATTCGGGAGAATCGGATTGAGGAAATCGGTACCGAAAATGATGTCAAAATTCCATCGGGTGCTAAAGAAATCGATGTTGAAGGCAAAACGGTGATGCCCGGCCTGGTGGATGTGCATGCGCATATTGGTAACTTCCGGGAGGGACTCAGTCCCCAGCAGCAGTGGGAGTATTTTGCGAACCTTGCCTACGGCGTGACGACCGCACACGATCCCTCATCCAACACCGAAATGGTTTTTTCTCACTCCGAAGCGGTAAAAGCCGGCAATATGGTAGGGCCGCGCATCTTTTCTACGGGACGTATTTTGTACGGGGCTGAGGCTGAATACAAAGCTGTTATTGAAGATTACGATGACGCCGTTTCGGCACTCGAGCGGACGAAAGCGTTTGGCGCTTTTTCAGTGAAAAGTTACAATCAGCCACGTCGCGATCAGCGTCAGAAGGTGGTTGAGGCGGCTCGTGAGCTCGAGATGATGGTAATGCCGGAGGGGGGATCTACCTTTACGCACAATATGAGTATGATTATGGACGGACATACCGGTATCGAGCACAATATCCCCATTTACCCGGTGTATAAGGATATACATACGCTGTGGAGCGAAAGCGAAACGGATTATACGCCCACGCTGGTCGTGAATTATGGAAGCATGAGCGGGGAGTACTACTGGTATCAGAATACGAAGGTGTGGGAGAAAGATCGCTTGTTGAACTTTACTCCACGCAGCGTGGTTGATTCCCGATCACGTCACCGTACCATGATACCGCAGGAGGAGTACGAACAGGGTCATATCCTGAGTGCTGCGACGGCTAAAAACCTGGGTGATAATGGTGTGAACGTCAACCTCGGTGCACACGGACAGCTTCAGGGACTCGGTGCGCATTGGGAGCTCTGGATGATGCACCAAGGCGGCATGAGCGAGATGGAAGCCTTGGAAGTGGCGACCATCAACGGTGCGCGTTACCTGGAGATGGATCATGAGCTTGGTTCTATTGAAGAAGGTAAGCTGGCCGATTTGATTGTAATTGACGGCAATCCGCTGGAGGATATCCGGGATACCGAAAATGTAACGCACACCATGATGAACGGCCGGTTGTATGAAACAGCTACGATGAATCAGGTTGCACCAACCGAGCAAGAGCGCATGCCATTTTGGTGGGAGCAGGAGGGATATCCCGCTGATTTCGACTGGCATTCGGATACTGAGGGCGATGGACACAATCACATTCAGTGCAGCTGTGGCGCCCAGCCGGCCTATTTGATGGATTAGGGTTTTCGAAAATAGGAATATTAAACCTTAGTAAGTTAGTAATCCTAAGGGTTTTATTTGGATATGAAAGTACGTTCCGCAGCGGAGCTACGGAACGAGAAAAAAAGGTTTTATCTGGCTACGTAGCTCTGCTGCGTAGCCTTTTTTTATCCATCGAACGTCAAACCCAGACGCTCGATGAGAATTAGTAGCAATTATCTGGTCCTGGAAGCCTGTCTGTGCGTAGCCATAATAATTTTTGGCGTAATAAATGAAGCTTTGGAGCAGGTGGGCTCTGCTGCGGGACATTTATTCATAAAAAAAAGCCCGCCATAAAGACGGGCTAAATTAAGCTTAAGCTAAGAGTTAACGTAACGCTTACTTTGATCCCAGATCAATATCCGGAGTATCTGTGTCCAAATGAAATCGCCCGTTTTCGGATCCCACTTGAATGGTAAAGTAGCCTTCTTCGAGGATGTCATTACCACTAAAATCGGGATAGGTTAAATGCTTGTTCGGGTCAACAGTAAAAGATACCGTCGTTGTTTCACCGGGATCAAGTTGTATCCGTTCAAAATGGGTAAGCTCTTTTACCGGCCTTGTAATGCGCCCAACTTCATCCGTAATGTACCATAAAACAATCTCTGTTCCGGCTTTATCACCTGTGTTGGTTACGGATACTTCGCCCTTGAGCTGCTGGTCAGCGTTGATTGTTGTATCACTCAGCGCAAAATCGCTGTAGGAAAATTCGGTGTAGCTTAAACCGTGACCAAAGTTCCAAAGCGCTGTTGTTTTGTTGGCTTGTTCAATGTTGTTGGCAACCTCTTCATCAAAATAGTAGGCCGCGCTCGATTTGTGATTATAGGGGATGGCATGTCCTACAAATTGCGGGTAAGAAAATGGGAGCTTACCGCTTGGATTGAAGTCGCCAGTTAGGACATCGGCAATAGCCTGTGCTCCCTCAAAGCCGGGTAATCCGGCCCAAACGATGGCGTTCGTTTCAGGGACGACCTCAGTAATGACGCGTGGACGGCCCTCTACAAGAACCAGAACAGATGGCGTGTCCGTTTTATTGACTGCCTTAATTAGATCCAGCTGGTCGTTAGGCAGTTCCAGGTTTGTAATGTTGCCTACAAACTCGGTATAGGGCTCTTCTCCGGCCGCAATGACAATGGCATCAGCCTTTTGGGCTTGTTCATTAAATTCTGACCGCAACTCCGAGCCGGGTGCACCAATTGAATCCATACTTGTGACGTTGGCTTGCGCAAACTTTTCCTGCATGGCATCGGTTATCGTTTTCATTGATGAGGGGTAACGTTCCTCATCAGCTCCTTGCCAAGCAAGCGTCCATCCACCGGCAAGATTGCTTTTATCATTAGCTGTGGGTCCTACAATGAGCAGATTTTCAATCTCCTTGGAAAGAGGAAGCGTGCTTTCCTCATTTTTTAGCAATACCATTGATTCCCGGGCAGATTGTAGTGCTTTGGCTTTGTGAGAATCGCCACCAATTTTTTGTAATTCCTTGCTTGATGGATAAGGGTGCTCAAATAATCCCAGCTCAAACTTTAATTTCAAAATACGTCGAACGGATTCATCGATGCGTTTCTCGCTGATTCGTCCCTCATCTACAAGCTTAATTAAGCTTTCATTAAATTCCAGTGATTCCGGGGTCATGTTCATGTCAATACCCGCCTTCACGGCTTGATAGGTAGCCTCATCATAATTACGGGCCGTTTTATGGTAATTGACTAACTTTTCAATATCCGCCCAGTCGGTCAGAATAACGCCCTCAAAACCCATCTCATCACGCAGAAGGTCGCTAAGCAGCTGCTTTGATGAATGAACGGGGACCCCATTTATTTCGGCGCTGTTGACCATAATGGTTTTCATGCCGGCATCGATAGAAGCCTGAAAAGGCGGACGATGTAGCTCGTGTATCGTCTGCATAGACAAGTCAACGGGCGTGCGATCCCAGCCCGAACGGGGTACGGAATATCCCAGAAAATGCTTGCCGGTTGCAGCCAGTTTATAGGGAACGTTCGGATGATCATCCTGATAGCCATCCACATAAGCACGCCCCAGCTCGGCAATTAGGTATGGGTCTTCACCAAAAGTTTCATACTGACGCGCCCAGTAGGGATTTTCTCCAAGATCGAGTACAGGAGCAAAGTTCCAGGTATGTCCAAGGGGGGCTGATTCGAGGGCCGTAATGCGTCCATTTTGGCGTGCATTTTCGGGATTAAAGGTAGCGCCAATATTGATGTTATGTGGAAAAATGGTACTCCCTTCAACATAGCTGGCCCCGTGCATATGATCAATGCCATAGATTATGGGGATGCCCAGTCGCGTTTCTTCGACGGCAATGCGCTGGAGTTCTTCGGTGAATTCCACCCACTGTTCGGGGGGGACTGCCTCACCGTTCAAAAACGAACCGATGTGGTGATTTTGTAAAAGGTTTTGTGCCTTTTCGGGATCAAGCGTTACATCTCGTTGTTCACCGGTATTATTGATAAGGGTGATGTTGAGCTGGGTCATTTGTCCAACCTTTTCTTCGAGGGTCATGCGATCAAGGAGATCTTCAACGCGCTCATCAACAGAAGCGGAAGCATCTAAATATGTTTGAGCAACGGTTGTTGAGGTGAAGCCTGCGAAGAAAAAAAGTCCAATAACTAAAGATATGAACCATCCCTTCTTAGAAGAGATGAAATAGCTTTGGGCAGTAGCTTGGAAATTCATAAGTATATGGTTCTGAAATTAATGTTTATGTAAGACCTCCGATTTGAGACCGTGTAAAAAGGTTGAAAAATTTTTTCCGACAGTTTCGCAATTAACTGTTGGCGGTCAATACCGGAAGTCGTTAATAATTTCAGAACGACGGAACGTCATGAAGCTAATACAGAATTTTGCAACTATCAAGATGGATGTTTTTAAAACAGATAATTGTTTTGGGCTAAGCTGTTTTTTCGTAGTTTTTTAAGGCAGTAAATTTAATAGCTTTTTAAAAAAGGCGGCACGGATATTTTTACAATCCTGATTCCAAACGCTCTGACACTCTTTTCAATATTATCTATTCATTAATGGGTAATCTGTTAAATGTATTTGGGATGAATTCACAAGTCAATTGATTTAATAAAATGGTTCCAACAAATTAATGGGATCCGATCAGCAAAATAGGGAAGGGCCAACGCTGGATCTACTTTGGGAAAGGGTACGGTCGGGCGACCAAGAAGCTTTGGAGAAGCTTTTTAGCAGGATGTTTGATTCTCTGTATAAGTATGGATACCGTATTATTCCCAATTCGAATCATGTTCGGGATGCCATTCAGGAGGTTTATTACCAGTTATGGAAATATCACCGTAACCTGGATACCCCCGAATCGGTTCGAGCCTATCTATTTGTTTCACTTCGCCGCGAATTGCTGAACCAAAAAGAATCCCGCCAACGAAGAGAAGAGGTCAACCAAAAATATGTGTCCGAAGAATTTGATCCCTTGCTTAATTACCGAAAGTGGGATCACCTGTTTGAATTGAAAGATCAGGAGAGTAAGGAGCTTAAAAAAGCAATCAAAAATTTAACTTCACGTCAGCGAGAAGTTATTTACCTAAAATTTTTTGAAGGTCTCTCGACCACAGAACTTTCTGAAGTTTTACAAATTCGCGCACAGAGTATCTATAATTTAGTGTATGATGCCCTCCATAATCTGCGTTCCTTCCTCGATAATTAGCTAATATCGAAAAAATAATACTGGGCCATCTTATTGATTTTATTTGATATAGGACGATTTAGGATTGGGTAAGAAAAAAATTCCAAAAAAAGAGAGTAGAAATAATGTTGGGCGTACTCTATACAGGTGAAAATCGAGGTTAACCAAATTAACGAACCAAAAGTTTATGCCTGATCAGCTTTCAAAATTACTAATGGATGATTCTTTTGTCCGCTTTCTGAAAGGAGAGGCAACGGAGGAGGAAGAAATCCGCTGGTCTTCGTGGATGCAGCAAGATAAAACCCGTGACCAGCTTGTAAAAAAGGGGCGGATCTTATTGGAGGAGGGTACGCAAACCCTACCGAAGCCAGATTCCAACCAAGAGTTGGAGCGTCTTAAAAAACGCATTGGTTCGGATCGTCAATTTACATCTGTTATGGATGTACGAAGACGCCCCAAAAAGCTGGTTTGGGTATCAATGGCTGCAGCTGCAAGCATACTGCTGCTGGTTGGTTTTTTAGCCCGGCATACCTTATTACAGAACGACGGAACGGAAGACAGTCGGGCTGCCTCGATTAATTATCGGATGGTAGAAACCGATGCTGGCCAAAAATCTACGGTACAGTATTCAGATGGCTCAAAGGTTGTGGTAAATTCAAATTCACAAATGCGTATGCCTGATCGAGTTACGGATGCCGACACCATGCAGGTGTGGTTGGAAGGAGAAGCCTACTTTAGTATAACGCGCAATGAAGATTCGGAATCTCGCACCTTTATCGTACATACCCCCGATGGTGATGTCTCGGTATTGGGGACTAAGTTTGCCGTCAATACCACAGAGCAGCAGAGCCGGGTTGTGCTGGCCGAAGGAAGCGTTCGTGTTAATGTCCAAGATTCAGCCAGAAATGACGGGCTTAATTACACTATGAAGCCGGGTGAGATGGCCCTGTTTTCACCTTCTGTTGATAACATTCAAGTCGAAGAAGTTAATGCAGAAGTTTATACCTCGTGGGCTAGTGATACATTGGTGATGGATAATACTCCGCTGGCTGATCTCATTGAACGTATTGAATTTACTTATGGTGTGCAGGTAGAGGTTGAAGATCGGGCTCTTTTGGATGAAAAGCTCACTGGCAAGTTCGAAAATGTAAATTTAGAGTTTTTGCTTGAAGGTCTTGCCGAAACGCTGGATGCAGAAATAACCCGACGCAATAACACCGTTTTTATCCAAGATTAAACTCCCAACCCAATAGTATAGAATCGAAAATATAGATCTAACTAAAACACAAGTAATATGAAAATCAGAAGATACCTCCTGTTCGTTTTACTCATTTTATTTGGTGGCATCAATTCATTATGGGCAGAACAATCAACTCAATATGTTTCAAACGACCGTACTGGGTATGTTCAAGAGTCTAATGATACGATCTCTCTGGGACAACTTTTAGATGACCTTGAAACCGGTTACAATGTGGTGTTTTTATATAAATCCGAAATTATAAAAGACAAGGAATCAACCAACAAGAATATCGAAGGTGATATCTATGAGAAGCTTGAGAATGTTCTTGAACCGCATGGATTGGAGTATAACTATCTCGGTAATCGTACATTTGTTATCTCTCAAAAGAAAGAGGTGCAGAGTAATATAGCTGCTCAGGATACGGTAAGAGGTCAAGTGACCGATGCCGAAACTGGAGAAACACTGCCAGGAGTTAATATTTTGGTAAAGGGTACCGAAACTGGGGCTGCAACAGATGCTGATGGAAATTTTGTACTTAGATCGGCTGAATCTCAGGATACACTTGTAGTTTCATATATTGGATATCAAACCCAAGAAATACCTGTTAATGAACGCACCGAGCTAAATATTGAACTTGTTCCAAGCGTATTAGAATCTGGAGAGGATATTGTGGTTATTGGGTATGGAACTCAGCAGAGAGAAAATGTGAGTGGTTCGATATCGTCTGTGAGCTCTGCTGACCTTGATGAGGCTCCTGTAGAGCGATTAGATGATGCCCTGCAGGGTCGTCTTTCTGGTGTCAGTGTAACCTCAAGTTCCGGTGCACCGGGCTCTTCATCATCAGTGCGTATCCGTGGGACTACCTCTATTAATAACAGTGATCCCCTCTATGTTGTTGATGGTGTTCCTATTGAAGATGGTATTGGATATCTGAATCCAGCTGACATTGAATCAATTCAAGTATTAAAAGATGCAGCTTCGGCAGCAATATATGGAACACGTGCTGCCAGCGGCGTTGTGCTTGTAACAACGAAAGGAGGTTCGCGAAGTGATTTTGAAGTTAGTTACAGCAGTTATTATGGCATCCAAGGTCCAGAGAAAAAGCTTGACCTATTGAATGCCAGAGAATATGCTACACTGCGGAATGAATCTTCAGTAGCGGCAGGTGATGGAGTGATATTTTCTGATCCGCAGTCGTTTGGCGAAGGTACCGACTGGCAGGAAACGATTTTCAATAACTCAGCAGCGGTAATTAATCAAAATCTAAGCTTTAGTGGAGGTAATGAAACCTCGTCGTACCATGCTTCTCTTGGATATTATGATGAGCAGGGAATTGTAGCTTCACCTATTTCTCATAATGAGAAGTTGTCATTTCGTATAAACTCTACCATTGACGTTACCGATTGGTTAACTTTTAGCGAAAATTTCAGTTACACATACGAGAGAAACCGTGGAAGCTTGGAGACCAATAGTGAGTTTGGTGGGCCACTGAGTTCTGCAGTGAACCTTGATCCCATAACACCGGTACTTATTACTGATGAATCTACGATTAATGGTTCTCCATATAGCAATAACCCTGTAGTAACGAACGAGGATGGATTTCCTTACGGAATTTCGCGCTATGTGGGACAAGAAATGTCAAATCCACTGGCATATATGGATGTTAATCGCGGTAATTATGGTTATTCCCATAACATTGTTGGAAATGCCAGTCTTGAAATCGAGCCAATCGATAATCTGTTTATTAAGACAGATATTGGTGTTAAACCGGCATTCTATGGTTTTGAGTCTTTTACACCCGTATACTATTTAAGCGTAACTACTCAGAACACTGGTAGCAATAGTTTTGCCCGTGAAAATAGCCGTAGTTTAGTTTGGAGTTGGGATAATACCATTAATTATATCACAAGCTTAGCTTCTCATAACTTTGATTTTATGGTAGGAACAAGTACTCGTGAAAACAGTGCTACAACTGTTGGAGGGACATACCAAGCTATCCCAGCACAGAACTTTAGTGATGCCTCAATGAACTTTTCGACACCAAACGAACGGCGTATTGCTTTTGGAAGTGAGGCACAGCCATATGCACTTAATTCGTATTTTGGACGAGTTAATTATGATTATGATGGACGGTATCTGCTTACGGCTGTATTGAGGGTTGATGGTTCTTCACGATTCGGAAGCGAAAATCAGTACGGAACCTTTCCGGCCGTTTCGGTGGGTTGGGTACCAACCTCTGAGGATTTCTTCCCGGATACCTTCGTTGATTATCTAAAGATCCGCGGATCTTATGGAGTTAATGGGAATGATCGCTCACTGGGTGATTTCCAATACCAGTCAACGGTTTCGGGCGGACGCGATTATGTATTTGGAGACGGCAATATAATTACCGGATCAAGTCCAAACGCCCCGGCTAACTCGGAACTGGAGTGGGAGGAAACTAGTCAAATTAATGTTGGTTTTGACGCAGAGTTCTTGAATAATTTCTCTTTAACATTCGATTACTACCACAAAGAGACTGATGGAATGCTGCTCCAGGTACAAATACCTTCTTATGTGGGAGCCAGCGGTGATCCGTTTGGTAACGTGGCAAGCTTGACAAACGATGGAGTGGAACTTGAGTTAGGGTACGAAAAACAGTTTGATGACTACGGTTTCAATATTACCGCTAACGGTTCGTATAACAAAAACGAAATTACAGATATTGGTGAAAACGATTTCTTAACCGGGTCAACACTGCAAGCCAGCGCTTATGAAATTACCCGAACCGAGGTAGGTGAACCCATTAATTCATTTTATGGATTTAAAACTGAGGGTATTTTCCAGACACAAGAAGAGGTCAATAGTTACACCAATTCCGACGGCAACCTTTTGCAACCCGATGCACAACCGGGTGACTTCCGCTGGAAGGATGTTAATGGAGATGGCCAGATTACAAGCGAAGATCGAACCTTCCTTGGCACTCCCAATGCGCCGTGGACATTCGGTATTAATCTTTCTGCAAATTGGAGGCAATTCGATTTCAAGATGTTTGGACAAGGCGTATATGGGAATGATATTTTCCAGGGACTGCGCCGCCTGGATATAGCTTCGGCCAACTATACTTCAAGAGCGCTGAACCGTTGGACCGGGCCTGGTAGTTCAAATTCGTATCCGCGACTAAATGATGATGATCCTAATGATAATTTTACGAATCCATCTGATTTTCATCTGTCTGATGGAAGCTATTTTAGGATAAAGAACCTTCAGCTTGGCTATACCTTACCAACTGAGATGTCTACGAAACTTGGTATTCAGCAAGCACGGTTTTACGTGCGTGCCGAGAACTTGGCGACGATAACCGGGTATTCCGGCTTCGATCCTGAGGTTGGTGGAGACAGCTATGGAATTGACCGCGGTATTTATCCGCAAGCTCGATCTTACCAGCTTGGCGTGAATATTAGATTTTAAATCAGACAAATTTTAACTACTCAATAATTGGTGATAATAATGAAACGTTTTCTTACATATCTCATGTGTTTGGCTGTAGTCGTTTCCTTTGCCTCCTGTGATAGCGTTTTGGACGTGGAGCCTAAAGGACAGCAATTGGAGTCGAATTACTATCAGACTCCCGATCAGGCATTTGAAGCATTAGTTGCTGCATATAACCCTATGGCATGGACAACAGGTGGACCTGATAATACCTATATACCTGTCTTGGGGCCGCTTAATAGTGCAACAGCTAGCATGAATGCCGGTGGTGGTGGTCCGAACGATGTACCGTCTTGGCATGCATGGAATACTTATGATCTAAGTAGTGCCGTGGGACCGCAAGCAGGTTATTGGGATCGAAGCTATACCGGTATTAATCGGGCAAACCTCTTACTGGAAAGAATTGAAGGTGTTGAAGGGATGGATTCAGAAACAAAGGATCGATATGTCGCTGAAGCACGATTTTTGCGCGGCTACTATTATTTTTGGTTGGTTCGCCTCTTTCGTAATGTCCCGTTGTTTACCAATTCGCTAGAGACTAGCGAGATTTATGAGCAAGAGCAGGCACCACCTGAAGACGTATATGCCCAGATTGATGACGATTTATCCGCCGCTATTGCTGACTTGCCGGAGGCTCCGCTCTCGGCCAACGATCAGGGGCGTGCTACCAAAGGCGCTGCCCGTGCATTTTTGGCGAAATCGCTGATGTGGGAAGTTGGAGATGGCCAAGACCAGGCCAAGATGCAGCGTGCTGCAGATTTGCTAAACCAAGTGAATACCTCTTCAGCATACGACTTGGTAGATAATTATCCCGATCTCTTTGATCCTGCAAATCCCTTTAGTTCTGAGTCTGTTTTTGAGATAGCACACACGTCTGAACAGCAGGCAGACTGGGGCAGCTTTGGTAATTTTCGGGGTAATGTGTATGTACAAATGGTTGGTCCTCGCGGATATAGTGGTCCTGATTATAATGCAGGCTGGGGATTCAACCCCATTACACAAGTATTGGTAGATGCCTTGGATGGTGACCCACGTTACGATCATACTATCCTCGATGTCGGCAGTATGGCTGATGATGGTTCCGCAGATTACGAACCTGGCTATCAAGATACCGGATATTTCGTAAAGAAATTTGCCCCGCTTTCGGAATATACTGCCGAAGATGGTGTCATAGAACTAAATTACCCAAATAATTATATGGAGGTACGGCTTGCACACACCTACTTGTTAGAGGCCGAAGCTCTTGTAAGGTTAAATGGCGCCAATGATACACGAGCAGAATTTTTGCTCACGGAAGTTCGTGATCGAGTGGGCTTAGGCCCTGAATCCGCTACACTCGATAATATATATCGTGAAATGCATTTAGAGCTGGCTACCGAAGGTCACCGATGGTTTAACTTAGTGCGAACCGGTCGTGCTGCAGATGTCTTAGCCGATGAAGGTTTTGTAGAAGGGGTTCACGAAGTATTGCCTATACCGCTTGAATCATTAAATAATACGGCTCTTGAACAGAACGATGGATATGATTAACAGGTATTCTTAATTATTAGCCTGGCGGACGTACATACCATATTAGAGAGGTAAAATAGCAATATGGTATGGAAAGCCATCGGTATATAAATATTAACCAGATAGATATTTACCATTATGTACAAGTATAAAAATTTAATAAATCCGATATATCAACTTCCGCTGTTTTTAGTACTCATAGGAAGTTTAGTTATATCGGCATGTAGCGATAGTACCACAAGCGGAGAGCTGGGGTCTACCCCCGCTGAGGCTTCCTTTACAGTAGAGCCTGTATCCGATGAAGCTAATACTTTTGAAGTGGAAAGTACTACTGAAGGGGCTTTCATGTGGGAATGGGATTTTGGTGACGGCCAAGGCTGGCAAAAAGGCAGTGAAATCGATACTGCTTATTATGCCGCAAAAGGGGGATACGATATTAAATTGAGGGCTTATAGTAAAGCTGGTAGTGATACTGCCAGCAACTCTATTGATGTAGCTGAAAACGATTGTTCTGGCGATTTAGAAAAGCTCACAGGTTGCGATAGTAAAACATGGGTTCTGAAACCTGATGCAGGATCTTTGTGGATTGGACCTTCTGATTTTAGCGCTACTTGGTGGAGCAATACCGAAGAAGATGTTGAAGAACGTAGTTGTATTTTCAATGATGAAATGACATTTAACTATGATGGTACTATGGATAGAAACCTTCAAGGAGATATTTGGGTCGATGAGGAAGGTGAAGATAATCCATTCCCTGAAGATATCATAGCCAACAATGACGGTTCTATGGAGGCCGGTTGTTATGATTGGAGTGAAATAAATTCGGATTATGATGCTTGGGGTTCAGGAACATTTAGCTATGACATATCTGGAGATGAAATAAAAATTATAGGTGAAGGCGCATATTTAGGTCTTTATAAGGCAGGAGATGATAATATAACGGATACTCCCGAAGAAAGTGATATCACTTATGAAATAGTGGAGTTTACTGAAGATGAAATAGTGGTTGCTAAAATTTATGATTGGGGAGCATGGCAATTTACATATGCACCTAAACAGTAAAAAATAAAGTAATTTCAGGCCCAATAGTCGGTTAAAGATATACCGCCTATTGGGTTTGTTTTTATAAGTCTTAATTAGATAAATTCAACTAATTCAATGGAACTGTTATATAGCTTTGAGTAAAAAATCTTGTTAAAAGGCTTTGTTTGAATAACAAAATGTTATTTTGCTTTTAGGTACTGATAGCACTTTAACAGGATAGTTATCTGAGGATAAAAATTAAAAGCTTATCAATTTTGCTTGTCAAATAGTATTTCAAAGTATGGAGTACTTATGGTTCAACTCCATTTGCAGAAAAGCTATTCTCCAATATATAATACCAGTATAATAGCAAGCTATGCCTGGTAATAAGCTGGGTATTAATTACGCTTAAAACATTTAGTATGCGAACAACAGGTTTCAATTTAACTATTGACAGAAGATTTCTCTTTTGTATCATTGTTTTCATGGCGATGATAACGCTAAGTTTTTGTGAAGATGACAAAGGGATTACCACATCAGGCACTAACGAGGAAAATTCTTCAGACACGACCTCGAGTAGTGGTGAATATGAGTTAGTTTGGAGCGATGAATTTAATTATGAAGGACCTCCCGATCCAAACAAATGGACCTATGATATTGGTCATGGTGAAGGTGGCTGGGGAAATAATGAAGTGCAATACTACACCGATGAACAGGAAAATGTACGGGTGGAGGATGGCAATCTAATTATTGATGCTATTAAAGAGAATGGAGAATGGACCTCAGCACGGATTAAAACGCAGGGCTTGCAAAGTTTAAAGCATGTAACGGTTAAGGTGCGGGCCAAGCTTCCAGAAGGTTCGGGTACCTGGCCTGCTATCTGGATGTTGGGATCAAATATCACGGAGGTTGGCTGGCCGGCTTCCGGCGAAATAGATATTATGGAACACGTCGGCAAAGATCCCGGGATGGTGCACAGTTCGTTGCATACCCCATCAAGTTTTGGAAGCACCGAAAATACATCCCAAAAGGAAGTGCCTGATTTCCATGATGAATTTCATGTTTACGAAGCGGAATGGACGGCTGACAGTATCATATTTAAAATTGATGGAGAAGAGTTTTACACCTACAGCCCATATGAAAAAAATGCTGAAACCTGGCCGTTTAATGACGATTTTTTCATCATTATGAATATCGCCATGGGCGGGAATTGGGGCAGCGATCCAGACTATGAAACGGGTGGCATGAAAAATGGTATCGATCCCGATTTGAGTGAGGCTCGTATGGTTGTCGATTATGTTCGGGTCTATAAAAATTAAGTAGTCGGTCTTTCTTAAAGTACCTTGTAGGGGGTTCCGCAGCGGAGCTACGGAACGAGAAAAATTTCTTAATGGCTAATTATCTGGTTACGTAGCCTTTCTTTTTTTATTTATCCGATGTCAATCCCAGTTGTGCGATGAATTCGGATAAACTACAGCTTTCGGTACATATAGAGGTGATCCCGAAATTCGCCACCAAAATTGAGCCCGTCAGGAATTCGTCCGGCCTCTGAAAAACCAAACTTCTCAAGCAGGGCGATGCTGGGCTGATTATCTCCAACCAGTATGGCGACCGCAATTCGGTAGCCGAATTGTGTGCAGAATTGTAGTCCATGTTTCATTAACGCCGAAGCAATGCCTTGGTTATGATGGTCGTAATCAGTATAGTAACTAATCTCTACGACCTCCTTTAGCGCTTGACGATTTTTGCTGTAAGTGGATACTGACAGCCAGCCGAGTACGGAATTATCATCCAGATAGACAAAAATAGGGTAGGTGTCTTGGGGGTGATTGGCGAACCATTCTTTGCGTTCGGCCAGTGACACAGGGGTGGTATGGGCGGTCCGAAACCCATCCGCTACCGCCTGATTATAAATGGCATTTATAGTCGGCAAGTGTTCAGGTCGGGCGGGAGTAATCATCCATTAAAAAAGTAATGATTGTGTTAAGTGTTGACCTTTTTCTTTTTCCCGGACTGCGATTGCTGGCGCTCCTCACAGGCTTTTTTATCCTGGCAGGTACCAAAAAAGTGGAGCGAATGTCCCGAAATGTTGAATTTGTGGATTTTTTCCATCATCGTTTTTATCTCCTGAATACGCGGGTCGCAGAATTCTAACACATTGCCACACTTTTTGCAGATAAGGTGATCGTGTTGCTGGTAAGCATAGGCGCGTTCGTAATAGTATTGGTTTTCACCAAATTGCTGGCGTTGTACCAATCCGCATTCCACCAGTAAATCGAGTGTGTTATAAACAGTAGCTCGCGAAACGCGTGTGCCGCCTTCTTTCATGTTGAAAAAGATATCATCGGCATCAAAATGGCCGTCGGCGCGATAAATTTCTTCCAACACCATAAAGCGTTCGGGCGTTTGCCGCTGGTTATGCTCTTTAAGGTAAGAGCTGAAAATTTCTTTAACTAAGTCGATTGTTTCTTCGCTTGCCGGATGAGCCATAAAAGAGGATCAAATTTTTCTTTTAATATAAGGAATTGGACCTGCTAAAAAAATTCATTCACCGGCAACAATCGCTTTTAAAATGGTATAAAAGGGGAAGTGCTGAATTTTCAATTCATAATGTTATATTCGAGCTGTAGAAAAGAATATGATCAGAGGTTTTTAAATAGCAATTAACTTATCATTTATGCCCACAGTAGTAGCTTTCGAAACGTTGACCGATCTGTTTTTAAATTTATCCAAGAAGTATAAGGGGACGGATAAAACGGCTTTTGCACGCAAACCGAAAACGGATGAGCCTTACCAAACGATAAGATGGGACCAGGTTTATGATGATGCGAATGCCTTGGCGGCATATATGATTAAGCATGGCATCGAAGCCGGCGACCGGGTAGCTATCCTAAGTGAAAATCGTTACGAGTGGGCAGTTGTAGATTTAGCTATTCAACTTATTGGGGCGGTTAATGTATCGCTATACACCTCGCTGCCGCCCAAACAGTGTGAGTATATTCTTAAGAATTCAGAGGCGGAAATGTTTTTTGTTTCGACGGGAATACAGCTTAAAAAAGCGCGCGAAGTGTTTGATAACTGTCCCGATTTAAATAGGGTGATTGCTTTTGACGAACCGAACATTTCAAGTTATCTGGATGATGCCTATGTTTCCCTTTTCGAGGATGCCATGGCCGAGGGGATGAAAGAGCTACCAAAGCAGGAAGAAGAAATTGATCGACGCAGCAAGGCTATTGCCCCCGAAGATTTAGCGACACTGATCTATACATCGGGTACGACCGGCAAGCCCAAGGGAGCTATGCTTACGCATCGTAATATTGTAAGTAATATAAAAGCTGCCCACCAACAAATTGATATCAACGAGCAAGATCGCTGCTTATCCTTTTTACCGCTTTGCCACTCGTTTGAACGTACAGCCGGATATTATGCAATGATGGCCGGTGGGGCCGAAATTTATTACGCCGAGAGTGTGGATACGGTGGCTAAAAATATGACGGAAGCGCATCCCACAATTATTATTAGCGTGCCGCGGCTTTTTGAGAAGATTTATAACCTGGTTTCGAAAAGTGTAGAAGAGGGTAGTGCGGTAAAACAGAAAATTTTTGGTTGGGCTCAGAAAGTGGGTCGTAAATATGCCGATGGTGAACGCGGACTGGTTTCGATGCAGAAAAAGTTGGCCGATAAGCTGGTTTTTGACAAGCTGAAAGAGCGTACCGGTGGACGTATCCGCTTTTTTGTATCTGGAGGGGCGGCCTTACCGGCTGAGATTGGACACTTTTTTATGGGCGCTGGCCTTCACATAATTGAAGGGTACGGACTCACCGAAACATCGCCGGTGATGTGCTGCAATACCTATGGAGATGAGCAGATGGGAACTGTGGGCAAGGTATTGCCCGGCGTTACGGTTGCAATTCAGCGACTTGAAGATAGTAACATTATTGCCGAGCTGAGTGGCGAGGATTATCCAACCGATCACAGCACTGAGCAGGGTGAGATTTTGTGTAAGGGTCCTAATGTGATGAAGGGCTATTGGAAGAATGATGAGGCAACACGCGAAATGATTGATGACGACGGCTACCTGCACACCGGAGATGTGGGTAAATTTGTTGGTGGAAAGCTTCAGATTACCGATCGCATCAAGCATATGATCGTCAATGCCGGTGGAAAGAATATTTATCCCGGTCCCATTGAAGATCTGTTTAAGACCAGCAAATGGATTGATCAGTTGGTGGTTGTTGGCGAACGGCAGCCGTATATGGCGGCCCTTATTGTCCCTGATTTTGAGGTGCTTGAAGCCTATGCCAAACAGGAGGGAATTTCATACGATTCCATTGAAGAACTCATTCAAAAGAAAGAGATCCAGAGTATCTATAACAAAGAGGTTCGGAGTCATTCTCAAGAGTTGGTTTCACACGAAAAGATTCGGGATTTCCGTATCGTACCCAATGAGTTTACAGTTGAAACCGGAGAACTTACGCCCACGCTTAAGATTAAGCGCCGTATAGTGGAAGATAAATATGGTGATTTAATTGATGATATCTTTTCTGACTAAGGAAGGGTTGGTTCAGTTATAAAACGGGAGATATCGAAGGCATTCTTTAATATTATTAGCAACTTTTAGCAGGCTACGATTGGATTCAGTAATGAATTTATTTGCTACAGATTCATCTATAAATTCAATCAACTTGTCGTAGTAGCCATCAATATTATAAATGATAACGGGCTTCTGGTGGATGCCAAGCTGAAGCCAGGTGATGGCTTCCATCAATTCTTCAAAGGTTCCGAATCCGCCGGGCAGGGCAATAAAGGCATCCGAAAGCTCAGCCATCATCGCTTTACGTTCGTGCATGCTATCAGTGATGTGGAGGGCGGTGAGATTCTCGTGAGCGACTTCCATATCATATAAATGTTGGGGAATAACACCGTGTACCTGTCCGCCCCGCGATAGCGTGGCATTGGCAATCTCATTCATCAGCCCCACCGATCCGCCGCCGTACACCAGTCCAATGCCGTTGGAGGCTAGCGCATGTCCCAGCGCTTTTGTTTGGGGGATGAACGAAGAGTTGTTTCCGGTTTTGGATCCGCAGTACACGCAAACTCTTTTCTTAACACTCATGCCTTTACCGATCCCATCATACGTTCAACGACGATTTCCAGCTTTTCGATGAAGTAATCGATTTCTTCTGCAGTATTTTGTTTGCCAAGACTCACTCGGATGCTTGAGTTGGCTGTTTTAGTATCCAATCCAATACCTTCAAGAACATGTGATGGTTCCATGGCGCCTGAAGTACAGGCCGAACCGTTAGAGACACAAATGCCTTCTACGTCGAGATTGAGCAACAGCATTTCGCCATCGAGTCCGTCACCCGTGGGATCAAGGAAAGCAATATTAATGATATGGGGTACACCATTTTCGCGGTCGCCATTAATTTGATAGCGATCGCCGAAAGTCTCATCAAGTCTGTTGATTAACCGTTTACGTAGCTTGATATAGTGTTTGCGGTGGTCATCCATTTCTTGCTGAGTCAGTTCCATTGCTTTAGCCAAGCCGATAATTCCGGGTACGTTTAGCGTACCGCCGCGGCGACGCCGTTCCTGCGAACCGCCGTGCATCCAGGGCAGCCAGGGAGAGGCATGGCGCATATAAAGAACTCCAATGCCTTTGGGACCGTAAATTTTATGCCCGCTGATGCTCAGAAAATCAAGTCCCAACTCATCGACATCTACCGGAATTTTACCTACGCTTTGCACCGTATCAGAGTGAAAGGGAATATTATGTTCTTTACAAACCTGGCTAATCTCTTTCAGCGGATTGATCGAGCCAATTTCATTATTAACGTGCATCAGCGAAACCATCGCTGTATTCTCGTTAATGGCTTCCTCTACTTCCTCTGCGGTGATAATCCCTTTGGAATTGGGTTCCAGGTACACTGGTTTGGCGCCATGACGTTTTAAGGCCTCAGCCGTATGCAGCACCGCGTGATGTTCAAGGGGAGAGGTGATTACTTCTGTTTTACCCGTAGCATTAACAACGCCCTTGATGGCGCAGTTATCGCTTTCCGTGCCCCCGCTCGTAAAGATGATTTCGGCCGGTTCGGCACCGATTATTTCCGCAATCATTTCCCTTGCCTCTTCAACGGCCACCTTGGCGTTGTTGCCTAACCCATGGGCAGAATTAGCATTTCCATAATGTTCGGTAAAGTAGGGAGTCATTGCTTCAAGCACGCGCTTATCTACAGGGGTAGTAGCAGCGTGATCGAAATAAACGGTATCCATATCCTCTGATTTGTTTTATGATTTAGCAACCCCAAGATATTTAAAAATGCACAGAAAAACAGGAGCTATCGCCCGGAGATATTGACTCGGAATAGCGTTTGGACGCTTTTCGATGAACTGGTAAATTCAGTTACGAAATTATCCGTTAATCAGGTAAAAACAGAGATCGATTTTATGAATAAAATGACGCTTGAAGATGTAGATGTGAAGGGCAAAAAGGTATTAATGCGTGTTGATTTTAATGTCCCTATTGAAAATGGAAACATTGGCGATGACAATCGGATTGTGCAGGCCCTTCCATCGATTAAATATGTAGTGGAAAATGGAGGTAAACTTATCCTGATGAGTCATCTCGGGCGTCCCGGTGGAGAAGTTGATCCCTCATTAAGTTTGAAGCCCGTTGCTGATCATCTGCAAACATTAGTCGATACCACCGTACATTTTGCTGAAGATTGTATCGGAGAAAAGGCCAAGACTGTCATCGATCAGGCCAAAGAGGGCGAAATTGTCCTGCTTGAAAACGTGCGTTTCCATAAAGGTGAAAAAGCCAATGACGAGGAATTTTGTAAGCAGCTGGCTGAGCACGGCGATCTGTTTTGTAATGATGCATTTGGGAGTAGCCACCGTGCACATTCCTCGGTAGCTGGTGTTACCCGATTTTTGCAACCTGCTGTATCGGGATATTTATTGGAAAAAGAGATAAGATATTTGAACGATTCTGTGAATAATCCCGAGCAACCATTTGTGGCCATTTTAGGCGGAGCCAAAGTGTCTGACAAAATTGGGGTGATTGAAAATCTGCTGGATAAAGTAGACAGCATTCTGGTTGGTGGCGGTATGACTTATACCTTTTATAAAGCCAAGGGACTGCCGATAGGAGATTCACTGGTGGAAGATGAAAAGGTTGATTTGGCCAAAGAACTTATGGCGAAAGCTGAGGCCAAGGGCGTCAATGTTGTTCTTCCGGTGGATTCGGTGGCTGCCAAGGAATTTAAAAATGATGCTGAACACAAAGTCGTCGATGACGAGGGCATTGAAGATGGCTGGATGGGCGTCGATATTGGTCCGCAGACGTGTCTTTCGTTTGGCAATATCATCAAAAATGCAAAGACTGTAGTCTGGAATGGTCCGATGGGTGTTTTTGAGATGCCTAACTATGCCGAGGGGACAAATGCGGTTGCCGAAGCACTTGCTGAAGCGACCAAATTGGGTGCCACGACTATTATTGGCGGTGGTGATTCTGCTTCAGCTATTAAGCAAGCTGGACTTGAAGACGCCGTATCACATGTTTCTACCGGTGGTGGTGCCAGTCTGATGTTCCTTGAAGGCAAAGATCTACCGGGCGTTGTGGCACTGACGGATAAGTGAAAATTTGTAGAAACTGACGAGTCATCCTAAACCATGTGCTGAGCTTGTCTCAGTATTTCTTTCAGGATCTGACTTTTGATTTTTGTGGACGGGATAAAATCCCGTCCTTTTTTTATTTATACTTTTATATCAACCAGTCCTGAAATTTCAAGTAGAGAGATTTTTCATGTCGCATCCCAAAAACCAAGTGCTTACCGATGATTATAGAACCAGCCAGAATTTTTATAAGTCGGATATAATTCTCCGCGATTACGTTCGTCGTTATTTTTCTGAGGAAGCCCAGCAATTTCTGGATGGAAAATTAGATCAGTTGGGAGCAGTCGCGGCAACGAAGATGGATGACCTTTCGCAAAAGGCGGATAAAAACGGGCCGGTGCTTAAGAAGCGTAACAAGTTTGGTAAGGATATTGACGAGGTCGAGTTTCACCCTGCCTATTGGGATCTGATGGATATTGCCGCCGAATCAGAGATGTTTTATTTGAAATATCATCCTGATAAAAAAGGAGAATTTGAAGAAAATCGACACCAAATGGGGTTCGCGCTGGGCCAGTTGTATGCGATGAGCGAGTTGGGACAATACTGTCCCCATTGTATGACCGACGGCGCTGCGTTGTTGATCGAGCAGTTTGGCGACGCAGAAGATAAAAAGCGGTTGTTACCGAAGCTGGGAGCACGATCAGGAGTTGAACTATTCTCCGGAGCCATGTTTCTAACGGAGAAGTCCGGCGGTTCTGATGTGGGCATAAATTTATGCACAGCTGAGCAGGTGGACGGGAAACACTATCGACTAAATGGCGAAAAATGGTTTTGCAGTAACGTCAATGCTGATGTGATTATGGCACTGGCGCGAACGGGTCCGGTAGAAAAAGGCACACGGGGATTGTCGCTTTTCTTAGTCGAAAAAGAGTTGCCCAATGCTGAGCGGAATCCTATTGAAATTATTCGCCTCAAAGATAAGCTGGGCGTACGATCAATGGCTTCGGCGGAAGTTCGATTTAACGATACTATTGGAAAGCGGCTTGGTGAAGAAGGAGAGGGATTTAAGGTAATGACAAACATGATTAATATATCCCGGAATTATAATTCGGTAGCGGCTCTGGCGGGATATCGGCGGTCAATTATCGAGGCGTGGCAGTATCTGAATCATCGTAAAACCTTTGGAAAACAAGCCGTTGAGCATGCGCTCATCAGGGAGAAGTTTTATGAATTGGGATCAAAATATTTAGCGGATTTTCTGTTGGTTTGGCGTGGTTTGCGAGCTATGGATGCCGCTGAAAATGGGGACAAGGACGAACAGCACCTGCTGCGTATGCTCACGCCGATGGCTAAATGGTGGTCGGCCGAAAATGGCGTTTACTGCGTTCGCGAATGCATGGAGCTGATGGGCGGAAACGGTTATATCGAGGATTTTGTGATGCCCAAGCTGCTGCGTGATGTGAATGTATTGCCCATCTGGGAGGGTTCGGGAAATATCATTGTATTGGATATGCTTCGTGCCACGAAGAAATCCCACGGACTGGATATTATTTTTGAGAAGATTAAGCAAGCAGCTGGTCAATCATCAGAATACGGGGGAATTTTGGCAGAGAAGCTGACCGAAACGAAAACGGTATGGAAGGAAATCCGAAAGCTGGATGATCACGATCGTATGGAGGCTTCGGCGAAGCCATTGTTCAAGCAGTTAATTCGGCTCTATCAGATGGCATTATTAGTCGAGGAAAACCAGTCGGTAAATACAGATAGATATGAGATTGCGCTCAATTATCTGGCAGATACTTTTTACAGCACACTTAGTACACGCGGTCCGCTGGATCTCAACCAGATTGAAACCCTGATTGGCTGGGAGTATTAGCCTGCACTGGCGGAAGCGCCGCCTCCCGCAGCGCTGGCAGAAGCACCTGCTCCTCCGGATGTTCCGGGAAAAGAAGTTGCGCCCGTTGCCCCGAGGGTGGAGAAACTACTGGCAACACTTGCTACTGAATTGGTATTTGAGCTGAAAACAATCCAGGCAATAACAGGTACTGCATCAGCATTGGTAGCAATGATGTTCTCGAGATCTTCTTCTCCAAAACCAAAAGCCAGTCCATAGATAAAATGCTTATCCAGTTTATCGGATGAAATACTGTGTTCCTTAGCATTTTTAAGTCCTTCTTTATAGTTGCTCCATTGATGATATACTTCTTCTCCTTCGGGGGTACGACGGATAATCAGAAAAGAAAATATCAGCGCAAACAAAGAAATAAAGAGAGGTATCATTCCAACCAGACCTGCATAAATGAGTGCCGGAAAGCTTGCTATAAAAAGCAATGATTGGAGTCCAATATTCCAGTAACAACCGGTGTAGCTTTGCTTATCAATCCAATTTTGGCCAAATGCATACTCTTTAAAATTGTTTTTCCACCTGCCGAACCATGAGGATACCTCGGAATTCGTCCCTTTGAAGATATTATGCAATTTCTGGTGACCATCTTGCAGACGTTGTTCTACAAAGGTGATGATCTGCTGTTCCCATTCCTGCAATTCCTCATCCAATTGTTTTTCCGTTCGCTCGATAGAAAACGTCGGTTTATCATCAGACAGAAAACCTTCTTCGGACGGTTCTTCCTGTATGATAAAATATCCGTTTCGAGCCAGATCAAGAACCGTAGCCATAAGCAAGTTACTGGTGATATTTCGTCCCTGAAGAAGCCAGCCGATTGCTGCCGGACGAATTTGGCCGGGCGTCATAATTGTTTCCGTAGATGAAAAACGGGAGGTGGAGTGTCGCTTCCCATATTTTTGATAGAGAATATAAAATCCCCCGACACTTAATAGAATGATGATATAGCTCAGTGTTTCCCAAAGATTGGAAAGGTAGTCCTGGCGCTCTATCTGTTGATCGCGTTTTTCTTGGTATGCCTGCTCTTCTTTTTTAGCCTGATCGAGTGAAAAATTTTCATCGGTTGTAGAAATTTGCGACGAATTTAGAACTGCAGTGGGGAATACCGCCCTGACTTTAGCGAATTCGTCATCATCAATATT
>JBNJFP010000014.1:0-5581 GCA_051746985.1 Bacteroidota bacterium
CCTGCCTTACCCATTTTAACGAGGGGAAGGGACTTGCAAGACCCACCATCTCATCCTGAATTCAGTTCAGGATCTTTGTCTAAACTTGAAAAAAATTCAACCGAGATTCTGAAACAAGTTATCAATCTGGTTCCGTAGCTCTGCTGCGGAACCTATACCGCTTAGTGATTTAATCTATTTCTCTCTTTCCTCCAACAATGGCAATTTGGAATCTTCTCCCTCAGCCAACTCATAACCCCACTTTTTGAGCAGCGGTTTTTCCATGGACTCCTCGCGATATTCATCGGGAATAAGAATGGGTATGCCATAGATCACCGGAAAGTAGCGGTTGCAGTCGGGACAGCTGAGAAGCCCCTCCAAGATTTCACCGTCCTCTCCTTCATTAATAATATTAGCATCTAAATCGTGCTTATCAATCGGGCAGCACAGTTTTTCTAACAGTTCTTTCGTCATATTATTTATTGCTTAAATTTTTTTCTTCCGCCTTTTGGGATTCTTCTAAATGATCAAAGCCAGCAAGCTGAACTCGAAAAATTGTATGTCTATTTTTTGTCACCAAAAAATAGACGAAAAAAGTGCCGGGGGAATCGTAGATTTTGTTCTGGCTAAGACTATAATTTATTTACTGCTTTATCACGTTAATTGCTTCTTCTTATTCTTTCCCGCGATTCGCCCCGGACCCCCAGCCTAAGAATTTTGTACAGAGGCCAAAAGTGCGACATGCATTTTATGCCGATAAATAATTTTTAACTATTTCCATCAGAACAAGGATCATTAAAATGCATTCATCTTGTAGGCCGAAGTCAAATTCAAAATTCTCAGCCTTGATCTTTTGGTTCGTTTTTTCCTCACTGAAAAAATGAACACCCCAACCTTTGTATCAAAACAGAAGATTCCATAAGTCAATTTTATCAATTATTAAGTGCTTGTTTATAATTTAAAGTCCGCTCCTTCGGTTCATCATCCTTCAAAATTCCGGAGATTACCGCCACGCCATTAAACTCCAACCCATCAAGTTTACTGATACTTTCCGGGGTTATTCCTCCCGACAAAAAAAGCGGCATATCCGTTATCTCCCGCGCCTTCCGCACCGTATCGGGACGCACAATCTCACAACTACCAACCGAAGACGATGGAAACATGGCACAGAACGAGATGTAGTCGAAATCGTTTTCCTCCGCCCACCGCACTACTCCCAAATCATTACTGCAGGTAATGCCGGCAATAAAATCACGGTCAATTTTCTGACGGATTTCATCAATATCATCAGGGATGGAATCAAAATGTACACCGTGAGCCACGGTATTTTTCAGCAGCTCCCAATCCTCATTGACCAATACCAGCACATCATAGTTGTCGGCCATTCCGATGATATAGGTAATCAACTGTTTCCGGTCTGGCCGACGCATACCATCCGGCCAGTTGTTCCAGATCTGAAGTATTCCGACGCCGCCTTCCAGCGCCTGTTCCACTTTATCCAACAACTTTTCTTGGTCTATCGCCGGATCTACTACCAAGTAGATGCCGCTCAAGTTTTGGTTTTTCATAAATTAATTCCTCGATTTTGTTTTAACCCATTATCTCTCTGCTTTAGAGGAAGTGATTATAGATGGGTCATAATTCACTTCCAGCCTTTTTCCATCGCTTCAAAAAATGCGTTCCAGTATGGATCGTTGCCATCAAACTCAAAAGACTCTGCCCTTCCATCTTCAATCAGGATCATTCCTTCATCTTTTTCTGTCAGTTTACCAACCACCGTGGCCGGAATGGACTGCTCATTCAGATGATTTACCAAAACGTCTTCATATCCTTCTGCTACAGCCATTACCATCGATCCGGCTCCCACACAAAACCGGTGATCGATCTCAAAAAGCTCACAAATCTTTTGTGGAGCTTCTCCCACGGGCAGTTTAGCGCTGTCTATCCAGAAGCCACAGCCCGAAGCTTCAGCAAGTTCAGAAATTCCACCCAGCAATCCGCCCTCGGTAACGTCATGTATCGCCTTCAATTCCGTGTTGGGTGCCAGTACCTTTGTTGCTTCCAGCGCATCCTGCAGGGACGAGGTTCGATAAAAATTTTTGCAGGCCTGCTCGTAAATATCTTTGCCACATTCCTCCTGCACCGTTTCGGGAAAACTCATTGCCAATATCGAAGACGAAACCAGTGCGCTCTCCTTTGTGACTACAATCTTGTCCCCCGGCTCGGCTCCATCGCTGGTAATAATGTCATCCAACGGCGCCTGCAAAAACATCGTACCGCCGCCCGGTGTCGTGGATTGTTGTCCCGGCACCTTCGCGGTATGTCCGCCGGTAATGGCAATACCAAGTTCATCACACATCCGGTGGATATGTCCCCAGTAGCGTTTGAATTTCTCCAGGGGAAAATCAGTTGGCATATTCAGCGTAAACTGGGCGTACTGCGGAACAAATCCTGTGGTCGCCATATCGTTGACCAGCAGATGCACCGACAGCCAGGCCGACTCCTTGAGTCCCAATGACGGAATTAGCGAGAGCGGATCGCTCGACGTCGCCAACCCCTTTCCATTACCAAGATCTACAACGGCCGTATCCACACCAAACTTAGGACCCGTAACAACTTCATCGCGCTTTCGCCCGCTTTGTGATCCAATTATCTCATGAAACAGTTCACTGTTAATTTTTCCGCTGTTGTCTTCAAATGCACTCATATTGATCGGTGTTATTCTACATCGGTTAGCTTTACATGCAGCCCAAAAAAGTCGCCGATCGGCAATCCCCAGCGCTGCACGGGAAACCACTTCGGCAAGCCGGTGGCTGTCCATTCGATCTCGTACAATCGTCCCTCAAGCGCCTCGTGAATAGTATTAATAAGCTTGTTCGGCGTATAAAAATTGGCTGTTTCATAATAGGGATTTGCTCCAAAAACCTCCTGCACACGTCGGCGGACCACCTTCGTAGAATTGCGATTCATGATGCCGAAAATCATCCCATATTTACCGACCCGCACGGCTTCTCTAATCACCTTGATAGGATCCTCGTAGTAAGCGAACGTGGCGATAAAAGCCAGCGCATCAAAGGCATTATCCTTAAACGGCATATGATGCGAATCGGCCCACACCAGATCACCCTCGAAATGTTTGTTTCCTTCACCCAGCATAAAAGGTGAAATATCCGCACCGGTAGCTTCGATGCCGATCTCCTGCCACCAGCGAGTAAAGCGGGTGGTTCCACAGCCATATTCCAAGAGGGTTTTCACCCGCTCATCCTTTTTGATGAGTTTAGACAAGACTTTTTTCTGCCAGATTTCGGCCCGCTTGTAGCGACCTTCGTAGTAATCCTCGTAAACTTCGGTGTGCTCACGGTTAAAAAACCATTCCTTGCGGCCCTGCCACTGCTCGAGTTTATTGGTAGCCAGCTCGAACTTTTTCTTCTGGAGTTTATCGCTCATTACATGATTGTAACTAATTGGAAATTAGCCTCATCCGGATAACAAAAGGAAGGCAATCAGCCGGATAATATAGCTCGCAATGAGCAGACTGGTTCCCTACGCTGGTATTATCCAGATCAGGTATAAGGGTATGATCTCAGCCTCCTAAATTGATTTAGAGGGCACCCCGCTGATGCTAAAATACATTTTTTTCAGCTATTCATAAACCGCAATAAGCAGATCTACAAACTTTCAGGATTATGCCAAAATATTTTCGTTGCCCGAATCGGCCACAAATACGCAGGCCGACTGGGTTTTCTCCACGTACGATCGCAGTTTGTCCAGATCTGGGTCATTCGGTAATCCCAGCAGGTCGAGATCGGCTTGCGGGGCACTTTGCAGGGCTTCCTCAAAGGTACCAATCTCCACGTGCTGCATCGTATCAGGAAGGCGGGCCGCATCCAGCAGATTATCCAGGTAGCGGTAGGCCGGTTTTACCTGGGACTCATCCACTACGGTGATCACCCGCATCTGCGCGTTCCAGTTTACTTTGAGCTTATAGGCTGTAAGAAGGGCCAGATCCACATTGCCCAGCTCCATACTCAAATCCCAGTCGGGACTCTGTTCCCGTATCCACACGTTGATCGATGAACTTCGCCCCAGTTGTGCTATGGGGTCCTCTACATAGAGCTGTATCCCCATATTGTTGAGCCGCGCCTCGTTGATAATAGATTTGATTTCTTCGTCGTACTGTTTGTGAGTAGGCAATCGCAAGAACAAGACATTGGGGCGAAAGAAAGTGCCTTGGAGCGTCTGCAGCGAGGTTACCACCGCCTGTTTAAAATCGTCCGAATCGAGAATGCTCCACCGGGTATAAACATTTTCGCGGCTGAACGACATCGCAAAATCCATGAGCGAATCCCTTAAATCACCGCTGTCGTTCGTCCCGCCCATACCCACCAGCTTCACCGATCCCTTGGGATACACCAGGTTGCGTATCAGGCTGAAGCTGCCTCGCAATTCCCGCGCGCTGCGCACCGGCACCAGCAGGTTGGCCTTCCAGGCGCGTTCGTTATTTTCGGGAAGCAGTGAAACACGCTTGGCCGCCCACTCTGCCAGCGATACAAAAAGTCCGCTGCGCATATCACCATAGGGCACCTTAAGCTTTCGGTTGGTAAGATAGAGATAGGTGACAATCACAAACCCCAGGGCAATAAGTCCAAAGGTAGAGTTGATGATAAACATGGTAAACAAGCAGCCTACCGTACCTAAAAATGGCACAAATTTGGGTATTCGAAAGGTCGGGCGAAAGCTGATCATGTCCATCCGCTGCTCGATAAAGACCACCAGGTTGATCATCATGTAGGTGATCAGAAAAAACATGGTGATAAGTGGAGCGATGGTATTTAAATCCCGAACCAGCAGGGTAGCTAATACGAGTCCGCCGGTAAGCAGGATCGCATTGCGCGGCTCCCCGTTTTCGGCCAGCTTCGAGAACGCCTCTCCGCCCGGAAATATTTTATGTTTGCCCAACGCCTGCAAAATGCGGGGGGCGCCCACAATAGAAGCCAGCGCCGACGAAAAGGTAGCGCCCAGCAATCCACCCAGCACAGCCGGGGCCCAAAGCGCATAATCAATCATCACATTGTAATTGCTTACCAGCTCATCAACCGGTGCTACCTTCGCCATCCAATAACCGACAGCCATATAAATCACATAACTGATGGCGATGGCCGACAGGGTGCCGAGCGGTATGCTTTTCTTGGGATTTTTGAGCTCACCCGACATATTGGCCCCGGCCATAATTCCCGTCGCCGCCGGAAAAAGCACCGCAAAAACCACCCAGAAGCTGACCCCCTGGAAGCCCTCCTCGGCTTCACCGGGAAAGGCTCCCCACCACTGAATGCTGTGCTCCATCGCACCTGTAAACACCGTGGCGCCCACTGAAATCAGCGCTGCAATAATAACGGCCAGTATGATGTATTGGATGCGAAACGCCAGCTTGGCGCTCAGGTAAGCGATCATAAACAGCAGCCCAAAAACTACGATATCAACGATAATGGCATAGTGGTCGGGAAAGATATACAGCCAGCCCTCCCGGAAACCGAAAATGTACATCGTAATGGCAAAGGTCTGTGCCAGGTACAGCGGTACGCCCACGCTGCCCCCGACCTCC
>JBNJFP010000014.1:5681-71836 GCA_051746985.1 Bacteroidota bacterium
AAGATATACAGCCAGCCCTCCCGGAAACCGAAAATGTACATCGTAATGGCAAAGGTCTGTGCCAGGTACAGCGGTACGCCCACGCTGCCCCCGACCTCCAGTCCGAGTGATTGTGAGATGATCGAATAGGCGCCACCCGCCTTGATTCGGATGTTCGTGGTAATGCACGACATCGACAACGCCGTAAAGGTGACAATCACAAAAGCCAGCGTGATGATCAACCATCCGCCTAAAAGCCCGGCATTGCCGATTACCCATCCCTGCCGCAAAAATAAAATAACGCCCAAAATGGTTAGCAGCGTTGGGACAAACACCCCACCAAAGGTGCCATACTTCTGCTGGATAGTGGATTCGCGCTCCTCAACCTGTTCCTGCAGCGTGGCTTCTTCTGTAGATTGCTCGCTCATACCTAATGGATTTATATCAGATTGAGTCTAAGATTGCTACCAATTTAACGAAAGATTACGAAATGAGCGGTTTTCAACTGCATTCTGTTAACTCCTTTGTTGCTCGTCAAAAGATTAAAAAATTGTCTGACAATCACTTCAGTTTGTCCCGCATCAACCCTATCAGGCCACCAACGGTGGCAGCTGCGCCACCGACTATCATCCAGATTGCCTGACTGGAGCCCGAGCCGCCAAAGGCCTGATCAATTTCTGATCCCAGTGATTGGTATTCATCATATCCAAAATAAAGTAACAGAATGCCTCCCACCAATAATGCCGCTGAAATAATTTTTCTCATAACAAATAAAAGTTATTTGAATGTTTCTGATAGCTACCAAATTTTGTCCTTAACTACAACACTGAAATTATCTCTTACGGTACCGGACAAAGTCCCATAGCCACCTGCACCAAGAAGGAGCCCACAATTAATGCAATAGCAACAATCATCACTACAAAACCCCATGATTGGCCTGACTTTTCATCTGGATTATTTCTAAAAAATCGAATCATAATTATATGGTTTAGGGATTACCACCCAGCACTTCCCGGTTCTCCTTTAAATGGACCCACTATGTCGCTCGTAATCCATCCGCCATAAAATCTACCCTTCTGGGCTTCTACCTGTTCACCATCCACAAAACAGCTATCCATCTTGTGTGCATAAAAAGCAATATTCCCTGCAATGGATTGAAAGATATCAGTTGGATCGGGATAGCACCAGGCTGCCTTGGTTGCACGCTGATTATTTACAGTGACATCAAAATACTTTGCTTGTCCCTTCCATTCACAATAGGTTGTACCACTGATAGGTTCCAAACATTCCATGCGGATATCTTGCTGCGGGATATAATAGACGGGCGGATGACTGGTTTCAAGCACTCGTTGAGTGTTTGAAGAGTGGGCAATTTCTGCTCCATTGAAAATGACTCGAATCTCTTTGTCGCACTCCTCTACTTTGGGTGGACGCGGATAATCCCACACCGATTCTTGTCCGGGACCTGGCTCAACTTTCTTCATAACATCTACGTTTTAACCAAGTATTGCAGTGAAAAATAATTTTTTGGGTCGGTCCACACTTTTTCCACCGCATACCATTCGCTGACCAGTTCCGCGAATTCATCAATAGAATACTTGTAGGAATTTTCGGTATGGATAGTTTCTCCCTCCTCAAACCGAAATGATTTATCAGCGATAGGTACTGTTTGTTTTTGAGTTGATACCAGGTGCATTTCAATGCGTCCGGCGGACTCATTATAAAATGCTTTGTGAGCAAAAGAATCGAGATCAAAATTGGCATCGAGCTCTTGGTTTAACCGCCGCAATATGTTTTTGTTAAACTTGGCGGTGATTCCCTTTTGATCGTTATAGGCCGCCTCCAATACAGCGGAATCTTTTTTCAAATCTACCCCAATCAGCATCTCAGAATTTGCCTTCGTGACCTCAGCTATATTTTTAAGGAATATGTTAGCTTCGGGAGGGGCAAAGTTTCCAATGGTAGATCCCGGGAAATATACGATCTGCTTTTGGTCGATTGATGCTGAAAAGGGAAGGTCAAAATGGGAGGTATAATCCTGAAAGACCGGGATAATGGATATACGGGGATACTCGCGGCGAAGCTGATTAACCGTTTTCAGCAAAAATTCTTCAGAAATATCCACAGGGATGTAGGTTGAAAGGTCCGAAAGCTCCTCGAGTAAAAACCGGGTTTTGTAACTGCTGCCACTGCCCAATTCAATCAGCATGACATCATCGCCAAAACGGCCGGCAATTTCTTTAATATTTTTTCTTAGGATCTCTTTTTCACAGCGAGTGAGATAATATTCGTCAAGACGGGTAATTTTCTCAAAAAGATCCGAGCCGCGCTCATCATAAAAGTATTTGCTGGGAAGCTGCTTTTGTGGCTGCGATAAAGCCTCTAACACTTCCTTTAGCATTAGATTTTCTTCAGCAACAGCTCTCTTTTTCATCTATGGTTGTACCGTTTTCAGATATTGAAATTCAAAAAAGTATTCGGCCTGTTGCATCAACATTAAAGTCTGCCGCTATCGTTCTCGATAAAAATACAGTTTTTTATTTGTTGAATCCTTACCGGTTTTAATCTTCACATCCTTTTTCTGATTGTACTGATAAACTGCTGTTCGCATTGAGTTGACACTCTTCTCATCTTCATAATCGATTTCGATGGCATCACCGCCAACCTCCAGCTTATCCAAAGCTTCTAAAAGTGGCTTAAACTTAGAAGATCTTTTCTTGGAAGTATAAATCTTTTCGCGATCAACAAACTTAATATCCATATATAATACACATCTTATTTATTCTAACAATATGGCGTACATAAAATATACATTATTTTATGTATCAATCTATATCATAACTACAACTATTTAAGTAATTTAATATACATCCATAAATAACCTTATATAAAAAAAGCTTGCAGCATAAAACTGCAAGCTTTTACAAAATCAACTATAAAATTATACCTTATTGTATTTCGTAAAATTGATCATATACGTAATCCCAAAAATCAGCTAAGTTAGATCCCTTGTTATGCGGGTTTTTTGATTTTGTAGATTTCATGGCATCAACACATGCCTTTTCTTTGGCGTCATAATATGCTTTAAGTTGATGTGCAGTGGGATCTTCAATCATTTCTTCAAACTTCTCAATTTTCTCCGGCATAGATAACAGGTTTTGTTCCTTTTTGCTTTTATAACGTAAAAACAGGTTAAAAAATTTCCTTCCAATTCCAAATAAAGCAGTTTGAAACTGATATTGCAATAGCTGAATAGATTCAATCTTCTTCCTTAAAAATTCATTTACGCAATGAATATCAAACAGATACCTGAAATCCAATAAGATATTCTTTCATCCTTACCTTTTAAAAACATCATCTGCCTGACTAATCAGCAATTCATTCAAAAAGTAATCGATTTTTATGATGTCATCACAAAAGTAATTATTGCTTAAAGAATGGCCGAAGGACTCAATTTTCAGATCAGGTGTGACTGATGATGAAGTGACGAAATTAGAGGAGAAATATCAGGGAATTTTGCAGGCAGCAGAAGCTGTTTTTGTATAACGCTTCAATCTATACAATTACTCCCAATTACCCAGCAATTTACAAAGAAAAGAGTGGGCGCTGCAGGATTCGAACCTGCGACTTCTTCCTTGTAAGGGAAGCACTCTAAACCGCTGAGTTAAGCGCCCATTTGAGAGAGCACAAATATACGGATAATCTCTAATCACGCAAAACATTTTGTTGGAGTTTTAAATTCGACAAACTATAATTAGGTTAACAGTGTTAACTTAGTGCTTGATTTACGGATCTGATTCAAGCATCTTAGTCGTAAATACTCGTTGGTTATCATTTTAATACTTCTATTATGGCAGAACACTCTCAAACCCCACCTCCTTTTGAAGCGGTCATTGCTGATGGTGGACGCATACCCTTTCAACGATCGGGCACGAGCTATAAAAAGCTGATGGCCTATGATCTTGGACGCATGGCGATTGAAGGACTCATTGGGCGTGCGTCAATCAATGGCGATGATCTCGATCAGGTGATCATGGGCACGGTAATCCAGGATGTAAACACCAGCAACGTAGCACGTGAGTCGGCACTGGGAGCCGGCATCCCCAACACGGTACCTGCCCACACGGTAACCCAGGCCTGCATTTCGTCGAATCAGGCCATTACCAGTGCTGTGGAGCTTATCCGCTCGGGACAGGCAAAAATCATACTGGCCGGCGGAACTGAAACGATGAGCGACATCCCCATTCGCTTTCGCAAGAAATTCCGTCAAAAGCTGTTGGACGCCCGCAAGTATAAATCTCTTGGCGACTTTCTGAAGTTCTTCAAAGGGTTGCGTCCTTCTGACCTGCTGCCTGAAATACCGGCCATTTCGGAATTTTCAACCGGAGAAACCATGGGCGAAAGCTGTGATAAGATGGCCGCCCGATTTGGCATCAGTCGAGAAGCTCAGGATGAGTATGCCCTGCGTTCTCATCAACTGGCGGCCAAGGCTACCAACGAGGGATTGCTTGAGCAAGAACTGTTACCCGCTGCAGCACCTCCTAATTTCGAGGCTATTGTTCACGACAATACCTTTCGCGAAGATACTTCGATGGAAAAGCTGGAGAAACTTTCTCCGGCCTTTATCAAACCGCACGGCACTATAACGGCGGGAAATTCCTCAGCCTTTACCGATGGGGCATCGGCTTCGCTTATCATGGAAAAACAGGAGGCGTTGGATCGCGGATTCAAACCCAAAGCTATCCTCAAAGCTTATACCTATGTGGCGCAAGATCCGGAAGATGAATTATTGCTTGGCCCTGCTTACGCTACACCCAAGGTGCTGGATATGATGGGACTTCAACTTTCGGATATCGACGTTTTTGAGTTTCATGAAGCTTTTGCCGGACAAATATTGACGGTATTAAAAGCGCTAAACTCCGACAAGTTTGCCAAAGAAAACCTTGATCGGGATAAGAAAGTGGGCGACATCCCAATGGAAAAATTCAACTGCTGGGGTGGATCGCTCTCGCTGGGTCACCCTTTCGGGGCTACCGGAACCCGTTTGGTTACAACGGCTGCAAACAGGCTTCACCATGAAGATGGTGAACTGGCCTTAGTTTCGGCCTGTGCGGCCGGGGGGCAGGGACATGCTATCGTCCTGGAACGTTACGACGGTTAACCAATAGATTTTAACTATTCAGATCAACTTATTATGAGCTACTTAACCACTGAAATCCAGGCAAATATTGTAACCGTAACGCTTGATCAACCTGGCGAAAAAGTAAACAAACTTACTGAAGAGCTGATTGCCGAAGTGCAGGAACTGTTGGATAGCACAAATCCCGATGAGATTGACGGTATAGTATTGATCAGCGGGAAGAAAAATAATTTCATCGCCGGGGCTGATGTGGAAATGCTTAAAAACAAACAGGCTCCTAATGAAATTGAGGATTTGAGTCAGCGCGGTAATAGATTGTTACTGCAACTGGAAAACTTTCCCAAACCGGTAGTTGCCGCTATTCACGGCTCGTGCATGGGGGGCGGACTGGAAGTTGCCATGGCGTGCCATTACCGGGTGGCATCCGAACACTCTAAAACGGTTATGGGTCAGCCCGAGGTACAGCTGGGACTGCTGCCCGGCGCCGGTGGCACCCAGAGACTGCCAAGACTCATTGGGTTACAAAATGCCCTCACCTATATGCTCACCGGCAAAAATATATACCCGCGCAAGGCTTACAAAATGGGGTTGGTTGATGAGATCACTCACCGTGATGCTATTCTGACTGCTGCAAAAAAAGCGGTCGCTAAAATAAATGCCGGCAATTTTGAACGTGACGATAAGCGAAGCCTGCTTCATCAACTGATGGAGGGGATGAGTCCGCTGCGCAAAATAATTTATTCGCAGGCTCGTAAACGTGCAAAGTCAGAAAGCAAGGGTAACTATCCCGCTCCTGAAAAAATTATTGATACCATTCAGGAAGGATTTGAAAACAGCATCCAAGCAGGATTGCGACTGGAATCAAAAAACTTTGGAGAACTTGCAGCAACGCCCGAATCAAAAGCGCTTGTTAACCTCTTTTTTGCAATGCAGGGCGCCAAGAAAAATCCCGATAAAGAGAATGCCCAGGAGATCAAAAAGATTGGTGTGCTTGGAGCCGGACTTATGGGCTCTGGTATTGCGGATGTAAGTGCTAATAATGACTATAGGGTGCTGCTCAAAGATCAGGAAGTGGAGGCTGCTGCCAACGGAAAAAAGTCGATCTGGGAAAGTCTCGATAAGAAGCGAAAAAAACGCATTATCTCGGAGTTTGAGCGCGACCGTATTGCCAGCCATGTAACACCTACGGCCACCTACGACGGTTTCGAAAATACTGGACTCGTAATCGAGGCTGTCTTTGAGGATTTGGATCTCAAACAATCCATAATTAAAGAAGTGGAAAAGGTAACCCCTGATAATTACATCTTTGCCTCGAACACTTCCTCACTTCCAATAACCAAAATCGCCAAAGCCTCCCGTCGGCCCCAACAGGTCGTGGGCATGCACTACTTTTCGCCCGTCCCCAAAATGCCGTTGCTTGAAATTATTACCACCGATCAAACTGCGGACTGGGTGACGGCTACGGCGCGTGAAGTCGGTATCCGGCAGGGCAAACACGTAATTGTCGTTAACGACGGCCCCGGCTTTTATACTACACGCATTTTAGCTCCTTTTATGAACGAGGCGCTGATGTTATTAGAAGAAGGAATCTCTATAAAAGAACTGGACAAAGATATGAAGCAGTTCGGCTTTCCTGTGGGACCGGCGGCACTTTTTGATGAAGTGGGCATTGATGTGGCGGCTCATATCACCGAAGTGCTCAGCGACCTGTTTGCGGAGCGCGGGGTGCATCCCAGCAAAAAACCAACCGAGCTTTTTGAAAATGGCTATAAGGGACGAAAAAACAAGAAAGGGTTTTACCGATACGAAAAGAAAAAAGGGAAACTTAAAAAGACGGAGCCGAATGAGGAAATTTATGAATATTTTGGTGGAAATAACCGGCAATCGATGGATCCCCGAACCGTGCAGCAGCGCATGACCCTCACCATGGTCAATGAGGCCGCCTGGTGCCTGCAAGAAGGGATATTACGGAATCCCACCGACGGCAATTTAGGGGCTGTTTTAGGGTTGGGTTTTCCTCCTTTTCTCGGCGGACCGTTCCGTTATATAGACCGCGAGGGAGCTGACACCATAGTTCAACGGCTGGAAGGATTTGAAGACGAACACGGCCCGCGATTCACTCCGGCGAATATCCTGAAAGAGCACGCCAAATCCGGCAAAAAATTTCACCAAGAGTAAGTGGTATATCTTACCCGTACTCTATATCTATTGATGAAAACTTGGTAGATCCTGAAACAAGTTTAGAATAACACGAATCTATTTACTTGTGTTTTAACCACTAAGTCATTTTATCTCGTTCCGTAGCTCCGCTGCGGAACGTCTTATTTTTCCTACCAATTCGCCAATAGTAAGCTCGGCATCCAAGCGAAAATTGTACGTTCTCATATCGTATATGATCCCAAAAATTTCGTCTTTGAATCCCTATCACCAAAATTGGAGCAAGCCGCCAAAAATGCTATCTTTATACACTTTAAAAACAGGCACGTATTAAATTTAAATACATTATTCCATGTTTAATCTTGCATTATTTTTGATGGGTTCTCCCGAAGACGGCGGAGGCTGGTCAAGTCTTATCTTTTTGGGAGCGATTTTTGCCATCTTTTATTTCTTCATCATTCGTCCCCAAACGAAGCGACAAAAAGAGCTTCAAAAAATGGTTGACAACATCGAAAAGGGAGATAAAATCGTTACCTCCGGAGGAATGATTGCCAAGGTAACTACTGTTGATGAGGATACCGTACTGGCTGAAATTGACAAAGGGGTCAAAGCACGCTTCAAAAAGAGCTCCATTTCGGACGTCAATCCCAATAAAGATTAACTAAGTTCCACATTTGCATTATGGGCGCAGAAATTACATTCGATAGTATAGAAGACGCTATCGAAGATATTAAGGAAGGGCGAATGGTGATTGTGGCTGACGACGAAGATCGCGAAAATGAAGGCGACTTTGTCATGGCGGCTGAAATGGTCACCCCAGAAGCCGTTAATCTCATGGCCAAATATGGCCGCGGACTTATCTGCGTCCCCATTACCCGAGAAAAAGCGTATTCGCTAAATCTCGATTATATGGTAACCGATGGTGCCGATCCCGATGAGGCGGCTTTTACGGTTTCAGTGGATCACAAAGAACTTACTACGACGGGTATCTCAGCCAGCGATCGTGCTAATACGATCAAGGAGATGATTAAAAAAGATGCCAAGCCCGGCGATTTTCGTCGCCCGGGACACATTTTTCCGCTCATTGGTGTAGAAGGGGGTGTTTTACGCCGTGCCGGACATACCGAGGCGGCTATAGACTTGGCTCGTCTTGCAGGACTTCAACCTTCGGGCATTATCTGCGAAATTATGAAAGATAACGGTGCCATGGCGCGGCTGCCCGATCTCGTTGACATCGCCGAAGAATTTGATATGAAGCTGATCAGTATAAAAGATCTGATTTCATATCGCATGAAAAATGAATCGCTGGTCCGAAAGGTGGTAGATGTGAACCTACCTACTATTTATGGTGATTTTCAACTTCATGCCTTCCAGGAGCGGCTTACCGGTGACCATCACCTGGCGCTGGCCAAAGGCGAGTGGGATGAAGACGATCCCGTTTTAGTGCGCGTGCACTCTTCATGTATGACTGGCGATATTTTTGGCTCCAAACGGTGCGACTGTGGTGAACAACTACACCAGGCCTTGCTACAAGTTGAAAAAGAAGGCCGGGGCGTGGTTCTATATATGAACCAGGAAGGCCGCGGCATCGGACTTGTTAACAAACTTAAAGCCTACAAATTGCAGGAAGAAGGACTGGATACCGTAGAAGCCAATGAAGCACTCGGCTTTGAGCCCGATGCCCGCGATTATGGCGTAGGAGCACAAATTCTACGATCCCTTGGTATCTGCAAAATGAAGCTGATGACCAATAATCCCGTCAAGCGCGTGGGACTCAAAAGCTTTGGGCTTGAGATGGTCGAACGCGTGCCTATAGAAGTGGGTGCTTATCCCGAGAATGCAAAGTACCTGAAAACCAAGCGCGATAAGATGGGACATCATCTTAAGCTGGATGAACTCGATCCCCACAGCCCCGAGTTTATTGATAGTATTGTCACGGATGAATAGACCTCAACTCCGTTAGTGCATTTCTTTTGAGCTATACTTTTTTCTAATTTCTAACTCCTGAATTATCTCTCTGCAGGTGGGCGCTGCATATTGCGGGTATTGTCTTCGGAAACGGTTTCTTCTCGGGGAACACCGGACAAACTTGAAGGCACGATGCGCCTATGAAATACCAGCATGGCAATAATGGCGGTGCTAATGGCCACATCAGCTACATTAAATATATAGGGGAAGACAGGGTAGCCGCTGATCGTTAAATTGAAGTGAATAAAATCGACCACGTGTCCTTCTAAAATTCCGCCGTACGATTCGATATATCCCATAATCAGGCGGTCAATGATGTTTCCAAAGGCGCCTCCCAGGATCAATCCCATACAGAAAAGATATGCCACCGTTGCTTCTTCGCGGTTGTATAAGACATAGGTCAAAATGGCGATGGTAGCCAAAATGGCGATGCCGCTGATCACTTCGGTCGAAGCCCATCGCATGCCCAAGGCCATACCCGGATTTTGGGTATAATTAAAGGTAAGCCATCCGGGAATAATATCAGCATAGTGCCATTGCGGACTCAAACGAATCCAGTGTTTGCTAATCTGATCCAGCAGAACAACAATTAGCGCCGGGGCCGCAAGGGCTGTTATCTTTCTTTTATTCAACGGAAACGTTATTTACGCTTTAACTTTGCTTCAATACTCAGCTGGGTATGTGGAACCGCCTCGAGGCGTCCTTTCGAAATCTTTTTCCCCGTCACTTTACAAACGCCGTATGTTTTATTTTCGATCCGTTTGAGTGCATCATCCAAGTACCGTATAAACTTTTTAGTGCGGTTAAAAAGCATATATGTTTTTTCCCGCTCCTGGGCATCGGTACCCGCATCGGCCATATGAAAAGAATAAGCCGACTCGTCGCTGGCATTTTCCATGCTGTCGCGCAGCGTGCTTTGCAAGGATTCAAGCTCTCGCTCTGCCTCTTCACGTTTTTTTAGAATAATATCCTTAAAATACTCCAATTCTTTATCAGAATAAGGAGATACGCGCTCTGTACCTGTGTTTTTGTTTTCTTTTGCAGATGCCATAATGCACTCACTTTCTTAATTAGGATTTCTTCGGATTGAAATGGTGGACTCACTGTCCCCGATTTCCCAATCTTTTACAAAGTCTGACACTTCTAATTTATGAGCCGAAATTTCTTCAGCCAGAGTTTCACTTTTAATGTAATCTTTCATTGACTCCACAGCGGATTCAAGCTTGTCGGAGCCTTTAAAACCGATAATAATGCGATCTTCAACGTCAAAATCAGCCTCTTTACGCATATTTTGAATGCGATTTACAAACTCGCGGGCCAAACCTTCTTTTACGAGATCCGCAGTCATTTCCGTATCGAGGGCCACACTTAGTCCTTTTTCGGTTTCCACCGACCAGCCCTCTAATCCGGTACGTACTATTTCAAGACTATCTTCACCAAGCTGAACAATGCCTTGGTCACCAAGATCTAACTCAATAGATCCGCTTTCTTCATATTCAGAAATTTCTTCGGTGGTAAGTTCAGCCACTTTAGCTGCTACCGGCTTCATCTTACTTCCTAACTTACTACCCAACTTCGGATAATTTGGTTTCGCCGATTTATGAACAATTCCTGAATCGTCATCTACAAATTGGATCTCCTTAACATTAACCTCATCCAAAATAATTTCTTTGACTGATTCTATTGCCTGACGATCTTCTTCTTGGTCGATTGGCAGGATGATTCGCGACAGCGGCTGACGCACGTTGATCTCCAGCTTATTTCGCAGGCTTAACACCATCGATGAAACATGTCGTGCCAACTCCATTCGGTGCTCCAGCTGCTTGTCGATGGCCGTTTCTTCTACCGTTGGGTAGAACGAAATATGCACCGACTCTTCATCGGCTTCGGTCACCTCGTTCAACCGTTGATACAACCACTCACCTAAAAACGGTGCAATCGGGCTCAATAATTTAGCTAAATCCACCAAACATTCATACAGCGTTTGATAGGCGGCCTGCTTATCAAGGCTTTTACCTTCTTTCCAGAACCGGCGGCGATTTCGGCGTACATACCAGTTACTCAATTCATCCACAAAATGCTCGATAGCACGCGCCGCTTTTGTCGGCTCATAATCGTCGAGGTACTCATCAACCAATTTCACCGTCGTATTCATGCGCGAAATGATCCAACGATCCATCTCCACGCGATCGCTCACCGGAATTTGTGATCCGGAGTAGGTGAAGCCATCGATATTGGCATACATCGCAAAGAATGAATAGGTATTGACGATGGTATTGAAAAACTTTCGCTGTGTCTCCTGCAGCCCTTCTTCGCTAAAACGAAGGTTTTCCCACGGCGAAGAGTTGCTCATCATATACCAGCGAACGGTATCGGCGCCATACTCTTGAATTACTTCAAACGGCTCCACCGTATTGCCTTTGGACTTACTCATCTTATTGCCGTTCTCATCCAGCACAAGCCCGTTGGACACTACATTTTTATAGGCTGGCTGATCGAATAACATGGTCCCCAGTGCGTGCAGTGTATAGAACCAACCGCGCGTTTGATCTACGCCTTCGGCTATAAAATCAGCGGGGAAATTATCTTTAAACTTATCTTTGTTTTCAAACGGATAGTGCCATTGGGCAAACGGCATTGAGCCGGAATCAAACCAGACATCCATCAGATCGGGAATGCGTCGCATCGTTCCCCCATCGGGACCTTCCCACGTAATATCATCAATATAAGGGCGATGCAGGTCGAGCTCTTCGTCATCCGACAAGCCCGCTTTTTTCTTTAATTCTTCGACACTGCCTATCACCTCTACGTGCTCGGGGTTTTCATCACTTACCCAAAGCGGAATGGGCGTCCCCCAATAGCGCTGGCGCGATACCGCCCAGTCCACATTATTTTCCAGCCACGTTCCAAAACGCCCACTGCCGGTACTTGGGGGTTTCCAGTTAATCTTTTTGTTGAAGCTGACCATCTTGTCCTTTACATCCGTCGTGCGGATAAACCATGACTCAACGGGGTACGACATCAGAGGCGTACCTTTTCGCCAGTCGTGTGGATAGTTGTGCAGGTAGGTCTCGTGCTTGTACATCAAGTGTCTATCCTTGATGGCACGCGAGATTTCCTTATCGGCATCCTTAAACCATTCGCCCTCGAAATCGGGCACTTGGTCAGTAAACCGCCCGTCTTCATCGATGGGATTAAACATCGGGATATCGTTCTTTTGTCCCGTATCGTAATCATCAGCACCAAAAGCAGGTGCGATGTGCACCACGCCGGTTCCCTCTTCGGTAGTCACATAATCAGCCGGAACCACCCGCCAGGCATCACCTTCGTCAAATTCTTCTTTGGCATAATCAAAAACAGGATCGTAGGTCCACCCCACAAGCTTGCTTCCTTTAAACTCTTCTACTATTTCGTAATCGTGATCGATAACCTCATCAATACACTCTTTAGCCAAAATATAAAATTCGGTGCGGTCTCCTTCTGAGAGTTTTATCTTGGCATAATCCAGGTCGGAATTAACGGCCAATCCCATATTTGAAACAATGGTCCACGGCGTGGTAGTCCAAGCCAGAAAATAGACATCCTCGGCCATTTTAACCGGAAACTTCACAAAGATGGATGGATCCTGCACCTCTTCGTATCCTTGTGCCACCTCATGAGAAGATAATACGGTGCCACTACCCGGTGAATACCACTGGATTTTGTATCCCTTATAAACAAGTCCTTTTTCGTGAAGCGTTTTAAAGGCCCACCAAACCGATTCAATATAGTCGTTGTCAAAGGTAATATAGGGATCATCCAAATCTACCCAGTACGCCATTCGGGTGGTCAGCTTATCCCAAAGATCTTTATACTTAAGCACGCTGTTGCGGCATCGCTTATTGTACTCGGCTATGCCATATTCTTCTACCTGCTGGCGTCCTTCAAGATCGAGTTCTTTCTCTACTTCAATTTCAACGGGAAGTCCATGCGTATCCCATCCACCCTTACGTTCTACCCGAAATCCTTTCAAGGTTTTGTACCGGCAAAACATATCTTTCACCGTTCGCGCCATCACGTGGTGAATACCCGGCTTGCCGTTAGCGGTGGGCGGCCCCTCATAAAAGGTAAAGGGAATCCCCTCTTCGCGGGTAGAAACACTCTTCTCAAAAATATCGTGCTCTTTCCACCACTTCAGGGTTTCAACTTCGAGCTTTGAAAAATTAAGTTTTTTAACTTCGTCAAATTGTTTGCTCATAAATGCCGTTGCACCTTCTCTTTTGGCTTTTGTAAAGCTGATAATATAAGGTTTTTCCCAACCTTACAGTAGTTTAAGTTTTTAAATAAATTTCTATCAAAATAAATGAACCCTAAGATACAAGTCTTAACTCATCAATTCATATTGTGAGGCCGATTTTAATTATCAGCGAGCTATAAAAAGCAATGCAGTAACAAGTTGCAAATTAGAATTGATCAAGCATGCCACTATACATTATTACCTGCAAACCTTATTTTAGGATTCATATTCTTTAATCTGGATTACTAATTTTGTCACCTTATGAATATCCCTGTCAATCAACCTATTACCAGAGATAATCACTACAAAATATGCTTTGTCTGTCTTGGAAATATCTGCCGGAGTCCAACGGCCGAGGGCATCTTTCAGCATCTGATTAATGAGCGCGGACTGGAAAATTATTTTGAGGTCGATTCGGCGGGCACTTCGGCCTATCATGTGGGCGAATCTGCCAACAGCAAAAGTCAGCGTACGGCCCAAAAACACGGCATTACCCTGCGATCGAAGTCGCAACAGTTTAAGAGCTCAGATTTAGAATATTATGATCTCGTTTTGGCTATGGATAACCAAAATATTCGCAACATCAAACAAATGGCCAACGGTAATCACGACCACAAAATTGGTCGCATGCGTGATTTTGATCCCCGTCCCGGCGATGGTGAAGTCCCCGACCCCTATTACGGGGGCCCCGAAGGGTTTGAAAATGTATTTCAGATTGTAAAACGAAGCTGCCAAAACCTGCTTGATGAACTCGAAGAATACGTTGAAGAATGATTCCCGATTCGGTTAAAGAGCATATTCAGAAAACAACAGGTCATTGTATTACTCACGCTAATAACGTTTCAGGCGGCAGTATCAACCGGGCTGCGAAGGTAACGCTTTCGGATGATACAGCCTGCTTTCTGAAATGGAATACCACGGCTGATCCCCGCATGTTTGTGGCGGAAGAAAAAGGACTCGTATTGCTTTCGTCAGCAGATACCGAACTCCGTATTCCGAACGTTTTTACAACCGGTAAAACGGAAAGTGGGACGGGATTCTTATTGCAGGAATTTGTCCCCGAAGGACGAGCTAAGCCACACTCTGCCAGCGAATTTGGTCGAGCATTCGCTAAACTTCATAAACATCACAATAAACAATACGGACTGGATCACGACAACTATATCGGTCGGTTGCCGCAATCCAACACTTGGCATGAAAACTGGACTGATTTTTTTATCGCAGAACGCATGCAGCCGCAACTTAAAATGGCGACGAACAGTGGAAAGTTAGGCTCGGCGACGGTAGCTAATTTCGAGTCGATGTACCAAAAACTTCCCGATATTTTTCCCGATGAGCCACCCAGCCTGTTGCACGGTGATCTTTGGGGTGGAAATTATTTTTTTGATGAGGATGGGCAAGCCACTATTTATGATCCAGCGGTGTATTATGGCCACCGCGAAATCGAGCTGGCTTTTACACATTTATTCGGAGGATTCCCCAGCAACTTTTACTCTGCGTATGAAGAGGAATATCCGCTGCAGTCTGGTTTTGCCCAGCGCAAGGATATTTACAACCTCTATCCACTGCTGGTGCACACAAATTTATTTGGTGGAAGCTATGCCCGACAAGTTGAAGGTATTATCCGGCAGTTTTGATTAGAGAACCCGTAGATCGGACAGCTTGTCCGGCTAATACAAATTCCTTGAAAAATTAGTGAATTATATATGATCAGCTACTCACTACTCAAAAAATCTCACCGACCCACATAAGTCTTAATTATTATGGCAAATACTCCACAACGCATTATTAGCCTGGTTCCCAGCCTTACGGAATTGATTATTGATTTGGGATTAGAAAACCAACTGGTGGGACGCACGCGATTTTGTGTTCATCCCAAAGAAAAGGTCCAAGAAATTCCTATCGTCGGGGGCACTAAAAATCCACGACTGGATAAAATTCGAGAACTTGATCCCGATTACATCATTGCCAATAAGGAGGAAAATCGTCCAGAGGATATTAACAAGCTAAAAGACGATTTTGAAATAAATATAACAGACATTGCCACCATCGAAGATGCGCTAATTACCATTCATGAGCTGGGTAAAACATTGGGGGCATCCCAAAAAGCGGAAACACTCATTACCAACATTCAACAGGCACTCACAGAACGCCCCGAGGTTACTGAACTCACTACCGCCTATATGATCTGGAAAGACCCCTGGATGACCGTTGGTGGCGATACTTACATCAGCGATATGTTAGATCACTGGAATTTGCCCAATGTGTTCAGGGAGCAAAAACGATATCCCAAAATAGATATCGAGGATCTGCAAAGGAAGAACCCCGATTTGATTTTACTGAGCAGCGAACCCTATCCCTTTAAAGAAAAACATTTACTCCAAATAGAAGAAGCCTGTCCCGCTGCGCGCGTACTGTTGGTAGAAGGGGAATGGTTTAGCTGGTATGGATCACGAATGAAGCATGCTTTTAGGCGGTTAAACGGCTGGCGTAAGACCATTTCTTGAATTTAGTTCGTTGTTGCTGCCTGCAAATTGTTATACTGTGGGGTAACATTAAGCGTTGGTATCAACATGAACTTAGATTCTATATACAGGGATTTTCTGTCGATAATTGTTGCCGTTTCAGCGTTTTTCTATGCGCCTCAATTGTGGGCACAAGGGCAGGAGATCAATGAACAGGAGCTGGCCGAGGCCAAAACGGCCTACATCGACGGACTTACCGCCTTTGAGAACAATGACTATCAAGAAGCATTAACATTGCTAAACAAAGCCTATATAAAACTGCCAGGGCATGCAGGTATTAACTTTGCCTTGGCCGACGTCTATCTGCAAATCAACGATCTGAAAAATGCTGAATACTATAGTAAGCAGTCCATAAATCTGGACCCGGAAAACCGATGGTATCATCTGCAACTCGTTGACATCTATCAGGTTGGCGGACAAAACGACGCTGCTATAAAAGAACTAAAGAATGCCCTCCGCTATTTCAAAAATGATACAGATATTTTATATGAACTTGCCCAAACCTACACCGAAATGGGGCAGCTTTCAGAAGCCAACAACATCTATAATAAACTGTTGCGGCTCAAAGGAGAAACAATCTCCATCCATCTTGAAAAGCTTAAAAATTTCAAAAAGCTTGACCAGCAAGACTCGGCCCTTGTGGAGCTCGAGCAGATCCGGGATCTCGAACCCACAAATCTTTCTACGATACACCTACTGAGTGACTATTACCTGAAGCTTAACCGTGTGGATGACGCCCGCACCGTACTTGATGATGCGCTAACCCTAAATCCTGATGACATCCAAACGCTTATTAGCCTGTCAAATGTTTACATCGCCCAGAACCATTGGGATAGCCTTGCAACTAAGATTGAACCCATTATAGCTGACTCCACCATTTCTGAAGATGACAAACTTAAAATTGCCCAGTACATCCACTCAAAATATGAAGAAGACAAAGACAATGAGCAGCTTCGCCAAACTACCAGTACGATTTTTAACAAACTAATTGAAACTGATTCAACCTCGGGGAAAGCCCATGCCTTGGCAGCAGATTTCTTTATGGATACTGGACAACACGAACAGGCGCTCGAAGCACTCGAACAAACCACCAAGCTTTTACCTTCAAATGATTCTGCCTGGAAACAACGCCTGCAGCTGTTGCTTTCGGAGCACCGCATACAAGAAACCATCGAGGTCGGTCAGCAGGCAATCAAGCAGGTCCCGCAAGACCCACTTGTTCTGTACTTTTTGGGAAGCGCCTACCTTTCCGACAAGCAATATCAAAAAGCCGAAGAGCACTTAACAGAAGCCTCAGCACTGCCGGCACGGAATACTTTAAAAGCTAATATTTATGGTTCACTGGGCGACACCTATGCCGCACTTAAAAACTGGAATGACGCCTTTGAATATTACCAGCAAGCGGTGGATCTTGATACGCAAAATGCGAGCATTTATGAAAACTATGCCTACCACCTTTCGCGACAGGAAAAAAACCTCTCTAAAGCACAAGAACTTGCTCAACAAGCCGTTACCTTAAATCAACAAAATGCTTCAGCATTACACACGCTCGGATGGATATTATATCAACAAGGGGAGTTTGAGCAAGCAAAAAAGCACCTGCAAAAGGCTCTTGAAACGGGAGCAGCTGACGCAGAAATGATGGAACATATGGGGAATATTTTGCATAAACTTGATGAAGCAGAAGAGGCAAAACAGTGGTGGCAAAAAGCTCTTGACAGCGACTCCACCCGCACATACCTAAAAGAAAAAATTTCTAACTAACGTGAACCTCCGCACTTCTATACCATTATTTTTTTTATGGGGATTAAGTTGCCTGCTATTTCTATCTTGCTCAAGCACAAAAAATGTGGCCGAGGGTGATTTCCGCCCCTCTTCTGCCGAAATTTCTGAAATCCTCAACCAGTTGCCAGATTATTCATCCGAGTTAACAACAGCAACAGGTAAGGGACGTGCCATTGTTAGTGAACCCGAAAACACTGAACGGGTAACTATCCTTTTTTCGAGCAATCGTCAAAAAAGCTTGGTCACTATTCGCAATGGCATTGGCATTGAAGGCGGGCAACTTCTCACTGATGGTGATAGCCTTCTCATCTATAACAAAGTTGACAAATATGCCCGAAAAGTACCTGTAGAAAGTGGAAAGCTGGATCGCATCAATCGTCTGGCCTCGCTCAATATTTTGGACATGATGAATTATTCGGTATCAGAAGAACAGGTGCAGCATCTATTAGAAAGCGAATCTTCATATCAGCTGCAGCTGCAAGGCGGGGGGCGCATTTTCATAGATAAAGATAATTTTACCATCAGAAAAATTGAACAACCCCGATCTTCAAACCTCCCCTACTCCATTATTGAATACGATTCTTATGCTCAAATTGAGGGGTTCACCCTTCCCCGAAGAATTAGTATCTTTGGCAGCGAAGGAGAATCAAAAGTAGCTTTACAAATTACCAGCTTGGATTTAAATACTGAACTTGATTCACTAACGATAACCATCCCAGACGATATCGACATCTTCCACGAATGAATAACAACTGCTTTTTCATAGCGCTTGCCTCGATCTTCCTGGTACTGCCATCAACGGTATTTGGTCAATCTGATCTTATGCAGGATTTCAAGGAGATGCGAAACAGCGTTGTGGAAGAACAAAAAAATACCCGTGCTGAAATTGAACGGCTGAATGGACAAATAAAGCAGTTTGAAGATCGTCTGCAACAGGCGGAAGAAAAGTACGAGAATCTTCATAGCAAGTATGAAAATTTAAAGCAGTTGATCGCCCTCCAAGACGAAAAGCTTAGCCAGCTGCAACGCGAACAATCGCAGGTTGAAAATGAAATTGAAATCACTACCCAGTCGCTGGAATCCAACCGCGATGAGCTCGACCGACTCATTGAGAATTACAAGCAGACCATACGCTATCTCTATAAGCATGGGCGTACTTCACAGCTGGCCCTCATTTTTTCATCTTCGTCTATCAACCAAATGTTGGTCCGCGCTTTTTATCTCGAGAAATTCAACAACTTCCGCGAGCAACAAGCGCAAGAAATTCGTGACGCCCAGGCGGAACTCGAAGAAAATAGAGAACAGCTGGTTGAAGCCAAGGAAAAAAACGCCGAAGTCTTGGCAGAGATAAGATCCGAAAAACAACAGCTCGACGAACAGAAAAAAGAGCAGGAAAAAAATGTGGAGCTATTACGTGAAAACCGCCAAGAAATAGAACAAAAACTTAAAGAAGTTCAACAGCAGAAAGAGAATCTCGACAACACACTGACCGACCTAATTGAACGAGAGGAAGAACTCCGCGAGGCGCAGGAGGAAAAGCTGCGGAAGCTTGAGGAGCAGCGAAAAGAAAAGCTGGCGGCGGCTAAAAAAATTGAAGACGATGCCAAAAGAGAAGAAGCTGTTGAAAAGTACTCCAAACCTATCGAGATGGATGATTTTCTCGATGACAGCGAGATGGAAGAAATTGAAGATCGGTTCGCATCAAATAAGGGTAACTTGCCCTGGCCGGTAAATAGCCGAACCATTGCCGAACACTTTGGCAATAAGGTACATCCGGTCTATGGAACAAAGACCCCAAATTTAGGCGTAGAAATTGTCACCGATTCCCAAGAAACCGTTTCGGTTGTGCATGAGGGCTATGTGATTGACGTGCGCCCGATCCCGGGATATGGGGATGTCATTTTTGTAAAACACGGTCGCTTTATCACTGCTTACGGAAACCTAAGCCAGGTTATGGTCAGCAAAAGTGAGGTATTAAGTCGCGGCGATATGGTAGGTCTTTCGGGTGATGAAGACTCCCCACGGGGTGAAAGCATCTTCTTCCTGATTCGTGAAAACAACAAGAACCTCGACCCTGAAAGCTGGCTGCAATCCGAAACAATATCCCGGGCAAACTCCGATTAGCTTTGGCCTGTTATTGTTGGTATTTTCGAACCCCTAAAAATTAACTTAGAACGTTATTCCTCTCCATGATTAACTGGCAACGCACTTTTGCTTTTATGTCCGGAGCTATTGTCTTCGGGTTACTTCTCATCATTATATCCAACAGTTACATCCAATATGTAGCCTACGAAGGTACTACCGGTTACCTGTTCCTCTTTGGATTTGGGCTCATCTTTTTGAATCTCAACTTTGGGATTAGCAGACGTTATACCATTAAAGCACTCAACCCGGAATGGGTGTGCTACACAATGGCTTTTTTCACTTTATTGCCCACCTTGTTTTGGGTTTATACCAAAAATGTGGGGCTCGGTGAATTTCGGCTGATATTCGTACTGACCGTTATTTTTTCAGCACTGTTGGGTACTTATTACGGAATACGCCGCGGCATCATTAAACGAAGTGAATATATCCAGCGGCTGCGCGAAGATGAGCAGGACCTACCTCAATCGCTTAAGCGTCCGCATGATGATCTAAGCAAAAACTAAATTAATGATTGAAGGTCAACTGCCCCCCGTTTACCGTTAGTTAAACAGGTAAAAATCAATACCAATATTTGCCTGCAGGTTTCGGCTGTCAGATCTAAAAATACGATTGCTTTCCCAATCGTACCCCACTTCGGTAAACAGCCCAACCGAATTGGTAAGGCGGACAGCTGCACCGGCGCGCATTCCTAATCGAACGCGAAACCCATAATCCTGATCGGTATTGGCAAGTGTGCCCTGTGCCAGATTATTGCCAAACAACGAATTTAGTTGTACATATGGCTGAAAGCGATCGGTTTTAAGCGGGTACCCACGCACAATAGGTCCCACACCCCAGCTTCCCACTCCAAAACTTGCGTCTTTGCTATCGGTAAAAAAGCTGGTCAACACCTGGAAGCCAACTCCCAGCCGGGGCATCATCGTTCGCACATTGCGGTACACAAACTCCAACTCCGAACTACCATCATAATTCAACGAATCGCTGTCACCTTTATAGTGCAAATCACTAAGCCAGTGCGTATTGGCCGTCAACCCGTGGATGCCAACGTCATTTCGCAACGATTGTATGCCATCATTTTCATCGGAATTAGCGGATTGAGCCTGAACACCATTTATGGCGCTACCCAACACCATAAGAACTAATAAAGCTGATGACAGAATTTTAATAGAATTCACGAATACCTTCTTTTTCATTGTGCGAAAGTTTATTACAAAATACGATTTAACCGGCCTTTTAACGGCATGTAAAATTGCCCAAATAATTTTAGAGTTACAATAACTTAATTAAATCCAAAATGTTGCAATATATCCCTTGTCAAAAACGCTCATGCATAATGGATGCCGGCCCAAAATACAATCGGCGGCGGGCAGGGTATCCCAAATTAAAAACCACAAATAGGTAGTTTTGTCATTACCAATTGGATATACATTCCTAAACCGATATACTATTTTAGATACACCGCCAACCTCTATCGATTGGTAATATCAGCAACACCGGCAAAGCTATTTCTATGAAAAAAAAGATACCTTTCGCGCTATGTTTTTTGATATTGGGTTTGCCCCTGGCGGTCTTATCGCAGAGTGGACAGGCAGAGTATTTTCCCGATCGACTGATCATTAAATATGAGTCTGATCAAAAAATCCAGCAGCTACGGAGTAAAACAGGAGAAGATCCCAAAGAAGCCGTCCGACAGATGCTGAATCTTAGCGGCATGCGATATCAACAACCACTGTTTTCTCCCAAAATGCAGCAAAGCATCCGCACGAAAAATCTCCCCGCTGGCAAAGAGGTTTTACGTATCGAGGAAGTCGTTTTGAGTCCCAATATCAACCCGCCCCAGTTGGCCTCAAAAATCAGCCGCATGCCCGGGATAGAATACGCCGAACCCAAATATATACGACGAATGAGTCTCACACCAAATGATGAAAAATTTCAAGAAGAAATGTTTTCATATCACAATTTTATTGACGCTTGGGATATCAGCCAAGGCTCTTCTGATATCATCATTGCGGTTGTGGATGGCGGCGTGGATTACACCCATCCCGATTTAGCTAATAATTTGTGGATCAACCAGGATGAAATACCCGACGCTCTATTTTTCCAGGTCGATCAAAATGGAGATGGTAAAGTAGCGGCTTCTGAACTATATCAGTATCTACAAGACAACGGTGAAGACTATAATGATGATGGATCCATTACGCTCGAAGATGCCCTACACGAGGATTCCGACTTTATGGATAACGAGGGTAACGGCTACACTGATGATCTGTTCGGCTGGGATTTTTGGGATTCGGGCAGCAACTCGGATAACATATCGCAGGATCGCAATCCCATGCAGGATGCCACCGACCATGGCACGCATGTAACGGGCATCGCCGCCGCCGAGACCAACAACGAACAGGGAGTGGCCGGGGCTGCCTATAACGCGACTTTTATGCCGATAAAAGCGGGCGGTGCTCCCGGCTTTGAAGATGCTATTGGCTTTGGATACGAGGGGATTATCTACGCCGCCGAAAATGGTGCCGATATTATAAACTGCAGCTGGAGCGGGGGTTCAGCCTCAGAAGCCGAAGAAGAGTTTGTAAATCTTGCAACCCAAATGGGCTCGCTGGTGATTGCAGCCGCGGGTAACGAAGCGACAAATCCCGGCTATCCAGCAGGTTACGACAAGGTGCTGGCCGTTGGATCGGTGGAAACGAATAATAGTCTTGCCTCCTATTCTAATTTTGGCTACAACCTGGATGTGCTGGCCACTGGCACCGACATCCTGAGCACCGTTACCGAAGGGAATAATCAAACCTACATTTCAAAATCGGGTACTTCTATGTCCGCTCCCGTGGCAAGTGGGCTGGCTGCCCTCGTTAAAGAACGACATCCCGACTGGGACCCCGAGCGCATCGGTATGCAAATAAGGACATCTTCAACTTATATTGATGATACGAACCAAAACTTTGCAAACAAGCTTGGTCACGGATCGATAAATGCACGCCGGGCACTCGAAACCGATTTTCCCGGCCTTAAAATTGTTTCTGCTCAATTCCTGAACCAAGACAGACAAAAACTGTCACTGGCAGAAAATGGAACCATCGAGGTCACCATAACAAATGTCGGAAATGCGGCCAACGGGCTCGAGGTTGAGCTGCAATCCCTTAACGAAAGTGATGTTGAGCTCAGCAATATCTCTCAACAACTGGGTTCTTTTGCCAAGGGCGATACCGTGGAGCTTTCGTTTCCCCTGCGTATCCCCATTGATTTTAGTCTGACGGAAATCCCCGCTTTTAAATTGTCGTTCAAAGATGATAATAACGATGGCTATGACGATTTTAACGCCATTGTTTACGAAGATATGTTTTACGAAATCCTGGCCGCTAATCGCGTGAAAACATCCTTCGGCGCCGAAGGTACCATTGGATTTTCCGATCCGCTTTCCGGACGAGGCGGAGTAGGGTTCATCCCGCAATATCCGGACGCATCGGACGAATTTCAGGAGGGTAACAATCTACTTTTTGAAGGGGGATTGATGATGCAAATAAATGGCCGACTTTATGATGCCGTACGTTCCACCACAGATCAGCTATCGCGCGACTTTTTGCCCACTGACGCCGTAACGGTATCTCCAACAGAAGAGGGCGATGGACTCAGGGGAAACACCCGTTTCGAAACGTTGACCGATTCGACACAACGAGCTGAAATTACACTCCAGACCTTTGCCTATGACGAGACGGATATAGAAAATGTGGTGTTTTATAAATACGTGATCAAAAACCCATCACAGCGGTTGGTTATGAAAAATGTGTATGTGGCCTTATTTAATGACTGGGATATTGGAAATGCCAGCAGCAACAGCACTTCTTTCAGTGAAAGCGACAGCCTACTCTATATTTCTGCCCCATCATCAAATACCCACCCCGTGACTGCTGTTGCACACCTGGGGCCCATGGCAGGCGCCCTTGCTATCGATAATGCCGAAGTTGATCGGCGGGATTCGCTCACTTTCGGTTTGTACGATGGATTTACTGACAACGAAAAACAAGCTACTTTTAATGCCGGAACGGCACGCACCGAAATCCAAGATACGGACGTCTCTGCTGTTACCTCTTCGGGTCCCTATACCATAAATCCGGGCGCCGAAATTACCGTGGGCTTTGCCTACGCCTTTGGGGATGATCTGAACCAGCTCCGCAATCAAATTGCCAATGCCAGGGCACGCAAACTTTTTGAAGTATCACCTACCGGCAGAATTGCTTCCGATATACGCCCCAACCAAACCAATTTATTCCAAAACTATCCCAACCCATTTAACGATGAGACGGAGATTCACTTCAATCTTGAACAAGATTCCCAGGTCACCCTTACCGTATATGATGTACTCGGACGAAAAGTAAAGGTATTGGTTGATGATCAACTCGAAGCCGGAGCCTATTTCTTTACCTTGAATGCCCGAAATTTAAGCAGCGGCACCTATTTTGCCCACCTTGAAACAGAGCAAGGGGTTGAAACCATCCCTATGACCAAAGTGCGCACGCAATAATTTTAAGATCTTATCATTTTCTAATAGTTTTGATCTCATCATGAAAACGAATCTCAGGCATGTTCCTTCATTCGGTTCCCCTCGCTGGTGTTTTAACGGCCACCTTCATACCATCGCCCGGTCACTGTTTGGGGATACAACGAAGCCCGTTGTCGATCGTGTTGAAATTACCACTCCCGACGAGGATTTCCTCGAACTCGACTGCCATATCAAAGCCGACTCGGACGCTATTATCGTTCTTTTTCATGGGCTGGAAGGATCCACCGACCGCTACTATATGGTGGAACTTATGAAGAGGCTCATCCGGCAGGAATTTTCAGTCATAGGCGTGAATTTTAGGGGATGCGGCTCGCGCCTTAACAACCAGCCACGGTTTTATCACTCCGGGGAAACTGATGATTATCAAACCGTATTTAACTGGGTTCACAAGCAATATCCCAAGAAAAAAATTGGGGCCGTTGGCTTTTCGCTGGGGGGCAATGCCTTGGCAAATTATCTGGGAGAAAAGCCGGATAACAATCCTATAGAGGCAGCCGTGGCCGTATCAGTGCCTTACGACCTCCGATTGGGATCTATTATACTTTCGCAAGGATTTTACCGCATATATGAATACCGATTTTTGCGAACCCTTCAAAAGAAACTGGAAGAAAAACGTCAGCAATTTCCCGACCTGCCAACCTTTTCGGGCTCAACCATTTATGAGTTTGACGACCAGGTTACAGCTCCCATTCACGGTTTTGACGGGGCCGAAGACTATTACGCACGATGTTCGGCACGACAGTTTATGAGTGAAATCAACACCGACACCTTGTTTATCCACAGTAAGGATGATCCGCTTTGTCCCGTTGAAGCCATGCCACTGGCAAAGATCAATCAGAATATACACACCGATTATATTATTACCCGCGAAGGTGGTCATGTGGGATTTTGGAGTAAGCCAAGAGGCTGGCTGAATTTCGTTATTGAGAATTATTTGAGCAGTAACCTATAGAAATGATCAATATTGACTATCAACAATGGATATCATCAAGGCTTAGCTCCCTTTGATTAAAAGCTGTATTTTAACAGGCATTATTTTCGGAATCTTAGCAAACACATTATGGTCATTATTGTTGGAGCCGGTCCCATTGGATTGGCCACTGCGATTGAATTAGAGCGACGTAACATATCGGTAAAAATTATAGAGCGTGGCTGCTTGGTCAACAGCATTTACAATTATCCCAAAGATATGACCTTCTTCTCCACTTCGGAGAGACTCGAAATCGGCGATGTCCCATTTATATCTCATAATCCCAAGCCCACGCGCCGCGAAGCACTCGAGTATTATCGTCGGGCCGCCGAAAGTTACAATCTGGATGTACATCTTTATGAGGAGGTACAAGATATTACTGGCGACGATCAATCCTTTACTGTCACTACTGATAAGGATAGCTATGAAGCTTCAAAAGTGGTTGTCGCTACCGGCTTTTACGATATCCCCAAAATGATGGGCATTCCCGGTGAAAACCAGGATAAAGTGCGTCATTATTATGACGAAGCCCACGCCTATGCCTGGCAGGATGTACTGGTTGTTGGAGGTGGAAATTCGGCTGTGGATGCGGCGTTGGAGACCTATCGGACCCACGCCAACGTGACCATTGCCGTGCGTGATTCAGAGCTCAAAGAGTCGGTCAAATATTGGGTAAAACCCGATATTGAAAACCGCATAAAGAATGATGAAATAACCGGCTACTTTAATACCGAAGTTAAAGAAATTAAAGAGCATGAGGTCCTACTTGATACTCCAGAGGGTACCAAAACCATCCCCAATGATTTTGTACTGGCCATGACCGGCTATAAGCCCAATTTCGATTTAATGACCACCCTTGGTATTGAGCTTACTGATGATAAGGACAAAATGCCCGTTTATAATGATCAAACCCTCGAAACCAATCGCAAAGGAATGTATGTAGCAGGAGTGGTTTGCGGGGGAATGGACACCAGCAAGCTCTTCATTGAAAACACGCGCGTTCATGCTGAGCATATTGCCAGCGATATCCAACAAAAGATAGGGTAAAAAAAGAGAGGGTAAGCGACCTACATCACGCCGCTACAACCTCCTACCGCTGCTACCTTCCGGTCCTGACGGAGTTCAGAGGGAGCTGGCTGCGTAGGGCCTACCCTCGAAGGGATAAGATACGATTTTGATGGGGTAATTGGCAAACAAAAAAGCCACCTAATGCTACTTTGATTTCATTACATAAACGCCATCCCAATCCTGTGGAGGCGGATTTTCTTTCATCACCTCGCATCGGTTGATATAAACCAGTGATGGATTGGTGTGAATGAACGAATTGTCGTTCGGAACAAATTGCTCGAGGTCTGCGGATTCCTCAAAATTTACTATCGCGCGATCCCAATGCTGCTGCTTATACGCTTCAATGCCGTCCTCAAATAATTCTTTACAGGTAGATTGCTGTTCACCGAGATGATCACGCAATCCCATAATTTCATACACGTCGACCGGTTTACTGCGCCCTTTAACCACAATACGATCGAGATATCGAAACACACAACGATCACCATGCTTCTGTGCCTCCTTTTTCGTATTGGCAGTTACCATCGTATAAACGCCAAACTGTTTAGCGCCACTTTCGCATCGGGCCGCAAGGTTTACGTTATCTCCCATCATGGTATAGTTAAATCGACTTTGAGATCCCATATTTCCCGTTACTATGCTTCCCGTATTTATCCCGATTCGGTTCCGCATCTGATGGACAATTTCGGGCCACTTATCACCTTCGCTCCGCCATTTATCACGTAGCTCTGATAACTTGTACTGCATTAATTGAGAAACAACACAGGCCTTGTAGGCATGATCTTCGCGTGGTATTGGTGCACCAAAAAAAGCTACAATTGCATCTCCAATGTATTTATCTAGCGTACCACCGTTCTCTCTTAAGATATTGGTCATTGCCGACAGATATTCATTAATAAGCTTAACAAGTGTTTTGGCTGGAAGCTGTTCCGAGAAGGTTGAAAAAGACTGTATGTCGCTAAAAAAAGCCGTCATGTAAACTTCGTCACCGCCCAGCTCCGGCTCTTTTTCTTGCGCTACCATCTCTTCCACAATTGCGGGCGATACATAAGAGGAAAACAACCCGCGGATGCGCCGCTTTTCGCGCTGCTCTACAACGTATTCATAACTTTGCGTAGTTACATATCCCACAGTTGCAGCAACCAGCATCGCGACGATATCAAACACAAAACTGAAACTTAAAAATGCCCACACCGACAGCGCGATCACAACAGCACTTAGTAGAAAATAGGTTGCAAATCCCCAAATTCCAGACAGGTGTCGAAAAGTTAATACCAGCACTATAATTAATCCGGCAAGGATAAGCATATTTACCAGTGGAGAAATGTGGTATATATATTTATCTGACAAAATAGTTTGGATAGCATTAGCATGCATTTCAACACCAGGCATTGTTCCTTGCTCGGCAAAAGGAGTAGGATGCAGATCATGCAGTTCGGGCATAGTAGCTCCAACCAATACAATCTTGTCCTCAAAAACATCGGTGTGCTTAAGACCAAACTCCGGATCAGTAAAAGAGTTTATTTGAAAGGATGAATCTTCTGAGGCAAGTACGATAGAAGAATCATCGATAACGGTTTCATAGGAATGTCGCGGAAACGTACCCGGCGGTCCAAAATAGTTGATTGCCATCAGGTTATCGTTGTATTTGGGGATGTTGTACGAACCCAGATGCAGCTCGTCTTGGGTTTGTTCAATTTCCGAAGAATCGGTATCTCTGTATAACCGAAGCATTTCTAACCCCAGCGAATACCATTGCTGATCATTGTAATCTACGTCAAGAATGTATTTTCTGATGGTCCCATCCATATCATAAAATGCCCTGACGATACCCTCTTTATTTTGATTTGCGTCTTGCAAAACGCGATTAGGCCCTACCAACGTAAGCGAAGAAGATCGACTTCCCTGTCCGCGACCCTGCGTTGTACTTTGGATGCTTGCTCCCAAAATGACATTGCCATGTTCACGAATCGCATCCGCAAAAGCCGTATCGTTAGCAAGATCATAGTTATCGCGCTTATCAAAAAGCACATCAAAACCAATAGCTTTGGCCCCAGCTTCGTTGAGGTGATGAACCAGCTTACCATGCAGATCGGTTGGCCAGGGATATTTATAGGGGATCTCTTGGTCGGCCGTTTGGCTAATCGAAACAATAACTACCGAGGTATCTTCGATGGCTATAGGTCCCCGGATTTCGAACAGCTGATTGTTTACGTTCAATTTTAGCTGATGTACAGGATCAGAAAAGGCCACCAAAATAGTGATAACCAAACTACCGAATATAAGTGTGGGCAGTACAAGATATTGCTTCCACTTTTTGGGAGATTCGAACATAAATCAGAAATTAAAAATATAGCGAAATTGCATTAGATGATCGTTAGGATAGGTTACTGGTGATGCAAGAGCATTCTGAACATTAGAATATTTGAAATCCAGAAAGAATGAATGGTTTTCATCCAGATTGTACTGTGCCCCAGTATTTATGATATAGGAGTAATTTTTAGTTACCGTTCGCTGCTCATCCGGGCCAGGCTTATAATAGTCATCTAACGATTCTTGAGGCGTTCCATTATCTTCGGTGGTAAGTGGTATGGACTCTGACCAATTTTTAGTATAAGCCAGTGATAAATCAAGATTTAATTTGTTATCCAAAAAGAACATATTGCCTCCAATATTAACCCCCATGATTTGAACCTCATTCAATCCCCCGGATGTTTCTGTCGTATTCAGATTAAAACCGAACTTGGTCTGTAGCGGGCGGTTCGGAAATTGATTCACGAACCGGAATGAATAACTATTGCTCTCAGAATCTCCAAAAGCAAAAACCTGATCGTTCGTATTAAGCAACGAATAATTGATACTGGCATCGTGTATAATCCCCAAAAACGAAAACTCTTGACTGAGAGAAGCCGTTAGCTGATAGGTATTGGAAAGACGTGGATTAGCCGTACGCAGGGTATCTCCGTTTTCAATCACAAAATTTTGGACGGCCGACTGTTCACTCACGCCGTCAAGATCTGCTAAAATAGGATTATTACGAGAAACATCGTTATCACGGTCACGCTTCATTAAACCCATACTTATTCTGGGAAAATTTTGATTAATAGGGTACCAACTAACATTCCCGCGATAACTAATTGTAGCCGTTGTAGCATCTTTGGTATTCACCACGTTATCACGAAGATTTTCATAACCAAGGGTTACATAAATCTGATTATCGAACATCCTAAACCGATCAGTAACCGACAGTCCTGCGATATCTTTTCGGATGGCTGTATTTGCTAATGAATTATATCCAGGCCCAACCCAACGATACCGGAAACGCAAATCATTATTAAAATAACTGAGACCTAACTGCGATTGTGTTGCCAAAATATTTGTTGGAAAAAAAATTTCTGTCGAGATATCGGTTTCATCTTCAGCAAACCTAATTGGCAGAGTTTCCATATTTTCGTTGATAATTATAAGCCACGAAAGCCGATCAAGCAGATCCTCAGTTTCTCCATTTAACGCAAATCCCATATCTTCAGCTTCTTGCTCTGTTAAAGTCCCATCCCCGATATCCTTATTAAGTAAACTTACGGCAGCATCAGCTTTCATCTGGATTCGATCATTATCTAAACGGGCCTCTAAATCAGATGCTGCCACAAAATTACCTTGTGGGGTCGGGTTACCACTAACGCTGAGTTCGGTGGGATTTTTTTCCAGCTGCTGGCGGTGCTCCGAGTCCAATGAACTGGCCAGTTCAGGATTTACCTCCATAATATCCTTAAAATCATTGACAAGATTTATAGAGCTGGTATCGTCTTCAACTTTTAAAAAGTTGAAACCGATATTAAAGGTATCATCTTTTTTAAAACCAATGCGTCCGCCAGCAACAGAACGTTGAAAAACGCCCCGGTCGTCGGTATTTAAGGTATAGGTACCTATGGGATCTTGCTCTTCCTGGAAGTTCTGTTCTTCAACTGTAATTTCATCATAAATAGTATCAATCCCTCGTCGTAATTTTCCATAAATAAAGCGTAAGTCCAACGATTCATCCCAAAAATGAAATCTTGCATTAGCCCCCTGAATACGTTGTCCGGCGATAGTGAATGTATTTAGCATGGGATATACATGTCCCGCTTCAAATTCGAGCCAATTTCCGACATAAAGATTAAGGCGATACCTGTTTTGGGGTTGTAGCCTGGAATCTTCTTGGGTAGTTAGCAACCCGTAAGCTGAGTATGAAACATTTCCATTTTCTCCCGAAAGACGAACATTACCACTAAGAGCATCATTGGGATAGCCTCCTACCTGCTGACTGCGAGTCTGGAGTTCAACGTTACCCTGAGGCGCCCATCCCGATCGTTCTTTTTGACCTGTTAAAGCATCAACGTATCTGCCCGGTGCCATCACTGTAAAATTCCAATCCGCGATAACCTGTGAACTGTCATCCTTTTCCAGCATAAACTCAGCTTTATGAGTTCCTGCTGATAAATCATCCGATGAATAAGTATAAAAATAATCACTGGCTGTCGCCTGATCGGTTACATCATCGCCATCTACATACATTTTAAATTTTGCCGAAGTATCAATTTCAGCTGGATCGTAATAAAGCGTCAAAGCAACAACTACATCTTCTTGGGCGACTGAAGCACCGGGTTCAGGCGATAAGATGGTGTAATCTACGCCCGTTTTTTCTACCCTGCGCTCGCGTTCACTTTTTTGTTGATCTATTACTTCAACTTCAATGACATTTTTCCGGGGTTTGTTAGATGGATAGGTAATTGTGCTACCGTCATTGAGGTGGATTTCCAAATAATATTCGAAGCTTGAGGCCTGTTCGTTCTCAACCATCAGTTCCACCAGAAACTCTGAATTAACCAGTGAAGCTCTTTTTTGACTATACGCTATATCATCATCCGACCGGTAAAAAAGATAGGCTTCCTCAACATCATTGACATTGATACCCGAGGCAGAAAAATTCAGCTCAAAAGCTTCGTGGCGTTCTATAACCGTCGGTGCCTGGTGCTGAACTTGAAACGGTGACGATAATAGCGAACCGGCATTAGCATTGAAACAAAATATCACAATGCTGATCCCCATAAACAGCATTATTCTAAATCGCATTTGTACTCCTTTCCCTTTTTTAGACCAACTATATTTTAATTTTCGTTTTCGAAAACTTTTACTTCGATTACCCGCTCTTCCCCATCATCATCGGTAAAACGAACTTCATAAATAGTTGGCTCAAGCTTTTCTTCCATTCCAGAATATTCGTTCTTGTTTTGCTCTAACTCTTCGTCGGTCAGTTCTCCGGAGCTGATACTTCCATCTTCCTCAACTTGGCCAAACGTTTTTTCGATAAGTGTGGTGCTTTCTCCCGTTCTATTTGATGTAATCTCTACTTCCCCATCTTCAACCCAAAAATAATCTTCATACGCAGCACCAAAGGTAGTTCCCTTTACCGACGCTACTGATGAACTTGTGGCAACTTCAAAATCCTGGGCACCTCGTTCTGATACATTTAACAATATTTCTCCCAATTCTAACCCAATTCGAGTGCTGCTATTTTCCTTATCTTCTATATCGCCCCGAACAATAAGTCGCGAATCCGGCTTTATCTTCGCCATGCTTTTATCCATAAACTGTACCAAGGCAAAACCATCTCCAGCTGTTCGCAAGGTATCTCCGTCAAATAATGGTCGCCCCCGTTCCTCTATATTATTAAATTCCCCATCTTCTTCGAGTCCAATGGTAGGTTTGAACTTTTGGACAAATGCCAATGGTCGATCTGTATAATCATGCCAATGTGCTCCAAGGCCAGCGAACCCGATCAACAATAGTGGCACAATATATTTAGCAATATATCTCATGACTGTTGCTAATTTTCAATTACTATTGATATATTTCCCTGTTCATTTTTTCGAGCAAGCTCCATAATCTTTTGCACAGCCTCAGCACTCTGCAGATTCTGGCCATCTACTTCAATGGACTCTAAAGAAAACCCATCTTGCTGTAACTCTTCAAAGCGCTCACCTAACACATTTTTCAACGCACGAACCGTTTCGTCGGAAACTTCGGCTGTATTAGAGCCTTGTAAATCTGCCAATGTAAAATTCCAAATCTCCGATTCTCTTTCCTCTAATCCTGAATTCGTCTCAACTTGTCTGACTATTTGCCAATAATACTCAGTATCGGGGTCGAGTTCCTGAACACCAGAGTTGGGGTACTGATACCCTGATCCATCAACAATAATATCCAACATTTCATAATCCAAAAGCGAACCAGCGGTAGAAGATCCTGCCGATTGAATGGGATCGGTGCTCATAGCTCCTTCCATTAATGATTGCGGACTTTCATCAGATTTTGATTCCACAACAAGCAATCGGTATTGCACCCCAGTTTCACCCTGCCATTGAAAGTTTGGATACTGATTAGATACAATAGATTCCGACCCCAGCTCATCCCCCGGCGAAAGCAAGTAAAAATCCCGTGTATCTTCTACAATATTAGCCCCAACTTCTTCGGTTTGAGAAGCAAGCATTTCTCCATTTACAGTCCCTTGATAAACTTGAACCGTCACACGATAGGTATCAGATGGTAAAGAGGTAGAGCCCTGTAGCTCGTTATAAAATTCCTTTCCATGCTCAGTAAAATTGCGATCGAAATACATATTTTCATCAACCCCCGGCAACCCATTGCGAGAATTATTATTATCGGCATATACTTGTTGTCCCGGGTCAAGGGTAAATGGATTTTCAGATGATTGTTCTACCTCGACAATTCTGCCAATTTCATCTGATTCAACTACAACACGCAGATAAAGATCATTTAACGATTTTGTACTACTCTGGTTTTGCAGAAATAGCTGAAATAGTTTGGGACCCTTCAGATCATTTGCTATTAACGACTGAATATTAATAGCCTGTGAGTTTTTTAGCGTTTCCTCAATCTCGAATTCCATTGTAACTTGTGCCGATACAGATCGAACACCAGTTGTTGTTAGCAACAGAAAACATCCCCAGCAAAAAAAATAAAGATAACGTAACCACATCATTAACCTCCCGAAATTATGCCAACCATCTCATTCTTTTTTCTCTTGATATTTAAAAAGCAAGAAAATGGCTCGGAACTTTTAGCGTTGTTCCAAGTATTAAGCAGTGATAATCAAGAAATGTGGATATAAGCAGAAATGCAAAAACTTAAAAAGTGGAGCTACGGGGACTTGAACCCCGGACCTCTTGCATGCCATGCAAGCGCTCTAGCCAACTGAGCTATAGCCCCAATTCGAGGTCGATAAATATAAAGAACTTTTTGGGGAAATTACACCATTTATCTAATTAACTTTATTTTGTTTTTGACTATATTAGATAACATATTGTAGTTAATAGTTTTAACACATATTTAAAAGTTTTCTGCAAAACACTATCTTTCAACTTATCACATATCAACTTTTAACCTACACTCGTAATACGATGATTAATAAACAATTAATACTACTTTTATCTTCCGTGCTTCTCGGGATGACATTGCTCTCTGGCTGTGCCGGATCTGAAGAATTAAGAGAACCTTCTGAACGCGATATGGAATACCTTGAATCATTGGATGAAGAGACGCTACGCTCTCTTGATACTGATGATGACGGTCTTAACGATTGGGAAGAAATGAACGAATATGATACCGATCCGTTAAGTGCAGACAGTGACGACGACGGTCTTACTGATGCCGAAGAAGTCAACGAATATGACACCGATCCTAACGAAGCCGATACCGACGGTGATGGCCTCGAAGATGGTGAAGAGGTAAATTCTTACGAAACTGATCCGCTGGAAGAAGATACTGACGGCGACGGATTAACCGATGGTGAAGAGATCAATGAATATAACACTGATCCATTGAGTGCAGACAGTGACGACGATGGTCTTACTGATGCTGAAGAAGTTAATGACTACGGTACCGATCCAAACAACGCTGACTCTGACGGTGATGGATTTACCGACGGACAAGAAATTGATATGGATACTGATCCAACCGATGGTGACGATCCTGTCTATATTAAAGAAGGTGATTTGGGAACCATTAACTTTGAATTTGATAAATCTGATATTGATGAAGAGGCAGAAGAAATCCTAAAGGAAAACATTGAGAAATTAATGGATTCTCCTGATTTCAAAATCCGTATTGATGCCTTTACTGATCACGTAGGTGGCGATCAATATAACTTGCGTCTCAGTACTCGTCGTGCCGAAGCAGTGAAAGATTTCTATCTCGATAACGATCTTGATGAAGATCGAATTGAAGAAACCCGTGGTTTAGGAAAAGCTCCCGAGCCATGCATGGATGATACTGAAGAGCGAGGCTGCCGTGAAAACAGACGTGCAGAAACACACCCGCTCAATCCATTCGATTATGAGCCAAGCAACTAAGGCTTTTAACTAAGTTCTTAAGCTCAAAAGGCGACCTCATTTCGAGGTCGCCTTTTTTATTTTAAGACTCTTTTTGAATCGCCCCCTCCGTTTAAATCCCGTGTTGTTTTATCCTGCCTCCCTTTGTATTGAAAAGCATATCATCCACTTATTTTATATATCATAAGGCTCCTTTATTTTTCGTAGGAGCAGTCCTGAACAAGCAATCGCAACCACTCCAAACGAGGGAATAATTAGGATGGCTGGCATAGTCGGTTGTCCTATCAATCCCATTCCTATTATTTTTGCTGCCAATGCTAACATCAGAATTGATAAAAAAATTATATAAACAGGTGCCAATAGATAGCCCATCGGTTTTTGCCTAATAAATAACCAGCCTGAGAGATAAGCTAAAGGTAGCAATAACGCCAAATCTAATCCCTGGACAGTAAGCGTGGTATAATGGTTAACCTGTTGTGGAATAACGGACCCATCAAACAGTGGGGGTATCACAACGCTGAGCCACATCAAGCCAATGGCTATGCTATTAAAGATGAGAAATCCACCGATAAAAGTCCTCGGAATAGAATCAGGAAAACAAACTGGCAAGCTTTTCAGATGAAACGAAAAAAGCGTTAGTACAAAAGCAAAAAATGAGGCTCCGAGCAATATCACATACACTATAAAAAGCGCATTATACATCGCCATCACCAAGTAAAACAGATAAGTAACCAAGAAATATCCCAATACACCGGACAACAAAAATCGTCCTTTTAGTGAATCTTTTCGGGCCCAAATAAGAGCTATAATTAATAGTGGAATTGCAACAAAAAGAGTCACATAATCCTGGGCAATACCTTGTGGAGCCACCTCGTACGACATGTGCTGGTAGATCCCTTTCCCATAAATGGTAACAGAATCACCGCGGACTGTTTCAATCTCATAAGAGCCGGGACCATCCACTGAAAAAATTCCTGCGGATGCTGCGATGCTTGCCAACAATATAATAGTAAGTGATAAAACCGTAACGGTTCTCTTGTGCTCCACGATAGATCGGGTTTTATTTTATAATAGCCTATTCCCCAATCCAATATATTAAAAAACAAAAATCCCCACAGTTTTTTGCTGTGAGGATTTAAAATTTAGCCATGTATTAAGTACCTGTGCTACAAGTTCCAGCTCACCGTCCCCAGCGCCCAGCGTCCCGGCATCTGTGCACCCAAAATATCTTCATTATCCTGATCGAACACATTATCAACCTGTATTCCCAACGATAGATTATGCGAAATATCATAGCTAATTTTCATATTCCACAGACTGTACACCGACGACCTAAAAGCATTAATAGCTTCATTATCGGACGACTGACTTTTTTTCCAGACAGCACTTACCGATACGTCAAAAGGTCCACGATCTACATTTAAAATACCATTCACCAAATGTTTGGCATAGTTCGATACATATTTGGATGCGACATTTTCTGCTCCAAAAAAGTCCGTAAAGGAATATCCCAACGTGCTATTAACCAGCCAATTATTTCCAATGTCATGAGTCAAAGAAAGCTCGGTTTCTATCCCCGCCGTTGTAATTGTATTAAGATTTTGAGCATACAGGTAACTTGCTCCTGTCTGCAGGTTATCATCGTTGCGAATTTCATTAGCATTTATCATTGTATAATCAATCAAATCTGCAGATTCGCGAACAAAACCCGTTGCAGAAAACCGCACATTCTCCCAAGGAAAAAAATCTGCGCCCGTTTCTCCCGACCATGCACGTTCAGCCTGCAACCAGGGATTTCCGAGATTACGACCTTCAGCCAAAGGTCCGGAGAGGTTGGTAGAGATAAAGCGCTCGGTAAAACTGGCCGACCGCACACTACGTCCGGCCGAGGCCCGCAAAATCCAATCTTCCTGTTGATACGAAAAGCTAATCTGAGGCATCAGTTCCGTTCCGTAATTTTCATCGTGATCTAACCGCAGACTACCTGAAAAGGTCATGGGATTTGTCGGCTGCCATTGCATCATCGTAAAACCGGCATAGTGCCAGTTACTGTGATCACCACGATCGGTACTTCGAATCAAGCGATTGTCGAACTGCGCGCCATAGGTAATATCCCATGCATCCGATAAATTTCGGTATTGATACAGCTGTGCGGTTCCTAACGTGGTGGTATGTTCATTGGCCGGCGTTTCGGGATTAAAAATATACTCATCCTCTGTGCGCTTAAATGATCCTTTAAATGTAGTTACGCTATTCTCCGAGGTGCGCTGCAATTGCATCTGGTTCCACCACGCCGATACGGTTTCGGTAGCATCATCAGCGGGACTGGCCGTATAATAATATCGAGCATTAAAATCACGATAATCATACCCGCTGCGCAGTGCCAGATCCCAATTATTATTTAGTTTTACGCCGCCCGAAACAGATCCATTAGCAACATTAAAGCGATTTCTATAATCATCAGTTAATTCCTGCCCAGGACTCTGATGCCACATTCCGCCCCCGCTAATTCGGTAATTTTCGTCACTGTGATAAAGGCCGCCGCGTCCCATCTTCAGCTCATTTTGACCATAGCCCCCTTTTAGACGGGCATTAGTCTTCTTTTCATTCGGCTGACTTCCAAACGTATGCGTTATAATATTAATGGCACCGCCAACGGCATCAGCACCATATTGGGCTGCCGCCGGGCCGTGGAGCACTTCAATGCGTTCAATTTCGGATGGCGCTACAGGTATATTGGAATTCAGATGTGCCGTTAGCGGTTCATTTATCCGCATCCCATCCACCAAAACAAGCACCTGCGAAAATGTACTCCCGCGCAGGCTGAAATCTGATTGCGTACCAAACGCACCGCGTGATTGCACTTCTACCCCAGAAATATAGCGGAACAGTTCGTCGGGCGTATGGGCCGGCATATCTTCAATCATTCTTTCCGATATCGTCGTAATATTTCGTCCCGATCCCGCCGCCGTCTGTGGCACACGGCTTGATGAGATCACAACCTCTTTGGATACCACTAACGTATCCATGGTCTCGGACTCCTGAGCTTGGCTGGGATGGGTAACTCCCAAACTTAAAAATAGACCGATTAGTGTGAATATAAATATCGCAGATATAGAATTCCTTTTAAATACATCCATTTTGTAGAGAGTTTTAATCAATCCTTTTTTTGAAGATGCTGAAGATATCGGTGCAAATGCTTCATTAAAAGACAAAATTTCATCTTTTTACCCCAAACAAAAACCCCGATGAGAGCATCCCACCGGGGTTTGATAACAGAAATGTCTATTCCCAAACAATTAATATTTCTCGAACCACTCTAAAATATGAGCAACTTTGCTCATTAAATTACTGGGACGACTCGCAATACCGTGTCCCGAACCGGGAATACGCACCATGGCTGATTCCACTTTTTGAAGCTGCAACGCCGTATAATACTGCTCGGTCTCCGACATCGGGGTGCGATAATCTTCCTCACCCGTTAATAGCATCGTAGGCGTTGTTACATTGCCAACCAGCGAAATCGGTGAACGATCCATATAGTGATCGCGATTATCCCAAGGGAATCCGGGAAACCAGTATTTATGATACGTTGGCGCGCCATCAGAGGTCAGTGCAAAGCTGTACCAGTTAATTACCGGCTTGGCCACCACGGCAGCATTAAAGCGATCAGTTTTACCAATAGCCCAGGCCGAAAGCACACCACCGCCGCTTCCACCGGTAACATAAAGACTGTCAGCATCTACATATCCTTCGTCAATCACAGCATCAACACCCGACATCAAATCGTCATGATCTTCGCTGGGATAATTCTTATCGATATAGTTTCCAAATGCCTTACCATAACTGGTACTACCGCGTGGATTGGTATAGAGCACTACGTATCCTTGGGCTGCCATCAACTGCAATTCAGCCGTAAATCGGTCGCCATAATTCGTATGGGGTCCACCGTGAATTTCCAGAATCAACGGATAGTTTTTATCGGGATCAAAGTTAGGCGGTTTAATGATCCAGCCTTGAACCTCTTTCCCATCATGCGACGATTCGTACCATATCTCTTCGACTTCTCCAAGCGTCTTATGACCAAACAGATCTTCATTTACTTGGGTCAACCGATTCATATTTCCGTTTTGATCAGTGACAGCCACATCGCCCGGATGATAAGGTGTAGCGTATGTAAAAGCGATGGTACCGTCAGGCGCTACGGTATAAGAACCACTTCCATAGGGACGTCCAATTGTAGTCCCTCCACGATCTTCCGCAACTTCCTGAATCTCATTATCTCCGTTTAAGGATATAAAACCGATCTTTCCATTTCCCTCATCATCATACTGAACATACAGGCCGCTTCGATCCTCCGCCCACTGCAGATTACTTACGCTACGATCAAAATTATTAGTCAATGCCTCTTTTCCAGAACCATCCGCATTCATCACGTATGCATTGCTAAGCTGATAACTTTCCATAGAATCATCATATCCAAGATAGGCAATCTTCTCACCATCCGGTGAAACTACAGCCCCATAATCAGGCCCGCGCCGATCGGTAAGTTGGGTCATCTCTCCATCGTCAACCGAAACCTTATAAAGCTCAGTATCACGCTCGTTGTATTGCCAATCTTCTTTTTGATTGGTTGAGATAATCAGATGCTCCCCGTCGGACGTCCATTCTGGAGAACTATAATTGTAATCGCCTTCGGTAATTTGTCGCGGCGTACCGCCCTCGGCCGGAATCACAAAGACATGCGTAAATCCATCTTTGACAAATCCCGAGGATCCGTCACGACGGTATTCCAGATCGTCAATGACATTAGCCGGATCTGCCCAGTTTGCCCCTTCCGGTTTTCCGGGCAGTGATACCATCGGTTTTTCATCGGCGGGGACAAACATGGTAAAAGCTATATATTCTCCATCCGGTGACCAGCTTACCGAGCTTGGGGATTGGGTCAGATTCGTAATTTTGGCGGTTTCACCGGTATCCATCCACCGCATATGCAATTCATTAGATCCGCTTTGGGTAGATGCAAACAGCAACCGATCTCCGCTGGGCGACCAACGCGGCGAAAAGTTGTTATTGTTACCCGAAGTCAGCGGACGATGGCGACTGCCATCAGCGTTTACAATCCATAAATTTGAACGTCGCTGATCTTCCATGATATCCATAAAATTTCGCTGATAGACCACTTGATCTCCATCCGGCGAAACTTGTGTATCAGATACATACTCCAGATCAAATATATTTTCGAGGGTAAAATGATCGGATTGGGCTACGGCCTGATCACAATACAAAAAGGTCATAACCACAATCAGAATAGATAGAATGCGTTTCTTCATAAGTTTTCTGTTTTAGATGATAGAATGAATACTGTGTAATTAGATCCTGAAGCAAGTTCAGGATGACGCCAGTTTTTTTAAAAAAATAGTACATAATCCATCCAACCGCTGAATGACCAATCGGATGGATATTTATTAAAAGCCTGACAATCCATCGGATGACAGAAGTAACCATCCAATGGAAGTAATTATAAAATTAGTCGCGAATCAATCCCGAGGGATAAGAAACCACACTTTCGTGACCATCTTTCCCAACCGCCGAAACGCCGAACAGGTAATTATCGATGACGATACCTTCCAAAGTAAATTCATCCACATCACCTACATATTTTGAGCTTTCCCAGAGCGGCTCTGCCGTAGGTCGCCAATAAATTTTATATCCCTTAACAAGATCACTGTCCGGCTTTTCCCAACGCAATGTTGTGCTGGGTTCAACGGCGCCGCCAATCTCCACATTGTTTGGAGCAGGCGGTGCTTTTGCAAGAGACGCCATCGCCACTGCATTTACAGCCGTAAGCTTCTTGGCGTAATCAAAATTGACGTGTTCGATCACATCCCCGTATTCAATGCCATCTTCGGTTCTAATATCCTGGTGCTGCTGTTCATAGTTTTCATGGGCTTCCATAATGCGAATGCCCGGAAAGCCGGCTTCGTTAAAGGGACGATGATGTCCGCCGCGGCCAAAGCGGTCCAATCGATAAATAAGCATGGGATCCATCTGTGGCATATACGTTTCGGTAGTCTCATATACATAGCGGGCAAGCTGACGCGAAATACCATCATTTTCTCCACCGTAAAAGCGTTTCATTTGGAGGTCACGCTCAGAAGCTTCTGATGAATAAGGCTCAGAAAAAATGCGGAAAGCACGGTTGTCGATCACACCATCAACACCTTCGATGTTTCCGATCATATCATTATTTAGTACGCCGATAATTTCCCAGCCCTCCTCTTTGGCCATCTCCGCCATATGACGTCCACCGTAGAGCCCCTGCTCTTCGCCCGAAAGTCCGGCAAAAACGATACTATTTTCAAACTCGTAATCCGAAAGAACTCGTGCAGCTTCAATCGCTCCGGCCATGCCCGATGCATTATCGTTCGCACCCGGGGCATCAATTTCAGCATCCATCACATCGGAAGCCCGGCTGTCGATATCGCCACTCATAATTACATAGCGATTGGGATGAGTATTGCCTTTCAGCACGGCATATACATTGACCACCCAGGTATCCTCGTCAATACGTCCGTCGGGATCGGCTTCTACCAGCGTCCGCTGCTCACGAACTTCAAGACAACCACCGCATTCCTCACTAATGGCTTCAAATTCTTGCTTAATCCAGCGTCGTGCCGCACCAATGCCTCGCTCAGATGAAGTGGTATCCGACATGGTATGACGCGTTCCAAAGTTAGCCAGCGTTCGGATATCCGATTCAAGCCGGTCGGCACTTACCTCATCAATAATGTCATATATTTCGGGATCAATCGTAATATTTTGTGCCTCTGCCGAGTAAGAGCAGGCAAAGATCACAATCAACGGGAAGAGCAATAATCGTTTCATAATATTTTCGCTATGTGTTAACAGATATCAGTTATTCGCTTTTAACTTAAATATTATGAGCTATTATGCGAATCAAATTCACATCTTATTACAGAACTGTTTTTACCACCTTTTCTAACATCATTTTCAGCACTTTAAAATATGAAGCGATCTATCCACCAGCCGAAGCCTTAGCATCAATCCCACTACGATCTCCGGCTATAAGCCAAAACAATCCACCAGATATCAAAAACCACATGATGAAAAATCCATTCACTAAAATAATTTCATATACTGAACTATGGGGATAATACTGCATGCCACCAGTAAGGGCTACAAAGATGGTTATAGCCTGTGCTGCAGCTGTTAAAAATAAAACAGCTGCCATCCCTTTAGATTTAAACCGAACAAGAAAAGAACCAGTAATCAAAATAAATACCACTCCAAAATACATCAGGTTAGCAGCGTTATTTTCTGATCCGATAATGCCTACAGCCAGGTTTGACCAAATAAGAACTAATCCGACTAACAGTGCAATGGCCACAGCTACCCGGTAAACAATATGCTTCGACTGCATAGTAACCATTTTATAGCTAAAACCGGTTCCGAAAAACAACACAGCTGCTACAATAAAGTCGGTTACATCCCAAACTACTTCGCTGCCAAATTGCGTTGCTGCCAGCGGAATCATCAATAGCATTACCGTTATAACGGCTGGCGCTTTAGCAGTTTTAATTAAGTTCGCAATTCTTTCCATCAGGCTTACTCCATTTTAATTGTTCTACGAATATACTTTTAAATACATTTATACAATAGCTAAAAAACACAGTTCCCAATAACTATTAACAAATAACGCACGATAGCTGTAACTTGATTGGAGCAAAACAGTACAATTCTCCTTCGTTGCATAACTAATTTTTCTTCCATGACAGTAATACGAAATATAGTACTGCTATTGCTCCTGCTCTGTATAGCCTCTTCAACTTGGGCCCAAAAGAAAATAAGCGGGACAATTATTGATAACCAAACAGAAGAAACACTGCCTTCTGCAAACATTCTTATAAAAGACACTTACCGAGGCACCATTACCAACAACGATGGTAATTTTTCGCTGACGATACCCGACTCTCTGCTTCCTGCTACACTCATTATTCGCTACATCGGATATGAAACCAAAGAACTGACCATTACACACAACTCATCTCCGAACCAAAGTATTTCACTTAGACCCTCAGTCACAGAGATGCAGGAAATTGTAGTTACCGATGAGGATCCGGGCATGAGAATTATGCGCGAAGTCATTGAGCGTAAACAGCAATGGCGCAAAGAGCTCGAAACATACAAAGCCGAGGCCTATACCCGACAGTCGTTATCCAACGATACCAGCATCGTATCCATCAATGAATCTGTTTCCGAAGTATTCTGGGATAAGGAACAAGGTCACCGCGAGGTGCAAAAATCCAAACGTCAAACGGCCAATATTGAAGCCGCCAGCAATTTTGCGGGCGTCAGTTACCTGCCCAATTTTTATGATGATGACATAGAAATTGCCGAGTTCAACATGGTTGGTATTACCCATCCCGATGCACTGGACTACTACGATTTTAAACTTGTCGATCAAACATCCATTGACAATCAAACGGTGTACGAAATCGAGGTAAATCCCGCCAGAAAACTGCAACCTCTTTTTAAGGGCACCGCTTTTGTACTTGCGGATGAATATGCCCTACTCGAGGTTGATTTAGTCCCAAACGACGTCGTCAAATTTCCGGCGCCAATAAAATCATTTAATACCTCCTATCAGCAGCAATTCAATAATTTCGGTCAAGACTTTTGGCTACCGGTAGATATCCGTATCGGAGGCGATATCAAGATCAAAATGGTCGGACTCGATTTTCCGACCATAAAATTCAAACAACTTTCGCGTATCACCAACTACCAAGTTAATTCTTCTCTGCCCGACTCCCTTTACAAAAAAGAAAATCGGTTTAGTGTTGACAGCACCACCGTGCAATCCGATTCACTAATCGTTCAACAAGTCAATACCGTTCCACTATCTAACGAAGAAGAACAAGCTTACACCACCCTTGACAGCACCGCAACGCTCGAAAAAGCATTTAAACCCAGCGGATTTTTAGCGGATTTGATTGATGCTGACGAAGATGATGAGGGCAACGAATCTGGTAGCGGCTTCCTTAGCTTTTTCAACCATATACCTGGCAATTTTACCCCCGATGCTCGCTATAATCGTGTTGATCAAGCTTTTCTGGGATTGCGATACAACGTAGATGCGACCGATTGGCTCAACCTACGCGGCCGAAGCGGCTACAGTACTGGGTATAACGAATGGAATTATGGGGGCGGATTTTCTGCCCAATGGCTTAATTCCAAATGGATATCTACCGAAATAGGAGCCGACTATAAAGCATCAACCGAAACACGATTCCAATCACCTATTTATAAATCATACGCTACCATCATTCCTAACTTAATTATAGGACGCAAAGGGTATTTTGATTACTACCGATCTGAGGGTTTTCGCCTGTTTTCAACCTGGAATTTTCCCCAAAACATCTCTTTTGAGGTTGGATTGAACCACCAAAATCATCACTCCCTGCAAACTACAACTGCTTATGATTTGCGAGGACTTTCTGACAATTTCAGGATTAATCCCTCCATTCCAGAAGGCACTCTACAATCGATCGATATCGTTACCGGCTATAACATAGATGAAGGATATAATTTCGGAATCACCGGTCAGAAAAAAGTCCAGCTGTCCATAGAACATTCCTCTGATGCTTTGGCCAGCGACTACCAGTTTACCCGCTATACGGGACTCTTTACTTGGTCGTTCCCAACCTTTTATCAGCGTCGATTTTTGCCCAACACTCTTGATATAAACCTAAAAGCTGGTACCTACAACGGCAAATTACCACCTCAAAAATGGGGCATCGTTGATGCTGCTATGGGATATACCGCACCCTTTGGTGGAATGAAAACCATACGAAATCGACCATACGAAGGGGATCAATATTTGGCAATTACAGCCGAACACAACTTCCGAACTATTCCCTTTGAGCGATTGGGATTGCAACCGCTTGTAAATCGTAACATGGGATTGATCCTATTCGGGGGAATGGCCAAAACATCCCTGAACAGCACTGCCCAATCAATGCTCAATGGATATCAACCCAACACAACAAACGGTACACATTGGGAGGCAGGTGTATCACTTAATAACATCCTCAATTTTTTTCGGGTTGATGTAGCTGCACGATTAGATGAACCTGCACTCACCGCAAGTGTCAGCGTTGCCCGGTTATTCTGATTCCGTTACGCCCCATTTTAATTCAAAACATAACCGAAAGTTCACAGCTTTGATCAATTTTTAGTATCATTTGAACCATCATAAATTAATGCAAAATCATTGTCATGTTTTTTCAGGAATCTTCTATATATCGATTAACAATCCTCTTTGCTGTTTTTATTGCTTCATTGCTAATTGTGCAATGTACTTCCTCGGGTCAGGATAATCATGACCAAGACAAAGATCATGAAGAAGTTGAATTAGCCGTTGTTATGAGTCAGCTGCAAACTCATACTCATAAATTTGCTTTATCTGTGGATGCTGAAAATCATGAACTGGCTTCATTTTACATGCATGAGATGGAAGAATCCACTGAAACCATCACCGAAGAAGTCCCTACCTATGAAGGTCATGATATTGCCGGACTGATGGAGCAGTACCTGGAGCCCCAAATGGAATCTACCGAAGAAGCTCTGGAGGAAAAAGATTGGGAGAAAGTGCGCAACCAAACGATTGATTTGGTTGATTCCTGCAACTCCTGCCATGCGGCTTCCGATCATGGATTTGTTAAAATAACGTCCGGCTTCGATAAAAATCCCTTTAACCAGGACTTTTCCACATCCGAGTAAGCCGTTTTACCTGAGTGGACTTTTGCCACGGGTAATTACGCCAATAGTTACTGCAAAAAGTGCCGACCCAAGTATCGACCAGATAATGGGAAAGGTTTCTCCATTTATATCAACCGGAATCATGTAAGGTAGTCCCATTTCAGCCGCCAGCCATTTGCCAATCAGGGCTCCAATAAATCCCACAACTGTAGAAATAAGGCAACCACCCAATGAGTAGCCCGCAATACTTTGTCCGATGGCACCACAGATAGCAGCAATAATAAGTAACAGCAGAAAGCTCATATCCAATTAATATTATTTATCAGATTCATCCAAAATTACAGCCGACTCCAAAGGCTTAATTACTACCGCATCATTGGGTTCAAAGAGCACGCGATTATCGGTATGTACTAAGTATTTTTCATCACCCAGCTGCACGTGATACGTAATGTCATGGCCTTTAAATTCCCTACCCAATACCGTGCCCACATTTTCCGGCTTTTGGTTGGTAGGTTTCTCAAGCGTTAAATGTTCCGGCCGGATAGAACAAAGTACTCGTCCACAGGCATCGCAATTTAAATTCATCGGACCCAACTTCGTAGCCACTTGTGAACTTCCGGTCGCATCAGCATGAAAAAGATTCGTACGGCCTAAAAACTGGGCAACAAATTTTGTTTGGGGATTATAATAAACCTCTTCGGGCGTCCCAATCTGCTCAATTTTCCCATTATTCATAACCGCAATACGATCGGCAAACGAAAGAGCCTCCTCCTGGTCATGCGTTACAAGCAAAGCGCTCATCCCTGCCTTTTTAAGCACCTGCCGTACTTCTTTACGCATGGTATCACGTAGCATGGCATCGAGATTTGAAAACGGCTCATCGAGCAATACCAATTTGGGTTCAGGTGCAATAGCTCTCGCAAGGGCCACGCGCTGTTGCTGTCCGCCGGAAAGCTCACTGGGATTGCGATCCTTATAATCTCCCATTCCTGTCCGGCATAATACCTCCTCGGCATAGACCAGTCGCTTATGTTTGGGAATATCAGTAAGACCAAATGCCACATTTTCAATGACAGAAAGGTGGGGGAAAAGGGCATAATCCTGAAAAACAAAACCGATGCCCCGGTCTTGCGGGGCTATGTGTTTCTTAGGGGATTCTAATAACTTACCCTCAAGCCGCACTTCGCCTTCTTCGGCCCGTTCAAATCCTGAAATAAGTCTAAGACATGTAGTTTTTCCACAGCCACTGGGGCCTAACAGAGCAAAGATCTCGTGCTCCTTCACTTCAAAATCCAGCGCATCTACCACCGGGCCGCTTTCGTCGAAAGCCTTCGTCAAGTTTTTAACCGTAAGCAGATCACTCATTATTTCTTTAATTCTTTAGTAAATAAAAACCCCACAAACAGGGATGAAAATAACAAAATTAACAATGCAAAGGGAGCCGCTTCTGCAAACATCGCTTCTCCTGTATAAGACCACACGTTCAATGCCAACGTATCAAAGCCTATAGGTGATAATAAAAACGTTATGGATAACTCTTTCATTGCAGATAAAAAAACCAAAGATGCCGCTGCAATAATTCCACCACGTAATAATGGAAAAGTAACTTTAAAAAATGACTTGATGGAAGAATATCCCAAGGACTGCGCCGCTTCTTCAAGGTCGGCCGGAGCCTGATACAGCGCACTGCGCACTGGTCCGATAGCTTCCGCCAAAAAATGCAAAGAGTAAGCAATCACCAATAGCAACAACGACTGATACAAAACAGTGGAAACCTGCAGGGAGAAAAATACAAATGCCAAAGCAAACGCAAGCGGTGGAGTAGCATATCCCAGATAAGCTACCCGCTCAATGGGATTGCTGAATCGTGATTTGTATCGAACACCGATATAGGCTAATGGTAACGCCAAACCGGTAGTGAGTACCGCTGCGGGCGCCGAAGCCTGCACCGAATTTGCAAAAGCCTCATACAAATTGCTGGCCACCGCAGCAAAAGCAGTTTGGTTCAACCAGAAAACGATAGAAGAAACCGGCAGTATTACAGACACTAAAAACAGTACTCCAACAAAGGTATAAGCCGGAACTGCCCAAGAACCCAGCTCAAGATAACTTTTGGCCTTTGCCACCCCGCGTCCCAGCCGGTGATAAATTGCTTTCTTCAGCAACTTGTACTCTAATACCAAAGCCCCAGTAGTGAGTGCCAGAAGCATTAACGCTAACCAAGCTGCATAAATGCGATCATAAGCGGCAATGTATTGCAGATACAGAGCATAACTAAACGTCTCAAAACGCATCAATGAAACCGTCCCAAAATCCCCGATTACATGCAAGCTAACCAGCAGCGACCCTGCCAACAAGGCGGGTCTGAGCTGAGGTAAAATCACTTTGAAAAATGTTGACCGAGCATCGTGTCCTAACGATCGGGACACTTCTTCGATTGATCGATCCATACCCGCCAACCCGGTACGAATATTTAAATACAAATAGGGAAAGGTGCACAAGGTAAGTACAATCAGCGATCCCCAAAAACCGTTTATCCTGGGCAGTACCCACCCAAACCACGCATTAAACGTACCATTGTAGCCCCCCATCCCAAGCAATGCGTAAGCCATAACATAACCGGGGATAGCAAGGGGTAATACTCCTAAAAGTGTTACAAAACGACGCGCCCTTATTTTTATTCGTACTGATAAATATGCAAGTGGTAAAGAAATCAAAATCCCCAGAACAAGCACCCCGAACGTTAAGAGCAAAGTGTTACCTAACAGACGAAGATTTCGCATTCTAAAAACCACATCGTTGAGCATTTCGGGTGATGCATCAAACGCTCTGATCAACAAATATACAAGTGGTATTAATACCCCTGCGGCAATAACACCCGCAGTAACAAGCAGATACCACGGTGGGGATTTACTATTTCTATTTGTGCTGATAATGGCTCTTATCTTTCTCTGGGACGTGAAAAATTTAGATCAAATCTAAATAGAATGCATCTTGATAGCAACCCTTCGGTGATAATTATTAGCTGCATTTATCCCCATTACTAATTTCAAAAAGCTTTATTAATCTTTTTTATCTAAAACGTTTTGTACCAACCCTTTTTTTAAGTAAAATTAGCATAGTACATACTAAAACAATTCATCCCAATTCATTAACTACTAAAGACTTATGAAACGAACAGGTATTTTTCTTATAACAGCGGCCATAGCAATTAGCTTGTTGCAAGCTTGTGGACCAAGCGAAGAAGAAATCCAGGAACGAGAGCAGGCACGACAAGACTCTCTTGAACAAGTCCGTCAGCAAGAACTCGAGCAACAACGCCAAGACTCTCTTGAACAAGCACGACAAGACAGTATTGAAGCTGCCGAAAAAGAAGAAGAACGTAACCGAATTGAATATGACGAGAATGGCAAATATGCCGTTCAAGTTGAATCCTGGCGATCGGAAGTTAAGGCCGAACAACAAGTTCAAAAATGGGTTGATCGTGGCTATGAAAATGCATACGTCGTAAAAATGGGTAACGAAGATACTGGTGATGTGTGGTTCCGCGTGCGATTAGGCCGGGTTGATTCTGAAGAAATGGCCGAGAAGCTCGAGGATAAGTTGATGCGAAATCATGATGCAAAATCCTGGACTTCTATCCTCGAATAGTAAACAAAAGCCGACTTTTCAATTCCCATAACTCAGAATCCAAATTTTTAAAAAGCACCGTAATATTCTGCGGTGCTTTTTTATTTTTTGACTTGGATATCACTCTCCCAAAAACAATTACGAACCTTTACAAGATGGGGCACCCATACTCAAACATACCCACTGAGCCCATTGCTCTCAATAATTATGTCCATAAGCACGAATCGAGACATAATTTAAAGGAGGGAACGCAAGCACAAATTGTTTGGAATAACGAGCAAACACCCCAAAAAACGAAGCAGGCTCTCGTTTACCTGCACGGGTTTCGTGCTTCTCACCCCGAAGGAAATCCTGTACATAAGACCATTGCGAAACATTTCGGATACAACCTTTACTTAAGCAGGATGGAAGAACATGGCGTTAAAGCATCATATCCCCTGCTAAACCTGACCGAGAAAAAAATGTTGCAATCTGCAATATTTGCCATTGAAATAGGCAAACGGCTTGGAGAAAAGGTAACTCTTATGGGGACTTCAACCGGGGCTTCTTTAGCCTTGTACCTCGCTTCAAAACCACAATATCAACCACACATTTCGTCACTGATTTTATATTCCCCACTTATTGAATTTTATGGAATAAGTAATCATTTCCTGACCAATAATCTTGGGAGAAAAATCCTGCAGTTTATTCCCGGAAATAAATATCTAATTACCTCCCCAAACAGCACCTACGCCGAGGATCGAATTTGGAATAAAAGTTATGCCACAGCCGGTGCAATTGCTCTTGGAGCCTTTGTTGAACATCACATGAAAGAGTCGCTTTTTCAGAAAGTCACCCATCCTACCTTTGTAGGATATTATTATAAAAACAGACGCGAACAAGACAAAGTGGTGTCTGTATCCGCAATAAAAAAATTGATTGAAAATATTGGTACGCGCACAGAATTATTGGAAACTGCCAATTTTCCACAAGCGCGCACCCACGTAATCTGTAATTCTCTACTCTCAAAATCGGTTAACGATGTTATCGGTAACACCAAAAAATTTCTAAAAATGGTTGGCTCCCATGAGAATAGCTAAAAATAAGTGCCCTACAGCCCTTTTTAGATCGATTTATGATTTATTTGCTATAATAATTTGTAGAAACCAGTAGAATTACTGTATATTGAATTGCGCTCAAGTAGCGTCTCTCTTGATGAATAGTCAGGGCCTCACACCTGATACGTGTGAGGCCTTATTTTTTTGAATCATTTTTCCCTCCTGATCGTAAGCCATTAATAATTTGTAACTCTATACTATAATGGCTTTCTATACTCGTACTATTTTGGGGCTTTTTTCATTTTTGCGAACCATGTTCATAAATTTTTTTATGTTTAGTCGTTCATATCGTAACGCAAAAAGTTCTCTAACAACAAATCCGCAATAATGAAAAATTTTAAAATCAATCACAGACAGGTACAGTCTTACGATGTTCTGGAGTTATGCGGTGAGCTCGATGCCCATACGGCCTCTCAGTTGGAAGATTCACTTAAGAAATTAATAGATAGAAACAAACATAAGATTATTGTCAACTGCGATGATCTGGATTATATCGCAAGTGCGGGCTTAGGTGTTTTTATGGCTTATATCGAAGATGTGCGCTCGCTGGGAGGCGATATTAAGCTTACAAATATGAACCCAAAGGTTTATAATGTTTTCGACCTGTTAGGTTTTCCATCACTCTACGACATCTTGGAAAAAGAAGATGACGCTATTGAAAAATTTGAAAATGACGGAAACGAATCCTAAATCGCCTTGGCAAAACCTACCTCATATAGCATTTCTGTACAGGCTTCAACGAAGCATTTGGCAAAGGTGCGCAACTTTGTGGCAAAGCACGCTACGGCGTTTGGGTTCAGCAAACAGGAGGTAGCCGATATTCGTTTGGCTGTTGATGAAGCCTACACCAATATCATCAAACACGCCTATAATAATGATGAACATAAAACCGTAGATATTGAATTGGGATATAACAGCAGAAAATTTTGGGTTTCTCTGTTAGATACAGGCGATGCTTTTGACCCTACAAGATATTCCAAACCAGATGTTCGGCAAAAAATTAAAGAAAAAAAGCGCGGTGGTGTGGGCGTTTATCTTATAAAAAAACTTATGGACAACGTGGAATACCATACCCAGGATTCGGTGAATGAAATCAGGATGACTAAAACCAAGTAGCATTTTGAGCATTTCTAATAAATATGACGAGGAGCATTCCCGATTTGAATTAAAAACACTACTTGAGACTTCTCGGCTTCTCATCGAGTCTCAAGACATGGATTTTGTTCTGAACAACCTCCTGCTCATTACTATGGGTAAACTTATGGTAAGCAAGGCCATGGTGCTGCTTTACCAGCCCGGCAGCGATAATTATGTTATATCAAAATCCAAGGGCCGTGATTGCCCACCAGAAGGAGAAACCATTGCCTTTGAATGGGATGACGAAATTAAAGAACAGCCAGTAATACAGTGTGGCATAGATGATTTTGAGATGCCGGAACTTATTCACGGAGATCACAACTGCGTCTTTTTTAATTTACAAACGAGTAATAACCATATTGGGTTCTTATGCTTAGGATCAAAAGGAACTAAAAAGCCATTAAGTGACCATGAAATAGAGTTTGTTGAAAGCCTCTCTATCATATCCTCAGTTGCCATTGCTAACTCTCGTATGTTTACCGAGCTGCGACGAATCAATCGCATGCTTGACAAAAAAGTGTATGAACTGAATACCCTATTCGACCTCAGCAAAGATTTTAACATTCTGGTTGATCGCGATGAAATTATCCGCATTTTCAAGTTTGCCATGCTGGGCCAAATGCTTATCCGAAAGTTCTTTTTTGTGCTCGAAATTGATGGCGAACGAAAGGTAATGACTACCAGCGGTATTCAAGGCACTCTTTCCGAAGATGATATGGACCGGCTTTTTGAACTTGAGAAAGATCTTACCGAGGTTGACGCTACCTTATCCGAGGAAGTTCCCTTTTTAAAGAAAAATGAAATCAAGGCTGTTATCGGCTTGCAATTTCAGAGTGAACGTGTTGCCCTGGTTGGGGTTGGTGGACGGGCCAATAACGAATCCTATAGCACATCCGACTATAATTTTTTGCAATCGCTGGGAAATCTGGCAGTGCTTTCTATCCAAAAAACATACCTGCTTGAAGAGCGGATTGAGAAAGAGCGCATGGAAGAAGAGTTGGATATTGCCAAAAGCATCCAAGAAGGGCTTCTTCCTGATCCCATTCCCACCAGCAAAGAGCTCGATATTTCTGCAACAAATATATCTTCCTATCAAGTTGGTGGTGACTATTTTGATATTCTTGAAGCACCCGATGACAGGCTACTTTTTGCCATTGGTGATGTGACCGGCAAGGGAATGCCAGCAGCTCTTTTGATGGCGAACCTACAAGCCATGTTACATGTACTATTGCCCGTTGATATTTCGCTTGATGAGGCCACCGGACGAATCAATGATATCATTTTTGAAAACACGCCCAGTGATAAATTTATAACGTTTTTCTGGGGAATTTTTAATTCTCAAACCCATGAATTTCAATACGTAAATGCGGGACACAACCCCCCAATTTTGCTTAAAAACGATCATAAAAAGATTAAAGAACTTACTAAGGGTGGACTCATTTTGGGGGCTACGTCAACCCTAACCCCTTACGAGAAACAAACTGTCGTCCTTTCGCAAGACGATGTGTTAGTAATGTACACTGATGGCGTCACCGAAGCTAAAAATGCTGATGAAACGGAAGAGTTTGGGGAAGAACGACTTTATGATTGTATAAGAAAGTACCGCGATGGATCAGCAGCTGATATTCAAGATGCGATTATTAATGACATCAAAAATTTTTCTGAGGATATCCATACCGACGACATCACCCTGATTATCATCAAGGTTAATTAAACAGCCCCATAACTCCGGTGCCTACGGTTCCCGTCTCTTCGTCACCAAGCCGTTCATTCATCGTCAAAATACTTTCGTAGGTTTTGTATCTATTTTTTATCTCTTTCACGTACCGGACCGTTTCTATCCCCCTACAAAAACCATAACGGGCATCTTTGTAATATTTACGCTGCATTAATTTCAGGAGGGCATCTTCGGCGTTTTCCCATTTATTGGGATCTTTATTCTGATCCATTGCCAGCCTGCGGGCATCAGCAATATGGCCGGGTCCTGCATTATAGGTAGCCAAGGCAAAGGACCATTTATTGGTACTGTCCATATAGGAATAGTGATCGAGGTGTTCCTTAATAATCCGAACCCCTTCTTTGATATTTGTTTCTACATCATAAAGCTGCTCTTCATTGGGCACCTCAGAAAAACGAGGCATAACCTGCATCAATCCCACGGCCCCTGCCCAACTCTTTGATTGTGGGTTAAACTTTGTTTCCTGAGCAGCAATAGAAGCTACTAACAGCCAATCCACATTAGCCGAGTCGGCTATCTGTTTTATAAGATCATCATAAGGTGAAATAACTCCAGATCCCCGAGCAGATAGCTCCGGATTGTAATAGCCTGCAATTTGTTGGCCCGCTTCAAAATAGCGTTTCCGTAATATATTTAAGAACGTAGAACGTTTGGGATTTTCTCCTGACTGCCCAAATCGAAAGTGTTTATACAGAAATCCATTCAATTTTGACTCTAAATCCGACGAGTTTTTCCTGATAGCCCAGGAAATAGTATCCTTTTCTGCAATTGTTGGCCCCTTCACAAGTCCGTCCATATACGTATTAGAAGCGTTAAAAATATTGTCATCAGCGACGGTGGCCGAAAAATTATTATTAGAAATCTCAAACAATACTGCTTCGGTATCCTTGGTATTCGGTACTAAGTGTGTAACGAGATTGGTTCCTTGGTTTTGCAAGTTTTTCATGCGGTAATAGTAAGAACTATTCCGACGGACCGTGATGGGAATATCTCGCTCGACAACCTCTTCTAAGGTTTGGGGCGGTTCTTCAATCGCTTGTGAAAATACCAATACTTGATCCACCAAATTATAAGGACGAGTAAACTTGACGTATTTTTTTCGTTCTTCAGTAGCCGCATAGTTAGCGGCTATCAAGTCACCGACTCCACTATTCAGTAAATCATAGGGATTTTCATCGGGGCCAACCACAATAACTTCAAGGGCCAAATCGTGCTCATTGGCAAATTCCTTTACGAGCTCGTACTCGAACCCCCATTCAAGCCCCTGGTGCAAAAAATACGTGTTAGAACTATAGCGAGTGATCATCTTGAGAGTTCCATCCTCTTTAATATCCTCATAGTCTCTGTCAATGGGTTCTGTAACAGAAACATCCAACCCCTCTTCTGAATTTTCCTCCACAAATCGATCGATATCATCGGTTTTAACGCATCCTGTACTTAAGATAAGTACAGAAAACATACCAACAACGGTATTTCTGATTCTTGATGTAAATAAATTACAGTTTTGCATAATTGTATATTGGTTATCCGAAGTAAAACCTATATGCAAATATCTTTACCAACGTTCATTTTATTTCCGTATAAAATACCCAAAATTCTTGGGAAATCGGTTAATACAATAAATTTCTAATGTTCATTAATCCCGATCTTTTGTTTTGCTCTTTAGTCTTTAACAGTAAAACAGATTGTTTCGTTTTGTTAAAGTTCTGCCCTCAATGCAATTGAAAGGTTTCTTCCCGGTGCACTTATGCCTGATGAATAGGGTCGATAATGCTTATCAAATATGTTTTCTATTCCAACATTCAGCCGAATTTGATCAGAAAACTGGTATGAGCTTTTAAAATTTAGTGTAGTCCAGGCGGGTGTTCCTTCGGTTGTATAAAGATGTGTTTTATTACGTTCTGATGGAGAAAAATCGACAATATCTTTTTTGGCATTAAATTTTGTGTTGGCTTCAACCTTTATAGCATTATGTTGATATGTTATAGACGCCATGCCAAATAAAGGTGCTACGTGTCGCATGGGCTCGCTGTTGGATTGATCTCGGCCTTTTGTATAGGTTAGGCGTGAATCAAGCGTAAAAGATCCCGGAAGATTTATGGTCAACTGGCCAGCTACCCCATAAATATAGGCTTTGCCGGCGTTTACTACTGCTTCTACATTGCTTTGAGTACCATCATAGGTAACCGAGTCTTGCCCAAATTCATTACCAAAATCGCGCCGTACCATAGCATCACGCAGCCAGGTATAAAAAGTATTTACCTCAAACCGGGATTCATTTTCAAATTCTTTGATCAGAGCAACATCAAGATTGTAAGAATTCTCGGAATTGAGATCATTATTGGGTACCACTACCGTGCCGGGTTCGGAATCAAATACCTTGGCTACATCATCGATATTGGGAGCCCGAAACCCGGTGGAGCCATTGAGATTAAGCTGTATATTTTGAGCAGGACGATAAGTCAATCCCACATTACCGCTTAATGCCCCTGTGCTAAGTGAGATCTTATCAAAATTAAAATCATAAAATGTATTACTAAACCGGGCATCCAAAAAGACATGGCTATAACGAACCCCAGTAACGGCTGTTAGTTGGCTTCCAATATCATGTTCGTATTTTGTGTAGGCAGCCAACTGCGTATAGTTACTTCCCTCATCGGGATAACGAGTGGAAGCCGGCGCCTGAATACCGGTATCAATATTTTTTACGTGAGCTTCTGATCCCACATAATTGTAAATTCCCTCGATACCGTAGTATAGGTCTTTTTGCTCATCGATATGCTTATCGAAATCCAGCTGTGCAATATATACATTCACATTCTCTTCCCGATTTCGGCGTTGTACATCCTGAAAATCGCGATCATTTCTGCTTTCCTGAAACCACTGCTGCGAAAAAGTAGCTGTAGCATTATCAAACCATTGGTTAGCTTTAAAATAGTTGGTCCGCAGCATATTCATCATCCAGATCTGTGGACCGTAAAACCATTCGGCATTTACAAGCTGCCCCGAATCTCCGTTTTCACGTTGAATTAGTCGATCATAGCGCGGAATATCAGACGTTGTTGCGTAGTGGAATCCGTATTCCAAGTCCCAATTGGTATTTGGTTTATAGCGAACTTTCTGCATTACATTTAATTGCTCATATCCCGAAAACCGCTGAACAGTAACATCTTCGTTAGGGATAATCGCATCAAAGCCATCGCGCCGAACAATATATTCTTCTCGCTTTCCAAAGTTGGGGAAATCATCATAGAAGTCACCGCCCGAACGCAGATCATCAAAATGACTATAAGTTACACTGGTAACGGTTCCCCATTTATTAAATCCAATAGAGGCATCAGCGTGAATCGTTCGTTCATTGTTGGCCGAGCTGTATCGGCTCATAGCGCTTACTTTTACCAGGGATTGATCTCCATCAAACGAAAGTTCTGGTGATTTCGTCTGAAAGTTCATGACCCCTCCCAAGGCATCGCTGCCATAAATAATTGATCCCGGCCCAAAAAGCACTTCCGTATTCTCAATCGCATTGACATCAATAGAAATTACATTTTGCAGGTTTCCACTCCGAAAGATCGCGTTATTCATCCTAATTCCATCAACGGTCAACAGTACCGAGTTTGCCGCAAATCCCCGGATCATCGGGCTACCTCCCCCCATCTGGCTTTTCTGGACAAATACTTGCCCGGATTGCTGCAACACATCCGCCGATGTTTGCGGATTTTCAAACGCTATTTCTTCTTCAGCAATTTGGAGGACTGCCTGTGGAATTTTAGTTCGGTCCTCGGTCCTTCGACTGGCCGATACAAAAACGTCATCCATAAAAACAGACCGGCTTTCCAGTGCAATTAAAAAGTCCTGAGCCTCAATATCGGACAATGTCAGCGTTAGGTTTTGATATGATGGATGGTTGATATTGAGTGAATCATCTGCTGAAAATTTTTCTAACGAGACCTCTCCATCGGGGTTGGTTACAACAATTTTATTGCGCTCATTATTAAATATATAGGCATTTACAATCGGCTCCAGCGATTCTTTATCAATGATTCGAACAGTTTGAGCTGCCGTATCAGCACACAAAAAAAGCAGGCCTATCCCAAGCAACAGAAAAAATTTCGATTGCATCATTTTTAACTCGTTAATTTTTAAAATAACTGGATTATACAAAGCCGTGCCATGAAATTAAATACTATCATCATGCGATATAAAAATTCTACTGAACTAATCAGCTGCCTTTCTGCGCCAGGTAAGAGCTACCCCCGTCAAAATGACTAGCATGGCCATAATGGAGGGGAGCGGTGGGAGTTCGGAAAACAGAAAAAATGCCAGTACCGACGCCAATAACGGTTCTGATAGAATAAGCGTGGAGAGCAAAGTAGGCGACACATATTTTACGGCATAATTCATCGAACCATGTCCCAATATCTGTGGACCAAAAGCCATTCCTGCACCAGCCCAAATGCCAATGGTAGAAATATCAAATAAATTTTCGCCCATAAGCAATGCTATAATGACGCAAGCGGCCGCTGCATAAAAATAGACCGGAAACACATAATCAATCCATTCACGTTTTCTGCGGATCTTTTGCCCAATCAGAAGATACACCACAAAAATCATGGCCGCTGTCAGTGCCAGAAAATTGCCGAATAGCGGGTTAGAAAAATCCTGTTCCACTTGACTGTCAGAAATCCCCAGTAACACCGATCCCAAAAATGCCAGCAACACTCCAATCCACGTAGTCTTGGCAAAGCCTCGCTTAAACCATAGGCGCTCTACCAAAATCATAATAATGGGATGCACCGTGACCAGTACCGACGCCGATGCTACCGAAGTATAATAGAGTGAAGATATCCAGAACGAAAAATGGAGTCCCAAGCAACCACCGGAAAGCACAATCCAAAAGCGCTCGCGTCCCTTGCCTGTTCGGTATTCAGAATCGCGCAGCCAAATCCAGAATGGAAAAAGCATAGCTGCCGCAAATACCGTACGATAAACAACCAATACAAGGGCAGAGGTATCCGAAGCAAAACGAACAAGTATAGGAGCAAAACCAAAAGCCGATACCCCAACAAGCAGGGCTGCCAGCACTTTCACTTTGGGATAGTCATCGGCCATGTAAACAAGTACCCTTTCAGGTGGTTTTTCTATCGTATGCGATCCATCGATTTCACCAGATCGATATCATCTTTAATTTTTTTGCGGGCATATAACTGCGAGGTGAAAGCCAGAAGCAACAGACCAACGCCAATGGTTTCATCCCAGAGATAGGTGCCAAAACCGCCCAAAGAAATATAAATTCCTATTCCAAAACCGATGGTAATGACCTGAACAATCAACAATCTGCTGACCCAACGGTGGTGATTTTCACGGTTGTTGTATAAAAATATAGTTCCCAATGAACCAAGCGCGGCAATCATTAAAATGATGGCGAAACTGATGCCCAACCAACCTTGCGGATCTTGCATGGCATGACGATATAGCGCGTTAAAATATACGCCTCCATTTAACAGAAAAGCTAAAAACAGCAGCACAGTTTGAATTCGTTGAATCACGTAAGGTAAAATTTAGTTCTGTATTTATTTGATGGCAAAAGATACAATTTTTTGCCGAGCAGGTCATCCCGAAAACACATCCACTCATAAATAAAAAAGCCCGGAATAACATCCGGGCCAAAATCAGCAAATGGTGATTTAGGGCAAGAGTGTCTTGATTTTGCGTTTTGTCTGCACGCCAATGTAGTACATCGAGGGTACCAAAAAGAGTGTCAAAAATGTGGCAAAACCAAGGCCGAAAATAATAGTCCAGGCCAGCGACCCCCAAAAATCGGCGTTGTCCCCACCGAAATACATGTTGGGATCGAAGCTGGCAAAGAGTCCATAAAAGTCGATGTTAAGCCCTATTGCGAGCGGTATCAGTCCCAATATTGTGGATGCTGCCGTTAGTAATACGGGATTTAGACGTACACGTCCTCCTTCAATTACGGCTTCGCGCAAGCTTTTGCCTTCGTTGCGCAAAATATCGGTATAATCGATTAGAATAATGCCATTCTTAACCACAATACCTGCAACAGCAATGATCCCCATCCCCGTCATTACCACCGAAACATCGAGTCCAAATGTGGCAAAACCGATAAAGACACCAATCAAACTAAATACCACCTGAGACATAATAATCACGGGCTTACCGATTGAGTTAAACTGCGCCACCAAGACAAGGAAAATTAGTGCAACAGCTGCAAATAACGCTGTTGCCAAGAAGTTGGCCGCCTCTGCCTGATCTTCCTGCTCACCTGTTAATGTTACATTATATCCTTCGGGGATATCAAATCCTTGCAGGGATTCGCGAATCTGCGCATTTATTTCGTTGGCGTTATACCCTTCCAGCACGTTCGAGGATACTGTAACCACCCTGTTTAAATCGATACGATTTATTGAACCGACATTCGATACATATTCGGCATCAGCTACGGCAGAAATAGGAATCATGCCTCCTTCAGGGGTAGGAATTCGCAGATCCATTAGATCGGTAATATTTGAGCGGTACTCATCCTGCAAACGCAGCCTGATATCATACTCTTCATCTTGGTCGCGATACGTTGATATCGGCTGCCCCAGCAAGGCGGTACTCAACTCCGTACCCAGTTGGGCATTGCTAAGACCATAGCCATTAGCTTTCACCTCATCGACATCCACAATTATTTCAGGGTTATTATTTTGCAGATCGGTACGCAGCTGTTCGATACCATCGATATTCTGTGCTTCGATGTGAGCATTCAAACGCTCGGAAATATCGATCAGCTGATCGAACTCATCTCCTGTCACCTCAATATTGATCGGCTTTCCTGACGGAGGTCCCTGTTGCTCTTGCTCAACGGTGACCTCCGCACTTGGAATACCCTTAACATTATCCCGAATTTTATCCATAAGGTCTTGCGTTGATACCCCATCGCGATATTGATAATCCACAAACGAAATAGCAATTCTACTCCTGTTTGGACTGGGGGTCTGATCAATCTCGTTTGGTGGGGCCGCACCAACCGCAACATTGGTAATAACTGACTTTACAACGGGATTGTCTTCTCCCAGTACTTCATATACTCTTTCCTCAAGTTTTTGGGTCACTCCATTAGTCACCTCCAGATCGGTACCGGTTGGCAGTTCATTATATACATATACCGAATTAGGTTCGCTTTCGGCAAAAAATACGACCTTCGGTGATCGAATAAACAATAGTACAACACTGCCCACCAAAAACAAGATGGTAAGGCCGAGGGTGTACCACGGTCGGCGTCCCTCCAGAATCCAGTTAATCATTTTCTTGTAATTATCTTGGATACGAGGCAGCGTTGTTTGATTGAACTTCACAATCATCGGGCTCAACACAAATCGCTCCAGCAGATACAACCCGTACAAGAACAGTAACAAGTTTGCTGCAAACCATATACCAGCAATATAAAAGACAGCTGCAATGGCAAGAAATACGCCTCCGGCAATCCATACGGGCCTGTTGTTTTGATCAGCTCCATTATTGTGAGTTCTGCCATCATCTTCCTCCATAAATGAGACGGCAAACACCGGATTCATAAACAGCGCCACCACCAGCGAAGCGGTAAGTGTTAGAATAATCGTGATGGGGAGATACACCATAAATCGACCCATAATGCCCGTCCAAAATAGCAGCGGCACAAAAGGTGCAATCGTGGTGAGCGTACCCGTAATTACCGGCACGGCAATTTCTCCGGCCGCACGTTTGGCAGCTTCAACTTTACCGTAATCGGTAGTCGTAATATATCGGTAGATGTTTTCGACGATTACAATGGCGTTATCGACCACAATACCAAGGCCCAAAATGAGTGCAAAAAGCACTACCATGTTGATACTGTAATCTTCCATCCCCGGCATAACGGCAAAGGCAATGAGGGATGACAGCGGTATGGCCAATCCTACAAAAATGGCATTTTGTACTCCCATGATGAACATGAGCACCAATACCACGAAGAAAAATCCAAGAATAACAGTATTAAACAGATTAGAAACACTATCGCGCGTGTCCTGCGAACGATCACCGGTGTACGTCACATCCAGGCCGTCGGGGAACTGCGACTCCCTAAGCTCATCTACGGTTGCAACCGTAGATTCCGACATTTCAATAAGGTTTGCCCCACCCTGCTTTTTTACGTTGAGCGTAATAACATCTTCTCCATTAAGACGGGCGTAACTCTCACGGTCGGCAAATCCATTGCGAATTTCGGCCACGTCTTTCAGATACACCTGACGGCCCGAATTATTGGTAACGATCAGATTTCTCAGATCTTCAGCGCTACTTACCTCACCATCAACACGGACGGCACGTTCCATTTGTCCCACATCAAGTCCACCCGCTGATATAGTGACATTGGTATTATTGACGGCCTGACGCACGTGTTCAAAAGTGACCCCTGACGCAAGCATTTTGGGCAGATCCATATTGATTTCGATCTCCGGTTCAAGGGACCCCACAATCTCTGCTTCATTAATACCCGACAGACTTTCCACCTCATCCTGTATCTGGTCGGCATATCGCTTGAGTTGAACCAGATCATAGTTGCCTGAAAGGTTTATATTCAAAATGGGCTGATCATCCAGATTAACATCCGTTACCTCAGGCTCTTCCGTTAAACTGGTAGGCAGATCTGTACGGGCTTTCTCAACGGCATCATTAACCTCCTGCTGGGCAACCAACTTATCCTTCTCTGTTTCAAACTCTATGGTAATAATGGATGCCGCCTGTTTCGATACACTGCTGATTTCGTCAATACCGTCGATGCCGCGCAGCTCCTGCTCAAGTGGACGCGTAATCAGGTTTTCTACATCAGCCGGTGACGATCCCGCCTGAATAGTTACCACATTAAAAATAGGAATTTCCACTTCCGGAAACTGCTCTTTGGGAAGGGTGAGATAAGAGAAAATCCCCATAATAGTTACCAAAACCGTAACCAGGTAAACCGTGGTACTATTATCTATTGCAATACTCGAAGGCTTAAACTCTTTAAAACTCATTATAGAATAATCTTTTGGATTAATTTTCTTGGATGGAAATAGAATCTCCGTCGTTTAAACCATCGTAACCAACTGTAATAATTTGATCCCCGGGCTGTAACCCTTCTTCAATAATAATTTCGTCGCCATAACTATTTCCGGTAACGACAGATCTCTGTTTGGCAACCCAGCCATCATCATTTTGTTCAGCGACAAATAAGTATCCTTCGTCATTGGTTGATTGCACAACGTTTATCGGAACGGTAAGTACGTCGTTTCGCTGATAATCATTTACTTTAAGTTTTGCCAGCATGTTTGGGCGAACCATGTCATCGATGTTGGGGATATACACCTCAATGCCAAACGTTCTGTTAGCCGGATCAATAACCTTGCTAACCACATCAATGCGTTTGGTCATCTCCCGGTCGATACTGGGTAAGCTGATAGTAACACTGTCGGTAGTTTCCACCCTGTTGATATAGTACTCCGAAATTTCGGCTGTTACCTTAAGAGCTTCCGAATTGGAGATCTGAAATGATGGACCATTCGGACCGATATTTTCACCTTCCTTAATGTGTACCTGATTAACCGTTCCCCCAATGGTTGCCTCAATGGTGTAATTATCATACTGCTCGCGGAGCGATGCCAATTGGTTTTCAAGCGAACGAACCTGGGTTTCGACCTCGAGCAACTCTATTTCAGATCCGATATCATCTTCGCGCAGATTTTTTTGGCGCTCATACCGGGTTTCTGCCAGTTTAAGCTGTGACTTAACTTCTTCGATCTGCGTGCGGGTAACTTCGCCATCCAGCTGGGCAAGTACATCCCCTTTTTCCACCACGTCACCAGCCCTTACATTGATTTCTTCAACAGTTGCCGTAGCTTTTGGAGTAATTAAGATCGTCCTATCCGATTCTACGGTGCCCTGAACATTCAAATAATGATTAAAAACAGCAGGGGCAACTTCCTCCACATTAACAGCAACGGCACTTTCTGCTTCTCCGTTTTCAGTGGCCGGACCGTTATTGCAAGCCGATGTAAAAATGAGCGTACCTAATGCTAATACTAATAATTTTCTCATTGCTAAAAGTGTTCGTTTATTCGAGTTCAATCTTGTTTTTAATGGATTCTACGTCTTCTTCAACAAAAGGGACTTTGCCAATAGCCTGATCGTACTGGGCTTTCGCTGCCAAATAGTTAAAGACCATCTGGGCATACCCAATCTCGGCTTCCCGAAGCTGCAACTCAGCATCTGTTACTTCCTGCTGTGATCCCAAGCCGCTTTTATATCGTTTAAGTGCCCGATCGTATGCCGTTTGAGCTTGTTCCAAAGCACGTTTCCGAGCGGTTTCAATTTGAAATGCCTCCCTTATACTTTCTTCAGCTGACGTAATCTCACTCTCGGCCGTACGTTTAGCCTGGCGCTCCTGAATCTGCAAATCTTTCCGTTGAATTTGCGCCTGCTGTATTGCCGCATCGCGACGGAATCCCTGAAAGATGGGCAACTGCACCCCAATCATAAACGTTTGTGAGCGGGCTCGCTGCTGCTCATTTCCAAAAAATACCGGGTTGCCGGGCTGAGATGCGGACCACTGTAGATCGTAATTTGCCTGTATGCTTGGCAAATATTGGGTCTTTTCTGCCCGAATGCGTTTATCCTGCAGCTGCTGCTGCACATCCAACACTCGCAAATCACCGCGCATATCAAAAGCCTGACGCACGAGTGATGAATCCGATTCTAAAGAAAGGGCGGTCATTCGATCAATCTGTTTTAGGGCCCGATTATTTTCTTTGGATGCATTTGATGCCTGAATATCAAAACTGCTCAAATCACCCTTTACGTCTAAGCTTAGGCTAACGGGCAACCCCATTGTATCCAACAGATCGCGAACCGCCTTTTTTTCTGCAAATTCTGCACTCGTTACTTCAGGCTTAATATTCTCCAACTGCACTTCGAGCTGCATTACCGCGTACTCATCAACCAGTCCCTGCTCAAAACTTTTTTCGGTATCCTCGAGGTTTTCCTGAACCCGTTCCAGCCGACTCTCCTGCAGGCGGACCTGCTCTTTAGCAATCAGCACCTGATAGTATGCCATTCGGGTTTGGGTTACTAAACCTTGGGCCGCCGCACGCATTCCTTCTGATTGTGCCGTTTTATATAAACTTGAGGTGCTGATCCCCACAAAAGCCTGTCCATTAAAAATCGTTTGAGAAATCGTAAACCCACCCTGCCAGTTATTGTCGGTACCAAAGGCAACCGGCACCAACGTTTCGGGATCGCCATTAGGATCAAAAACGACCTCGGGAATAAAATTCACAGGCACCTCTAAATTGCGGGTATAATTTGCCGATGATGAAATTTCCGGCAGAACATTACTCCAGGCTGTGCGTACTTGCTGGTCAGCTTCACGTACCGAGAGCAACGAACGCTTAATCTCGGTATTATTAGCCAGTGCAATCTGGATCGCCTGATCAAGAGAAATAGCCTCTGGCTGTTCCTCAATTTCTTCAAAAGCAGTTTGCAATGAATCTTGCTGTCCGATGGCCGTCGCAGCCAGTGAAAAGGACAACAATATTGTTAATCCCATTTTATAAAATTTCGTTGGACGCATAAAATAAGTAGTTACAAGATGTAATTATTAATGATTAACACTGTGCGTAACAAGGCGGCCTGTTACGGCAATAGTTTTGAGATGTTTCAAATAAAATGAACGCCAGTCATTTTTATAAATTCCTCATTTTTTATTCTCATCATTAGACGCCATACCTTTAACAAGCAGATTCAGAAAGTTTTCAAACACCCCTTTCATATCTACTTCGATATCATCCAAGAGCTCGACATGACGTCCCCGACCACTTGCATGCGACATTGCCGTCAATCCTCGTGTACTTGCAAAAACGATCATCGCAAGTTCTTTAGGCTCATACCGATCATCTACCGAACCATCCTGCTGACCAATCTGTAATGCGCGAATCATAAAGTTCAAAGCTTCTCGACGATTCTGGTTACACTGTTGGGCATAGGTGCTGTTTTCAACTGTTTCAACGTCGCTCATCGACTCGTAATACATAAAAGCCGTAAAATAATTGGGATACTCCTGTACAAAGTTCAGGTATGTTTCCCCCATCAACCGGATGAGTTCAATGCCGGAATGTTCATGCGCGCTGGCAAAAACCTTGGCAAACTTAGCGTTTAGCATATCAGATCCACGCTGGGTAATAGCAATGTAGAGGTCCGTTTTATTTTTAAAATACAAGTAAAGCGTACCTTTGCTCAGTTCGGCCTTCTCAGCAATCTCATCCATCGTTGCCTGCTCCAGGCCTTTTGAAAAAATAACCTGTTCAGCGGCGTCAATAATTTGATTACGCCGACGCTCTTTTTCTCGCGCTTTTCTATCTTCTGTACTCATTGAAAATTGTATTAAAATGACTACCAGTCATAAAGTGACCAAAGTTAAGGTTCAGATTAGTTTTATACAACCTTTTTGCTAACATCATTCCCACCCCAAAATAAATAATTCCAATAGCCACAAGACTCTTTGAGAATAAACCCCTACTTTTCGTACTAATTTTATATCTCTACAAATAAGCGACTGGTGAAGATCTCCAAAAAATCTATAGTAGAACTATCGCTATTTATCGTTGCTGTAATTTGGGCACTCAACTTTTCGGTCGTAAAATACTCCCTGGCCGAAATTGACCCGCTCAGTTTTAATGGACTGCGGTTCCTCTTTGCCGCCGCAATAATTTGGATCGTCCTACTGTATCGCAAACAATTATTTAC
>JBNJFP010000015.1:0-68999 GCA_051746985.1 Bacteroidota bacterium
TAATATAAATTTGTTACAAAATAATATTATACAATATGGCTTTTCGGGCCGCTTTTTTGTAACAAAGTCAACTTTGGCTACTCTTGTGTAGTCAATGATCAATATATCCAAAAAATGCCGTTTTTGGCTTCTTGGAATACACTAAAATCAAAACGTTACAACAAAACCAATATCAGTTATGAAATCTTTTACTCACAAACTTTTAGCTATCACTTTTTCTATCGCCTTGTTCACTGGCTGTGCTTCGGTCACCGACTCCAGCATTGACGCCCAGGATGAGCCTGACATCGAGCAGACCGCTCCCACCGTCGATAATCCCGATTTCGGCTCTGAATCTGAAATGGATCCTATCGTCGATAAACCTGAATAATATCCTACCAATGAACTTCAATTCTCTCTTAAATTTAAATCTCTCTCTATTATGAAATCTTTTACTCACAAACTTTTAGCTATCACTTTTTCTATCGCCTTGTTCACTGGCTGTGCTTCGGTCACCGACTCCAGCATTGACGCCCAGGATGAGCCTGACATCGAGCAGACCGCTCCCACCGTCGATAATCCCGATTTCGGCTCTGAATCTGAAATGGATCCTATCGTCGATAAACCTGAATAACCTTCAAATAATTTACATATGGATTTGCGATCAAAATATAATAGCTTCAACTATCCCTAATACATAATAAGGATATAAATCACGGTAATCATGCTACTTGCTTTAGTGTTGGGCTTTCTTCAAATCGGTGCACCGGCCGATAGTAATTTAGCAGAACAATCAAAGTCCCAGGCCAATTATTATATCAGTAACATTGAAGAGGACAGAAATGTCGATGAGAACCTATGGGCTTTAACAGTATTAACAGCAAGTAATCCTGAAATTCGCAAGAAAGTCGAACAGGATATTCAGGAAAACAGCTATACCAATGATCTTCTGGGGTTATTCAGGGATATAGAAACGGAATTTCCACAGCAACTTGAAAAGGTAGTATTTGAATCTGGCTCAGACCAACTAATGGTGGATTTGCTGTTAGTAACCGAAAAAAATAAAAATAATCTATATCAAGAATTCAGATCAAAATTCGAATCGAATTTCAATTCTAATGACTCAAATTATAAACCTTTATTTAATGCCATTGTAAATGATGCTGATATTGATGAATCGATTATCTCCCATGAATCATTTACGCTTCCTCACTTCTTTCTGTTATATCGGACCCATGACCACCTCAAAGAATCATATATAAATTGGTTAGCCGATAGTTGGTCATATCATAATGACTCGGAACAGTCCCTATCAGCTTCACTCTACCATGCTGCGTATTTGAGAATCCTATATTTGAAAAGTAATTATGGGGAAACTGATAAATTATTTAGTCCACTGACAAATAATGATTTATTCCCTAACTCTGATCTTAAACTCAGGCTGTTTAAATATTTAGACTATTCAATGTATCGTCTGGGATATTATGATCGTAGTCTTCAAATTGTCCGAGAACATACGTTACCATTGGCTGAATATTTAGAGAAAGAAAAAGAACGCATTAATATCAAACAATTACAAGGCGTTTACCTTTACAGCATTGGTAAAATTAAAGAAGCTGAACTTATTTACGAACAAATATTAAAAGAAGCAGATCAAAAAAATATTAACCTTCCAAAATCATCACTATACAATAATTTAGCATTAGCCTATTATAAGCTAGGTAATTATGACAGTTACTTAGATCTTCAATTACAAGCTTTAGAAACAGCACAGAAAAAAGATAATTATACACATCAATTAAGTATTTTTAATAACTTATTCATTTTTTATCGTTCAAATAACGATTTTGAAGATGCTCTTCACTATTTAGAAGAAGCAATGACTTTAGCAGAGGAAAAGGATCAAACAGAACAATTAGGAAAGATTTATACACTTTATGGGTCATTTTACAGAAATTTTAAAAGTGACTACGATAAAGCCCATAAATACTTTAAAAAAGCTAACGACATTTTAGACTCCAAAAATAATGCTAAATTTTACATAGATCTTCTTAAAGACCAAGCTGAATCATTTGAAGAACAAAAGCTATTCTCAAAAGCACTTCAAAAACATAATCAGATAATTGAATTAGTTTCTGATAAAGATAAACGTGATCATATTGATGCAATTGTTAATAAAGCTTCAATAAAATTAAAAGAGGGAGAAATTGGATCTGCCAATTCTTATATCAATACTTTTAAACCCCTTGACCTGACAAAGTTAAATTTCTCTCAAATTATTAAAGCAAAAACTGTTGAGGCGGAGTACCTATTCCAAACTGGTAATACTAAAAAAGCATTTAAAATTCTTGAACCCACGTTAAATCAGATTGTTGTTCGGGCCCAAGGTAGTACGGATCTTAAATCAGGATTTTGGCACGTTGAGGATGAATACCTCGATGCGTTTGAGCTGGCTGCTTCTATTTATATGAAAACTGGTCAGCCCGACAAAGCGGTTGAAAAGCTTGATCAGCTCAAAACCATCAACGATGCTTCGCTTTATCAAAATCCACTGGTTAAATCGAGCTTATTGGATGAATCAGAGCTTACTGAATACAAACAATTGACCGATCAGCTCGACGCTATTCGAAAGAAATTGTTAACGGCACCCGAAGAAGATCAGTTTGATATTCGTCAGCAGATTAACCGGCTCAATACCAAAAAGCGCAAATATGATCAAAAGCTGACTAAAAATATTGATACCGATCCCATTTCTATCCGTGACATTCAAAATAAGCTATCAGCAAAAGAGCTTATTCTGCACATCACTGAACTCAACGATCAATTTTACATTGCAAAAATTTCTCGCTCTGATGTTTCTTTAGATACATTAACGATAGATAACCATTTAACGCAACTACTCGACAACTCGATTCAACAAATTGCAACCGACAATACAAATTTAGATTCCCTATATCAGATTTCTGAAATTTTGAAGCTGGAAGATATTCCCAACTACGTTGAGAAAATCACCCTTATTCCCGACAGTCATTTCTATCAGTTACCGTTGGATATTTTACCTCTTGAAAAACCGGCCTCAAGTTACAGTTATGGAGATGTCACCTATGCCGTAGAACGATTTAAAACCCAATATCTTACTACTTTGGAAGACTTTATAGCTCCCAAAGATACCCGCGATGATCCTCGTAAAAAAAACAATTACGCGGGCTATGGGGTATCAAACTTTGAAGGATACAACAATCAATCTCTGGTTCCCCTTCCTTACACCCAGTCCGAAGTTACATCCATAGCTAACACCCTTACTCAGCTTTCAAACATCCAAACCTTTACCAACGAAGAGTCCACCAAAGCCAAATTTAAGGAAACCGCACCCGGCTCACGGATTATTCATTTAGCAACTCACAGTGAGGTTTCGGAGCGTGATCCCATGTTCTCAACCGTTTATTTTAGTAAATCCTCAACTGAGCAAGACAGTACCTTCGAGGACCAGTTTTTTGCTTATGAATTATTTGAGCTAAATCTTGATAACGAAATGATTATGCTCAACTCTTGTGAATCAGGTTCTGGATCGTACATTCAGGGCACCGGGGTGATGGGCATTAGTCGAGCGCTTCGATACGCCGGTGCTGAATCGCTCATTCTAAATCTCTGGTCAGTTAATGATATGCTGGCGTCTGACTTTGCCATCCACTTTTATTCCCAGTTAAACGAAGGAAAATCAAAAGCCCAGGCGCTTAGAGCTACCAAGCAGTACTTCTTAAATAGCAAAAACGCTGACCCCCATTTTTGGGGTCCATATATGCTAATTGGGAATACGGATCCTATTGTAGAGCCAGATCAAAATGCAAATATGGCCATGGCCGGCATCTTCTTGTTTTACTTTTTGTTGATGATTGGCCTCTCATACCTTGCACAACAGAGTGTAATTTTCGATAGCCAAAAAGAATCTACATAAAAACGCTTGGCCAGTAGATCCTCTATTTTTAAACGACTTTCCTCTCTGTCCTAAATAATCAGTTCAAAAAATTTACTCTCCCAACGCTTCCAAATACCTACCTGCCACACGACGATACGCCCCATTTAATTCATGCGCCTTCTCAATATTGGTTTTAGCCTCTGTCAAATTGTCCATGTGAAAATAAGCATTCCCAATATACCAATAGGCTTTTTCGAGTCTTAGCGCATCAACATCATCTTCATGAGCAGTTACCTTTTCATAATATTGAATAGACTTTTCATAATCTCCCTGATTATAATGAAGTGATCCTAAATTCAGGCTCAACTCTGCAATCCAACTGGGCTCAGTAGCCTTTTCGAGCTCTGTATCCAGCAAACGAATAGCCTGATCTACCTGCCCGGTATTAGCAAGTTTTATCGCATCCTGGATGGTATCTTTATCCATTGCTTCCTCATCCAAAGTACCATCGCCGGAGCGGTAATAATCGAGCTCAATGCTGGCAACCGGCTGAATATCCAAATCACTATCCAGCGAGATATTCATGACTCCCACCACCGCAATTAACAATGCAATAACAGCCGCTGCGGCGTAATACCAGTACTGTTTCTTTTTGGCTGATTTCTTTTCCTCTCTTCGCCGTTCAATAACAGCTTTCAGGTTTGCAACACTTTTCATGTAATCCAGATGATAGTCATCCTGAATTAACTCGGCCCACAGCTCATCAACCTCCTGAGCATCAAGCTGACCATTTATGTATTGGTCAATCTTTTCTTCCAATTCTTTTTTGTTAAAGCTCTCGATCATGATTTTGTATTCTATATTTTCTGTACATACCTGCCAATAATACCTACCAGTTTTATACAGACATTAACTTTTAATTAATTATTGTTATTACTTCAATCAACAAGATCATCTCACCTCTCCTTTGTTACAAGATATTCCAATCTGATATCCCCCCATCCAAGTACATAACCGTAAAAAAAGCCTTATAGCCATAAAAGCGGCCCTTTTATCAACATTAGGATATTTTAATATTAAATTAACGTTTCAAAGCCTGCATCAACAGGCGATATTCTGGCATAAATATTTTTCATCCCCTTTCTTTCACCGACAAAATAAGCTACTATTAGAGCCTGTTATATAAGCCATTTCAAAGACGTAACTTAACAAGTACACCTCATGCCTCGACCGCTGCTAATTATATTATTTCTGATTCTTATCATCCCACACTCGTACGCACAAACTACTCAAAATAACGACGATAATGTCACCCTTGACGAAAAAATCGGCCAACTGTTGTTAGTGGGATTCCGGGGCACACAACTGGCTGATACCAATCATGTTGTACGAGACATCAAAAAATATCACCTGGGCAGTGTAGTGCTATTTGATTACGATGTATCACTTGATTCTCCGGAGCGTAATATTGAGTCGCCCGAACAGGTAAAAACGTTGGTTAACGATCTTAAACAAACAGCCGATCATCCGCTCATTGTTTCTATTGATCAGGAAGGCGGCAAAGTGGCCCGGCTTAAAGCAGAAAGGGGATTTCCCGAAACCGTATCAGCAGAGTATTTGGGATCGATTGACCATCCCGACAGCACCAAATACTACGCTCGTAAAATTGCCGCCACGCTTGCTGACTTAGGCATCAACATGAATTTTGCGCCCGTTGTTGATCTCAATACCAACCCCGAAAACCCGATCATAGGTGGCATTGAACGCAGTTTTTCTGCCGAGCCCGAGAAAGTCACCAAACATGCTTCCATTTTCATCAAAACGTTCAAAGAACACGATATTTTACCAGTTTTAAAACATTTTCCAGGCCATGGAAGCTCCGAGGATGACTCCCATCTGGGCGTGGTGGATGTGAGTGAAACGTGGTCAGACGATGAGCTAAAACCCTACCAAGAACTTATCGATAAAGAGATGACGGATGCCATCATGACGGCTCATATCTTTAATGACAATCTCGACTCAAAGCTTCCGGCCACACTCTCGAAACCAACCATTACCGACCTGCTGCGCAATGATCTCGGTTTTGATGGCGTAGTGATTTCCGATGATATGATGATGGGCGCTATCCGTAATGAATACGGACTCGAAACCGCTATTTACAATGCCTTACATGCAGGGGTTGATATTCTAACTTTTGGCAACAATTTGGTTTTTGATCCGGAGATTGTCCCCAAAGCGCACCGAATCATCAAAAAACTTGTAGAGGATGGAAAAATTTCGGAGCAGCGAATCGACCAGTCCTATCACCGGGTTATGAAATTAAAAGAGCAAATTGATGGCGAATAGCTCTTTGTTCCATTAATTTTCTGACAGAGTTGCGCCCCAATACGCTTCTACTTTTCCACCATATTTTCGGGTGTACACGCGGGTAAAAATAGCCCCGATCAACACTACCTGTACATTGTAGTAAATCCAAATAAGAAAAACGACAAACGATCCCGCGGCTTTATACATCGGCTGCAGCGTTTCAGCGCCCAAGTACCAATCGACTACCGCTTTCCCTGCTATTACCAAAATAGTGGTCACTACCGCCCCCACAAGGATGTCTCTCCATCGGACATTCAGATCGGGCAAAATTTTGAACATCACTGTAAAAAACGTAATGGCCAGCAAAATGTTAGTCCCTGAACTGCCCAGCTGTATTAAATACACATTGGTGCTTCCTAAAATGGGTACAAACAGATCGCTTAATCCATATATTATAGTTTCCGACACCAATCCCGCCAAAAAAAGCAGGCTCAATGCCCCGATGAACAGCAATCCTGTCAGCCGATCCCATAAAAACTGCCATAATGAGCTTATTTTGGGATTCTTTAATCCCCAGATACTATTGAGTGTCTGCTTTATTTGAGAAAGCAAAGTAGTTGCGCCAAATAATAGCGTCATGATAGCAATTATCGAGGACCATAACCCCGAGGCATCCCTTCCCATTGATGCAACAAGACTCTCAACGGCATCACCCAGATTTGGACCTACAATCGAATCGAGCGTTTGACGAAATTCAGCTTCCCCCAGCTGACTGCCCAATACAATACTTAAAATCCATACCGTGATAATGATAAGTGGCGCCGTAGAAAATATGGCATAAAATGCAATGGCCGCGCCATGTAATCCAATATTTATCTCCCACATTCTTTCGTAGGTCTCTTTGACTACATCCCAAATTTGTTGATGTATCTTCACAATCGTTTTGGTTTGATGAAATTGCTAATTAGCCTCATCCTGAATTTTCTCTAAAAGACCATCCAATGAAACGAAGAATTCTCTATGTTTTATAAGATCATAACATTCTAACGCATTTATTATGGATTCCCAATATACCTATGAATGGTTTATCCGCCAATTTGAAAGTACCAAAACCATTGCCCAAGATTTCATTCTTTCAACTGACGAGCAGCTATTTTTCCAGGCTCCTGCTGAGGGAAAATGGAATATGGCCGAGTGTTATCAGCACTTAATTCGTTATGGCGACCTTTATTTCGACAATATGCAATTGGCCATTACTGAAAATCCTGGCAGCGCGAACAACTTGCAACAGCCTTTTCCACCGGGATGGATAGCCAGTAAAATCATTAGCTTCTTTAAACCGCCATACAAAATAAAGCTTAAAACCATTGAACCGATGAAACCTGGCCATACCACGACGACCACCCACAGGAGTATTCTGGATAACTATCTGCACTTACAAGATCAGCTGATTGCTCTGTTAGAAGAAGCCCGTCGCCAACAGGTGCATCTCGGTAAATCAAGAGTAACCCATCCGGTTTTTTCAATAATAACAATGAGTCTTGCCGAATGCTTTTTGCTGCTGGATGCCCACCAACAGCGCCACCAATGGCAGGCCGAGCAAACCCTCAAAGCACTGAGAAAACACGCCTCAACGTAGTTTGAAATTGTCATTGGCCCAACAGTATTGCGCATTACTACGGTACTTCGGATGACACCATGCCTTCATGGACACGCCGTATAATAGCTAAAAGTCACGGTGGACAGATGGATTTAATTGCCACCATTTCTTGTTAGATCTAACAGTAATAATGTGCAAGGTTATGGAAGATTTCAGAATCACAGATATTTATTCGGGCAAAATTGATCGTGAGCCCGAAAAGGACAGAAATCGCTTTCGCAAAGAAACGGGATTTCCTTCTCCGGCACGCGATCACTTCGAAAAACCTCTTTCGCTTGATGACTACATCATAAAACGTCCCGCCGCCACGTTCTTTATGCGAGTCAAAGGCGAGGGACTTAATAGCATTGGAATTTTTTCGGATGATATTCTCGTTATAGATCGTTCAATAAACCCAACAAACAAGCATTTAATTGTGGCTATTTTAGAAGGCAAAATGATCGTGCGCAAACTCGTTAAACAGGGCGCAGACATGTTTATAGCCAAAGGCAAAAACCTGGACCAAACCCAGCGCATCACCGATGATCTTGATTTCCAAATTTGGGGTGTGGTAACACACTCCATCCACAAACACATTTAACGACATTAGCTTTTATGGATACTTTTGATCCCGAAACATTTGAAACAAAATTTACGATTTCCGATATCGCAACGGACTTGTATATCCAAAACGACGGAGATTTCTTTATCAAAGATATCGCCCGACAAATGGATATCACCCCTGCGGAAGTGTTTAACTATTTTCCCAATAAAAAAGCCATTCTTGCATTTTATTACGCCTCGCTGGTTGTTCGGTACGAGCTGATGATCGACGAGATTGATGGTTTTGAATCATATACCATTGGTGAAAAGCTATCGAATTTTGCTTTTACAAATTTTGATATGCTTCGGGAAAAAGAAGCTTTTGTAAAAGACACATTCAGCAGTTACATACTGCAAAGCTATAGCAAAACAAGTTTTGAAAAAGAAATCGAACGGCTGCTAAAGCAGTTTTTGCAAAACGATGAGCGTATAGCGGTATCATCTACATTGGCTTTGAATTCCTATTCGTACGCTTTTCTAAAACGACAATATCTTGAACTTCTTCGCTTTTGGCTGAATGATACCAGCGAGAATAAAGAGCTAACGATGGAGCTCACAGATAAAGTAACGGGCGTACTCCAGGAATTGCTGTACAACCCTGTTCTCGACAAAGGTCTCGACTTGCTGAAATTTATGAATGCCAACAAAAAGACTTTTGTCCATAATATCCCCATTGTAAAACAACTCTGTTCTAAAATCGAGATCCGATAATTTATGAGTAATAATTTTCCATCATCCAAACTTGAGCGCGGTAAAATATTTGCGAAAACCGGTCTTAAAGTTGGTACCAACTACGCTAAACGCTACCTCAAAAAATCAGTCGGTAAAAAAGAAACCGAGGAAGAAGGTAAACAATTTCATACCGAAAATGCCCGGCAGGTTTTCAATGAATTTACCAAGCTCCGTGGTACGGCCCTCAAAATTGCTCAATCTATGAGCATGGATGAGGGTATGCTGCCCGAAGAGTTTGCTGAAGTAATGAGTGAATCGCAATACAGCGTCCCGCCCATTAACAAGGCGCTGGCACGCTCAATCATCAAAAAGGAGCTCGGCGATTATCCCGAAAACCTGTTTGCCCACTTTGATACCGAAGCCATTGCCGCTGCATCCATTGGACAAGTGCATGAAGCGCAGCTCAAAAACGGGCAGAAAGTGGCCGTCAAGATTCAATATCCCAATGTGAAAAATACCATCCACTCAGATCTTTCGATGGCTAAAACGTTAATGAAACGGATTATCAGTGGTAATGGAAATTTTGATGAATATTTTGAGGAGATCGAAGAAACACTGATGGAGGAAACTGATTACCATCAGGAAGCTGAATACCTAAAATATTTTAACAAGCGATTTTCCGAGGGGAATGTTATTACCCCGCAGTTTGTGGAAAATTTGTCCACGGAAAAAGTGCTGACGATGTCGTTTATAGAAGGGCAGCACTTGAAAGAGTTTCTGGCTCAAAATCCGAGTCAACAGGAACGAAATCACTTTGGCCAACTATTGTGGGATTTCTTTCACGACCAGGTGGAACAGCGCAACTTTATCCACGCTGATACACATCCCGGCAACTTTTTCTTTCGGGAAGATGGCAAGCTGGGCGTCATTGATTTTGGATGCGTCAAAAAGTTCTCTGAAGAGTTTACGCATAACTACATGCAGCTTTTGCCGAAGCACCTAAAGCAAAGTGAAGAAGAAATTCGAGCGTTGTACTTAAAGCTGGATATCATCAAAGAAAACCCCAAAAACCCCGATGCTGAAGAAGAGTTTTTCCAGTTTTGTAAGGCGTATGGTGATACTTTTGCCAAACCTTATATGGGTGACGAGTTTGATTTTGGAGACACGAACTTTAGAAAGAACATTACACGCTTTGCCCGTGAGCTTCCCATAAAAAATGAACCGCGCGGCGACAAAAATTTCATTTACAGTACGAAAGTACATATGGGATTGTATAGTATTTTGATGAAGCTGCAAGCCAAGGTCGATACCCAGCGAAGCAAAGAGCTAACGCACAGCATGATCGATACAATGAGTGATGAGAAGGGGGAACCTGTTTAACGTTACACTTTGAGGCAAATTATCGTTGTGTCGTCGGCAAGCTGATAATCGCTAAACTTTTGTACCCTGCGCTTTATCTCCATCGCTATCTCATTACTGGGCTTGGTATTTGTTTCCAACTCCTCTACCAAGCCAATAAGAGTATCAAATCCAAATCGCTCCCCCTTGGGATTGACGGCTTCGGGCAACCCATCAGAATAAAGTAACAGAAAATCACCGGCTTGTAACTGGATTTCTTCCGCTTGATAATTTACGGATGACTGCAAACCCAATGGAAATTTGGGCGCCGGTGTTTGAATAAATTCTGCTGATCCGTTGCGCTTCAATATAGGAAGGCAATGCCCTGCATTTGCAAGCTTCAATATTTTACTGTCTAAATGATACTGTACAATGATACAGGTAATAAATGTTTGTCGATCGGTTCGGCTATGTAATGTAGGGGCAATTTCCCTAAGAATGGCGTCTGGCGTATCCCTATGCAGCCGGGAAAGTAACAGCCCGCTTGTAAAAACGGCATGCATAGCAGCTTTCATCGCCTTACCGGATACATCGGCGATGGTCATGTTTAATACCTGACTGTTTGCCGCGCCATTGCTACTCACAATATAGTCGAAGTAATCGCCCCCCACTTCGAACGAAGGCATAAAAAATCCATATACATCAACATCCTGCACCGCTGGCGGACGCAAAGGCATTAACTTAAACTGGCTTTCACGGGCGATTTCTATTTCTTTTTCAACGCGCAGATGGTTGGCCATCCGCTCCTGGTATTCGGGGATATAACCGCCCATCTCTGAAACAGAATTGCCATAACGATAGGCAATGAATCCATAAATAAACGGGAGGCCGAGAACAAAAAATTGTGTCCATGCGATGTAGGCTACATCCATACTCGAAGAATTCCAGTAGGGCATCACCAAAATAACCGACATAAAAACCCACCAACCAGTGGCAAATGATAATAAGCCGGCCGCTTCCGTCACAAACAGAGCAATAGCTCCGATTATCACAAATAAAATTAAATCAAACCACTCTGTTCCCATTACTTCAAATAGCACACCGGAACCTGCAAATAGGATGGCAAGCGCGAATATACTTAGTCCATAATATAGCCAGCGGTTATTAATTTTGGATTGTAAAAATCCAGTAGTAGCTCCTACATGACCGAGCGAAATAAGCCATACATTAATCCAAAGCGCCATATTGATCGTAAGTAGTTTAGGCTGCATGCTGGCCTCAGCAAACCCAAACTGACTATCTGCCTGGTAATAGTGAACACCCAACAGGTAGAGTACCACACCAAAAACACCCAGCAACATTCCCCCGGTGGCGTATCCGCGCAATAATCCTTCTCCTGTTTCGCGGAAGAAAAATCGTTTTTGCCAGAATGCATCCAGCAAATGTAATTGTTCTTCATTTCGCGACCGTGCCATTGCCTCCCATCCTATATAGGCCAAAGCAGCATATAATCCCAAAATGGCCGAAAAAATAAGGTTATTGAGAACAAACAGGGCTTCGCTTGTTGGGTTCCAAAAGTCATTCAGCGTGCTGATCAAATAGAAAATCCGCCAACCTAAAACACCCAATGTTACACTTACTAAAATAAATAATGCCCGTCGCCATTCGACCTGTCCCTTATTTATGTATTTGATACCAAGAAAAACAATCAAAATTGCCAGCATTGCTAAAGAAGCGAAGGTCGTGGCTAAATCGACATTTCCAATACTACGCTTTTCTTCGAGCTGTTCCGGCTCGTATTGATCAAGCGCTTTAAAGTTTTCGATAGATACGCCATATTGAATTTTGGGAAAGCTTGAGGTGCTGTTTTCACGGATAATCGGCTTTACTTCGAGAGATATATCATCTGGCCCTGTGGTATTGACATTTTTCTTTATCCAGTTAAATATCATGTTATTGCCTACCCGAGTGTCTGACAGATCCAAGGGTTGCCTGCCCAAACCGGGCTCGGAAGTAATTACAGAATCCCGCATATCTACATAATCGAGGGTGTAATCCTGTAAGTCGTAGCCAAAAATATCCTGAACAATTCGATTGGCAATAGATAGTAAGGAATCACCTGCTACAAACGTAGGGTTCGGATTTTCATCGTAAGTGCCAACTCTTCGGATCTTCCCGTGCTGATCGTACCGGATATCAAGTCGACCGAGGTCGCTCATAAAATCGTTCATTTCATGCGAAAAGCCAGCATCATTACTTTGGGCCGTGCCGATGCTCACCTTCCATCCCATAAGGTGTAACCCCGATTTGTTCATTTCTTCAATGGGCTGGAGATCATCTCGAACTGAATCTTGTAGTATTTTATAGTAATTGAGGTGCTGAGTGCGGCGGGTCATTACCTCAAGAGTATCCATCGAAAACCCCATTCGGTCGGCAAGCTGGACGGTTTTGTTTTCGATTGTTGATTTACTTTCCTGCAGCGGTGCACCAGCGTTAAAGGAAATAAGCGAATGCAGTACAAAAAATATCGCTAATCCAATACCGCCAAGGAAAATCCAATATGTTAACCGTTGCCCCATCTAAAAATCATTTTTTTACCCTTGATACTGCTTTTCCAACCAGAAAATTATTGGCAGTAATCAATATACGACCATAAACGAAATTACCCTACGACATTTGTTGAAAATTGTTTCTACATAACTGCTCGCACTTGATGAATAATTTATCTCATCACCAGAAATATCCTCAAAATAAAAATAGCCGGCGGACATAAGATCCACCGGCTAAAACAGTTTAAAATGAGCGGTATTTAGCTTGCAGATTCCTCTGCTTGTTCACCGTCAAAAGCCTGGAAAACCATTTTTAAATCATCTGCAATTTCGACCTTTGTTCGGCCTTCAATACGGTGTCGTGGGATCATCGCTTTAATTTTACCATCTTTGAAATAAGCAAATGCGGGCGATGAGGGAGGATATTCGCTAAAATATTCGCGTGCTCGTGCCGTAGCTTCTTTATCTTGTCCGGCAAAAACCGTCACCATATGATCGGGTTCAATTTCAGATTCATCGAGGGCTATCTTGATACCCGGCCGTGCATTCCCGGCCGCACATCCACAAACAGAGTTTATCACCATCAGCATCGTGCCATCATCATATTCGTCCATTGCACGATCCACATCCTCTACCGTCTTAAGTTCTTCAATCCCAAGATCGGTTAGTTCTTCTCGCATCCACGAAACGTCGGGGCCAGCTCCAAGTCCAAATTGCATAACTAAATGTATTTATTTCGGCTTTGTATTAAATGCTAAATATAAGGTTCAATTATGAAGTATGTAAGAAGAAAAAGCACCCCGCCTGTGGACAGAGTGCTTTTTCTCGCTAAGATCTTTTAAGCCAATTAGATGGCATCGTTGTAATACTCATTCACTTGATCCCAGTTGACTAAGTTCCAGAAATTACTAACGTATTTTCCACGCTCATTCTGATAGTGCAGGTAATATGCGTGTTCCCACACATCAACCCCTAAAATGGGTGTTAGTCCATTCATGTACGGACTGTTTTGGTTAGCAGTGGAAAGTACTTCAAGACCACCATTCTTATCTACGCACAACCAACCCCATCCAGAGCCAAATTGCCCGGTTGCGGCATTGTTAAACTGCTCTTTAAAATCACTGAAACTTCCAAATTCTTCATCAATAGCATTCGCAATATCTCCTGTGGGATTACCACCGCCATTTGGTGTCAGGATAGTCCAAAATAACTTATGATTGGCATATCCACCACCGTTATTAATAACGGCTTGTCGAATATCTTCCGGTACTTCCGTAATTCGCTGCAGCACTTCTTCGATTGGAAGATCGGCGAAATCGGAACCTTCGAGTGCCGCATTTACTTTATTGGTATATCCTTGATGGTGTTTGCCATGATGAATTTTCATCGTTTGTTCATCGATATGCGGTTCCAAGGCGTCAAAATCATACGGTAGATCAGGTAGTTCGTAAGCCATAATAATGCGTTTTTGGGTTTTAAATAGTTATAAATAATAAAATTAAAAATAATATTAACTCCTTACGGTGCAATACCTTAAATTTAGCACCTTTGATACACACTCCCAATCAAAAAACGGAGTCTATCGTTCCATTTTTGAATGATTTATTGCCAAGTCGAAAAAAGAAGAAATGGAATCTGATTTATTCTATTTTTGAAGTAGAAATTTAACCTGTTATTAGTTTGTATATTCTGTTATGAGTCGAGATTACGACATTATCATTATTGGAAGCGGTCCGGCGGGATTCTCCTGCGCAATGCAAAGTTCTAAGTTTGACAAGAAGGTTTTAGTAGTCGAATCCCACAAAAAATACTTGGGAGGCACGTGGATTAACACCGGAACCGTGCCCAGCAAAGCCCTGCGAGAAGCTGCACAAAACATCCTCGAATTTAACGAACAATTTGGCGATCACGAACACAAAAAGCCGTACGAACGCTTTCAGATGGGCGACCTACTACAATACAAGCAGGAAATCCTCGAAAAAGAAAATCAAAAGGTTAAAAACGACCTAATCAAAAATAAGGTAGATGTCGCACGAGGTTTTGGCAGCTTAAAAGATGCACACACCGTTGAGGTCGAAACGCATATCGGATCAACCGAAACCTACACGGCCGATTACATTTTGGTGAGCACCGGCAGCAGCCCCATTCCGCCTAAAAATTTCGAGGTTGATAATGACAAGGTGCTCGACTATAAATCAATTTTAGATCTTACGCACATTCCCCGACGGCTGGTTGTTATCGGATCGGGCGTTAATGCGTTTGAATATGCCACTACTTTTGCAGCGCTTGGTACCCGCGTGACCCTGCTTTGCGATCGGAAAGATTACTTAACCTTTTTGGATGCTGAAATAAAAAATCATTTTCGGGATTCGCTCAAGAAAAAAGGCATTAATATTAAAACTGATGTTTCCGTAGAAGGTGTCGCATTTAATGCGTTGCGAAATCATACCGAAGTAAAATTTCGTTCCCAGTCTGAAGATTCCCGACTACAGGTAATAGAAACCGAACACGTACTGTTTTTAGGTGGACGCAAACCCATGGTCACTAATCTTAAGCTTGATACCGTTGGGGTAGAAACAGACGAGGATAATTTTGTCATTACCGATGAGACTTTCAAAACAAGCGTTAATAGCATCTATGCTGCCGGTGATATTACCGGCTTTCCCCGCTTGGCTTCGGCCTCTTTTTCGCAAGGCCGACTTGCGGCTTGCCAAATGTTTGGAATTCCCGTCCTGGATGTACCCGATCAAATTCCCTATGGCATTTATGCCATTCCTGAGATTTCCAATATTGGTATCACCGAACAGCAAGCCGAGGAAATGGGATTGGATGTTACCGTGGGACGAGCCTACTTTAAAAATATTGCCAAGGGTAATATGAGCAGCAATAATGAAGGTATCCTGAAGTTAGTTTTTAGCACAGATTCCCTAAAGCTATTGGGCGTGCATATTTTAGGAGAAGACGCTGCTAATCTTATTCATTTGGGACAATCGGTGATGTCTTTTGATGGTGATATCCGTTATTTCATTAATCACGTAATGAACTATCCCACGCTCAGCGAGGCATACCGCATTGCGGCCTTCAACGGGGTTAACCGCGTGTACAAAGCTGGCGTTAAGTATAAAAATATACTTGAGGATAAGAATATCGATAAATAGTTTTCTGATTGAATAGCCTCATCACAGAAACCCTCTTCTGCATTATGAATACGGTTACTCTTATCCGGCCTGAGGAATCCGTTAATAAATTTATTTATATCCCATCGAAATTGATGGGCAGACCGTTGCCGAATTGGCAAATAACATAACCATCGAAGCAAGATTGGGTTGGCTATGCAGTCGCTATGCATTATGCATAATGGATGGCCATCGGCAACCCGGTTGAATCGGTAGGAGGATCATCGGGAAGCGTTTTCAAATCTTTTTGTATTGATAGACGGGCAAACCAAGCCAGTGCCATTGCATCAACGATGTCATCCTCATCAACCTGGTTACGGCGATACTCCTCTTTGGTATCCCTAAAAAAATCGTCAGCATACTCACTGCGTTTTGTTAATAAACTCAGCCGATGACGTAACCCTTTTTTGGTGGCCTTTTTTTGAAGGATGGAGTTATTGCCATTTAAAATGCGAAAAAGCAGTTCGGGATGGCTCTCAAAAACCTTTTCCCGAAGGGCTTCATCCTCCTGTAAAAACTGATCTACCGTTTTAATATTAGGAGTGATATTCCAAGCCTGGGTAGAAATCTTTTTCCCGGTAATTTCAAAACTGGTCATCGACGCTTCGGCATAAGTCGGCGAATATAAAGCCGGGCGAATAGGTGGATTGAATACGCTGGCCGTATAATCGGTGCCCAAAATATTTCTTAATTCTTCGTCGCATTGCCTGACGTATTTTTCTTCAGAAAGACCGATAGGAACATCAATAAAAATGCGATCGTATTCCTCGAAATACTCTTTCAGCTGGCCGTCGGTTTCCAGCAACCAAAAGCCCGCGCCCTCATCATCCAAACTTACTGCAAACCAACCTGCTCTACAGCCGTCAATTCCTAATGTTTTCAAATCAACGCAATTTATTTTTCTGATTCCTGTTCTTGTGCTGCTTTCTCGGCATACGTTTTAAGCTCAATATGCAAATCGTCAAGCTGTTCCTGATCCACAAAATCAGGACTATTATCCATCAGGCTCTGTGCTTTCTGATTCTTTGGGAAAGCAATAACATCACGAAGGCTCGTGCCGGCCGTCAGTATCATCACAATCCGATCTACCCCGAGAGCAATGCCACCATGAGGCGGGGCACCATACTTAAACGCATCCAGTAAAAAGCCAAAGCGTTTCTGTGCTTCTTTTTCATCAATACCCAATAACTCAAACATGCGGGTTTGCAGTTCCCGATCGTGGATACGAATGGAACCGCCTCCAATTTCATAACCATTTAATACCAAATCGTACGCCCGTGATCGGACCTCACTGGGATCATCATCAAGCTTATCTAAATCCTCAGTTCTGGGTGCTGTAAAAGGATGGTGCAAAGCATGATAGCGATGATCTTCCTTGCTGTATTCTACAAGTGGAAAATCGGTAACCCACAAAAAGTTGTAGGCCGCTTCATCTATCAGATTATGTTCTTCGCCCATCATCAACCTAAGCTGACCCATTTGCTTATATACGTCGGGCGAAGCACCTGCCAAAATAAGCACGAGATCTCCCATTTCGGCATCAGCTCGCTCAACCATAGCCTCAACGGTTTCATCCTTTAAAAACTTACCAACGCTGCATTTCACCCCATCATCCTCGTTTAGCTTGATATAGATGAGACCCGCCGCCCCTGTTTCCTGCTGCACGCGTTCAGTCAAGCGATCGATGGCGCCACGCCCCATATCACCCTGCCCCGGAACGGTAATACCAAGTACGGCACCTCCTTTATCCACCGTACTGGCAAAAATATTAAACTCCGAGCTGGCAACCAGATCAGAAAAGTCAGCAAACTCAAGCCCAAATCGAGTATCCGGCTTATCAGTACCGTAAGTTTTGATAGCCTCATCATATGTCATCCGCTTAAACGAGGTTTCGATTTCTTCTCCTACTGTGTCATTCATGATCTTCTTCATGAGTCCCTCAGTCATTTCAATGACGTCCTCTTCATCCACAAATGACATCTCCACATCAATCTGAGTAAACTCCGGCTGACGGTCGGCCCTCAGGTCTTCGTCCCTAAAGCATTTTACAATCTGGAAATAACGATCAAAACCGGAAACCATCAGCAACTGCTTATAGGTCTGGGGACTTTGGGGAAGTGCAAAAAACTTACCCGGATTTACCCGGCTCGGCACCAGGTAGTCGCGTGCCCCTTCGGGCGTACTTTTCATTAGTACCGGCGTTTCGACTTCCAGAAAATCATTGTCGTAAAAAAATGAGCGCGTTGACTGATAGAAATCCGACCGCATCATCATATTTTGCTGAATTTCGGGGCGCCGCAGATCTAAATACCGATACTTCAGGCGAAGCTCCTCACTCGTTTTAATACCGTCTTTTATCTCAAACGGAGTTGTTTCGGCCTTAGAATAGATTTCCAGATCGGTTACCCGGACCTCAACTTTACCCGTCGGCAATTCCGGATTAATATTTTCATCACCTCTTTTTTCAACAATCCCTTTTATACCGATCACATATTCGGTTCGCAGCTCTTCGGCTTTTTCGTGAAGTTTTTCATCCGTCTCATAAAACACAATTTGTGTAATTCCATATCGGTCGCGGAGATCAATAAAGATGACCCCTCCCAAATCGCGTCGGGTAGATACCCAACCATTGAGGGTAACTTCCTGATCGGTATTTTCAAGTGTCAGTTCAGAACAGTGATGCGTTCGTTTCCTCGTCATACAATTTACAACTATCTAATATTTTGAATCCATTTTCAGAAGCTATGAAAATAAGTAATATGTGAACCAATCGCTTACCGTTATTTTGATGGAAAAACATCACCATTTTTAGCACAATTTTTCTGTTTCTGAATTTTACCATCTTTAGTTACCTTGCAATTAAATAAAGAAATCATAATGCTGCGTTTGTTCGGTACAGTAGAAAAGGCTAACCCATGGCTGCTATCTCTGTTCTCATAGCTGATGACCACGAAATCGTAAGATTTGGTATTAGTACGTTTTTATCTTCATCAGACGATATAGAAATTGTTGGTGAGGCTTCTTCTGGGGAGGAGTGTATAGCATTATTTAAAAAAACACATCCCGACATCTGCATTCTGGATATCGACATGCCAGATAAGGATGGGATCGAAACAACAGAAGCCATCCGAAAGCTTAATACAGGGACAAAAATCCTGATTCTTTCAATGTACATTAACAAAGAAATTCTGCGCAATGCACTTCAAGCTGATATTAATGGTTACCTTCTTAAAAACACCGAAAAAGCTGACATACTACATGGCATTCGGGCTATTATGAAAGGACAACAGGTTTTTAGTGATCCCATATCGAACCTGATGAAAAAATCTTTTCTAAATAGTAAAAATGATCTATCGATTAATGATCACTCCATAACCGATCGGGAACAAGAAATTTTACAACTCATTGTGGATGGACTTACCAGTAAAGAAATTGCTGAAAAGCTTTATATAAGCCCCCGAACGGTTGACACCCACCGCGCTAACCTTATGGAAAAGCTGGACCTAAGCAACATTGCGGAATTGGTTCGTTATGCAATTCAAAACAAAATGGTTAGCATAGAATAATTGCTCATACGTAATTTTACGTATTTAAAATACCAACTTATAGCTATTGATGCTGGTGGATCCGTGAATTAACTTGTAAATGCAAATGGGGTAATAGCCGTCTGTAGATGATATTTAGCAGTTATCTGTGACAGGATAACTGCTAATTTTTTGCCTTCCTGTTTTTCCATCAGTACCCTTCGTAACATCTCCCAAATCTGTTCGTAGTCCATTTTCCATGTAATTCATAAAAACTGAATGTAACTATTGACTATGAACACGACGATCTCAAAAAGCATCACCCTCACCTCTTTTGCATCTTTCCTTTTCCTAATTTTTGGTGGTCTTAACACAATAAGCGCTCAATACGGATTGGCTAACGTCGAAAATGATACTTTAACAAAATCAGTGCTCATTCATCCTGTTATAGAAACTGGTAAGAATGAGGGCATTTATTCTAGTGAACACACTCATAAATCAAAACTCCGTTTGGGTGACCAACTTGCTCGGGACTTTACGCTCTCTGTAATGCAAGATGATGGAATGTCTAAGCGCTACAAAAATGAGGGTAAAGAAAATGAAGACTGGTATGGTTGGCGAGAAGATGTGTTAGCTCCTTTTGATGGTACAGTAACTCGGGTGCAACATCCCGACACCATAAATACCCCGGGAACCATGAATCGGGAAGCAGATCCAGGTCTGATCTTTTTTCAGAATGATAATGGTGTTACTGTTATATATGCCCATGCAAGAGAAATTGAGGTAGAGAAAGGCCAACAAGTTAAAGTTGGTGAAGTCGTTGCTAAAGTGGGAAACAATGGAAATTCACGACTACCCCATATTCATGTCGGTGCCTGGAAAGATGACACACCCTTACAGATTCAACTGGATTTATATGCCGAACAACGATATAAAAAGTAACCTCGGTTAACACCCATCCCTTGTCTAAATACAAAAACCCGAAGCACAAAACTTCGGGTTCTTATCTATTGCTGTACCGTGGGGCGGATTCGAACCGCCGACCTCCGGGTTATGAATCCGACGCTCTCACCAACTGAGCTACCACGGCATTTGTGACTGAATCAAGAGTTGCCAAATATAAATGAAATCTGATAAAATATTAAGTGCTTTTTGAATAAAAAATTGTACAGGCATACAACTTTTTTTGAGGCTCATCCAAATCGCCTTATTTTCAGCTATACAATTCAAATATATTCTAAGACTGAACCTCATTATTTCTCATGGCAAAGAAAATCACCGAACGAACTGAAGATTTTTCGCAATGGTATCAAGATGTAATTCGTGAAGGCAAACTGGCCGACCACTCTCCTGTGCGCGGCTGTATGGTTATTCGTCCCAACGGATACGCTCTTTGGGAAAACATGCAAGATTCGCTGGACCAAATGTTCAAAGACACCGGTCATGAGAATGCCTATTTTCCGCTATTTATCCCTAAATCATTTTTATCCAAAGAAGCCCAACATGTCGAAGGATTTGCCAAAGAATGTGCCGTTGTAACACACAGCCGCCTGCAAAGTTCCGAAGACGGTGTTGAAGTTGATCCTGAATCGCGCCTGGAGGAAGAACTTATCGTTCGACCTACTTCCGAAACAATTATCTGGGATTCGTACCGAAACTGGATTCAATCCTATCGCGACCTCCCCATCCTTATAAATCAATGGGCGAATGTCGTTCGCTGGGAAATGCGCACACGCCTGTTCCTCCGCACCATGGAATTTCTCTGGCAAGAAGGGCACACCGCTCACGCCACCAAAGAAGAGGCCATAGAAGAAACCAAGCAAATGCTCGAAGTGTACCGCACATTCGCCGAAGAATATATGGCCATGCCTGTTACTACGGGCGTTAAAACGGAATCAGAACGATTTGCCGGAGCTGTTGACACCTATTGCATTGAAACATTGCTACAGGATAACAAAGCTCTACAAGCGGGTACTTCGCACTTTTTGGGACAAAATTTTGCCAAAGCTTTTGATGTAAAGTTCCAAAGTTCGGAAGGACAGCACGAATACGTTTGGGCCACCAGCTGGGGGGTTTCTACCCGTTTAATTGGTGGACTTATCATGACCCACTCCGATGACCAGGGCCTGGTAATACCTCCCAAATTGGCCCCTAACCAGGTAGTCATTGTTCCTATCTGGAAAAGTGATGAACAGCAGCAACAAGTGCTCGATTACTGCCAAGAAATCATTGATGAGCTCAAAGCACTAAACATACGCGTAAAGCTGGATGACCGCGAAAATATGAGTCCCGGCTGGAAGTTTAATGAACATGAAGCGGCCGGTATTCCCCTGCGGCTTACCATTGGTCCCCGCGATCTTGAAAACAACAACGTGGAGTTGGCCCGACGAGATACGTTGGACAAGAATATCGTAAGTCGCGAGGGCATCGCCCAGCGAGTAGATGATCTGCTGGATACCATTCAGGACGAGCTGTTTAAAACGGCCCAAAATCGCATCAAAAATAACACCCACACGGTTGACTCTTACGATGCGTTCAAAGACGTAATCGAAAATAAAGGAGGATTCGTTTACGCACACTGGGACGGCACGGCCAAAACGGAGGAAAAAATAAAAGAAGAAACGAAAGCCACCATCCGATGCATTCCGCTTGAAGATGGCGAACAAGGCAAATGTATGGTTACCGGAAAACCATCCACACAAAAAGTGCTATTTGCCCGAGCCTATTAAAAAAATGTACCTATGGAGCAATCTCCCGTAGATAATACGCTAAATATCGTTGATCGATTTGCCGAGGAAGGATTTGCACGTCTAATCTCTGACCTCGGCAATCCATTACTAATGCCACCAGCACTCCTCCTTATCTCTGCTCTTCTTTTAGGCCAATCACTCCTAAATACCACCTTGATAACGATCGTGGCCGTTTGTTGCTACAGCATTGCCCCCTTTCTTTTAACGGTGTATTTATTCCGCCGCGGCATTATCCATTCTATGGATTTACCCATACGTAAGACGCGATCGGTGCTCTACGCTTTCTCCATTGTTAGTGCTGCCATTGCCACTATGGTAATAAGTCAATTCATTGTTGGATCGCACCCCTTCCTTTTTATATTATCGCTGATCATCTTAGCTAATCTGGGCATCTCATTTTTACTTAACCTCAGATGGAAAGTGAGTGTGCACTCGGCTTCGGTTGCCGTCGCCGGTACCATTTATGGGCTTATGTTCATTTGGGGGATTTCGGAGTATCAGGCCATCACATTAATTTTAACCTTAATCCACCTTTTACTACTTTTACCACTAATGATGTGGGCTCGTTATCACCTCAGCGTTCACTCATTAACAGAATTGTTCGGTGGAGCCACAGCTGGAATTCTGCTGACAATCATTGAGCTAATCATATTAACAAACATATGGTAACAGAGACCCTTGAACCGCCCTACTCTCATTATTTATTTGATGCGGAATTAAGCCAGGAAATTGACCGGCGCACTATTCAGGAAATGGGCATCGACGGCTTTACCCTGATGGAAATTGCCGGTTCTTCTGCAGCCAAGATCCTCTTGGAAAATCATACACTTAACCATGGAGTTTACCTGTGTGGTAAAGGAAATAATGGCGGAGATGCGCTTGTTGTTGCCCGTTATTTAGTACAACACGACGTTAAAACGACCATCGTTTTTTTAAACGGATCAGATGACCTCTCTCCGAATGCAAAAAAGAACTTAACCCTTCTGCAAGATTTTGACTCCGCAGATAAGGTAACCATTTTCGAAAGCTGGCAGCAATTCAATCCCCCAGAAACATTCGATTTTATTGTTGATGGCATGCTCGGAACAGGATTAACGAGCGATGTCCGTGGTGATTACAACAAGGCCATAAATTGGGCAAATCGTCAGCCCCAACCTGTTTTTTCGATGGATATCCCCACAGGCTTACACGCCGATTCGGGACAAACCATGGGAACTTCAATAGAAGCTACAGCTACCTACACTTTTGGAGGACGAAAACTGGGATTATATCTTGAAGACGGCCCTCGTAAAGCAGGGACTATCTATTATTGTGAGCTTCCTTTTCCCAATACATACAAAGAAAACTGCCATACCTTTCTACTTGATGAGAACTGGATTTCACTGACGTCCCCAAAACCCAAAAAACATAAATATGCCTCTGGTGTGCTTTATATTATTGCCGGATCGGAAGGACTAACCGGAGCAGCTATTATGGCAGCCAAAAGCGCCTGGGCAGAAGGATTGGGCGCTGTTATTTTAATTTGTCCGCGCGGTACCCTGCCAATATATGAACAAACCCTCCCATCGATCATAAAACAACCCGTAGGAAATCGTGACGATTACTTTTTTAAAAAAAGTCATTCTGCTAAAGCTATTGATATCCTATCTCAAAAAAACGGAATATTGCTTTTAGGCCCCGGTATAGGCCGAGAAACATCTACCGTTGAATTTGTCAAAAAGGTATTAACTGATACTAATTACCCAACTGTTATTGATGCCGATGGGCTGTGGTGTCTGGCGCAACTTAAAAAATATCCACAAAATAACAGATCGTGGATTTTAACCCCCCATCCCGGTGAGCTGGCCACCTTAACCGGTACCGATGGGGCGAAAGCAGGCAACCGGTTAAAAATAGTTCAAGAATACGCACAAAAAAATGACGTTACAGTACTGTCGAAAGGAATGCCGGGCATTGTGGGAACACCTGACGGCAGATGCTATCTAACAAACTACGACACCAACTATTTTGCCCGCGCCGGCAGCGGCGATGTATTGGCTGGCAAAGTAAGTGCTTATTTAGCTCTGACAAATAATCCCCATAAAAGTTGTTGCATGGGCTTATTAAATGGCAAAAAAAAGCTGGATGTTTTTTTACAAAATTCAACTACATTGCCTGAACCAAAAGATTTTATATGAAACTTACAGACGCGATTTACAACTTCTTATCACGGCACAGCTATTTACTGCCTATCGGGGTAGCTGGCTTAACAATTGGCATGCTGTTGCTTACTCTCTTACCCTCTGAAACTTTGGGCGACAATAAATTATGGAGCTACGACAAACTTGGCCACGCGGTACTTTTTGGCAGCTGGTCGCTGGCATTGGGATTATATTATCAAATTCACAAAGCGAAACCCTTAAAACCGTGGATTGTCTTTACCAGTGGTGCGTTGTTTGGGCTACTAATTGAGATCCTTCAATATGCTTTGCCTGTAAACCGTCAAGGCGACCCTGCAGATTTTCTTTTTGATGTCATTGGCTGCCTGATTGCTGTTTTCATATTAAAGGTCATAATTCCAGAAAAAGCTCAACAATCAACCCAGGCTCAAACAACTTAAATGCTCCCAAATGACCTGATTTTAGGCCCTCAAAAAAACATAAAATAAAAATTCACTTTTCGTGTTATTAAAAGTGGAGATTAAGCAGAATAATTTGTTTACTTACAAAACCTAATAAGATTTATTTCAATTTAACGCTGAAGTGATAGCATTATGAGTTCGAATAAAAGAAAAAAGCCAAAGGCTGATTTAAGGAATTACTATACTGTTTTCCTGCAATTGGGTATGGTTGCTGTTCTATTGCTCTTCATCGTTGCGATGAAAGTAGAATTTATATCACAGCAAGAAGATGTTGACCTTACCCAAGAGCAGGAAGTGGTAGAAATGGAGGAGATTGAACAAACTCAACAGGAAGAAAAACCACCACCCCCTCCCCGTCCCCAGGTACCGGTTGAAGTACCAAATGATGAAATCATAGAGGATGAAGACATCAATATTGATGCAGATATTAATATGGATGATCCTCTGCCCGAACCTGAGGAACCTGAAGAAGAGGAAGAAGAAGATTTCTTTGTTGCTGTTGAAGACATGCCGGAACTTAAAGGTGGACTGGCTGCCCTACAGCAAAAGATCAACTATCCCGATATGGCCCGTAAGGCTGGTATAGAAGGTCGAGTTATTATTCAGTTCATTGTTAATGAACAAGGAGAAGTTGAAGACCCCAAAGTAGTACGTGGTATTGGTGGCGGCTGTGACGAAGAAGCTTTACGAGTTGTTAAAGAAGCTGAATTTGAACCCGGACAGCAGCGCGGTAAGCCTGTACGAGTTCAGTATAGTTTGCCGATTACCTTCCAGCTTCAAAACTAATTCTTACACGATTTATAGAAAAAGGCCTGCTGATTCAGCAGGCCTTTTTTATTTTCAACAAATTAATTAACAACTGGTACTTTTATAGGTCTGTTCAAAAGCAAATAAAACCTTTTTCAAACTATCATATCCTACCAGCTTTTGAGCCTCACTCAAAGAGAACCAAGAAACTTTTTCAATTCCTTCCTCTTCTTGTGGTTTAAAATCAACCTCTATACCCGCGGGCAATTGCATCCCAAACCAATGTGTGGTTTTACCATAATGAATGCCTGACTGTTCGTACTCATGGTATGTATCGGGTAATTCAAAAATTATCTGCGGCATTACAGAGATACCAACCTCTTCAACAACTTCGCGGACCGCACACTCTTTAATTGATTCCCCTTTCTCCAGTTTACCTTTGGGTAAATCCCAAACACCGCGTCGAAATATGAGCAAAACGGAGAGGTGTTGCCGACAATCATCTTTTTTAAAAACCACACCCCCCGCTGCTGTTATAGGTTCTAACGACATTTATTCGTTCTCTGCAGATTCATCACCATCACTTTTTTCTTTCTCATCAGCATAGTTAACCCGCAGGTTATTCAGGGTTTCTGTCAAATAGCTTTTTAGCTGTTCAGGCAGATTTCCCTCGGTAAATTCTTCAAGCATCAACAAGGTATCTATAGCAAACTTCGCAGATTTCAGGTCGCGCTCTGTACTTCCCGTTTGTGGATTTTCAACCTTGCCCATTCCCATCATAGCAATTTGTTGATGCTGTTGCACAAGCATCATAAACAGTAACTGTTGCTGCTCATCTTCGGATAAATTATCTCCGTTGTAGTTCTTTTTCATAGCTAATAATTTTATTAAAAATTGAGTTTAAGATAAGGGCTTTCTGATAAAGAATTAATCCCTGTTAAAATTCCATATTATTCATAATTCAACTTTAAAAAGTGGCGGTATCCAAGTACCTTAAACAAGCTTTGAGCCCAAAAATAAAACCATTAATCAATTTGTTCCATGGCCATTCTAAAACCCTTTAAAGCCTGGCATCCCGCCCCTCAAAACGTAGAAAAAATAGCTTGTGTTCCATATGATGTGATCAGTGTTGAAGAGGCTCGCTCTCTTTCCGAGGGTAAGCCCAAAAGCTTCTTACATGTGATTCGTCCGGAGATCGACCTACCCGAAGGTACCGATCCGCACGATGACAGTGTCTATAAAAAAGGTGCCGAAAATCTGAACACCTTTTTGAATGAAAGTATTCTTGAGCAGGAAGACCAACCTCAGGTATATGTCTATCAGCTCATTCGAAATGGACGTCCACAAACCGGGATCTTTTCTTGTGTTTCGGTTCAGGATTACGATGAAGAAGTAATCCTCAAGCATGAGTTAACACGTCCCGCCAAGGAGGATGACCGAACACGTCATATCCTTACCCAGCAGGCCCATGCTGAACCGGTAATGATGACTTATAAGGATGATAAAGAAACCGGAAACCTAATTGAACAAACAATGCAGGGAGACCCGCTCTTTAACTTTGAGGCTTCTGATGGCGTAATCCATAAAATATGGCGGGCCGAGAACCCCGAGGATTTTGTAGATGCGTTCGATGCTATCGAGAACCTGTACATTGCTGACGGTCACCATCGCTGCAAAAGTGCTTCGCGTGCGGCTGCCCAAAAACGGAAAGAAAATCCCAATCATACCGGCAATGAGGAGTATAACTTCTTTCCCGCTGTCATTTTCCCGATGTCGAACATGAATATTTTACCTTATAACCGAGTGGTACACTCGATCCCCGATAACTTTTTAGATAGGCTGCAGCAACAATTCGAACTTGTCGTTGATGCCGATCCCACGCCATCACAAAAGGGAGATATCAGCATTTATGTTGACGGTACCTGGTACGGCATGAAACTGCCCGTTGCAAACGATCCGTCAAGTGTAGAAAAATTAGATGTACATCGACTGCAAGAGTTTGTACTTTCACCGTTGTTGGATATTAACGATCCACGCCGTGACGAAAATATTTCGTTTGTAGGCGGCATCCGTGGAACACAGGAGCTGGAAAACCTTGTTGATGACGGTAACGCCGAACTGGCTATCAGCATGTTTGCCACCAGCATTGAAGAACTCATTGCTGTCTCTGATGAAGGGTTATTAATGCCGCCTAAATCCACATGGTTTGAACCCAAGCTACGATCGGGATTACTCGTTCACACTTTTTAATTACAACACTTTATCTCAACCACTTATGAAACGCGTTCACAATTTTAGCGCCGGACCCGCAACACTCCCATTAGAAGTTTTAGAAAAAGCCCAAGCCGAACTTACCGAGTTTCAAAATATGGGTCGGTCAGTGATGGAAATAAGTCACCGCAGTGCTCAATACACCGAAATTGACCGACAGGCAAAAGAACGACTAAAAACCCTGCTCGGACTTGGCGAAAACTTTGAGATCATGTTCCTTCAGGGGGGCGCGAGCTCACAATTTATGATGATTCCATTTAACTTTTTGGATGAAGGACAAACCGCCGATTATATCGACACCGGCCGCTGGTCGAATAAAGCGATAAAAGAGGCCAAACTATTTGGAAATGTACATCGTCCCTTTAGCAGCAGTGAATCGGGCTACGATCGCATACCCACTAATAGTGAATTGGATTACAGCGACGATCCCGTTTACGTGCACTTTACATCCAACAATACAGTAGCGGGTACCCAATTTGCCAAAGAGCCGGAATCTAACGGCGTGCCTCTGGTATGTGATGCTTCATCCGATTTTCTTTCCAAACCAATCGACGTTAATCGCTATGGAATTATTTACGCCGGCGCTCAAAAAAATATTGGTCCCGCCGGTGTTACGGTTGTAATTATCAGAAAGGATTTTCTTGCAAAAGCAGATATAAAGGACGTCCCGACCATTCTGCAGTACAAAACGCACGCGGAAAAAATCTTTAATACTCCCCCCACTTTTAACGTGTACATGGTTAACCTGGTGCTTGAGTGGATACAGGACAAAGGCGGTCTCGATTACTTTGCCTCCTTTAACAAGAAAAAAGCGACGCTTCTTTATGATGAGATAGATCGTGATGACTTTTATCGCGGTGCGGTAGAAAAAGAATCACGTTCGTTAATGAATGCTACTTTCCGACTTCCTACTGAAGAACTGGAGGCTAAATTCCTGGAGGAGGCTGAAAAACAAGATCTATATACGCTTAAAGGTCACCGCAGCGTAGGTGGAATCCGCGCCAGTATGTATAACGCTTGTCCGATGGAAAGCGTCGAAACGCTGGTCGATTTTATGAAAACGTTCCGAAAAGAAAACGGATAATCCGTTTAAACCAAGCCGAATACCGTAAAAAGGTGATCAACCATATTCGGCACAAAAATCACCAGGTATAAAATGCCCCAAAGCGCGCCGGCAATATGGGCTTCGTGGTTAACTTTTCCGCGCTCCTGTTTGCTGGCGTACATGCTGTATAGCAGATACATAATGGCAAATACAAAGGCCGGTATAGGTATTGGAATCAGCAGCAGGTAAATTTTTTCCATCGGGAATAGAAAAATAAAGGCAAACAGTACTGATCCCACGGCTCCCGAAGCGCCGAGGGTGGCATAGTTTGGATCATCTTTAAACTTTATCACGGATGGAATCCCGGCCGCAATTAATCCCGACAGATATAGCCCCAAAAATTGCTCGGTACCCAGTACATGCTCCATCACGGGACCAAAAAAATACAGGGTAAACATGTTAACAAACAGGTGTCCCAGGTTGGCATGTAAAAACCCTGATGTGATAAGCTCATACCACGTATTTTGTCGGATGGTACGATACGGTTTTAAATAACCGATTTCTATAAACCGGGGATACAAATACAGAGCCACCAACGATACGATTACATTCAGGGCTACGATATAAAATGTAGCGGGATAGGTTGTTAAGTAGTTTTCCATATACACTAAATTTGATCATCGAAGATAGACAACAGTCTCTTCGATCTCCAATTTTATTTGCACTTTGGCTTGCTAACAAAGCAATACAGTGCTTATATTTGACCACTTCAAAAGCCGATGTAGCTCAGGGGTAGAGCGATTCTCTCGTAAAGAATAGGTCGCTGGTTCGAATCCAGTCATCGGCTCACCATATTTGGCTCGATTAAAATTCCTGCCTTATTCGGGTTTTTGCTCGCTTCTGTATCATTCGGAACAATAGGTCAGCTTTTCCGTTCGATATTTTTGATGAGATTCTTATTCAACAGTGGTAGATTTTCATCCCCAGTAAAAATATATTACGGCATACTTTAACCTCAGGCGTGACTATCTTGCGGATACTTCCTTTACTTATCTTGGCTATAAGTTTTTTCATTACCTCGTGTGGGACTACCTCAAATTTTGGAAAATCTGATGATACTTCAACTTCTACCGAAACCGAATCTGGTGAAAAAATAGAAGATGGTGTAGCCAGTTGGTATGGACCTAATTTTGACGGTAAGCTGACCGCCAATGGCGAAACGTACGATATGAATGATCTTACCGCCGCTCACCGCACATTGCCCTTCAACACTGTTTTAAAAGTTACTAATTTAGATAATGAAAAATCAGTCAAGGTTCGTGTTAATGATCGTGGACCGTATGCCAAAGATCGTATAATCGACCTGTCCAAAAAAGCAGCCGAAGAAATTGACATGCTTGGTCCAGGTACGGCCAATGTTGAAATTATTTTGCTTGAAGGAGATCTAAAAAACTCAAGAGTAACCGACCTTAAGGTGCCAACCTATACTGTTCAGCTTGCCTCCTTTAATAAAGAAGATCAGGCCAAATCACACGCAAAAAAAATAAAAGGGGCCCGTGTTGAAAATATTCAAATGGATGACCAAACTGTATATCGTGTCTATCATGGTATTTATTCTGATGAGAATAAAGCTCGAAAAAAACAGCGTGAGCTCAAAAGAAAGGGCTTTAGCGGTTACGTGAAACAGATCGAAAATTAATTTTTTGAAAGCCTTATTTTTTGGAATGTAATCGAGCCCTCTTTTGGTTATAGCATCAGCTATAACTCCATACAACCCATTGCGATGAAGAAAAAAATTATTGTTATTGGCACCGGTTTTGGCGGACTTGCAACAGCATCCCGACTGCTATCCAAGGGACATGAAGTAGAAATTTTTGAAAAGCGCGATAAGCCCGGCGGTCGCGCCTATGTTTATGAGATTGACGGCTTTAAATTTGATGGCGGTCCCACGGTTATTACGGCACCTTTTTTATTCGATGAAATTTTTGAAGCCGCCGGCAAAAAACGAGAAGATTATTTTGAACTGGTACCCTGTAATCCTTTTTATCGCATTTTTAACTCCGAAGGGAAAAAGTTCGATTACAATGGGGATCACGATTTTGTACTGAATGAAATCGAGCAATGGAATCCCGCTGATAAAGAAGGCTACACCAAATTCTTAAATACTACCGAAGCTATTTTTCAGAAAGGTTTTGTTGAATTAGCTGACCAACCCTTTTTAAATCTTTGGGATATGCTTAAAGTCGTGCCCGATCTTATCCGCCTGCAATCTCATAAAACCGTTTATAAATATATATCCAAGTTTATAGAAAACGATTTTCTTCGCCAAGTCTTCTCTTTTCACCCCCTGCTCGTCGGCGGCAACCCATTTGATACGACCTCCATCTACGCGATGATACATTACCTCGAACGCGAATGGGGGGTCCATTACGCCATGGGAGGGACTGGTTCGATTGTAAATGCTTTGGTAAAATTGATTGAGGAACAAGGCGGCAAGATCCACTATAACGCCGAGGTAGATGAAATCATGATCACTAATGGTATAGCGGATGGCATTCGGCTAAATGATGGCAGCAAATATTCAGCTGATCAAATTGTTTCCAACGCTGATGTGGCATTCACCTATCGCAATATGATACCTGAAGCAGAACGCTCTACGTGGACCAACAAAAAAATCGAGCGGACAAAATACAGCATGTCCCTTTTTGTGATTTATTTTGGCACTAAAAAGCGATACCTCGATTCCAACCTGGAACACCATAACATCATTTTAGGAGAACGCTACGAAGAACTGCTGGCAGATATTTTTCACGATAAAAAACTGGCAGATGATTTTTCACTGTACCTGCACATGCCTACCAAAACGGATCCCTCGCTGGCACCTGATGGCTGCGAAGGATTCTACGTGCTGTCGCCCGTTCCCCACTTAGACAGTGGCACCGACTGGACCGAAAAAGCCAAGCCCTATCGGGATGCGATTATCTCTTTCTTAGAAGAAAATTACCTGCCCGATCTCGAAGAAAATATTGTTGTCGAACATCACATCGACCCCCTACATTTCCAGAATACACTCAACAGCTACAAAGGATCGGCCTTTTCAGTGGAACCTATTCTCACGCAGTCGGCGTGGTTTCGCCCGCACAACAAATCAGAAGATGTGGAAGATCTTTTCTTCGTAGGAGCGGGCACCCATCCAGGGGCAGGACTACCGGGCGTACTATCATCCGCTAAAATTGCTGAAGACTTAATTTGTGAGCAAAATTGATAATCTCATCAATCCATCCGATCGCAAATTCAGCGATTGGATGGAAAACGATTTTAAAACAAAGTCCCGTACATAAAACATACGGGACTTCACATATTCCAAACTTTTGCATTCTACAGCGGTAGGTTGTCGTGCTTTTTCTGTGGAATATTATCAACCTTGTTTTCAGAAACTTCCAGCGCACGAATGAGTTTTTCGCGGGTTTCGCTGGGAAAAATTACATTATCGATAAATCCACGCTCGGCTGCTTTGTAGGGATGAGCAAACTCCTCCTTATAATAGTCGATTAGCTCCTGTTCTTTAGCTTCGGGATCGTCGGCTGCAGCAATCTCTTTTCGGAAGATAATCTCTACCGCGCCCTTTGGTCCCATCACCGCAATCTCAGCCGTGGGCCATGCCACGTTATAATCCGCGCGGATATGCTTGGAGTTCATCACGTCATACGCACCACCGTAGGCTTTTCGGGTAATGACCGTCATCTTGGGTACCGTAGCCTCACAAAAAGCATACAACAACTTAGCGCCGTGTTTGATGATCCCACCCCACTCCTGGTCGGTTCCGGGCAAAAATCCGGGTACATCTTCAAAGGTAACCAGCGGAATATTGAACGCATCACAAAAACGAACAAATCGCGCCCCTTTCAGCGAGGCATCAATATCGAGCACACCGGCTAACGATAGCGGCTGATTGGCAACAATACCAACGCTCCGTCCATCAATATGTGCAAAACCAACCACGATATTGGTAGCATAATGCTCATGAACTTCCATAAAGGAGTCCTTATCCACAATGCCCTCAATAACCTCTTTAATATCGTACGGTTTATTAGGACTGTCCGGAACGATATCGTCAAGTTTTTTTGCCTTAGCGGGATCGGGATCTTTTGCTTCGGCCCGGGGCGGTTTTTCCTCACAATTTTGTGGCACATAGGTCAACAGTTTACGCAACTCCTGCAGACAAATAGCATCATTTTCTTCAGTAAAATGTGCCACACCTGATTTCGATCCATGGGCACTAGCGCCCCCCAGTTCTTCAGAAGTCACCTCTTCATGTGTGACGGTTTTCACCACATTGGGCCCCGTCACAAACATGTAACTGGTATTTTTGACCATAAATACGAAATCGGTCAACGCTGGACTATAAACCGCCCCGCCCGCGCAGGGGCCCATCACGGCAGAAAACTGCGGCACTACGCCCGATGCCATGCTGTTTCTGTAGAAAACCTCGGCATATCCGCCCAGCGACGATACACCTTCTTGGATACGCGCACCACCAGAATCATTCAAGCCAATGATCGGCACCCCATTCTTCATAGCCATATCCATAATTTTACATATTTTCTCAGCATGCGTTTCTGAAAGCGATCCGCCAAAAACCGTAAAATCCTGACTAAAAAGATAGATTGGCCGACCATGAATCTTTCCAAAACCGGTGACAACTCCATCACCGTCAATCTTTTTTTCTTCGAGTCCAAACTTGTGACTTCGATGTGTCACAAATGGATCAATTTCTTCAAATGACCCCTTATCTACCAACAAATCAATACGTTCACGCGCCGTCAGTTTGCCCTTATCGTGTTGTTTTTTAATTCGTTTTTCGCCGCCGCCCTTTTGTGCATCTTTCCGTTTTTGTTTCAGTCGCTCTACCTTTTTATCCGAAGCCATCTAATTTTCTTGTTTATTGCGATTTTGTTTCTCCAAAAAATAACTCTGCAGCTGATCGGTAAAATCTACCGCCGCCTCCGAGTACATATCAACCATATTTCGTTTAAAAACCTCTTTCTCGATGTATTTACTCACATCGCGCCAACTGTCATAGCCAGCAATATCTTCAACTGCCTCTTCATAAGCACGATCGGAACCACGAAAAATTTCCTCAACAAAAAACTCACGGTCATTTTTGAGCATATCCATCAACCGATCAATCTCTTTATCCGAAGCATCCTTTGTTAAATCGATTATTGGTTCATCAATAAAACCGTCTTCATCTACATTCTCTTCCGATTCCGCCTGCTCTTTTTTGTACTCCTCAATCTCCTCATCGCTCATATAGCGCATCCACATCGGGGTTTCTTCCTCTTCACTCTTTTCCCTTGAAGATATTTCCGTGACTCCTTCATCTGCAGTGGTCATACTTCCATTTTTTGATGATGAATTCTCAGAATTTTCCTCACCATTCCCCTCTTCCATATCCTGCTTTGCCGATATTTCTTTTTTAGATTCATCGGTAACCGGATCCTCTTCTGCCGATATGGTTTTCTTATCGTCCTCATCTTCTTCACCAAGTGGATCAGAAAAAGCCCCATTCAATGAATCATCTTCTTCGTTCTCCTCATCCGCTTCTTCCTCTGTAGTCAAAGGCTCTTCTGGAGATGATTCAGGTGCCCCCTTACCTTCTATATCAGTCTCCAGGCTTGGCAATTCCTTCTCCTCACCCTCCTGATTCAAAAGATCATTATCTGGACCTTCGGCTGCGGGCTGATCTTTAAATAGTGATGACTGATCATCCTCATAACCATCAAAATCCAACAAATCAGGCGATGACAATACTTCAATGAATTCGGCCCTGCTCACCACATCATCCATCAGATCAAACTTACGTGCAATACGAGGCCTGTTTTTATCCTCGAAAAACAAACGAATCAAGTTAGTATCAACTTTGCCATCAGACAATACGAAAAGTGGCTCCAGTAGCTGCGACCAATCCAGTGGTGAATATCCTGACGTTAACTTCTCATCAGCCTGTCCAATAATTTTGGCGCAACGTTTTTTAGTAAACTGCTCAACTTTTTTCTTCTGCAAATAACGCGAAATAAGAACGCCAAAATGACGATACACAACAATCGCTTCAAGCCGGCTTTGCACCTCCTCGGCCGCAAGATCTTCTGCCGCGCCAAAGATTACTTCCGGGATATTTTTTCGCGGTTGTATCAATATGTCGATTACATCAGAAACCGACGTTTCAATTACGGCCTGTGCATAACTTGCAGGCAAACGCGCTTCATCACGAATAGCATCAATAAATTGCTGCCAGGCATTACGCACGGCCTCAGTACCGGTGTTAGCCCAATCAGTTTTGGGGATCATCATCGACTCGCTGAGATTTCTTTTTAGTTCTACACCAATCCGGCGCGCAATAAAAGAGGGAAACTCCCAGGTCCGAAGATCCTCGAGTTCATAATATTGATCGTTTTCGGGCAACCGATCGATCAAGTCTTGCGTTATTTGCTGAATGATTTTTTGCATAATTTTTGGGGAAATATATTGTCTATCGAAAGGCAATACAACCTAAGAACGGCTCAATATGTTAAATCCTGCGAATCTTTTGAAATATGGAGTCATTATTTTTTAAATCATTTTTTGAGCGTGGCTGCATTAAACTTTTCGTTTAGGATTTGAATATCCATTATTACCTTTGAGCTATGATTACGCTATCTGTTAAACAGCTAAAAAAGTCATTTGGTCCGAGTACTATTTTTTCGGATGTCACCTTTGAGCACCAATCGCAATCGCTGGGTATTGCTGGCTCCAACGGGTCGGGCAAATCAACCTTTTTGAAATGCCTATCCGGCCTGCTTGCCCCCAGCAACGGATCTATGACCTGGAAAAACAATGACACTCCGCTCACAGCGACTAAATTCAAACAAAAGCTGGGCTATGTCGCTCCCTACATCAATCTTTATGATGAGCTGAGCTGTCGCGAAAATCTACAGTTCGTGGCCGATATTCGTCACCAGCACAAAGCTGAAGTCGCTATCAAGTCATGGCTTTCTAAAGTTGGATTAGCCGCTATGGTTGATCAGCCATTTGGCAAGCTTTCCACCGGACAGCAGCAACGACTGCGATTAGCTTCTGCACTGTTTTATGACCCTGATATCCTGCTTCTTGATGAACCGGGTTCAAATCTTGACGAATCCGGGCGACAGCTCATTCGAAAAATTTCTACCTCATTTGACAAGCCCGACAAACTGCTCATTATCGCTTCAAATAATCCGGATGAGTTGGAGTTATGCGATCGGGTCTATTCTATTGAAGAAGAGAATTTTGTTTAGTTACCTATTCAACTGCAAAATCAACATTCGGACAGGATAGGCCGATACTTATTTCAATCTGTCTCACAACGTTCACCTTGGCAGCACTCCTGCACGTTGATGCCGCAGCTGGCACACTGCCCATGACCGTGTACCCAAACAAGCGGCGCCTCCACGCCACAATACGTACATCGGCGTTTTTCCTTAGATGTATCTTCTGAGACAGTTTGACTTTGATCAGCCATAATTTTATTTCCTTAATTCTTCGTAGGCAACACCCAGATTATCCGAAAGTGTCCAAAAATCAGCGTACAGAAAATGCTCGAACTCCGGAAGCTCCTGCATATCTATAATCTCATCCTTACTCTTTCCTTCATCAATACCATTCTGCGCATGCTCCAACACAGCTGACAGGTAATTTTTCATTACCCCAAGATCCTCGCGTTCACCGGTGATACCGTATTCCGGTTTTCCATGACCAAAAATATAGATAGCATCAGCAGGATATTCATCCGCAACCTCAGCGAGAATATTGATCCAGTTTTGCATAGAAGCGCCCGAAGGTCGATCGGTAAAGGGGTTCATCCGGTTGAACACCAAATCTCCCATGTGCACCACATTGGCTTTCTCAAAATAGATCACCGAATCCCCGCTCGTATGTCCCGCCCCATAATATGAGGTATGGACGGTTTCATCACCTACATCCATTTTCCAGTTATCAGAATAAGTAGTTGTGGGATAAGCCGTATTCCCTTCATCATCACTTTCTTCGTTGGCTTTTTTCATCAGCCCGGGTACATTATCATGCGCAACCATCTTTTCTGCCACTCCTTTAAAAACAGGATTTCCCCCGGTATGATCCCCGTGATGATGGGTATTAATCAGCAGATTTAAGCCTTGATCCGTTTTGTTACGTAACCCGTTCAAGCAATTTTTAGCGGTTTCGGGATATTGCGAATCAACAATGGCCATGGCATCATCAGAAGCCATCCAACCAATGGTACCTCCGCGTTCGGTAAAATAACCTACATTTCTGCGCAAGGTTTTAAAATCTCCCTGTCCATTAGCTAATAGTGATTTAAATGGAAGTGCTGCACCGGCAGCAAGCAGCGACGAGCGGAGTAGGAATTGACGACGATTCATAAGAAGGTGATTTTATTTAGTAGTTTGGGAAATAATACATTACTGATAAACCGCATTATCACAAAAAATTCCCTACAGCGTCATATCGTCACGAATCAACAATAAAATAGCGGCGTGTGGACAGATTAAATATTTTTCGTTCTCAAATTCGATTTCATGGGTTTGATCTTTTAAAAAGATAGCAAGGTCCCCTTCTTCAGCCTGCATCCCAATGTACTTAGTCTCGGAGGTATCCTTCCAAGCCTCATCTACTTCGTTGGATGGAATCGGATAACCCGGCCCGGTTTTGACCACGTACCCGCTATGGATATCTTCTTTTTCTTTTACCGTGGCAGGCAGTACGAGTCCACTTTTGGTGCGGGTTTCCATATCACGGGGCTTAATAAGCACCCGATCACCTACGACAATAAATTTCTCAACGGAATTCAAATATTCTTGAATCATCATGACAAATTAATGTTGAAAACTTTTTGTTATAAAACGGCTAAAGTTAACGTGTTTGTATAACAATCTGAATTAAAGATTTGCTCCCAAAATATTACGATATGGATCTAGCAAACAAGCTTTGCGTTGTAACCGGGGCAAACTCCGGCATCGGTAAAGAAACAGCCCTAAATTTTGCGGATCGCGGGGCCTATATAGTAATGGTCTGTCGTAATGAAAAACGGGCAAAAAAGGCCCGTCAAGAAATTATTGACAAAACCGGTAATGAGGGTATTAGTATAATACTGGCAGACCTTGCTGTACAGCATGATGTTCGATCGGCGGCGGAAGAAATAACCCGACAATTTGATCAAATTGATATTTTAGTCAATAATGCAGGCCTCATTGCAAATAATCGTACAGAAACAATCGATGGAATTGAAAAGACATTCGCTGTTAATCACCTCGCTCCCTTTCTTTTGACGAATCTACTTTGGGATAAGCTATCCTCCGCTGATGAAGCTCGGGTAATCAACGTATCATCGGAAGTCCACCGGATGGGTGCGAACGTTTTTGAACTGGATAATTTACAGCTCACAAAAAATTATTCCGGGATGAATGCCTACAGTGTTTCCAAGTTATGCAATATCATGTTCACCCATGAGCTGGCTAAACGCACCAAAAAAACCTCCACAACTACCTACAGTCTGCATCCGGGCGTCGTGGCTACACAACTGGCAGAAGAAGCCGGATGGGGAATGAAACTTTTTTATTGGCTGGGAAAACCATTTATGCGTTCACCACAGTCTGGCGCTGAAACCACCATTTATTTAGCCACATCGGATGAGGTTAAATCACATAACGGCAAATACTTCAAAAACAAGAAAGTTCAGCATCCCTCGGGGATTGCTTACGATGATCAAACAACAGTCAAACTCTGGGAAAGAAGTAAAAAGTTAACCGGATTATCCTAACACAAAAAAGCGCTTCATGCGTATTTTTCGGGATTTCCAAATCAGTTCACCAACCTGATTAGCCGAAAGTTCCTCATTGTAAAATTCTTCCTGCGGATCTTCAGCCGGAATCTTTTCCTTCGCCTCGTCTAAGTGAAGATTATCCAAAAATAACTTGAGCTGCTTACGGTTGTAATGGGCGTAACGACTCTCCAGGGCTTGAAAAATATCGGGCCACAATTCGGGACGCGCCGACCACTCGATACCAAGACCCACTGCATTTTCGGGCGCTTGTTCACATAAACAAATGTTAAGTCGTTCAGCGATATCAGCTGGTACGGGCTCGTGACGCAATAGCTTGGGGCCCAAATCGCTACCATTTGTCCTGGGGAAAAAGCTCTTCCACATTTGGTTGGTGTACGGATGATGATAATACACCTCAAACTTTTTGCTGTCTTGACGCAACTGTTTCATCTCGTTTATCAAGGCAACTTGCTTATCGTGATTTATAATATACATGGGGTAAATTATTTTAGATTCAGGGTTTTTATCCCCGAGCCAACATCACTCACCAAATGTAGCAAGTGACTATCTCTTCTTATCGTACTTTAATCACTTTGTTCCTAAAATCTGACTGTATTTCTTTAAACCCTGGCCCTTCGTCCAAAAATCAATGACAATACAAAAAGAACAAGGAAAACATAAAATAAAATTTCTGCAATTCCTGCGGCCGTTCCTGCAACCCCTCCAAATCCCAAAATAGCTGCAATTATTGCGATGATAAAAAATGTGATGCTCCAGCGTAACATGATGACCTCCTTAATTATAGTTTAGGACTATACTTTTTAAAATCGAGCTTTCTCCTTCATCCTAAAAAATACAGTTGCTTATTTTATGACAGTCTCTCAACTTATTTTAAGGTTCTATTTCTTTTAGCAGAATAGGTTTTGTTTTGTTCCTATTGATTTTTAATGAAGACAAAGAATTTGCAGTTTATACCATCAAGAGATTTTAGACTTTAATTACCGCCTAATGACTCATAGCAATACATGGTTATCATTTCTTTTTAAAAAGAGTTTCACCACCACATTTGTATTTTGGATATTTTTCGTAGTTGGAATTTCGACCGACCTGGCGGCGCAAAATCTTTTTAAGGATGGTAAAAAACTCTATGAACAGCGCCATGCCAATGCAAACTCTTACCAAGCCGACTCCACAAATATCAATAAGGCCATTGGCCTATTACAGGCCGCACTGGAAAAAAACATTAAACCAGAAGAATCAGCTATTTATCTGCTTCGGTCCTATTATTTTAAAGGGGTTTTTACCGATCTACCGCAAAATCAACAAAAGGAGGTATTCCGAAAAGGCCGGGCACTGGGAGAAAAAATGATGGACCGATTTCCGGATTCTGTTCCCATAAAATTTTGGTATGCCGCCAACGTGGGTCGTTGGGCAGATGTTCACAGCTTTGCCCGGGCTGCTACCAGTGGCATCTCAAAAAAGCTGCGTGAGGTATGTGAAGACATCATTACAAATGATTCTACTTATCAGGGGGGCGGTGGTTATCGTATTTTAGCACAAGTGCACTTTTATTCCCCTAACATTCCAATTATTATGGGCTGGCCGTCGAAAGACAAAGCGTTCGAGCTTATCAAAAAGGCCATGAAGATTGATCCCAACCACCCCAGCAACCGAGTACTATATGCGCAGCTTTTATTGGAATTTGATCAAAAAAAGGACGCACGGGATGAACTTTTAATGCTTAATCGCATGACGCCCCGAGAAACGCATATTGTTGAAGATCGTTACGTTCGGCACCGTGCTGATCAGCTACTGGAAGAGCATTTTTAGTTATTGCAATAAACCGAACACAAAGCGAATCACTTCTTTAGTCAAATCTTCCTCAGTAATTCTTCCGTTTACCTCACCTTCTGCGATGGTAAGTGCTCCCTGATACGAAAACTCAATTTGTTGTTCCCTATCTTCGGTATCACTTATGGAAAGTTCGACTTGGCTTTGTCGATGGTTTGGGGACTCCCATCCCGATACCGAAACCGAAAAATCAAGCATGGGATCTTTGAATCCGCCTCCGGTATCAATAGCAGAAAATTCCAAATCAATGACATGTTTATCCGTTAACGGAATATTTTGCCCGTCAATTTTAAATTTATCAAGTGCCGCCTTCGTCTGAATTTTCATTTGTTAGGTGAGTTGCGTTACTTTCTGCGGAACCCAATAATAGGCAAGCTGAAGATTTTTTAAAACAAAATGAAACAAAAAGAATGTCCCGGCTGTGCAGTCCAAGTTGATGCCGATGCAGAAGTATGTCCCATTTGCGGCTATGAATTTCCGAGTCAACCAATGCACATCCAAATCGCCGCTTGGGTAATGATTATCCTGATATTGCTATATTGGGTAGTGTTTTGATTTTATCCGCAGTTCTAAATCAATCAGATTTTCATTTAATCCTTATCGATATCCCGTCACACCGCTTCATCTTTTACCCGTAAGATACTCTTGGGTTGGAATAAGAATAAATCGAAAATTATACGGAAAACATTACTTAATAATATTGCCCCCTTTTGGGGGCAATAAATTTGATTATATAGAATGTTAATTGACTTCGATAACCTCAGCCAAGCCTGGAATCAGGGCATTTTTAGTCGCCCAGAGGGTCCCGTCCTTACCAAAGGTAATGGCAGTAAGGATTGGGATATTCGTAGCCACTTCGCTGCAGGATGTTGTCCCAAGATTGCAGGAGTTTATTGTGCCTCCTACCAGATCTGCAGGACCTAAAATTTCTACTGCAAACCAGCTCTGCTCATCAATCTCCGCAACATGAAGGTTGCCATAAGAATCAAACGCGAGGTCAATAATTGAGGTAAAGCCCCCATCGAAAACTTTCTCACAATCCGGACTAGATCCACACATTGCTCCTGAAGCATCAGGAGAGATCCGCCAGATATTGGATACATTAGTCGGTGCGGGGAAACCCTTAAGCTCTCCCACATAGAAGTAACCGTCAGGCCCTATCGCGATGCTGGTCGGTACAGATTGTGTAGGAATCATGTTGGGCAAACCACAAAGATCAGCTCCTGATTCAGGGCAACCGACAAGTTCTTTGACATTGGCTGTTGATACCAGCTCATTAGGAAATACTGCAACAACCTCAACATTCCCTTTATTATCTATTTTTAGCAGATCATTGCCTCCGGCATCCACAACGAGGGCAGCGTTGCCTCCAAGCGATTGAACGTCAAAAGGATTGGAATCTATAAAATCTTCTCCATCGGGATTGTAGGCTTTCTCAAATTCAAAGAGATCAACAATCATGTTACTGTTGCCCTTTGATGTTCTGTAAAGTGCCTGGCCGGTATCTTCACCGGGTTCTCCCGTCAATCCCTCCAAAGCCCACATTGCACTGCGTCCAATCGGGCTCATGTCTGAGATCCCGGGTAAAGAAATCTCTGTTGTTCCATCGAGGGTAGCAATGCCTGCACCAGCATCGGCAACAAGAATATCCCCATTAGGCGCTGTTGCTAAGCCAAAAAGTGGACTGGCAAACCCGTTCTCACTTGAGGCTTGAAAACTTTTGGACTTATAGGCGTTTGTCATACCTGTAAGATTGGCAAAGTTCTCACTACTAAGAATGGTTTGTGGACTAATCTCCAATGATGAAGCAAGTTCATCATAAACAGAAGGATCTTCTGTCGGCGTTACACCGTTATCAGTACACGCTACAACCAAAAAAGCAAGGCAGAAAATAAAGATATGGAGAATATCTCCCTTGTTTATTTTACCATACAAGCTACTGGATAGACTGGAATTTTTCATCTTTGACCTCTCTACTTTAATTCGTATTAACTTAATCGTAGGGGTCGTCACCAATCTAAATAGATGAGAATAAAATATAATCTATAAAACTCTATAAGTCATTGATTTTATTTGATTTATACAAAAACCTTTTGAGGCAATGATGAAAATACAACTATCAAAATTCCATGAACCGATAGTGATTCTAATTTCGCCTATTAGCTGTTCAAGCACCCGTCGGTAAGGTCAGTTATTTGCTCACCTTTTTGGGTTGAAGAGCATTCTCGATAACAATTGGTGCGCATATCGCCACATAGCAAACAGAAAGGCACTTTTAAAACAAAAAGGCCTTTCAACAGCTTATTTAAGCTATCAAAAGACCTTAACAGTCGGGACGACTGGATTTGAACCAGCGACCTCACGACCCCCAGTCGTGCGCTCTACCTGGCTGAGCCACGTCCCGATTATATATCAAAATTTCAAAAAAACTTGTTCTACGAAACTCACGTGAACGTAGTAGAACATCCCGATTAATAGTTGCTAAAGATAGGATTGTCACCGGCAAAACTCAACCTAATCTTTAATGCTTTGGCACAACTCCACAAGTACTCCATTGTTATCTTTGGGATGCACAAATGCCACCAGCTTATTGTCAGCCCCTTTTTTGGGTTCATCGTTTAAAATGGAGAACCCTTCATCGCGCAAACGTTTCAACTCAGCACAAATATCATCCACCTCAAAAGCCACATGGTGCATACCCTCTCCTTGCTTCGCTACATATTTTGCGATAACCGACTCAGAATCGGTAGCCCCAAGCAGCTCAACTTTGGATTCACCCGTCTTAAAAAAGGCCGTCTCTACCTTTTGGTCTTCCACCACTTCGCGCTTATAGCACTCGCCATTCAGAAGCTTCTCATAAGTTTCAACCGCTTCTTCCAAATCATCAACCGCTATACCAATATGATCAATGTGCATGACCAGTATGATTTTATGATCCGTTGAAAGGAAGACTCACATATTGCAGGGACCGAATGCCATCCAGTTCGGTGATTTGCTGTAACTCATCAGCCGTAAGGTGTTTATCCACGGAAACGGCAGTAATAGCATTTTCACCTTTCTTTGTACGTCCCAAACTCAGGTTCGCAATATTAATATCCTGATTAGCCAACGCACCACTCACTGAAGCCAACATCCCTGGCTTGTCCATATTTTGATACATAATGATGTCGCCCTCCAGACGCAACTCAATGCCGAAGCCATCAATTTCTACAATTCGATAATCTTGATCACCAAATACCGTTGCCGAAATCTTTTTGTAATCTGCATCGTCATCAAGTTTAATCGTAATCAGATCGTTATAGGTTTTTGCCTGGCTGGCCGTTGTTTCACGAATATTCAACCCCCGCTCCTCGGCATAGTGACGCGCATTGATAAGATTAACCGACTCACTCACATGGTGTTTAAGGATGCCTTTGAGAATGGAATCCGTAAGTACATCGGCAAATTTTGTGCAGGTACCGCTATATTCAAAGGAAAACTCATTGGCGTGTTCCGGTGCCAGCTGAATGGCCACACTTCCCAGCTTTTCAGCCAACTTAAGATACGGCTGCACCTCTTTATTGGTAATGAGCGAAATTGACTTCCCATTAAGACTTCCTTTAAAACTTTTCTCCTCAAGAGCATCGGCCATCTGGTGGGCAATCTGCTCGGCCACCTTTTCCTGCGCCTCCTCCGTTGAGGCCCCCAAGTGCGGGGTAGTAATTATTTGGGGATGCTTAAGTAGCTCGTATAATTCATCGGTGGGCGGTTCCTTGGAATACACATCCAGGGCAATGCCATCAACATATCCTTCATCGATAAGCGTATTCAGGTCCTCTTCTTTATAGATTCCGCCCCGGGCACAATTTACCAGGTACATGCCTTTTTTAAGCTTGTCGGCTTTTTCCATCGAAATCATCCCTTTGGTTTTTTCGGTGAGCGGGGTATGTACCGTCAGAAAATCAGCTTCGCCCAAAAGCTCATCCAGTTCAAGTAATTCAACACCGAGACTGTCAGCTTTCTCCTGCGAGGCAAACGGATCATAAGCCTTTATTGTCATCTCGAATTCCTTCATCCGCTTGGCTACCTCAGTACCAATTTTACCCAATCCTACAATACCGAGCGTCTTATTATGGACTTCCGTGCCCATATACTTTTTCCGATCCCAGCCTCCATTTTTCACTGTATTCACCGACTGTGGGATGTTTCTTGCCAAAGCTAAAATCATTCCACATGTATGTTCAGCAGTAGAAATAGTATTACCATCAGGAGTGTTCATCACCAGCACTCCACGAGCTGTTGCGGCATCAATATCAATATTATCTACCCCAACGCCAGCCCGGCCAACAACCTTAAGATTTTCTGCGGCTTCTAATACTTCCGGCGTTACGTCGGTAGAACTACGAACGACAATACCATCATACGATTTTATCTCGTCATAAAGCTCCTGTCCACTCAAATTATGATTTCGAACGACCTCGATTCCCCGTTCCTCAAAAACTTTTTCGCAAAGTTCATCAACGTTGTCTAACAATAAAACTTTAAATGGCATGGTAGTAGGTATTAGTATGATTAGTTATTTAAATTCAGCAAATTCGGTAATAAGGTCCTTTATTTCTCCCATTCCTTTCTTTTCCTTCACCGAACTTACAATAATGGGCACTTCTATATTCATTTCACTTAAAATACGCTTGAGCCGAAACCTGGATTGCTGCTGTTTATTATAAGTTAGCTTATCCGCCTTGGTCAAAACCACTGCAAACGGCAACCGATTGGTCCCCAGCCAATAAAAGAATTCCTCATCTAAATCACTGGGTTTATGGCGTATATCCACCAAGTGTAGCACCAGTCGCAGCGTCGAGCGCTCCAAAAGATAATCACGAATATCACGTCCCCAGCGTTCCCGCTCTTCTTTGGATACTTGGGCATAGCCAAAACCGGGAAGATCAACCAAAAACAATTTATCATCCACCCGGTAGTAATTCATCTGTTGCGTTTTGCCCGGTACGTTACTGGTACGGGCCAATCCTTTGTGATTGACCAACGCATTTATCAATGATGACTTGCCCACATTCGACCGACCGGCAAAACAGATTTCCGGAAAATAGGGATCGGGGCAAACATCCAGCGAGGGAGCACTGGTTACAAAAGCCGCTTTTTTAAATGGCATTATATAATTTCGTTTTCCTCTTTTTCGATACCAAAATTAACCGGTACGGGATAATTCTCTGTAAAGCACGCCGTACAATACCCTTTTGGGGATACATTCGCCTCTTTCACGGCATTGACCAATCCATCAGGAGACAAATAGCGAAGACTGTCCACCCCAATTTCTTTAGCCATGGCATCAATATCGCGATCAAAACGGTTGGCCATGAGCTCTTTTGGGGTTGGAAAATCCATCCCATAATAGCAGGGACTTATAATAGGCGGAGAGCTTACCAAAAAGTGAACTTCAGCAGGGTTGTCACGTTTGATCATATCCACCAAGTACCGCGATGTGGTTCCCCGCACAATCGAATCATCTACAATAATTACCGAACGTCCTTCGATGACGCCCTGCACAGTGTTAAATTTGGTGCGCACCTTCTGCTCCCGAGATTTCTGTCCCGGTGAGATAAACGTCCGCCCTACATAGTGATTCCGAATCAATCCGATTTCAAACTTACATTCGCGTCCCAATTTTTGATTCTCATGCACATAGCCCAGCGCCGCCGTATTGCTGGAGTCGGGTACCGAAATAACAATTGGCTTTTTGTCGGATGGCGAATTCTTCACAACCTCATCAATGGGATGTTCTTTGGCCAGATATTTCCCCAAATTCCGGCGGACCTTATCTACATTTTCGCCAAAAATCTTGCTGTCGGGACGTGAAAAATAAACGTACTCAAAAATACATTGGCTGGTGTCGGTGCCATATTCGGCATTCAGTGAATACGATTCTGGCTGCGAATCGGCCGTGGCATCCTGATCCATTACAAGCACTTCTCCAGGCTCGATATCACGGATGTATTCGGCATTGATAATATCAAAAGCACAGGTTTCACTGGCTACGCAATATGAGCCATCCACCTTGCCCAGTGCCAGCGGGCGAAATCCATTGGGGTCACGTACCGCAATCAGCTTGTTATCGGTAAGCATTACCAGGCTGTAAGCGCCCTCAATTTGTTCAAGAGCGTCCAGCACTTGTTCCAGCTGCGTTTCTTTTTTGCTATGAGATATCAGGTGCAAAATAAGTTCGGTATCTGATGTGCTTTGAAATAGCACCCCTTCTTCTATAAATCGGTCGCGCAGTTGTTTGGCATTTGCCAAGTTACCATTGTGACCTATCCCAATATTTCCACTACGATAATGTACCCGAAAGGGCTGTATATTGGCGGGATTTTTTGAGGCCCCGGTCGTAGAGTATCGATTATGTCCAATGGCAGCTGTACCTTTCAGCTCATTCTCAAACACCTTTTGGTCGTCAAAAACATTTAGAACCAGGCCAAAATCTCGGTGCGCAGGCATTACCCAACGGTCCTGCTCGTTATCAAAATACGAAGTTACTATTCCTGCTGATTCCTGTCCGCGGTGCTGCAAAGCGTGCAACCCATAATAGGTAAGAAGGGCTGCATCGGGATGGTTTTGCATCCCAAAAATACCGCAATAATCGCGTGGCTTGTCGATCATTAAGCTTAGTAGTAAGAATTGGTTTCCAGTGATCAGAAAGTTAATAAAATCAAGTAGTAATTAGTAACATTATTTACCTAATTATTAAGCAAATGCAGATGTGATGCTCTACATGATTCTATTAAAACTTTCACTGTCTTAAAGAATGGACCTATATCATTCTAAATAAAAAAACTCCTACAGGAAATCCTACAAGAGCTTATATTTAGAAATCGCTCAAATATACTCAATGAGCAAAGGAGAGCGGGAGATCCCGACTGGCTCGGGACGGCATCTCGTTGGTTCCAATTGACTTGGGGGGGGACCCCGCAAAGCTACAGAACGAAGATTGGAGTAAGAAAAGACTCCTGACCCATTGGACGGCAAGACCAGCCGCCCTATGGGAAATAAAAAAGCCCTTACAGATAACTGTAAGGGCTTAAATTCAATTCTCGCTCAACGAAGCCTTGAGCGTAGTTGAGCGGGAGACCGGATTTGAACCGGCGGCCTTCTCGTTGGCAACGAGATGCTCTACCGCTGAGCTACTCCCGCTAATAGATCAGAATTTCAAAATTTCCTTTGAATTAGTATGCTTTTCAAAGAGTCCCAAATATAAGGTATTGCACCTATATATATCAAGAGAGATTGTCGTTTTTTTGAAAATATCACTTTTTACAGAATGATAGTCTCTGACCGCTTGGGACCTTTGGATAAAATCGTCAATTCAACTTCTAAATAATCTTCAACAAACTGTAAATAATCCTTCGCCTCTTTGGGAAATTCATCGATGCTTGTGCACTCTTCGAGCGATTGATTCCACCCTGGCATTGTGGTATAAACGGGCTCAATGTTTTCAATATCTGGTAAGTCTAAGGGGAATACATTGGTTTTTTCACCTTCAATTTCGTACGCCGTACACAGTTTAATCTCGTCAAAATCATCGAGGATGTCGAGCTTGGTTAAGGTCAGCTCATTCATACCATTAAGTCTAACTGCATACTTCAATGCTACCAAGTCAATCCACCCACAGCGGCGGGGACGACCAGTGGTAGCCCCAAACTCTTGTCCGGCTTCGCGCAGCTTTTCCCCGGCTTCATCATTCAATTCCGTCGGGAAAGGTCCGTTGCCCACACGCGTACAATACGCCTTCGAAATACCCATAACTTTATCGATGGCGGTAGGTGGAATCGCCGATCCCGTGCAGGCACCACCTGAGGTGGGACACGAAGAGGTTACAAATGGATAGGTTCCGTGGTCAACATCCAACAAACTGCCCTGGGCACCTTCTAATAAAATTTCATCCCCATTTTCGATAGCCTCGTGCAGCAGATTCGATGTATTGGTGATATAGGGACGCAGCTTTTCGGCCGCCTCTAAAAGGTCATCCACAATAGGTTTTGCCTCTATGGGATCATGTTTATAGACATGTTCAAGAGCGTCATTAATATCCGCAATATTAGATGTCACCTTACTTCGCAGAGCTTCAGGGTGAAAAAGATCTGACATTCGAATACCTACCCGCGATACCTTGCTTACATAAGCTGGACCAATGCCTCGGCCCGTAGTGCCAATAGCATCATCACCCCGGTGTTCTTCTTTTACCTGATCGAGTAACTGGTGATACGGCAAAATGACGTGGGCAGAGCTGCTTATTTTTAGACGATCTTTCAGATTTCCACCGGTAGCTTCCACCTCTTGTATCTCTTCAAGCAGTGCATGTGGATCGATCACCACTCCATTACCAATAATACATGTGCCATCTCCATTAAAAATACCTGATGGAATAAGATGCAGTACAATTTTTTTATCGTCAAACTTCAGGGTATGTCCTGCGTTGGCACCTCCCTGGTACCGAACAACGTAATCGGCGTCTTTACTGAGTAGATCTACAATTTTTCCTTTTCCTTCATCGCCCCATTGGGCTCCTACAACAACACGAATGGCCATAATATCTATTTGACACAAAAAAAGGGGTGAAATAGTCACCCCCTTTTTTAAATTAAATTTAAGAACTGTTACTCTTCTTCTTTTGAATCACCGTACGATTCCACAGCCTCATCAAGCGTTTTATAATGCTTGAAAACAGTGATCAATTTGGTGATCACCAACAGGCTTTCAATTTTATCGGTAGCATTGGCAATCCGCAAATCGCCCCCTGCTTTACGCATGGTCGTTAGGCCGCCTATTAGCATTCCCAACCCGGAAGAGTTCATAAACTTAACTTTCCCCAAATCGGCAATAATATTGGTTCGGTCTTTCTCGATCAGCTCATGGAGCTGTTCGTTAAGCTTTACGGCATCGGGGCCGCCCATAACATTGCCCTTAAATTCGATAACTACACAATTATATCGTTCTGATACATTAAAATTCATTTGATTGCTCCCTGCTGGTTAAAATTAGGAGTTAATAGTTAAGCTTTTTCTTTGTAGCGTTGAATTTCTACCACTGTTGAGCTTGCCACAAACAATGAGCTGTAGGTACCAATAATCACCCCAAGCATCAGTGCAAAAGAAAAGCCTTTAAGCACTTCTCCGCCAAATATAAATAGAATGGTTACCACAAAAAAGGTGGTGACCGAAGTAATGACGGTCCGGCTCAACGTATCATTCAGACTTTTGTTGACCATCTCGTCATGATCCATCGTTTTAAACAGCAAGCTATTTTCACGTATCCGGTCGAATACTACCACCGTATCGTTAAGCGAATAACCTACAATAGTCAAAAAGGCCGCAATTAGGGCCTGATCGATTTGCAAGCTAAAAGGGACCACATCTACCAGAAAGGTAAAGACCCCAACCACTATTAATACATCATGAGCAAGTGCCGCTACCGCGCCGGCAGAATACGTCCAGTTTTTGAAGCGTATCAGGATGTAAAGGAAGATCACAATCAAAGCAAAAATGATGGCATTGATTGCACCACGCTTGAGATCTTCGGCAAATCGGGCCCCTACAATATCGGTCTTGATAACGGTGAGCGAATTATCGGGATATAGTTCGGACATGGCATTGGTAATGAGCGATTGTACCTCCGAGATATCTTTGGGATTATCTGTTCGGATCAGCACCTCTTCCGGCGATCCATAAAGTTTTACTACGGGCGTACTTTCCAACGGCTCCGTTAGCTCGGATCGGATGTCGAGCACTTCAATCGGCTCATCAAATTCCAGGACAAATTCTTTACCGCCCTTAAAATCAATGCCGTATTGCAATCCTTTCGTGAGGATTCCGATAATAGAAGCCACAAGCAAAATACCCGAAACGTAATAGGCAATCTTGTGACCTTTCAGAAAATTAAAATCAGGATTTTCAAACCATCTCATAATAAAGTCCTTTTTTCTAAATATTGAATTTCTTTGTTATTAACCGAAGCTAATGTCGGCTGATTTATCTTTGGTCAGGTAGTCAACGACCACGCGTGTAATCACAATAGCACTAAACAGCGATGCCACAATACCGGCCATCAGCGTTACAGCAAATCCTTTAATCGGACCCACACCAAAGCTATACAGGATAATTCCCACGAAAAAGGTGGTTATATTGGCATCCATAATCGCACTCATGGCGTTAGAATAGCCTCCTTCAATGGCTGCCCGAATGGTTTTACCTGCTCGCTGCTCTTCCCTAATTCGATCAAAAATCAGCACATTTGCATCTACAGCCATACCGATGGTTAATACAATACCGGCAATACCGGGCAGGGTAAGTGTGGCCTTAAAGGCGGCCAAAATACCCATAATAAAGATAATATTTAGCATCAGCGCGAGGTCGGCAATAGCTCCACCGGCTCGATAGTACACGATCATAAATATGGCCACAATGATTAAACCAATAAGCGTGGAGTAAAATCCAGCCTGTATAGATTCCTCACCCAGCGTAGCCCCAACTGTTCGCTCTTCAATAATATCGAGCGGGGCGGGCAAAGCACCCGAAAGCAAAATATTCACAAGGTCTTCGGCCTCATCTACGCTATCGAGTCCAGAAATGGATGATCGTCCATTAGAAATTTTCGTTTCCACATTGGGATAGGAATACACATACCCATCAAGCACAATGGCAACAGGTTTGCCAATGTTTGCTCCCGTAATACGCGACCAGCGGCGGGCCCCTTCGGCATCCATATTCATAGACACGCGCGGCTCATTAGTAGATTGATCAAAATTTACGCTGGCCTCAGAAATCACATCTCCGGTTAACTCAACTTCAGAGCGGACACCAATAAGCTCAAAAAGTTCGTCTTCCTGTTCGGTAATACTAAAAGCAGAAGCCCCCCACATAAACTGAATATCGCGCGGTATTAACTCCTGCACATCTTCACGCTGCAACAACTCATTCACGCGTGCGGTATCACGTCCCGTTGAATATCCAAAGGAATAAGGGTTCTGCCCACGCGGATTCAGCACTTCAAGCAGTGGATTATCGCCGTTATCCCCCTCTGATGTATCCGCCGCCACCTCATCATAATAGTCAATTACCCGGTCTTTCGTATTGCTAATCTCGTCTTGAGAACCAACCAGTCGAAATTCCAGGCGGGCCGTCCCTTTTAAAAGATCCCGGATACGTTGCTTGTCGGACACCCCGGGAAGCTCTACAACTACACGGTTGTTGCCCTGCTTAAATATGGCCGGTTCGGTAACACCATAACGGTCAACCCGTGTTCGGATAATTTCCATGGCCCGTTCCACGGCAGAGTCCCGTTGATCCTTTAAATAATCAGCAATTTCTTCGTTTTCTGATCGTCGCGTGATATCCTCGGCATCGGACCGATAATATCGACTCAGGCGGGCATCAGGATTACGCTCTTCAAATTCATCAAGCATCTCGTCTATCAAGTCGCTATTATTTTCGACCGAGCGTTCCTGTGCTACGTCAACAACCTCAATAAGAGTATCATCGGCATTATCGCCAGCCAATTCTTTTAAAAATTGCGCTGTTCCCACTTCCAGCGTCACATGCATACCACCCTGCAAGTCAAGGCCGAGAGCCAGTGAATTTTCTCGAAGTTCTTGTAAACGCTGCTCATTTTCTTCTACATATTCGACACGTTCGGCCTCAGGTAGATCTTCAATATAATTCTGCTCCAGCATGTTAACCACTGTAGGCCACAAATAGTACAGCGTTAGTGCCAGAAAGGCGACAATTGCGCCTACCTTAAATCCATTACCTTTCATAATAAACTGTTTTAAAAAATTAAGAATAGATTTTCGTTAGAACATTTCATCCCTGTTCTATGGGTTTTGCAAAAAAGAAATGTTAATAATGCTTATGGAGCACCAATAGCAATACCTTCCGTCATCGGTTGCAGTGCCTGTTTAAATAGTCGATTATGCTCTAAAATAATAGCATCAACCGATCCAAAAAATTGCAAACTCTTTGAGATCCCTTCCCCAAAACCGATGGGAGCCTTACTATCTAATACCACAGAAACCACCGCTTTGGCAACCGACTGCATTGGGATACCAGCCATTGCATTACCCGTTTTAAATTGACTCCATTCGATCAGTAACAGCTGATAAAGATGGACGGACGCAGTTGATTCCCCAAAAGGAAATTCAAAATTCGCATTGTTATTTTTAACTATGCGAGAAGCTTCCCTGATAATCTTTTCTAATTGATCCGTCGATTTTCGAAGATCATCCAGCTCTTGCTGCACAGTAACGCCATCGGCTGACCTTATCATCGAATTCAACCAATTGGCAAAAGCCTGTGAGGAATGGTTAGCCTGGGTTTGCTGTACCATATACAGGCTAAATCCAAAGCAAATCGCAGCTATTGCAATTAGACGGATTATATTTGTGCGGAGTCGATTCATCAGTGGCAGAAAATAGGCAGAAAGTAAGAACGGGACAAATGGTTTTCTGCCACAATATTCTATGTAATACTACACGATATTGGTTAACAGCTACCGGCTCATCAACACCTTACTCTTCCAACCCTGGCTGACCTTTTCTGATAAACATATCATCTATCCACCCATAAAAAATAGCCAGCATCAATGCGGTAAACGTCCCAAATAAAATATCGCCCGACAATGGCACATCGGGAAACAGTACCACATTAAATAGAACGACCAATATTACTGTTAAGAATGCAAACACTGCAATACATCTACCAAAAAGGGCCATAGCAAACTTAATTATGTTAAGGTATTTTTTCTGCGGCAATATAATAGGCCAATCGATGGCACATTGGCAAGTACATTTTTAAGATGTGGCTACAGCTTGTTTTTCTCTGTGAAACTCCTCCTTTAGAAACTGCCCTGTGTAGCTATGTTCAACCTGTGCGACTTCTTCGGGTGTTCCTTTGGCAATTATTTGCCCGCCTTCTGCTCCACCTTCGGGTCCCAAATCAATAATCCAATCGGCGGCTTTAATTAAATCAAGATTATGCTCAATAACGATTACCGTATTCCCCTTGTCAACGAGTTGCTGCACTACATCAACCAGCATACGCACATCCTGAAAATGCAGGCCTGTTGTTGGCTCATCTAAAATATAGAGGGTATCGCCGGTGCCCACTTTGGCAAGTTCGCGCGCTAACTTTATACGCTGGGCTTCTCCCCCAGAAAGAGTTGTGCTTGGCTGGCCGAGACGTAAGTAACCAAGTCCAACATCCACAAGGGTTCCCAAAATACGATTAATTGCAGGTACAGAATCAAAAAAGTTATGTGCTTCACTGACCGACATATTCAGCACATCAGAAATATTTTTGCCCTTATAATAGATTTCAAGCGTCTCCCGGTTATAGCGCTTGCCGTTACAAGTTTCGCAATCCACATACACATCCGGCAAAAAGTTCATCTCAATTTTTCTAACGCCATCACCATTACAGGCTTCACAACGACCGCCCTTCACGTTGAAAGAAAAACGCCCCTGATCATAACCCCGGATTTTCGACTCCGGCAGTTCGGCAAACAACTTTCTGATATGATCAAAAACCTTGGTATAAGTGCCAGGATTTGAGCGCGGTGTACGCCCAATAGGACTTTGATCTACTGAAATAATTTTATCCAGATGGTCAATACCCTGAACCTCATCAAACGGCAGAGGCACCGACTTGGAATTGTAAAACTCTGTTGAAAGAATGGGTTCCAGCGTTTGGTTAATCAACGAGCTTTTTCCACTACCGCTGACTCCGGTAACACAAATAAATTTACCAAGAGGAATATCTACATCTACATGCTTAAGGTTATGGCCCCGCGCGCCCTTCAGCTGCACCGACTTCCCATTTCCTTCGCGGCGCTCCTCGGGATAAGGTACGGTTTCCTCATCTTTCAAAAACTTGGCCGTCATCGAATCAGGATCAAGATCCTCGGGTATGCCCTCGGTAACAATTTCGCCCCCGTGCTCACCGGCTCCCGGCCCCATATCGATTACATAATCAGCCGACTCGATGGTTTCTCGGTCGTGCTCAACCACAATAACGCTGTTGCCCAAATCGCGAAGGGTCTCTAAAGAATTAATCAGCTTAATATTATCTCGCTGATGCAAACCAATGCTGGGCTCATCCAAAATATAGAGCACGCCCACCAGCTGGGTACCAATTTGAGTAGCCAACCGGATGCGCTGGGCCTCACCGCCGCTCAGTGTTTGAGCTTCCCGATCCAGCGTCAGGTAATTAAGACCCACATTAAGCAGAAAGTCCACGCGGTCACGTACCTCTTTAAGCACTTGCGACCCAATTTTTTGCTGGCGTTCGGTAAGTTCAAGATTATTGATGGTATCGCGTAGCGATTTGATATCCATATTTACAAGGTTATCAATAGTATAACCATCAATGCGATACGAAAGAGCCTCCTTATTAAGTCGCCCACCGCTGCATTCGGGGCAATCAATCCGGCTCATAAAAGCCTTTGCTTTGTCGCGCTGCTTGTTCGACTTGCTCTCCTCAAACTTCTCACGAATCATACCTCGCAAGCCTTTAAAGGAATGTTTGTAGGTGACATTATCATCCCGAAAATCATAACTCACATCGTACTTTGTATTGCCCCCACCTTCAAAAAGAAGATCCAGCTGCTCGTCGCTAAACTTTTTCATGGGCGTTTCGAAGTCAAGTCCCAGCGAATCAAGCACTGCTCTTAACTGTTTAAAGGCAAAAATATCACGCGGTTCACCAAGGTAACGAATAGCACCTTCTTCGATCGTTTGTTCCTTATTGGGGATTACCAAATTGCGATCCACCCCGTAGATGTAACCCAAACCATCGCAGTGCTGACAAGCACCATAGGGCGAATTAAACGAAAACATGTTGGGGGCAGGATCTTCGTACGCCAACCCGCTTTCGGGATCAAAGAGGTTCTGCGAAAATAGGTGATCTTTAAATTTTTGCTCGGTATCCTCCTTTTGAGGAATGGCCAAAATTACATTTCCTTCGGCCATCTCCAGCGCCAGGCGCACGCTTTCGGCAATCCGTTTTTCGCTTTTTTCATTAATCACAAACCGATCGACTACCACTTCAATATCGTGCTTCTTGTAGCGATCCACCTTCATATCTTCTTTCAGATCCATGAACTCTCCATCCACGCGTACCTGTACAAAGCCCTGCTTCATCGTCTGCTCGAACAGCTCGCGGTAATGTCCTTTTCGTCCCCTCACGACCGGTGCCAGGCAATATGCTTTCGTACCTTCAGGCATATCCATAATAGTAGCCACCACCTGATCGGCCGTCTGCTTCTCCATTTTATTGCCAGATTTCCACGAATACGGAACCCCGATGCGAGCATAAAGTAATCTAAGAAAATCGTAAATCTCAGTTACCGTACCAACCGTAGAACGCGGATTGCGATTGGTCGTTTTCTGGTCGATCGAGATGACCGGCGACAAACCATCGATAAAATCGACCTCGGGTCGTTCCATCATCCCCAAAAACTGGCGGGCATAAGCAGAAAGTGATTCTAAAAACCGACGCTGACCTTCAGCATAAATCGTATCAAAGGCCAGCGATGATTTTCCAGATCCGGAAATACCGGTAACAACGACCAGTTTCTCGCGGGGAATATTTACGTCTAAATTCCGAAGATTGTGTTCACGCGCGCCGCGGATTACTATATTTTCTCGCAAGGGTAATGCAGATTTTGGAGTTCAATAAAACTTTTAAAGATAAGGATAAATCGTATCTTTTGAAGCTATAATTACAGACTGATTTTTATATCGCAACTCGGATTTCACAACGGTAAATATACAGCTTTCATTCAAAGCAATATGTCGAACAGCAGTATCGATTTAGCAGCTCTCTTCAAGTACAGTGCCCTCCAATACAAAAAGTATGCATCCTTTGTGATCGGGGCCGTGTTAACCTTCATCGTTCTTGGCGCCGTACCGCAGGCCTATTTTATGATGAGGGCCCCCGAAACGCCCACCTTCAACTCGCAGATGGTTTCAATTCTGCTTACAGCAGTGCAACTATTTTTAAGTCTCGGCTTTATAAAATTGATGCTGCTGCTCGTGCAGGATGAATATGTGACCGTGTCTGATATGTTCAACAATTTTAGAACCTTTTTCAGCTATTTTATCGCAAGTTTCCTATACGGAATTGCCGTTTCTATAGGACTACTTTTACTTGTATTGCCGGGTATCTTCATTGCTATTCGCTTCCAATTCTACCCCTACTTTATACTCGAAAATGGAGATCCCTCGTTCATTGCCCTGCAAAAAAGCTTTAATTTGTCACAAGACCTTACGCTTGAACTCTTACTATTCGGAGTTGCAGTGGTAACATTAAATATCATTGGCGCGTTGCTTTTGGGCGTTGGTATTATCTTTACCTATCCGCTTACAACGATGGCAACCGCCGTCATCTACAGAAGCTTAATAGAAGAATCAGATACGATTCCCGCTCACTCCTATCAGCCCTGATAGCCCAAACTATACCCTTTTAGCAAAAGGAACATCTGTGCTGTAACAGGGTACAAAAAAACTCAACTTACAACTAAAAATCAGCCCTGCATTACTATGTCTAAAGTAATTCGGAAAGGTATTTTCATTATCGGAATTACGATTCTTATCACCTCATGTAAAATGAGCGAACCCACAGACTCACCTGAAAATTATTTATATCCCTATCTTGAAGATAATGATGTTGGCTTTCTGGATCATACCCTGGACAAAAAAATTGATCCCCAATTCAAGTTCGTCAGTAATGGCTCTTGGCCCTATCGGTTTTCTGAGGGATTGGCAGCCATCAACTTTTTAGGTACCGTCGGATACATTGACCGCAACGGCGATGTGGTTATCGACCCCCAATTCGATTACGCTGAGAACTTCAATGACGGGCTTGCCCTGATCCGAAATAACGATCGCTATGGGTTCATCAATAAAAAAGGCGATTTTGTAATAAAGCCTCATTTTGCATCAGCCAAATCGTTTAAGGAGAGATTGGCACCCGTCAAAAAAAACAAGCGCAGTCAATGGGGATATATTAATGAGAAAGGTGATTTTGTAATTCCCCCTCGGTTTGAGGATGCAAAACCTTTTACCAATGGACTTGCCTTGGTGCAAACCCCCGAGCATAATGAATGGGGCTATATCAATCCCGATGGTGATTTTGTGATCGATGCAACCTATACATCCGCCAAATCCTTTTCCGAGGGATTGGCCCCTGTAGAGCTGGAATACAAACAGTGGGGATATATCAACGAGAATGGGGCCGTCATCATCAAATCTAAATTTTTGGAGGCAGAATCGTTTTCCGAAAATAAAGCTGCTGTTGCCATGCCCGAGGATGAAGAAAATCTGAATCAAAAAAAATACGGCTATATTAACAGACGCGGCGAATTTATTATCGAACCTACCTATGACGAGGCTTTTGCCTTTTATCAGGGGAGGGCAAGAGTAAAAATAGACGGCAAGTATGGCTTTATCGACGAACAGGGAAAAATCATAGCCGACCCCATCTATGATAAGGCATGGAATTTCAAAGGAAACTTTGCCTTGGTAAAATTGGGACAAAAGTATGGCTATATTAACCGTGATGGGGTTTTTGCTTTGGAACCCATCAGCTGAAAAATAAGTTACTTGCCCTGTAGCAGCTTTAACACTTCACAACGTATCCGCATTGCTCCTAAGCGTTAATTTCGGTAATCTTAGGGGTTTATTGGAAGGACGAAGCAAATCATTTATAAATCAATGTACTCAAAACAATCCGTGGCATCCCAAGTAACAAATCCCAAAGACTGGTCTCCGCAATCCTGGAAAGAATATCCCATTAAGCAGCTGCCGACCTATCCTGATCAGGCCGAACTGGAAGAGGTCTATGATCAACTGCGAAATAATCCCCCATTGATAACTTCATGGGAGGTTAAAGCCCTGAAGAAAAAGCTGGCCGACGTAAGTGCGGGCAAAGGCTTTTTGCTACAGGGCGGTGATTGCGCCGAAAGTTTTGCGGATTGTAAATCACCCAAGATTGTAAATTTGCTTAAAGTTCTTTTGCAGATGAGCTTTATCCTGATTCACGAGATGGAAACCTCGGTTGTTCGGGTGGGTCGTATTGCCGGTCAGTACGCAAAGCCGCGCTCACGGGATTACGAAATTGTTGACGGTGAAAAAATTCACAATTATCGTGGAGATCTTATCAACAGCATCAATCCCACCAAAGAAGATCGCACCCCCGACCCCAAACGACTGCTCGAAGGGTATAACAAGGCCGCGCTGACGTTGAATTTCTTGCGAGCACTTTCAGATGAGGGCTTTGCCGACCTGCATCACCCCGAATACTGGGAGCTCGATTTCATGAAAGAAAATGAGTATTACAAGGATTATGAGGCGATGGTCAACTCCATACAGAAGGCGGTTAATTTTATGGAGACTATTACGCCTAACGAGTTTAATACCCTTCAAAAAATCAATATTTATACCTCTCATGAGGGGTTGAATCTGCACTATGATTCCGCCCAAACCCAGCGCGTTCCCCGTCGTGAAGGCTGGTATAATTTGAGTGCGCATATGGTGTGGCTGGGGAACCGAACTCGTGATTTGGATGGTGCCCACGTGGAATATCTGCGTGGCATTCGTAATCCTATTGGTATTAAGATTGGTCCCAATTATGATCTGGATCACACCCTGAAATTAATTGAGCGACTGAACCCCATCCATGAGCAGGGAAAAATTGTACTTATTACCCGCTTTGGACAAGATGAAGTTGAAGGCGGGCTGCCCAATCTCATTAAAAATATAAAACACGAAGGCATGCCCGTGGTCTGGAGCTGCGATCCCATGCACGGCAACACCTTCAAAACGGACGAGGATGTCAAAACCCGTAATTTCGATGCGATTATTTCGGAAATCAGAAAAACCTTTGCTATCCACCGTGAGCTTGGCAGCTACTTGGGTGGCGTTCATCTTGAACTTACCGGCGACAATGTAACCGAATGTGTGGGTGGTGCCAATGGGCTGCACGAGGGACAGCTTCACAAAAATTATGAAACCTATTGCGATCCACGGCTCAATTATCAACAGAGTTTAGAGCTGGCTTTCCTCATCGCCAAAGAATGGAATCAAAGTTATGGCAGGTAGCAAATAATAGGGGGCAGTTTTCCAACCTCCAATATCTTAGTCAAAGATTATTATAACAGATCTGAGGTTCACAGCTTCCAGTTTGCTGCTTTCCTGATTACTATTTTACTGTTCATAACTGTGCACTGATCAATGTAAGCTGTACACTGCCTTATCCTGCCACAAATACAGCGGTGCTGACGCTTTGGCGATAGCATCGCTGACATTTTTTTCACCGCTCATTTCCCATTCTGAAAAAAACGCATAGGTACTGTGGCTCAATGTCAGGTCTGCTTGTTATAGGTCGGGTTGGCACAGCCATTGCATCTTTAAAAGTGAGTTTGATTCAACCATTATTTCAAATATAAATTCACTTAAGAGGTGTCTATTATGACGTTAATGAGATATACACGACCCAACAGGAATGTAACATCTAAGAATTTTTCCGACATCATGGATGAATTCTTCAACGATGTAGTAAACGATCGGCACGATAATTTTGTGCCCAGCATTGATATATCCGAAACAGAAGATCAGTTTATGATTACTGCTGAACTTCCAGGTATGAGCAAAGAGGATATCGACATCAGCCTGGAAAATGGCCGCCTTGCTATTAGCGGCGAACGCAGTTTCGAGAATGAAGAAAAGGGCAAAAAATTTCATCGCGTTGAAACAAAGTATGGCTCTTTTGAACGCTCTTTCCAACTGCCCGACAATGTTGATGCAGAAAGTATTTCAGCCACCTATGACAATGGCCTGCTTAACATCAGTATTGACAAAAGCGAAGACAAAGTGTCCAAAAAAATAGAAATTAGCTAACCCAGCTAATAATTGATTCCCAACACTGCGGGGGCTGCGTTGATCTGTGGCTCCCGCTTACTATTTTTCTGCAGTTGAGAACACAATAATTTTACATTCTGACCTGTTTATTGAACGGTCAGAAATTAAAATTAATATTGATTCCAAACGGAGTGTATTATGGAAAAGATTCGTTCATCTAACGTATTATGGGCTTTTGTGACTGTGTTGATCGTTGGTTTTTATACCGTTGATTTACCTACTGACAATGCCTCGGTACTTTCTCTCACGGAAGGCGCCACCAATGAAAAAACAGAGCAATCAGAAGAACCTCCTTCAAAAACTATTACAGAGCTCAACGACGCGATCGTATCTATTGCTGATGAATCCAAAAAGGCCGTTGTTACTGTTAATGTGACACAAAAGGTAGAGGCACGACCCAACCCCTTTAGCCAATTTTTTGGTGATCCGCGTCAGCAAGAGCCGGAAGAATTTGAGCGTCAAGGCCACGGATCGGGCGTAATCGTTTCGGATGATGGATACGTGCTTACCAATAATCACGTGGTAGAAAATGCCAATAAAATTGAGGTGACCCTTTTCAATGACAAACAATATGATGCAGAAATAGTTGGTAATGATCCGCTTACCGATATTGCCGTCTTGAAAATTGACGAATCTGATCTCAATGTTATTAAACTCGGAAACAGTGAAAAACTTCGCGTCGGCGAAATGGTGCTTGCTATCGGCAGTCCGTTAGAAGCCAACCTCGCACACTCGGTTTCGATGGGCATTATATCTGCGAAAGAACGCAACATCGGTATTTTGGAACAGCGAAATGCTGGCTACGAAAACTTTATTCAAACCGATGCCGCCATTAATCCCGGAAACTCGGGCGGAGCTCTTGTCAACATGGATGGGGAACTCGTAGGCGTTAACTCTGCCATTGCATCACGTTCGGGCGGCAGCGATGGCGTTGGCTTTGCCGTGCCGGTTGATATAGCCAAACGCGTTATGGAATCAATTATAGAACATGGTCGCGTGGTACGTGGATTTTTAGGTATCTCTAATGGCGGACAAGTTGACGGTACCATGGCCCGGGCGCTGGAGCTTGATAAAGCATACGGTGTCATTATTGGTAGTGTTGAGGATGATGGCCCCGCTGATAAAGCGGGACTTAGAGAAGACGACATTATTCAAAGTGTTGATGGCGAACCGATTAAAAGCTGGAGCGGCTTTAGAACAAAAGTAGCCACCTCTTCGCCAGGTGAAGAAGTAGAGCTTGGCATTAATCGAGATGGATCAGAAAAAACCGTTACCGTTACCCTCGGTGAATTGCCTACTGACGAGATGTCTGACAACCGGCAGGAGCAAGAAAGCACCGAAGACATAGAGGAAAGGCTCGGTTTCTCTGTTCAGGATCTTAATCCACAAATTGCAACGGAACTGGAGCTTGAAGAAGGTCAAAATGGAGCGGTTGTTGCCAAAATTTCAAGACAGAGCGAAGCTTATGAGCAAGGTTTGCGCCGCGGATTTGTAATTACTGAAGTTGACCGAGAGCCCGTCGAAAATGTCCGAGATTTTAACAATGCTATGCGCAAGCTTGTTGAGGAGGGCAAAGATGTAGTGCTACTTCGTGTTGTCGTGCCCGGTGGATCAAGTCAGCTCATTGCCTTTGACCTGTAAAAAAATAATGCACAATCCCTACGAAAAGCCCTTCGGATACTCCGGAGGGCTTTTTTATTTATGACAAGCTGACGATATATCTTCACAATTTTGACAAATCGTTAGCTTTTGGATTGTGGCACCTTATTTGCTCTATTACATATGGAATTCAAAAAAAAGATCTATAATGGCACAATCTCATTATGGAATACAAAAATTATTACGACATATTAGGTGTTGCCAAAAATGCCTCACAGGATGAGATAAAGAAGGCATATCGCAAAAAAGCGGCTAAATACCATCCCGATAAGAATCCCGATGATCCTTCGGCTGAGGAAAAGTTCAAGGAGGTGGGTGAAGCCTATGAAGTGCTCAAAGATCCTGAAAAGCGCGAGCTATATAACAAAGTGGGCAAGGATTGGAAAAAATACCAGCGTGCTGGCGGTAGTGCCGATGGATTTAACTGGGCTGATTATGCCCGACAGAGCCAAGGTCGCGGCAGATATGGTGGACAGAGTCATCAAACCGAGTTTGACTTAAATGATCTTTTCGGCGGCGGTGCCCGTGGGCGTGGCCAAAGCGGTGGCATGGGCGGTGGATTCTCCAGCTTCTTTGAAACTATTTTCGGAGGCGGAGGAAGAAACCCTTTCCAGCAGGCCCAGCAGCAACAAAGTCAGGGACGCCGTTACCAGAGCCATGCCCGACAGCAGCGAAGTAACGGTAAACAAAATACCAAAGCCCGCATCAGCATATCGCTGAAAGAAGCTTTCGAGGGCACCTCTCGTACACTTCGTGTGGGTGGCGAAAAGATGAAAGTAAAAATTCCTGCCGGTATTGAAGATGGCAAGCGCTTGAAATTAAAAGGAAAAGGGAAAAGCAAGGCTCCCGGCGGAGCTCGCGGAGACCTTTATCTTACTGTAAATATTGATATACCTAAGGGATATGAGCGCAAAGGCAACAACATTTATTACGATCACCCCATCGATCTATACACGGCTGTGTTAGGCGGCGAAACAGTTGTAAATACATTGACAGGTAAAGCAAAACTCAATATCCCAGCCGGCACTTCAGGCGGAAAACTGTTCCGTTTGGGCGGTATGGGCATGCCCGAATTCCGAAATCCCTCTAAAAAGGGAGACCTGTTTGTACGGATACAAATCGAAGTGCCGAAAAAGCTCTCAAAAGAAGAAAAAGAGCTGTTTCAAAAGCTGGTAAAGCAACAATAGCCTTTAATACAAATTCCGATTAAAGTAATAGCGTACTCCCACACGGGCATTCCAGCTCAGTAAACGACGATCTAATTGATTCTCAGTTCGGGTGTCTCCTGCATGTAATAACTGCGAGTTGACGTTAACATTTAACGCAAGGCTGTTTTCTAAGAAATAGTTAAGACTGGAATTCAACAAAACCCGGTTATCCCATTCCGAGATTTCCAGCGGTTCGCCACCTCCAACGGTCGTTTCTTCTAACTTGGTTCTACCAAACACATTACGTAATGCCGATTGAAACAAAAAACGGTCTGTCACATTCCAGAGCCAGTTCACTTCAATGCCAGTAGAAAAATCTCTCTGTGTTGCTACGGCACCGTCTCGATCTCCCAATGGATAACTTAGCGTCAAATCACCAACTACGCCCCACTGCTGATTAAGGGATGAGTTATGATACCAACGACCTCTCGCAAATCCGGCAACCTTTATCAACTAAAACGTCGCGGCTAACAGGATCTAATTGAGTAGTCGGTTCCTCGGTGCGTTCCAAATTATTATAATAATTGAACTGAACACCTCCCAGCAGCTCCCATCCTTCTAATCGAGTTCCAATAGCTTCATCCAGTACATCAGTTAGATAAAGCATATCAAATGCATTCAGCGATCTTAAATCTACGTTTGTGTTCCGATCTAAGTCGCCCCAAAAGTGTTTGGATGGACGGTCGTACCTCCGCTGATACCCTTGATAACGGGTCATTTGATCCGTAGTAGCCAACACATCTTCTTCGCCAAAACTTAACCCTTTATTTACAGCACCCGCTCTTTCCCTTAATCGCATCGCCCTGATAACCGGACTCACGTTACGAATCCTTCCAAAACCTATTCCCAGCTTGGGTGTCGTACGAAAAATCCGATCATATGTAAGTTGTTTATCGGTTAGTGTCTGATTGTCTTCAGTCTCGTTTTTTGTGCTGCTGTAATCAAATTGAAGCGCCCCTTCCGCAAATAGAAAAACCTGCTCGCTCATATACTCGCGAACATTTGCAGTGATATCGGCCTCCGTTCCAAGACTATTTGAGGTCCTTTTGCGATCATAACTGGACTTTGAAAGCTGATCATCATAAGAGATATCCAGCGCGGTATTCAGTTGTATGATACGTGCTTCTGATTCCCGAAATAGATCAAAGTGTGGGTTAAAGGCAGTGTTAATCCGATTATTAAACGAGGTATTTCCAGAAGATTTTGAGTCCCGACCCGAATTTGCAGCACTTACATCAAAATAAAAGTTAGAATAGCCCCAGTCGGGTAAGCGATAATCAAGTAAAGGATCAATATCATCGGGATCTGAAAAGCCAACCGACTGCTGGGCAAATACGCTTCCAAACGGGAACAACAATAGAATAATACCGACAATAATTTTTTTCATATCGTAAATATTTAGTTGATGTATATACTACAAATAGCAGAACAGTTAATAAGTATCGATCACATATTCATGTTACTGGAATCTTTATAAACCCATAGAAAGGAGAAGGTTATCCCTATTTACTCACTCGACGATAGGCTTTTTCTCGAAATTTCGAAAGTTGACATAGAGTGAAATGACTAATGCCCCAAAAAACAATATTGCCGTAGCCATATCTACCAGCGCTGCGCTCAATTCAATTCCGGTCAGCAGTTCGATTAAAAATTTGATGTATGAGTTCGGTATATCGATATGACCGAGTTCGCGCCGCACTTGCCAGTGCCAATCGGTGCACAAACAGTAACCAAATCCGTACCAGATCCCCAGAAAAAACCAGGAAAAGGCGGTAAGCAATAAGGTGGCTAAATTCCAGCGACGGGTCGCCTCCCAGATCCATCCGAATAAATTGAACAGAATGAGTACTGTATGGAAAATGATGAATAAAATATCGAGCAACTGATACATTGGGCTGCCGATTGTTAAATCTGTAAAAAGTGTTTAGCATTTTACAAAAAAGTAGGCATATTCTTTTGCCTACAAAATATTTAATCAATCTTTATTGCCATGCCTTGGATCCTTCTTGTTGCATTCTTTTTACTGATTCCCACCGAAACCCTTGATAAAGATAAAGTTTGGGGACAAAATGGTCACCGCATTGTGGGTGATATTGCTGCGGATTACCTGAGTCCCGAAGCACGGGAGGAAGTGGACCGTGTACTCGGCCATGAATCCATCGCCATTGCCAGCACATGGATGGATGAGGTGCGATCTGATCCCGATTATGATTATATGGAAAAATGGCACTGGGTGACGATTCCCGATGGGATGACGTACGAGAAGACGGAGAAAAATCCCGATGGCGATTTAATAAACGCCCTGCGCACTGCCATTGAAGAGCTGAAAAGCGGAAGCCTTTCGGCCAAGGAAGAAGCCGAAAAACTTAAAATCGTTATTCATTTGGTTGGGGATATCCACCAACCGCTACACGTGGGAACGGGTGAAGACCAAGGCGGCAACCAAGTGGAAGTAGAGTGGTTTTATGAGGAGTCGAATCTGCACCGCGTGTGGGACAGCGAGATGATCGACGACCGGCAACTAAGCTATACCGAATTTTCGACTGCCATAAACCATCCATCCGATAAACAACGGGATAACTGGCAAGATAGTAACGTAATTGACTGGGCTGATGAGGCGATGGAGCTGCGCGATCAGGTATATGATTTGCCGGATAACCGTCAGCTTAGTTATGAATATCAGTATAAAAATAAAGACCTGTTAGATCGACAACTGCTGAAAGGCGGCGTGCGACTGGCAGGGGTACTTAATGAGATTTACGGTGAATAAGACCGTTAGAACACGGCGCGCCGTATCCTTACAATTTCTGAATTCAGAATATCAATCACCCAAAAACCTCATCCATTACCTCTTCATGGATCTGCATCGCATCTTCGCCCCAAAGCACAAAGCGGATAAGCGAAACGTATTCCAGGCCATCTACTTGCTTCTTGATCGTATCAAAAGCAACGCGGGCCGCATCTTTCATCGGATAACCAAACGCTCCCGTTGATATGGATGGAAAAGCAATGCGCTCGATCTGATGGTCTTCGGCAATATCCAAGGCATTTGTGTAACAGTTGGATAGCAATTCTTCGGCTGGCTCATCACGTCCATATACTGGACCCAGGCAATGGATAATATATTCGTTCGGCAAATTATGTCCGCCCGAAATAACGGCTTCGCCCGGCTTAATGGGAGCCATCGATCGGGTTTCTTCCGTTAACTCAGGTCCGGCTGCTCGATGAATAGCTCCGGCAACCCCTCCGCCAATTCGCAGTTCGGCATTAGCCGCATTTACCACCGCCTCCACATCGGGCTGGCTTGCAATATCTCCACGTTTTAGCTCAATCGTAACTTCTGACAAGGTTAACTCTTTCATAACAATTAACTATTAATTCCCATTTACTTACAAAACACAAAATGCAGTATGCAAATTCAATCGGAATACAATGTCATATCACTGTCAAAGCGACCCATTCTATTTCTGATCTGACAGATGAGCTACCATTATTTCAGTTCCCTTCGAAATGCGTCAGGTTAAAGACAATCAACACTGCAATTTAGACATACTTTGGGTTTCGGTACGGTATTGGCTTCTATAACAGTGAAATAATCAAAAAAGAAATTTTCACTAAGTAGCTATCTATTATGAACTTAGATAAACTTACACTCAAAGCGCAGGAGGCGGTTCAATCGGCCGTAGAACTGGCCTCCAACAATAATCATCAGGCGGTGAGCCCCACTCACCTGCTCATGGCGTTTTTGTCGGATTCTGATAACGTCATTAATACTATTTTAAATAAACTGGGCGTTCGGATTCCCCAATTGAAAACCGAACTTGAGCAACGCATTGATAAGCTCCCCGTTGTAAAAGGAGCATCCGTATCGGGACAGTACCTCTCCAATGATACCAAAGAAGTATTCGACAACGCTCAAAAATCGGCCGACAGTCTGGGAGATGAGTACATCAGCTCCGAGCATGTGCTTATCGGGATGATCGAATCCAAAAGCGAGGCCGGTACCCTTTTGAAAGAAATGGGCGTAAAAAAGGACGATGTTCTGAAAGTCCTTGAAGATGTTCGCGGCTCGCAAAAAGTGGACGATCCCAATGCAGAAAGTCGCTATAACGCCCTTAAAAAATATGGACGCGATCTCAACGAACAGGCTGAGAAAAACAAGCTTGATCCCGTTATAGGACGTGACCAGGAGATCCGCAGAATTATGCAGATTCTCTCTCGTCGGACGAAAAATAATCCCGTGCTGATCGGTGAACCGGGCGTCGGTAAAACGGCCATCGCCGAGGGTCTGGCCCTGCGCATCACCAAAGGCGACGTACCCGAAAGCCTCAAAACCAAGCGCATTGTTGCCCTTGATATGGGCGCGCTGATGGCCGGCACGAAATTCCGCGGTGAATTCGAGGAACGACTCAAAGCAATCGTAAATGAAGTCAACGATTCCGACGGCGAAATCATCCTCTTTATTGATGAAATTCATACGCTCGTAGGCGCTGGTGCTACCGAAGGTGCCATGGATGCCGCTAATATCCTAAAACCTTCACTTGCTCGCGGTGAGCTTCACGCCATCGGTGCCACTACGCTGGATGAATACCGCAAGCACATCGAGAAGGACCGTGCCCTCGAGCGACGTATGCAGAAGGTATTAATTAATGAACCTTCGGTTGAAGACACCGTCTCAATTTTACGTGGATTGCAGGAGCGATACGAATTGCACCACGGCGTTAAGATTCGTGATGAAGCCTTGGTTGCGGCAAGTGAGCTTTCACATCGCTACATCAGCGACCGGTTTCTGCCAGATAAGGCCATCGACCTGATCGATGAAGCTGCTTCACGACTTCGATTGGAGATCGATTCTATGCCGGAAGAGCTCGACCAGGTTGAGCGACAAATACGTCAGCTGGAAATTGAACGCGAGGGACTCAAACGCGATCAGAATGAGGAAAAGATTGAGAATATTGAGAAAGAGCTCGCGGATCTTGAGGAAACGCGCAGTACCATGCGCAATCAGTGGGATAACGAACGCGATCTCATCAAGAAAACACGCGATCTGAAAAAGGCTATCGAAACGGCCCGCAATGAGGCTGAAAAAGCCGAGCGTACCGGGCAATATGAAAAGGTCGCGGAATTGCGATACGGCACCATCAATCAGCTGGAAAAAGACCTTGAGGAAACCCAGAAAAAGCTGGAGGAAGTGCAGGAAGGTCGCGCGATGCTCAAAGAAGAAGTGGAATATGAAGATATTGCCGATATCGTTTCGCGCTGGACGGGCATCCCGGTGCGCAAGATGCTGCAGAGCGAACGAGAGAAGTTAGTGCACTTGGAAAAAGAACTGCATAAGCGCGTGGTGGGA
>JBNJFP010000016.1:0-49544 GCA_051746985.1 Bacteroidota bacterium
GAGTGAAAAATTTTCATCGGTTGTAGAAATTTGCGACGAATTTAGAACTGCAGTGGGGAATACCGCCCTGACTTTAGCGAATTCGTCATCATCAATATTAGAAGCATTGATTGTAAATGTCCCGCTTGAGTTTTGAAGATCAAAGTGCCCTTTGGGACCTCGTGTCCAGCCGAAAAGTGAGTCTGCTGAAACTGATTTAGGTAGCTGAATACTGATATTCAGCTGGCTGGTGGATTTGTCTCTTTCATCTGACAAATAATTCCAGAAAAATTGAGACCATTTGGGTCCAACGGTTAGCGCTCCCTTTAGAGTGTAGGATATGTTAAACGTTCGTTTTTCATCCTCCGCTGAATAGTACCATTTTACCCTGATTGCTTCATCACTCTGTACCACACTAAACGTGCCCGGGGATTCAGAATTTTCGTTCGTGAAATGTTTGTCATCCTCCGAAACCTGAATATCCGAAATGCTGGAAAATCCCTGTTTGGGAAGTTCATACTGGGCCCACGAGTATGAGCCGTCATAATCATAGGTAAGGGATTCAGTGATATCTACCGTGCCATCGGCATTTATGACAACTTCTATGTGAACTTCGGGGATCTCATAAGATTTTGCGGATACCTGCGTAAAGCAAAGGGAGAACAATAACGAAATTACTGCTAATATTCTTAGCAACATGAAATATGGTATTCTAAATTAAAAAGATGCCACCACTGTTATGTGATGGCATGGTTTTATTACTCTTTAATCAGACGGAAACCGGTATAATCGGCAGGCGCTGATGGAACCTCATCACGCTCATCTACAAAATTAACGGCCGAGTAGCCGTAAGTATCTTGATTATTAGAGCCACTGTAAAATTCAGCAGCGTTTCCACCTAAGTCATAAACATGTGCATCGCCAATTTTAACACTTTTATACGATCCCACTTCTTTTAGGATCGTGTTATTGAGTTCTGCCAGTTTTTGACGAAAATCCCCGATATCATCATAATTGATATCGTATCCCGCCCAATAGTTTAGCGTGTTTTCGGATGCGGCAACTTTTCGTGCTTCTTTGTTCAGTTGCTCTGCTTCTTCAGCATTTGGGAGGCGGTAGCTTTCACCGGTTTGATCATTGAGCCACTGAATATAGCTCTCAGCATTTTCTTTACTTATGCCCGTAACCGGGTAGTTGGCTTGGACTTCGGCATAGGAATGATCGTCATCAAAAGCCGCGTATTGGGCGTTAGTGACTTCAAAGCGTCCGATAGAAGTAGAGTCATCTTTGATGGATACGGTTTCGGGAATCAAGGTTCCGTTATTCATCACTCCGAAGAATCCTTCATTAGTTTGTGCCTTATCCTTTTTTAGCAAATCAGCGATGGGACTTTCTTCCTTGTACGCTTCGTTTTCCTCTTCATAGGTGCCAAACAGGTATTTGTCGAACCACGCAATTTCCTCCTCCATTTTGCGGGTCTGGTGAGTCACTTTTTGCAGACCGTGCGGCTGACCGGGGAACCACAAGAAACGCACGGGAGCCTGATCAATTTGCTGGAGTGCGCGGTAGTACTCCCATCCCTGATCGCGCGGTACGGCACGGTCTTCACTACCGTGGAAAATAATGGTCGGCGTTTTCACTTTCTCCATCTCAAAGAGGGGAGATTTTTGGATATAGGTTTCGTTAAAGATTTTGTCATCGGTATCATCCCAGGGAGCCCCGCCAAAGTAACTCTGGTCGAAGGAAACCCCAAAACTACAGGTTCCGTAATCGGAGGTCCAGTTGACATCACCGGCACCGGGCGCAGCAACCTTAAACATATCTGGATATTCAACAGTCAGCATGGTGGTAATAATAGCGCCATTTGACCATCCTTTAACGCCCAGGGAATCCCGATCTACTTTGCCTTCGTCAACCAACATTTCTACGCCGTTAACCACATCCGGGACCTCATATTCGTAATAATGTCCCTTGATGGATTCTACAAACTCCTGTCCGTGATTGCCCGATCCATGATAGTTTGGCTGCAGCACAAAGGCGCCTTTCTGAGCCATAATATTGTTAAAGTCAGTCCAAGACTCATTCCACTGATCCAGATCCACCCCCGACGGGCCGCCGTGAATAGTTACAACAAGCGGATACTTTTTGCCCTCTTCATAATCGTGCGGGTAGTAGAGAATGCCATTTATCTCCTCATCAAGAGCGCCCGTCCAACGTACCACTTCGGTCTTGGCCTTGGTTTTTTTATCGAGATATTCGTTGAGTTTAAAAACCTCGTTGCCTTCAGGGATTTCGACGGATCGACGCTTTTCATTGAGCTCGGCCAGTCGATACTGCGGGGGTAAGGATGCCGTAGAATAGACATATATTAGTTTTTTGTGATTTTCACCAACTGCCGTAACGGTGATATGTTCATCCATATCTCCGGCATCGACTGATTTCTTGCGCCAATCATCGCCATTTTTTTCGAGGAAGGCCAGTTTTCGGGTGGGACCGTTGGCCAGGCTCACCATCACATCGTTACCGAAGACATCAAAACCGCCGCCAAGTCCCCAGTCCCAATCGATGGGTACATCAGTAACCGTATTATTATCAAGGTTGTAATAATGCAGCACACTTTTTCCGGCTCCGTTCCATTCGGGATCCGAAGAAATTACCGATACAAAATAGAATCCGTTCTCATCGGCCGTAAACTCGAAATTACCGGGTGTTTGATAGCCATCGGTAAGAATTTGTTGCTTGGACTCATTTTCTAAATCCCAAAGATAGTAAGTAGGTTTTGGTTGGGCATCAGCGGCGTAGCTTGGTGACATAATATGTGATGTCACCATCCATTTTCCATTTTCGGATACCTCATATTCCCCGACCGGGTATTCATTGTCGGTAAGTCGCCTGGTGTTCTTTTCGTCCAAATCAAACGAATAAATGCGGCTGGCTTTGTAGTGAGCCGTATCTTCAACGACAACCGTATTATCTTTTATTTCTTCGTACTTTTGCTCGTAAAGTGTCTTACCCTCATTCGACTCAAACGCCAGCTTTTGGTCGCCCATCCACTGTATATTGGAGATTCCCGTATCAAATTCGTGCACCTCATAGGGTTCGCCTCCGAGTGTGCTCATAGCCCAGAGCTTTTTACCCTCATCACGCGACGACAAGAAATAAATGGTCTCACCGTCTTTCGAGAAGAGGGGACTGTGATCCGAGTCACTGCCCCGGGTAAGAGGAACGGTATTAAAGTCCCCGTCTTTTTTCTTGTCTAAGTGAGTCAAATAAAGGTCGCTTTCAAAAGCATCCTTTTCTCGATCCGCTTGTGTTTTGGTCCATACTACTTTCGATCCATCGGGAGAAAAAGTTAGTGATGAAGCACGTTCCTGATTGATGACGTCTTCGACCGACCAATCGTTGGATTGGGCATATAGATTAGAAAAGCACAGAATAATAAATCCAGTACAAAGAAAAGAGTAGAGGTATTTCATAACAGATCAATTTAGGTTAGTGGCTGTTACCCGAAAAAGGTGATGGTTACAAGAGATAATCAAATAATGTAGAAATGGCAATGGTGGCAAATTTTTTTATCTATTTACATAGATAAAGAGAGTGCTGGCAAAAAATTTCTGTAAGGAAATCCTCCGAAATATATCTTACCTTTAGAACGAAACAATAAAAACAAACGAGGTAAACTATTATGAGTTCACTCAATAAAGCGATGATTATCGGTCGGTTAGGGCAAGATCCGGATGTGCGTTATACCCAATCGAATACGGCTGTAGCCAACATGTCGATTGCCACTTCTGAGCGGTATAAAGATAAGCAGGGCGAATGGAAAGAGAACACCGAATGGCACCGTGTGGTGGCTTGGGGACGGTTGGCTGAGATTTGCCAGGAATACCTAAAGAAAGGATCGCAGGTGTATATCGAAGGCCCTATTCAAACGCGTAAGTGGGAAGATAAAGAAGGTCAAACACGATACACTACTGAGATTAAAGCACTTACAATGACCATGCTCGACAGCAAGGGAGAAGGGGGTGGCAATGTACCTCCAAAGCCTGATAACTCTCAACCCGTTTCGAGCAACGTAGATCTCAACGATAATTTTGATGATATTGATGACGATTTACCATTTTAGGGTAACATTATCATAAAAATTAAAAAGCGGTAAGAGGTGAACCTTTTGCCGCTTTTTTCTATTCTTGCACCGAACACATACAGTACATAGCTTTAAGAAAACCCAAATTAAAATTAGGTAGTTGGACGACCCGAGTTACTTACTATTAATTACTGATTTTATATCTCAGAGTGGTGGAGACTTGCTCTATGACTCTGCATTAGATCCCACTGGCCTTTCCATTCAGATTCTGATGATTGTACTTGGGTTGCTGTTTTCCGCACTTTTTTCGGGATCCGAGGTTGCCTTTTTCTCTATCATAAACCAACAGGATCTGTTAACCGATCGCGATACGGAAGGATCTACTGATCGACTGATCAGCTATATGTTGGCCTATCCACGTCGGTTGCTGGCTACCATTCTTATCTGTAATACCGTTGCAAATATCGTAGCTTCGGTGATGGCTGCCGTCGTTACGGGTAGCATGGTGGCCTATTTCGGGTTGCCAGAGTTCTTGATCTATACCCTCGAGGTAATTGTGCTTACATTTATGATTCTGATTTTAAGCGAGATTACTCCCAAGGTTATCGCCATTAACAACCCGGTAAAAAGTAGCCGGCAAATGGCACGTTTTATATATCTGTTTTTTCTCCTTTTAAGGCCGTTATCGAGCGTAATTGCCAACAGCACCTTAAGCCTCGAAGAACGGTTGCCCAAGCCGAACAGCAAAATGACCTCCGAAGATATTATGACCATCGCTGAAGTGAGCGAGCAGGAGGGCTCTATTAAAAGTGATGAGCGCGAAATTATTGAAAATGTGATTGAATTTGGGAGTACTACGGTGCGCGAAATTATGACGTCTCGCGTAAATATTGTGGCTATTCCCATCGAAAGTGCTCTTACCGAAGTCCTGAAGCTGATTCGCGAAAAAGGGTTGTCGCGAATGCCGATTTACGAAAACGATCTGGATAATATTGTAGGAGTCATCCATTCAAAAGATCTGCTTCCGTACATTAATTCTGATATCGATCGGACCACCATCAACTGGCGCACGATAGCCCGTAAAGCGCTGTTTGTTCCGGCAACAAAAAAGGTTGATGACCTGCTGCGGGACTTTCAGCAGGAGAAAACGCATATTGCTATTGTTGTGGATGAGTACGGCGGTACCGAAGGGTTGATAACCCTTGATGATATCCTCGAGGAGATCGTCGGCGAAATTTCTGATGAATACGATGATATTGAGGAGCATTTATACACTAAGTTTAAGAGCGGGGTTTATATTTTTGATGCCAAAATAGATCTCGATGATATGGAGGAGATTTTAGGGATTGACATCACCACGGAAGATGATGAATACGAAACGCTGGGAGGACTCGTCTATCATCTTACCGAACGTATCCCTAATGTGGGCGAACGTGTGTACTATAATAATATGGAGCTTACTATTCACTCGGTGAAAAATAATCGTGTGAAGAAACTGCGCGTAAAAGTGCAGGATCGTCCCAAATCCACAAAAGAAAATACTGTTAAATAAATTTACTTAATGTCTGCTGACTTTGATTCTTTCGTTGAAACCGATGTAGATTTAGCACCCTATAACACGCTTGGGATTTCCGCCCGGGCACGTTATTTCGCATCCGTTGGTTCCGAAGAAGAATTGAAGAGGATTCTTCGTCATCCTAAAACAGAGGGACTTAAAATAATGGTTCTGGGCGGGGGTAGTAACGTACTTTTTGCCGAAAATTTTAACGGACTGGTGCTGCACATTGAAATTGGCGGACGAGAAGTCATTGAAGAAACAGAAGACCATATCTTTTTGAAAATTGGAGCCGGTGAAAACTGGCACGAGACCGTACGCTATTGCGTGGAAAAAGGGTGGGGGGGAATTGAGAATCTCTCGCTTATCCCCGGCACGGTAGGCGCTGCACCCATACAAAATATTGGAGCTTATGGCGTGGAGCTTGAAGAGGTGTTTGAATACCTGCAGGCTATGGATATTGAGGGTCGGGAGATCCGAAAATATGAAAAAGAGCACTGCGAATTTGGCTATCGCGACAGCATTTTTAAAGGGGAACTCAAGGGCGTGGTGATTGTTACGAGTGTTGTGCTTCGTTTGACCAAAAATCCCACTTTGAACACTTCGTACGGTGCGATTCAAACAGAGCTTGAAAAAAGAAATATCGCGAGTCCGACGATCAAGGATATCAGCGATATTGTGATTGATATCCGAAACAGTAAGCTCCCGAATCCCAATGAACTGGGCAATGCGGGTAGTTTCTTTAAAAATCCGGTCGTGGATGAGGTCGTTTATGAGCAAATTAAGGAGCAGTATCCCCAGGCACCCGGATACGATATGGGGAACCGGAAAACAAAAGTACCGGCGGGATGGCTGATCGAAGAGGCGGGATGGAAAGGCAAAATTGTGGGCAGCACGGGCACCTATAAGCAGCAGGCCTTAGTTATTGTTAATCATGGCGGGGCTACGGGCGACGAAATCCTTTCGCTTGCCAAGCGGATTAAAGAGTCGGTTCACGATCAGTTTGGCATTGCACTCACACCAGAAGTTAATATCATAGGGAATAATGGCCAGCTTTAGCGATCGGGATAGGTATTTGACCAGACACTTGTTTGGGGCTGGATGTGAGTGCCCGGTTAAGCTCTATTATTATGCGAAAGGATATCCTCAAGACCAATCGTCGAAACCATTTATTGCTCATGCGATTTATAACAAACGTCTTTTGACTGCTTTAGCTCGATCCATTTATGATGATGCGTACTTGGTGAAGAAAAAAACAATATCAGAGGCGGTGACTCAAACCGAGGCGCTGCTTACTGCTGACCAAACCACCGTTTTTGATGCTGTTTTTGAACACAAGGATATGATGGCGCGGCTGCCTATTGTTGAAAAGGAAGGAGATCAGCTGACGGCCTTTTATGTGCGAACCAAAGCTTTTGACTCACGTAAGCATCGCCTGATAGATGGATCGGGACGCATAAATAGTAAATGGAAAAAATATTTACTCGATTTCGCCTTTCAAGTTTATTTGATGCGGGCCACCTATCCGGAAAAAACCATGCGCGCAATATTGGTGATGCCTGAAAAATCGGGTCAGGCTTATACCGATCATTTGCCAACGATTCTTCAACCTTATTCGGATGAAATTATACCAAACAAAAAGGGTTCTTTATCGGATCAGGAACTGCTGGCGAAAGTGGATGCCACAGAAGTTGTCAAAAGACTGATAGATGATCATTCATTTGCCCAAGATTATCTGCCCGAATCTTCTTTGCAGGAGACGCTTTCTTTATTTCGGGATCTCTATTTTAATAAAATGAAAGCGGATGTTGAGGTCGGACTAAAATGCAAGAGCTGTGAATTTCGCCTTGAGGATGAAAGAGTTGCAGCGGGGTCAAAAAGTGGATTCAACGAGTGCTGGTCACCTGTTACGGGAAATCAGAACCCCTCAAAAAACCATATCTTTGATCTGATTGGTCCGGGAACGAATAGTAGGCTTTCTAAAGAAAACTACAGACAGATCGACATCCCGGTGGAATCGGTATTTTCGCCCAAAAGTATTGTAAGCGGCAGGGGGCGAATATCCCAGGAGATGCGTCAGGCGCTGCAGATTAACAAATCACAGCAGAAACAGATTCCAGAGGAGATTGTTCGGCCGGCACTTTTTAAAGAGCTTAATCGATGGCAGTATCCGTTTCATTTTCTCGATTTTGAGGCAGGAAATTATGCGGTTCCGGTTCGGCGCGGACGAAGGCCCTATCATCTTGTGCTGTTTCAGTTTTCGTGCCATACGTTGTTCAGTGATGGGCGGTGGAGGCATTACCAGTGGATCGATGATTTTAAAAGTGGCTATCCCAACTATGAGCTAATACGTCAGCTGCAGGATATTCCCCATATCGAAGATGGCACGATCGTGCAGTATTCAAATTTTGAGCGGCATGCTCTTAAGACTATCCGACGTGAGCTTACCGACGATTTTGCCGAAGTTTCGGATGCGGATGATCTTATTTTTTGGCTTGAGAAAGTAATCAACCGTCACGATTCATCGCACCATGAGCCGCCTTACATGGCTGATCTAAGCCGGTTGGTGAAAAATTTTTATTACAATCGGGAAATGGAAAACTCGCTGAGCATCAAGGATGTATTGAGTTCGGTGATGAGTCACAGTTCCTACCTGAAAAATATTTACAGTAAGCCGTATTCCAGCTCCAATTTTGATGAAATTATCTGGTGGCAGCCCAATGGGAAGGGTGGGGCACGAAATCCGTATAAGATATTGACCGAAACCGGTGATTCCCCTATCCGTCGCGGAACGCAGGCAATGGTGGTGTATGGCAAGCTCATTGCAGGCGATTACTCTGAGGACGAGATCGTGGCCTACCGACAAGCCTTGCTAAAATATTGTGAGCTTGATACTCTGGCGATGTTGATGATTTACCAGCACTGGCAGGAGCTTATGAAGTAAATGCGAAATTTGTAGCATGAAACTTTTTGGGACTCATTTTACTTAAACTTTCTTAGTGATTTATCAATAAATATTTATCAAAAAGCATCCATCATGAAACGATCAATACTGCAACTTTTTTCGCTGGCACTAATTATTATGGTTCTTGTATCTGCATGCAGTGTGCAGAAAAGTCCCATTACGGGATCTAAGAGAGCTTATGGCTATAGTTGGGAAAAGGAGGTACAAATTGGGAAGGAGTCGGACCAGCAAATACAACAGCAGTACGGGGTGTATGAGGATGAGGAGCTTCATGAATATGTTGAGCGCATTGGCCAAGAGGTGCTGGAGGTTAGCCACATGCGTCGCGAGGATACGGACCAGAAATACCGGGATACCGAATTTCATTTTCGAGTGCTGAATAGTCCTGTTGTGAACGCCTTTGCACTGCCCGGTGGATATATCTATGTAACGCGCGGCCTGTTGGGACATCTAAAAAATGAGGCACAGCTGGCTGTGGTATTGGGACATGAAATTGCACACGTTGCGGCGCGTCATGCTTCTCAGCGTGCACTTCAGCAGCAGATTGGTCAGATTGCTTTAATCGGCGGTGCCGTAGCCGGTGAAGAACTCCTTGGTGTACCGGGACAAAGTGTGTTGCAGTTGGGAGGTCAGGCCGCGCAGTTTCTGTTTTTAAGCTATGGGCGTGATGACGAGCGAGAATCCGATCAGCTGGGCGTTGAGTATTCGGCGATGAAACATTACAAGGCTGAAGACGGTGCCGGATTTTTTGTGGCACTGGAGCGTATTTCAGAACAATCCGGGCAGAGCATTCCCAGTTGGCAGTCGTCGCATCCCGATCCCTCGGAACGTGCCAAACGTATTCCTGAATTAGCCAATGAGTGGCGCGAAAAGGGATATGAACAAGATATCGAGAATTCGGATGAGTACATGAATATAATTGATGGCATTATTTATGGGGAAAATCCACGTGAAGGATTTACAGAAGAGGGCATGTTTTATCATCCTGATTTGAAGTTTCAGTTTGATTATCCGGAGAATTGGGAAATTGTCAATCAGCCTACGCTCGTTGCTGCCGTTAATGAAGATCAGGATGCGATCTCGCTGATGGAAATCGACGGTGAGGCTAATTCTCCGGAAACGTCTGTGATGAATTATGTGAATCAAGATGGGTTTACAGTAAGAGCAAAAAGTTCAACTCAGCACAACGGTCTTCAGGGCTACGAGGCGATGGCAACAGCTACTACTGAGGATAGTACCGAGTATCGCTTTTATGTGTACGGGGTCTCTTATGATGGCAATATCTATCGGTTCACGAACTATAGCCTTGCCGATAAATTTGATAGTTATCGCTCATATTTTGAGGAAACCAGTCACTCCTTTTCCGAGCTTGCTGACCAGGATAAGTTAAATCGTCAGCCGGTTCGTTTACAGGTGCAGAAGGTAGAACAATCACAGCCTTTATCATCTTTTGTCGATAATTTGCCTGGGGATATTTCTGCGGAGGATGTGGCTATTATAAATCAGGTTGATACCGATGCTACTATTGAACAAGGTAGCTGGATTAAGGTCCCACGAGAGTAAAAAAAGGTGAAAAAGCAGAAGTGAAACGGGTTTGCTATTTTTGCTTCTGCAAATCTAATTATTTGATGATTCCTTCCTGTCTTTCTCCGATAAATCCAATATCTTTGGGCGAACTTTCTATCTAATCACAGCCCAAATTTATTAGCAATGATTGAGCGATATTCCCGGAAAGAGATGGCCGATATCTGGTCGCTGGAAAACCAATTTCAAGCCTGGCTGGAGGTTGAGCTGGCTGCCTGCAACGCGTGGAGCAAGTTGGGTAAAATCCCTAAAGAAGATGTCGAAAAGCTTTACAAAAAGGCATCTTTTGATGTCGATCGCATTAAAGAAATTGAGAAGAAAACCCGTCACGATGTAGTGGCCTTTACACGGTCGGTGTCGGAGTCGCTTGGCGAAGAAAAAAAGTGGGTGCATTACGGTTTAACCTCCACTGATGTAGTCGATACGGCCAACGGCTATCGCTTGAAGCAGGCCAATGAGATCCTGCGAAAAGATATCCAGCATATTATTGATGTGCTGGCGAAGAAGGCGAAAAAGCACAAATACACCGTCATGATGGGACGTACGCACGGCGTACATGCCGAGCCGACGACCTTTGGACTTAAATGCGCCCTCTGGTATGCTGAGATGAAACGCAACCAGGAGCGGTTCGAAAAGGCTGCCAAGAATGTAGAGTTTGGTAAGATGAGCGGATCGGTGGGAACCTTTGCCAATATCCCCCCAGAAGTAGAAGAATCTGTTTGTGAAGAGTTGGGACTTTCCCCGGCACCGATATCTACACAAACGCTACAACGTGATCGTCATGCTGACTATATTTCTACCTTGGCACTGATCGGATCCACCATGGAAAAGATGGCCGTGGAAATTCGTCACCTGCAGCGAAGCGAGGTTCGGGAAGCGGAAGAATTTTTTCGAAAAGGGCAGAAAGGATCGTCCTCTATGCCGCACAAGCGAAATCCAGTAAGCTCCGAGAATATTTCTGGGTGTTCACGCGTACTCCGTGGCTATATGATGTCGGCCTATGAGAATATTCCCTTGTGGCATGAGCGCGATATTTCGCATTCCTCGGTCGAGCGGATCATTCTACCGGACGCCACCATTTTGCTTGATTACATGCTCAATCGGTTTTCGGGCGTGGTCGAAAAGCTGACGATTTTTGAAGACAATATGCACGATAATATTTATAAGACGTTTGGACTTACGTTCTCCCAGCGGGTGCTTCACAAGTTGATTGATACCGGTATGTCACGCGAAAAAGCCTACGATACCGTCCAGCCGTTGGCAATGAAGGCATGGGAGGAAAAGACGATGTTCCGTGATTTGGTTGAAGCTGATGAAATGGTGCGGGAGAACCTTACCGATGAAGAAATCGAAGAGGCTTTTGACCTTGATCACCACACACGAAATGTAGATCGTATTTTCAAAAGAGTAGGATTGGAATAGAACACTGATTTAGCAGATCCTCACAGATAAACATCTGTGGTTAATTGGTAATGATCTGTGTTCTAAATGAATTTATTTATGAGAAATTGGTCAAATATTATTTTTTCGAATGAACGTTCTTTCGAAGAGAAAGCCCTGCAGGTTTTTGAATACCAGTTTGAGCACAATTCTGTTTATCACCGGTATTGTAAGGCATTAGTTGAAAATGAAGCCTCGTGTCATTCCGAACCTGTTTCGGAATCTATATCTAAAAATATAAGTGAAAAGATCCTGAACCGAGTTCAGGATGACACTGAAACTATTCCACTTCTCCCTGTCAAAGCCTTCAAGGACGCCGAAGTTACAACTCTTCCAGATGAAGATCCTGAGCTCATATTCAAAAGCAGCGGTACATCCGAAATGAATCCCAGCGTTCATCAGGTGTATCATGCTGGTTTATATGAGGAGTCGTTGCTAAAGGGATTCCGCCATTTTTATAACTTAGATAATGCGGTAATATGGGGTTACACGCCGGGCTACTCTGACAATCCGCATTCGTCGCTGATATATATGATTCAAAAGCTAATTGACCAAGATAATAGTGGGCTAAGTCGGTTTCTTCCGCTGGATAAACCATTGAATCCCGGCGCGGTTAAGGAGGTCGGGCGACAGGGTAAACAGCTCATTTTATTTGGTGCGGCATTTGGACTATTGGATTTGCTGGAATTGGAACAAGTAAAACTTCCATCCAATAGTATTGTTATTGAAACAGGGGGAATGAAAACCCATCGGCGGGAAATTTCGCGTAGTGTGCTGCATAAGCAACTGGCCAAAGGTTTTGGGCTGGATGGCAGTCGGATTCATTCCGAATACGGGATGGCCGAGCTGTTGAGCCAGGCCTATACCAGTGGTGGAAAGTGGTTTCAAACCGTACCGTGGATGCAGGTAACGATAAGAAATCCCGAAAATCCATCAGAAATATTGCCGCCTTACGAAGAGGGACTGATTGGCGTTATTGATCTTGCCAACGTTCACAGCTGCTCTTTTCTGCTGACCGGGGATAGGGGTGTAATGGATAAAAAAGGTCGATTCCAGGTATTGGGGCGATGGAATCCCAAAGACTTGCGCGGCTGTAACTTTTTAATCGATGAAGATTGATTTAATCCATGTCAGAGATCCAAAAACGTATAGATACCTTAATTGAAGTCGTTGAAAATTGGCTTTCGGATGATAATCTGTATCTAAAAGATGCTATAGACCGCACGGTTCGGGAAGGATATTTTAGTTTTGAGGATGTCCGATTTGCTATTGAGTCTATTCGGAAAAGCATTAGCCCGGAAGCTGTCGAGGAGTGGGTAGAGCGGGCAGAATTAACTAATGGGAGTAATGATGGGTACAACAAAAATGTGCTATGCCTGCATGCGGGAAATATACCGCTTGTTGGTTTCCAGGATGCGTTTGCGACGTTGCTGAGTGGCGCACGATATACGGGCAAGATTTCGCGTAAAGATCCGTATTTGCTGCCTACATTTTTGAATGAGGTGAAGAAAACAGGCCTGTGGTCCGACATGGATGTGCAGTGGACGCATCGACTGGATGATTTTGAAGGTATGCCGCATGATGCGGTTGTGTTTGCGGGATCAGAGTCGTCGGTGCCCGGGGTGAAAGAAGCGATAGCAAAATTTGAGCTGGCTCATGACAACACTCGTTTTCTGATTCGCACCGCACACTTTTCGATCGCTTATCTGGATCAGAAGGATGAGCAATCACTGCAAGCCTTGGCAGAGGGAATATTACGTTATGGTGGAAAAGGGTGCCGTTCGATTGCAGTGGTGGTTTCGCCGTTTTCATTGGAGGAAATCAAGGAAGAGCTTACTGGGCAAATAAAACAATTCTGGCAAGAAAATCCCCAGCATGAAATCCCGGCGGCGAAGTTAAAACAGCAGTATGCATACAATAAGGCTGTTGAGCGACGGCAACTATGGCTGAATTACTTTTTGTTGCAGGAGGGAGGTTTGGAGCTTGATCAGGATTTTGTGTGTTACTGGATGCAGGGAGATAAATCAGCTGTAGCCGAAGTGGCGGATCAGCATCAACAGGAATTGCAAAATATATATGTGACTCATCCTGGTGTGGAAATATCGGGGTGGGGAGGGCGCACTGAACTGTTATCTGATGTCCAACAGCCGCCTATATCCTGGAAGCCGGATGGTGATGACACCTTGAAATGGCTGGTGAATCATTAAGTTAGGCTTCTATTTTGTCAAGCTGATATTGTTTAGGTGTGGTACCGGTTTCATTTTTAAAAAGCTTGATAAAATGACTCAGACTTGAATAACCGAGTTCGTAACTGACATCGGTGACGCTGTTTCCTTTTTTCTGCAGGAGCTTGCAGGCAAGCTGAACTCTTTTCTGATGAATATAGTCTAAAGGCGTCATCCCAAATTCATTTTTAAAATAGCGATAAAATGATGACTTGCTCATGTGGGCGCTGTCAGCCAGCTTTTTGATAGAAATAGATGCCGTCAGATTATTGTTGATATAATCGATGGCAGCGGCCAATCCATTTTGAGAAAGGTGCTTACGGTAATTTTTCATCAGCAATTTACGCGATTCGGTTTGCAGCATATGTACTATCAATTCTGACACATTGATATCAATAAGCAGGTCGCGCTGTTGCTCTTCTTCGGTGAAAATATAGAACAACTTTTCGATTAGCATATCCACCGATCGGGTATTAGCAAAGTGTACATACCGGCTGGGATCATATTCCCATTCTCCTGAATCTTCGTGGCGGGGCATCTGTTCATTCATTTTGCTGACAATCCCATCCACCTTGGAAAGAGGAAGCTCAATAGTAATACATTTGGTAGGCTGTTGGGGATGGGCATCGGGAAAATCGATATAGATAGTTTTATCGGGAGGCAGCACCAGCGATTCACTGGGGTTGAAATCAAAAGCCGGCTCGGTATCGGTATGTATTATTTTTCTGCCGGAAATCATGCCGCAGTACATAGGATGGCTGGCATGCAGCTCTACACGATTGGCCTCTTTGTAGGTGTCATAGACCGAGAAAATGGCATCTTCCCCAGCATAGCTGGTCCGGTTTTCTACAAGTTTCTTCGGCTCAGGGTATTGGGTCGCTGAAAAAGATGTATTCATAGTGGTAATGTTTGGATGGGCCAAACTCGTACGATTATTAGCTATAAATGCTAATAGAGAAACAACGTTCTAAAACAAAATTGGGAAAATCGTGTCAAAAATTGAGACAAAAGCCCAAGATAGTGTTCTCTATTTAATGCATAGTGATTACATACGTTAATTAAATTACGGAGACTATTATGATATACGATCGCCCATCATTTAAGGACAAATATGACAATTACATTGGAGGTAAGTTCGTACCTCCCGTGGATGGAGAATATTTCGATAACATTTCTCCTGTAGATGGAAAACCATTTACAAAGGTAGCGCGTTCAAACGAAAGTGATATCAATAAAGCCCTCGATGCGGCACACAAGGCAGCGCCGGAGTGGAATAGCAGTTCCGCTGCCGAGCGAGCATCTGTGCTCAATAAGGTTGCGGATATCATGGAAGAGAACCTCGAGTTTTTGGCTCGGGTCGAAACCATTGAAAATGGCAAACCCATTCGGGAAACACTCAATGCCGATTTGCCGCTGGCGATCGATCATTATCGTTATTTTGCTGCCGCTGCCCGTACCGAGGAGGGATCCATTTCGGAGCATGATGCCAATACGGTATCCATTCAGCTGCCCGAGCCACTGGGGGTAGTGGGACAGATTATCCCTTGGAACTTTCCTCTGCTAATGGCGGCCTGGAAAATTGCGCCGGCTTTAGCTGCAGGAAATTGTACGGTTGTGAAACCAGCTGAACAGACGCCGGCCAGTATTATGGTTATGCTCGAGCTTGTGGGTGAAGTTATACCCGATGGCGTGCTTAATGTCGTTAATGGATATGGCCCCGAGGCGGGACAACCATTGGCTACGTCGGAACGTATTTCAAAAATTGCATTTACCGGTGAGACTACCACAGGACGATTAATTATGCAGTACGCCTCAGAAAATATCATCCCCGTAACGCTTGAGCTGGGTGGGAAAAGTCCCAATGTGTTTTTTGAAAGCGTGATGGATGCCGATGATGAATATCTTGACAAGGCGTTAGAAGGTGCGGTTATGTTCGCACTCAACCAGGGTGAAGTCTGTACCTGTCCGTCGCGAATTTTAGTGCAAGAGTCTATCGCCGATGAATTTGTGGATATGGTCATCGATAGGGTTAAGCAGATAAAACGTGGTCATCCACTGGATTCCGAAACGATGGTTGGAGCCCAGGCATCCAACGATCAGCTGGAAAAAATTCTAAACTATTTTGAAGTTGGTCGCGAAGAGGGAGCCGAAGTCCTTGTGGGTGGAGGGCAAGCCGATGTGGGAGGCAATGGAATTTCGGAAGGCTACTATGTAGAACCGACCATTTTTCGGGGACATAATAAGATGCGGGTGTTCCAGGAAGAGATTTTTGGCCCCGTTGCCTCACTGACTACCTTCGAGGATGTGAATGAAGCGATCGAGATATCGAATGAAACCCTGTATGGGCTCGGTGCGGGTGTTTGGACACGTGATGCCCACGAGTTGTACCAGGTACCAAGAGCTATTAAAGCGGGCCGCGTGTGGGTCAACAATTACCACACCTACCCGGCGCACGCAGCTTTTGGAGGATATAAGAAATCGGGCTTTGGACGCGAGAATCACAAGATGATGTTAAACCATTATCGTCAGACCAAAAACATGCTTATTTCGTACGATAAAAATGCCATGGGTTTTTTCTGATAGTTACCCCATAGTTAAATGATGATTCCCGGATCGCAAGGTCCGGGGATGATCGTTTATAACAGCAAATTTCACCAATTATTTATTATTATGGCTGTTAAACGTGTATTAATTACCAAAGAGGCCAAGGCGTTGATGGATGAACTTCGTGAGCGCCACGGAGAGCTTATGTTTCATCAGAGCGGCGGTTGTTGCGACGGGTCGTCGCCTATGTGTTTTAAGGAGGGACAATTTCGAGTCGGTCGAAGCGATGTGAAACTGGGAGAAGTACACGGCGCACCCTTTTACATGGCTCGCGATCAGTTTGAATACTGGAAACATATGCAGCTTACCCTGGATGTCAAAGAAGGACGGGGCTCCAGCTTTTCGATTGAAATCCCAACGGGAAAACGATTTGTAATAAAATCTAAACTATTTAGTGATGAAGAGTTGGAGGATATTGAAGAGCTTGAATAGCGAGGGTTAAACATTATACCCATCCGCGAGCATTTTTTGCCAGTCGGGATTGCGTCTGAGATAGGTTGCTACGGTGGGGCAGAGGGGTACAAGTTCGAGTCCACGTTGCTTAACTTCCTTGAGCACTTCTTCTATCATTTCAAAAACAATGCCTTGCCCACGAAGCTTTTTGGGAACTTCGGTGTGGGTTAAAAAGATTCGTTGTTGCCCTGTGATAATATATTCTACGACAGCAGTCTCTCCTTCAACGCTGTATTCGAACTGCTTTTTGTCAGGATTGTCAGTGATTTTAGGCATGACGTTAAGAGGATGTTTTGTCTCCAAAGACGATAGTAACCAGTACTATAGCCTCCGATTTTACCGTGTACGAAAAAGGTTGATCCTTTTTAAGATAAAGCCAGTCGTCTTGAGTCAATGCGTTTGCTCTGCCATTGATTTGAAATAGGATTTCCCCCCTCAGGCATTGTACCGATATTTCACTGTTGACTGAATGTTCATCTACAGATTTGCCAGTGGGTAACGCCATACGGATAACTTCCATACCATTGGTTTTTACCAATGCATACGATGCGTCCACATCCAGCTCTTCGCGCAATGTTTGCAGGTTAATCGGATCGCCCGATCGTACGTGTCCGTAACGCATAATCACCCCCTGCTTGTTTAGTGAGTATTAATATAAATAATCTACTCAGAAATATTATACAGACAAAGATTAATGTTCCATTTACGGACGCTTATTTTTGTTGAAGCGGTATCTATCAGCCGTCATCTGGTTTTTGCATAACCACATAGATATCTCTGCCGGACCCTTCTTCTTCACTGATCAGTGTAAATCCTGCCTCCTCCAGTTCTTGCACTACGGTTTCGGGGGTAACCCCATGCTGACTGCCTGAAGATCTTTCTCCCGGTTCTGCTTCGTTACCTCGTGGCTCAAAATCAATGATCGCCAAGCGTCCCCCGGGTTTTAAAGATACAAGCAGACTGGCATTGAAGGCTTCGGGATTGCTGATATGATGGTAAACCCTTCGCAAATAAATGGCATCACAGCATTGGTCGGGCAGGTTTGTTTTGTCGGGATGACCTTCGAGCACGGTAATATTTTTAAAGTCAGAATTGGTCACGGATTGTTTTAATCCTTCAAGCTCATTTTCTCCCAATTCTGTACTGTATATAGTGCCATTAGAACCAATATATTCAGCAATGGCCAGCGTTTGATCACCGTCGCCGGCTCCGATATCGGCTACAGTTGATCCACTTTCTATCTCAAGTACTTCAATCAGCCAGTCGATATCCGATTGATTGCCGGGAGCTTGGGCACAGGAAAGGGAGGTGACCAGAAAAATACTCAGCAAGAAAATCGAACTACCCTTTAACCATTGCTTGAATTCAATCTGTATCATGATGTGCGAAGTTTGGTTGCCATGTAAAATTCGTATATCCGAATGAGTTATTTAATACTAAATGATGTTTTGTCTGCTCTCCCGCATACAGTTTTGATAAGAAATTTATCATATAGCCAGCAAATAAAAAAGGCACCGTAGCAAAGCTACGATGCCAGAAGTAAAGGTTTACTACAAATACTGAATATTGTTACTCAGTGCCGGAATCAAGTCCGCGGCGTTTGAGCAGGTGTTTTACATCAGGTTCTTGTCCGCGGAATATCTCATAAAGCTCCATGGCTTCGTCACTTCCGCCTTTAGATAGAATATACTGACGGAATCGATCGCCATTGCTTTTTTGCAGGCCGCCCTCATCCATCATGTAAGCAAAAGCGTCAGCCGCCAGTACTTCGCTCCAGATATAAGCGTAATAGTTGGCAGCGTATCCGCCGGAAAATATATGGGCAAAATAAGGCGATTTATATCGCGGAGGTATGGTTTCCATATCCAGATTATATTTTGCCAGCGCCTGTTGTTCAAAGTCCTGAACGCCATTAGGAATATCATCGGTGCCCAGCAGGTGCCATTCCATATCCAGCATGGTGGCCGACAGGTATTCCTGCGTGTCGAAGCCTTGGTTGAAGTTGTTGGCCTCGATCACTTTATCAAGCAGGTCCTTTGGAATTTGTTCACCGGTTTCATAGTGGATAGCATAATTTTCGAGCACTTCCGGTTGAATTGCCCAGTCCTCTTCGAAGGTTGAGGGGAACTCTACAAAGTCACGGGGGACCGAGGTGCCGGACTGTGACGGGTACTCTACATCCGAAAAGAGTCCATGCACGGCGTGACCCATTTCGTGGAACATCGTCGTTACGTTATCAAAGCTGATGAGCGCCGGTTCGCCTTTTGCGGGCTTCGGAATATTCATCACGTTGACGATTACCGGTTTTTTGTCCAGCAGATGCGATTGTGAAACAAAAGAGTTCATCCACGCACCGCCACGCTTGGAGTCGCGTTCAAAATAATCCGCATAAAACAGCCCAATTTGCTCACCGTCCTCATCATAGACATCAAAAGTACGCACATCCGGGTGATACACCGGCAGGTCATCGCGCTCTTCAAAGGTGACGCCAAACAGCTTATTCATGGTAAAGAAAACACCGTCTTTAAGCACACGATCGAGCTCAAAATAGGGACGAACTTCAGACTGGTCGATGTCATACTTCGCCTGGCGCACTTTTTCGGCGTAATAACTCCAGTCCCACGGTTTTACCTCATCATTAATGCCGTCTTGCTCCATCATTTCCTTGATATCTGCTTGCTCTTGCTCGGTATTGTTGATGACCGGCGGAATGAGATCCTTAAGCATATCGAGAGCTGCCTCGGGAGTTTGCGCTGTTTGTGGTTCCAACTTATAGGCAGCGTGATTTTCATATCCTAATAACTCAGCGCGTTCGGCCCGCAGCTCTGCCAGTTCGAGAATAAGCGGACGGTTATCAATACCGTCATTCTCACCGATGCCGCGATAAGCCGAGGCTTTCCAGACGCGCTCTCGTAGCTCCCGGTTGTTTAAATCCGAAAGGATGGGCACGCGGGTAGTATTGGAAATAGTAAGAAGGTATTTATCTTCATGGTCGCGTTCCTCTGCCGCTTCTTTGGCCTTAGAGATGCGATCGTCTGAAAGTCCGTCAAGTTCTTCTGCATTATCTACCAGTACGGAACGCTCTTTGGTGATCTCAAGTAAGTTTTCCTGGAATTCGGTTGTGAGCGTGGAGATTTGTTCATTTATTTCGCGCATGCGTTTTTGCTCCTTATCGCTGAGCTGAGCACCCGCTCTAACAAAATCACGATGGGTGTCTTCGAGAAGTTTCGTTTGAGCCTGATCGAGATCAAGATCATCACGCTGATCGTAGAGTGTTTTTACACGATCGTAAAGATCAGCATTTAGTAAAATATCATCAGAGTGGGCCGAAAGTTTAGGCGCCATCTCTTTTTGGATCTCCTGTATTTTATCGTTGGTGTGTGCCGAAGTAAGATTGTAGAACACCGATTGGGTGCGGCTTAACAATTGACCGCTTTTTTCCATAGCTACGATCGTATTTTCAAAAGTCGGGTCTTCTTCATTGGCAGCAATTTCCTTTATCTCTTCAAGCTCCTGCTCCATTCCTTTTTCAAAAGCCGATCGGTAGTGTTCAACTTTGATGGCATCAAAGTCAGGGGCTTCAAAAGGGAGAGAACTCGGAGAAAAGAGAGGGTTGTCGTTCATAGATTGACTGCTTGTTTTGTCGCAGGCTGATAGCATCATGCTACCGGCCACAATGATTAGTAAAATTGTTTGAAATCTCATATTTCAATGGTTTAATGAAAAGTAGAACAAAAAGTGCAGGTCGAATATACAGATAATTTTGCATCTAACGAGTTTTGAAGATGAAAATAATGATTACATGATGGATCGATGAACCAGAAGAATCCCTTCTTCAAACCAGCCCAAATTTTACTTATCTTTGGCAACTTGAATATGAGATAGAAATATCATGTCATGCTGAATATCAGTTAAATCTATTGCTTCACATTCTTTGAGTAAAGAATTAATAAATAACAACGATTTAAAAAAAAGAACTGAATGAGCTCGTATAAGCCGGAAGATATTGAATCGAAGTGGCAGGAATATTGGCAGGAAAATAAGACCTTTAAAACGCCGGAAGATCACGATAAGCCTAAGTATTATGTGTTGGATATGTTTCCGTATCCCAGCGGATCGGGGTTACATGTCGGTCACCCAGAGGGATACACGGCTACCGATATATTAGCGCGTTACAAGCGAATGAATGGTTTTAACGTGTTGCATCCCATTGGCTGGGATGCCTTTGGATTGCCGGCCGAGCAGTATGCGGTGAAGACGGGTACGCATCCACGAGAAACTACTGAGAAAAATGTCAATCGTTTTCGCGAGCAATTGCAGGATTTGGGATTTAGTTACGACTGGGATCGCGAAGTGAATACAACTGATCCGGATTATTACAAGTGGACCCAATGGATTTTCTTGAAACTTTTTGAAAAAGGATTGGCTTATGAAGACGATGTACCTGTGAACTGGTGTCCCGAGTTGGGGACCGTGCTGGCTAACGAAGAAGTGATTGACGGCAAAAGCGAAGTGGGCGGATTTCCGGTTGTTAAAAAGCCGATGCGTCAGTGGGTCTTGAAGATTACCGAATATGCCGATCGGTTGCTTGAAGGATTGGATGATCTGGATTGGCCGGAATCTACCAAAAAGATGCAGCGCGACTGGATTGGGAAATCCATTGGTGCCAACATTGATTTTGAAGTTTCTGGCTATGACGAAGAGATTCGCGTCTTTACCACGCGTCCCGATACTATTTTTGGTGCAACGTACATGGTGCTGGCACCCGAGCATGACTTGGTTGATAAGATTACGACCGACGATCAGAAGGAGGCGGTGAAAGCCTATCAGGAAGAAGCGGCGCGGAAGTCTGATCTGGAGCGCACCGAGCTCAGCGATGAAAAGACGGGTGTCTTTACCGGGGCAAATGCCATTAATCCTGCGACGGGAGAGGAAATTCCCATTTTGGTTGCCGATTATGTATTAGTGACCTATGGTACGGGAGCGATTATGGCCGTACCTGGACACGATGACCGCGATTGGGAGTTTGCCCAAAAGTTTGACTTGGAAATTGTCGAAGTTGTAGAGGGTGGAGACATCTCGGAAGCGGCTTTTACCGATACCGAAGAGGGGACGTTAGTCAACTCGGAAAATGATGATATTTCGCTGAATGGATTGCCTGTTGATGAGGCGATTGAAAAAATTACGGATTGGCTTGAGGAGATTGGTCAGGGTGAAAAAGCCGTTAATTATAAATTGCGCGACTGGTTATTCTCTCGTCAACGCTACTGGGGCGAACCGTTTCCGATTATCCACGTGGATGGAGAACCCAAACCGGTGGGCAAAGATAATCTGCCGGTGACACTGCCCGAAATGGATGATTTTGAGCCTACCGAAGATGGGGAACCGCCGTTGGCAAAAGCAACGGATTGGGTAAATACCGAAGATCCCGAAACTGGTAAACCGGCCCAGCGAGAAACGAATACGATGCCGCAATGGGCGGGCTCGTGCTGGTATTACCTGCGTTATTGCAGTCCGGAATTTAATGAAGGTCCCGTAGATCCCGAGGAGGAAAATTACTGGATGCCCGTGGATATGTACGTGGGCGGTGCCGAGCACAGCGTGCTGCACTTGCTGTATGCGCGTTTTTGGCACAAGGTACTGTACGATTGCGGGGTAGTATCTACCAAAGAGCCGTTTCAGCGGTTGGTCCATCAGGGTATGATACTTGGTGAGATGGAATTTACCGGTTTTAAAAAGGATGGAACCTGGATTTCTTCTGATGCTGCCGATGAGGTTGAGGGTGTCGAACGTGTGAAGATCAGTGAAGATCAGGTAGAGAAAAAAGGGGATAACTTTGTGATTAAAGGAACGGAGATCACCGTAGATGCCAAAGCGCATAAGATGTCAAAATCGCGCGGTAACGTGGTGAATCCCGATGATATCATCGAGCAGTATGGTGCGGATTCTATGCGACTGTACGAAATGTTTATGGGTCCCTTGGAGCAGGTGAAACCGTGGAGTACTAAAGATGTGGATGGTGTGTATCGCTTTCTTGGACGAGTTTGGCGCTTGATGATTGATGAGGATAGTGGAGAATTGAATGATTCTGTTGTAGATACAGAACCATCCAAAGATCAATTGAAGGTGCTGCACGAATGCATCCAGAAAGTGTCCGGAGACATCGAAGATCTTTCCTTTAACACGGCGATTTCTGCGATGATGATTTTTATCAACGAGGCTAACAAGTGGGAGGAGCATCCCAAAGAAGTGCTGGAGCCGTTTGTGAAGTTGTTGTCGCCTTTTGCACCGCATATTGCTGAGGAGCTGTGGAGTAAGCTCGGTCATGATGAGTCTATTGCCTACGTGGATTGGCCGGAGTTTAATGAAGAGTATTTGATCTCTGATACGCAGCTGTATCCCATCCAGGTAAATGGAAAAGTTCGAGCCGAAATTTATGTCCCTCGAGATAAAGCCAAGGATAAAGAATACGTACTCTCTGAGGCGAAGGCCGAGGAGAATGTGAAGAAATACCTGGATGATGGAAATCTTGTGAAAGAGATTTTTGTCCCCGAGCGTATTGTGAATTTGGTGGTAAAGTAAGAACTACTGATTAGTACAGATGTAAGAATTGGCATCGTAGGTCAGCTACGGTGCCTTTTTTTATTTGCAGCCTAATGATGTTCTGTAATTCTTAACTATAAATCTCTTCACACAGTTTTTGCTTCGGAACGCAACGATTTTTTCCGATAATTTTTATAAATCAGAGGTGTGGGAAAAGTTATTTAAAGAATTCAATATCGTCCTGATCTCGTAAAATAGCGGGTAGCTTGCCCTGTGCCTTGTCTTTTCCTTTGCTGCTCAGCCAGTTGTTAATTTGTTGTTGAGAAATAGAATAGACTTTGGGAAGCCCAAGAGCATTACTTTCTCGGCGAATAGCGTAATGACGATTGATCTCACGAACCTCCTGATCAATTTTTTCGGCCAGTCGATTCAGGGTATCACGATGAAGTTGTTCCGGGGTGCGGATAAACCAAAAGTGTTGTGGCGTAGCGGCTCCTTCTGGAAGGGTGGCACCAATAGTGAAGTTGCCAATTTCCATATCCATTTCCCGGGAAATATTTTTCAACGCTTCCTCGGCTTCGTAGGCATATAGTGCTTCTCCATAGTCATCGAGCATTTCACTTACTCTTCCCATCACTTTTATTCGGGGAGAATCGGTCTGGGTAAATTCCACAATGTCGTTAAGTGCATATCGCCACAATCCCGAGTTGGTGGAAACCAGCATGGCGTAGGGGGTATTGGGTTTGACATCCCACAGAGGAACTGTTTCTTGTACGGCCATGGAATCTTGGTCGGGAAGGGGATTAGGGATGAACTCATAAAAGATGCCATTGTCGGCAACGAGTTTCATATCTGTTTTGTCCCAGTTATCAGTAAATGAAAAATAGCCTTCCGAAGCGCCATAGGTTTCTACAAAACTTACATCAGGTTTGTCCATCAGTTTTTCGAGATGGGGCTTATAGTTTGCCAGTTTTACCCCACCACAGACCAGCAAAGTAAGGTTCGGCCAAACTTCGCGAATGCTTGATGCTCCGGTTCTGTCAAGCACTTCCTTGAACATCGTCAATATCCAGCTGGGTACGGCAGTAATAACGCGTATATCACTGTCTATAGCTTTATCAACGGTTTGGTTTACTTTTTTATTAAATGGGAGTTGACTGAGTTTTATCGGGTCGATCAGCTGAAATGGCGTTAACCACCAAGGTGCTTGCTGAGCTGTATAGGCACTTATTTCTCCAATCTGGAAACCGTCTTTTTCTTCAAGTGTTCCCGGGATGCTGATATGTTTACCCCAGAGATCAAAAATGTTGGGGTGCTTTTTAAGATAGTTTAATACAACCTTCTGCATAAAATTACGATCGCTTTCAAGTCGTGCATCCGTCAGGGGCAGGTGTTTGCCTTCTCCGGAAGTGCCGGCCGATACGGCATATTTAGTCACTTTACCGGGCCAAAAGATATTACTTTTACCCTCTTTAAGTTCCGCTATTTGCGACTTGATGTCCTCATAAAAGGATATGGGAATACGATTCGTAAATTCATTGAATGTTTCGATGGATTGTAGGTTATACTGCTGTCCAAAATCAGTGTTTTGGGCCGTTTTTAGTAAGCGTATAAGTTGTTGCTGTTGAATTTCTTTAATGCTCAAAACAGAAGGGTTTGGAAGAATAATGGTTGTAACAAGAAAATAAAAAAAGCCCCGAAAAGGTTCGGGGCTAAATATTTAATGCAAAGAATCCAATAGGTTATCGATTTTCGACAGAAACCCATTCTTTGTTCTTCTCACCAATATACAAGGCACGGGGACGAACAAGGCGATTGTTTTCTGCTTGCTCGATGTAGTGACCCGTCCAGCCAGAAACGCGGCTCATGGCAAAGATACAGGTGTAAAGATCGGGTTTTATTCCCATAGAGTAATACACCGTTGCCGAGAAGAAATCGACATTGGGATCGATATTTTTTTCATCCTTCATTGTTTTGAGGATCGCTTCTGACCACTCATACAAGTTTTCGTGGCCCGTTTCTTCAGAAAGCTCTTTCGACATGCCGCGTAGAATTCGGGCACGGGGATCCATCGTCTTATACACGCGGTGACCAAATCCCATGATCTTGTCCTTACGTTCCAGTCGTCCCTGAACATACTCAACGGGATTGGCGTCTTTATCTTCAATATCGAGCAGCATATTCATCACCTGTTGATTAGCACCACCATGCAGTGGTCCTTTAAGGGCACCAATAGCTCCTGTGATAGACGAATACATGTCAGATTCAGTAGAGCAGATGGCACGGTTGGTAAAAGTGGATGCATTCATGCCATGCTCTGCGTGAAGAATTAGGCAGAGATTCATTGTCTGTTCTGCTTTTTCGCCCGGTTCTTCATCATTAAGCATATAAAGAAAGTTATATGCCGTGCTCTTTTCCTTTAGCGGAGCGACAGTGGCTTTTCCGTTTCGTGCCCGATCAAAGGCAGCAATAATAGTAGGTATTTTTGCAGTAATAGATACTGCCTGATTTCTGCGGAATTCATTCACATCATCAGTTTGAACTTCATGAAAATCGCCCAGCATTGAAACGGCAGTACGCAGCACGGCCATGGGCTCGGCATTTTTAGAAGTGTTTTTTAAATAATTTAAAACAGGTTCAGGAAGCTCACGGTTTTGTTGGAGTTTCGTATTTAATGCATCCAGTTCTTCCTGATTGGGAAGCCGATCATTCCACAAAAGAAAACAAACCTCTTCAAAGGTTGCATTCTCAGCCAACGTGTCAATGTCATATCCGGCATAGATAAGTTCGCCTTTTTCACCGTCGATAAAACTCTTGGTGCTGCTAAAGGCAACAATACCTGCAAGGCCTTTGTTAATGTGCGGATACTGACTTAGGTCAATTTCTGTGTTTGTGCTCTCAGCCATTCTATACTCCGAAATTTTAGATTGGATATATACTTTTGTTGTGGGTCAAATTTAATAAAAACTGATTAAAAAATCAGGGATAAGTTGAACGCTATCAACCGTTAAACCCGATGAATAATTATTATAACGAAAGTTTGGTTAACAGCGTTTATCAATGGGTGTGTTTATTACATACTTTAAAGTCTTAAATAGCCGAATTTTGAACTATTCCTTTGACAAATGCTTCGCTTTATCCCAGAATTTATCCATCTCTTCAAGGGATGTTTCTGAGATATTTTTGTCCCTTGCCTGCAGCTGCTCTTCGATATATTGAAATCGATCAACAAATTTTTTATTTGTCGATCGCAGGCTGTCTTCGGCATTGAGATCGAAAAAGCGGCCGGCATTGACGAGTGAGAATAGCAGGTCTCCGAACTCTTCTTTCCTTTTTTGGGGATTTTCTTCTTCCAATGCTTCTTTAAATTCTCGTAATTCTTCTTCGAGCTTATCCCAAACTTGAGTGAACTCCGGCCAGTCAAATCCCACGTTGGCGGCTTTTTCCTGCATCCGCTGGGCACGGATAAGAGCAGGGAGTTGCTTTGGAATACCCTCAAGCACCGATTGTTTGCCTTCATCCATTTTAATGCTTTCCCAGTTTTCGGCAACCTGTTCTTCATCTTCGGCAACCTCATCACCAAAAACATGTGGGTGACGTCGAATCAATTTTTCTTGTATGGCATAAATTACATCCTCTATAGAAAAAGTATCGGTTTGCTCGGCCATTCTGCTGTGAAAAACCACGTGCAGCAAAACATCGCCCAGCTCTTTTTTAAGCTCTCCAAAATCCTCATTATCGATGGCTTCTACCACTTCGTAAGCTTCTTCGATAAGGTTATCCTTGATGCTCTGGTGGGTTTGTTTGCGATCCCAGGGGCATTCGTTGCGGAGGATTTTTACGATTTCGACAAGATCATCAAAATTCTTAGTTGGTTCTCTGTCTTCTGCCATTGCGAATTAAAAATGAAGAATTAGGAATTGAAAGTTTCTGCAAATTTATAACTGTCTACTGCCAACTGATCACCGACTTAGGTTTTACGTTTCTTCTTTTTGGCGGCGGGGAACAAGATATTATTTAGAATTAACCGATAGCCGGGACTGCTGGTGTGTAAACTCAGATCCGTGGGCGGATCATTCACGCGGTGAGTATAATCTTCGGGGTCATGCCCTGCATAAAAGGTATATGTGCCCTGACCAAAATTACCATGGATATATTTAACCATGTCACGACCCGGACTTTCACCTAATACTACTACAGATTCTTTAATTTTATCCTTCTGGAAAGCAGTAGTTTGTCCATAAAATCCGCGAATGCTACTTACATGATTTTGTGTGAGCATAGAAGGAACGGGATCCCATTTTGCCGAAAATTCGAAAAGGGTAAAATAGTCGAGTGATCGATCGACCTCCTCAAGTTGAACGGGCACATCAATATCAGCATGCTCATATTCGGCGGGATCGGTACTAAGCACAAAATCCGTAAAAGCCAGCGTATTTTCGAAGTTGAGTTTTTGTTGTGCATTGGGATCCATGGGGTCGCCGTCAAATTCGGTGGGAGCAATGTCAACGTCCTGTGCTGCAAGGGCAATATCAAAAGTGTCGGTGCCCGAACACATGGCAAAGAGGAAGCCCCCGTTGCCTACATAGTCTTTAATTTCAGCCGCCACAGCCTTCTTTTCATTACTTACTTTTTGGTAGCCGAGTTCGCGAGCCATTTCCTCCATTTCGCGCACCTGCTTAACGTACCACGGTTCGTTGCGCGATGAAACCCAGAATTTACCGTACTGACCGGTAAAATCTTCGTGATGCAGGTGCAGCCAATCGTATTCCGAAAGCTCTCCATTTAGTACCTCAGGATCCCAAATCTTCTCAAATTCAACTTCGGCGTAGGTCAGAGCCAGCGTTACGGCATCATCCCAGGGAAGATTCTGCTTGGGGGTGTAAACGGCAATTTTGGGTGCTTTATCGAGCTGAATGACAGAGGTGTTGGTATCTTGTTGTTCCACTTCGCTAATAATTTGGGCTGCCTCGGAATTGGAAATTGGTTCTGCCTTTACATTGCGTCGTTGCGCTTTTTTAAGCAGCTCATCAGAATAATTAGTTAAAAAGCTGCCACCCTGATAGTTGAGCAGCCACTGCGATGGGTTACCATCCTGGAGGTTGTTGAAAATGATGCCGTATGCTTTTAGGTGATTGGATTGGGAGGCATCCATGGGGATCAAAAGCTTGTCTTGCGACAAAGCAGGCATGCTGATAAAAAGCGTAACCAAAATCGAAATAAAAAGGGAGCGATACATCATATTATACCTGGGTGTTTTCCAATTCCTGGAGTCGTTCGCGAGCATAGGTAGCATAAAATCCGTTGGGAAAATGTTGCAATAACTCTTCGTACAGGGAAATGAGCTGTTCAGCTGTTTTAGGGATTTCAATATCGATATCCTCAAAGGGCGTCGGGGAATCTTCATCTGGGGGGGCAGTAAAGAGATCTAAATCTTCGTTGGTTATAATTTGATCCGCCAGCCGGGCTTTCTCCCACATCAGCCGTTCTTGCAGTGGAGATGCACTGCCTTGCTGTTTCAAAAATGCAGAAATAGCCTGGTAAACAAACAGTGCATATTTATTTTCTTTTACTGCATTGATTTCCAGCAGGGCATGACCAAGCAGCGGATTATAGCGATCTTCGCCCAAAAGGTTTTTTAGGATTTCGATGCCTTTTTCATCTTCGCCGCGCGAAAAGTGAGCTATGGTTTTGGCAAAAGGTTCTATGCTTTGGCCGGTGCTGTCGGCTTTTAAACCGTTTTGGATCCAGAGGCGCAGCTGTACGGCGTCGTTGGCATAGTAGGAGGTGGATTGACGTTCGAGGGCGTTGAGTTGAATTTTAGCAAATTCATAATCCCCGGAAAAGAAATCGGTTAGCGCTAAGTAATAGCGATTTTTTTCTGCAAGATCGCCAATGCGTTCCTGTTTGTTGCTCTTCGAAAAAGCAACCCGGGCGCGAGTGTAATCATCATCATACAGATAAAGTCGTCCCTCAATATATGCTTTCTGCGCTTTCAATAGGCTATCATCGGCCGTGCGCTGCAGCTCATCTAAATATATGGAGGCTTTGTCGGGCTCGTGCAGTACATCCAGCGAAAGTTCACTTAACGTAACGAGCACTTGGTCTATACGGGGGTAGTTGGCAACTTCGGTGCGCAGGGTATTGAGGATGTCAAAAGCTTGCTGATAGAGTGTGTTTCGCTTGGTGGACAAATCGAGGTTATAGTCCTCAAGGTGTTTGGCCCATTGGATATAGACATCAGCCAGGTTTTCGCGACTGCGATGGATTAGCGGTCTGATGTTATTGTCAATGTAATACTGGTAAGCCTGTTCGGCCAGCTCAAATTCCTCTTCTGCCACCAGCTTGGATCCCAGATTATAAACGGAATAGGTTAGGGTAGAGGATTGATTTTCGAATTTTTTTGCCGTGGCAAAAGCGCGATCAAAAAGTTTGCGCTCCATCAGCAGCCATATTTCGAGCTGTTGCAGATTGCGGTAGCTGGGGTGGTCGGCGGATAGATCATCCAGAAAGTCGTCGATTTCGAGGATGGCCACATCATAAATTTGGTCATCCTGCGACCGCATAAGCCGCCGTTGCACGTAGGTAAGACGGTCGGGATTTTGTTCTACCAGCTGTAAAAATTCTTTCATTGCGTTTTCGTATTCGCCAGCCTGCATATAGGTTTCGGCCAGTTCGGATGTAACCAGATTCGATTCCGCCGATTGGGAACGCAGTTTTTTAAAGGTTTCAATGGACTTGTCAAAGACTCTTCGTTCTTTCATTGATCGGGCGACATTTAAATATGCTTGCTGGTCACCTTTGTATTCTTTCAGTACCTGCTCCCAGATTTCCAGCGCTTTTTGGTTGTCACCACTAATATGTACCAGCTCTCCCAGGCGGATGGTTGCTCGTGGATGAAATCGTCCCTCATCAAGAGCTTTTTGGAGTACAGAAATCGCCCGTTCGTACTCCTTTAAGTTGATAAGCGATTCGGTGAGTTTTTCAAGGTAGAGGTACCGGGTCGGCTCGTCATTATAGAGCGATTCAAACTTTTGAGCTGCCTCTTCAAACTGTTGCTCTTTTAACAGTCGATCAGCCTCGTAGTACTCAGTACTAAGCTGACCAAAGCCCGGCTGCGGAAAAAGAAAACCGACTACCAAAATAAGAACTAAAAATAGAAAACAATCACTTCTCATTTGTCTGTTCGTATAAATTATTCCGCGAAAGAAACTCCGGGGCAAATGAATCAACCGTATTATAAAACCTGTGTAGCGGAAATCCTACCACGTTGTAGTAATCCCCATCGATTTTTTCTACAAATAGGGCTCCAAATCGGTCTTGAATGCCATATCCGCCAGCTTTATCCAATGGACTACCAGTGGCAATATAGGCATCAATAAGCTCGTTTTTAAGGGTTCCAAAAACGACATCCGTTTTCTCAACAAACGTAGTTTGCCCAATAATGTTATTGGATGCGCCTGTTTTTATTAAATAAACGCCTGTCAGTACTTGGTGGGATTTGTTGCCAAGCTGCTGCAGCATAGATTTTGCTTCGGATGGATTTGTAGGTTTCTCCAAAATAGTATCCTCGAAAACCACAAGCGTGTCGGCGCCGATGACGAGCGATTGTTCGTAATGTTGGGCTACATCTTTTGCTTTCCGTTCGGCCAGGGTTTGGACAATAGTAGCTGGCATCCAACTGCAATCGTAGTGTTCATCTACGGAGCTGGGGTGTACAGTAAAGGGCAGATCAAGCTGTTGCAAAAGTTGTTTTCGTCGTGGACTGCCTGAGGCAAGAATAATACGTTTCAAAGTGGTTGCTTTTATTAGATGTATGAACCGCAAATATCGGGTTTTAGCGCATCATTTTAAAACAGCATTAGGTAAACAAACAGTTATAATTGAAAAAAAATAATGCACGAGGGAGTCCTTTTTGTAGCTCAATAAATCAATCGTTACTTTAGCCGGAGATTGTTGTAAAAGAAAAGTTAGTTTTAGTCGTTACACTTTACTTGTTTATCCAGAATAAAATTTGATTAGTGATAATGGGATCAAGAAAACACGGACAGCGTTCTAAAAAACCAATGATATTTGATGCCTGGAACTACAAAGTGCTGGCATTGGGAATTATTATGGTAATTATTGGTTTTACCGCCATGTATATCGAAAATGAGGTAGAAGGTTTTATCTCACTATATGTTTCGCCAGTTGTCATTATGGGGGGATATCTATCGGTTATTGTTGCCATTCTTAAACACGATCGAGGTTCTTCAACAGCATCTTGACAACTGTAGAACAACCTCATGGATCGCAAACTAAATACGTTATTCCTATTTCTGCTTGTTGTTGTATTTACCGCCGCTGCTGACACCATGCAGCAGTGGAATACGCTTTTAGGATTGCTTCTGTCGATTGTTTTTTCATTTGGTGCTTTTGTACTTCGCGGATTAACCCTCGACGGCATGTTTGCAGCTATTGTTATCGGCACCTTTGTATTTGGATTAGGAGGATGGTCGGCCGCGGTGGTGCTATTGCTTTTTTTTGTGATTAGTGTTGTTATCTCTAAAGAGATGATTGAGGCAAAAAGTGATTCGCCGGCCCATTTTCGCCGCGATGGCTTGCAGGTTTGGGCCAACGGCCTTTGGATTGTGATCTGTTTAACCTTTGCTGTTATATTTGACGAAACCGTATTTCTTATAGGCGCTATGGCTGCAATTGCAACGGCTGCTTCCGACACTTGGGCTACCGAAATTGGAAGTGCCGCAAAAGACAACACCTATTTAATTACTGATTTTACAAAAGTGGCTCCCGGCACCGATGGCGGGGTGAGCGGAAAGGGCACGGTCGCCGCATTAATGGGCGCGGCCATTATTGCCGCTGCAACGGTTTACGTTTTTTCACTTCATTTCTATGTTTTTTTAATCATATTTGCATCCGGCTTTTTGGGATGTCTTTTTGATTCTTATTTTGGAGCTATTTTTCAACGGAACAAACGTTCGGTGATGATACCGGTTACAACCACAGAAGTTACAGTCAGCAATAATGTTGTGAATGTGGTTTCTACGGGCGTCGGTTCATTACTGGCTATAATTTTAAATCTGATTGTTGCATGAAGAAAGTATGGTATAAGCAGTTACACTGGCAAATTATTATAGGGCTTGTCTTGGGACTCATCTGGGGACTCATCGCCAGTATTGCCGGCTTTAGTTCGTTTACTATTGATTATGTGCAGCCCATTGGCACAATATTTATCAATCTTCTCAAACTCATTGCCGTACCATTGGTGCTGGCTTCTCTTATTGTTGGGGTTACAAGCCTGAATGATGTCGCCAAGCTTTCGCGCATGGGTGGCAAGACTATCGGGATTTATATTGTGACCACCATGTTGGCTATTACCATTGGGCTAACAGTGGTTAACATCATTCAACCAGGTAATTTTCTGCCTGCTGATACCCAAGAGCAGCTGATGTCGGGCTACCAGAATAACATCGAAGGTGCAGATGAATCGGCGAAAGAAGTAATGGAGCGTAGCCCCATGACCTTTTTTGTAGATATCGTACCGGAGAACTTTTTCGAATCCGCATCCGACAACGGTAATATGCTACAGGTGGTGTTTGTGGCAATACTTTTGGGGATAGGACTCATTCAGATTCCCGCCGAAAAAAGTAAATCACTCATCAACTTTTTTGATTCCCTAAACGAGGTCATCATAAAGATTGTAGATCTGGTGATGAAAATCGCCCCCTACGGTGTTTTCGCCTTAATGGCGGGGGTTATTGTAGATCTTGCCGGGGATGATATTGGTCAGGCGCTGGAGCTTCTTGGCGCGCTGGCATGGTACACCTTTGTTGTGCTATTGGGATTATTTTTACATCTCATGTTTGTCTATGCTGGCTTATTCAAGCTTTTTAGCAAAATGAAGTTGCGTGACTTCTTCAAAGCCATCCGCCCGGCTATGCTTTTGGGATTTAGTACCAGCTCGAGTGCAGCTACCTTACCTGTTACCATGGAGCGCGTCGAAAAAAATGTAGGTGTTGATGAAGAGGTGGCAAGCTTTGTACTTCCCATTGGAGCCACGATCAACATGGATGGCACCAGCTTGTATCAAGCGGTGGCGGCCGTATTTATTGCCCAGGCGCTTGGTATGGATCTGGGTATTGCCCAACAGATTACGATCGTGCTTACCGCAACGCTGGCATCTATCGGTGCAGCCGGTGTACCGGGAGCGGGAATCATTATGCTCGTTATTGTTTTACAAGCAATTCAAGTGCCGGTAGAGGGGATTGCCCTTATTTTGGGTGTTGATCGTATTCTGGATATGTGCCGTACAGCCGTTAACATTACTGGGGATGCGGCGGTGTCGGTAGCGGTAGCTCACACCGAAGGGTTGCTTGGCGAAATGCACCTCGAAGATGATGAATAGACAAACTGCTAATGGGATTTCTTTCAATCCCAAAGCAGATGGAACGCTATACTGTATATTTAATTTGTAGTGATGAAAATCAACGGACACTTTCGATCTAATGCGTAACAATGCTTTACTGGGGATGGTGCTGCTCGTCGTTGCCTTGACACCTTTGGCCGAAGGCCATCCCCCAACACCGGCTGCTGATTCTACTTCCTACGAGCAGCAGCTCGAAGAGGGACTCGATGCCTTCTATCGATCCGATTGGTCAGAGGCGCGATCCATTTTTCAGGATTTACAAACGGATCATCCCAAAGATTCCCGTGCTTACTTTTTTAATGCGATGATTCCATTTTGGAAGTACTATTTTGGGGATAACGCCCAGCAGTCGGCCGATGAATTTTTGGACCAATCTCAAACAGCCATTGAGATAAGTAAAGCCCGCCTTGATGAGAATTCTCGTGATACAACCATGGTTTTGATGCTCAGTGGGCTATATGGGTATCGAAGTTTAGTGTCGGCCAGTGAAAAGGAGTATAAGGATGCCCTGCAAAGTGGAGTAACCGGCTTTAAATATACGCGTCAGCTGCTTTCGCTTGATTCAGATGATCCCAATGCGCTGATTGGTAAAGGCATGTTTTATTATATGGTTGGCAGCGTGCCTGATGGACTCAAATGGGTTACAAATGCTGTTGGAGTGTCAGGGGATATGCAGGAGGGGTTTGATGCGCTTGAAAAAGTGGCACAAACGGATAGCTATATCAGCAACGATGCACGGATGATTTTGGCTTACCTGTACGAGCGCGAAGACCAAACCGAAAAAGCGTTGCACCATTTGAACGAATTAACGCAACGGTATCCCCAAAATATTATCTTCCAGTACAATCGTGCACGAATACTGGAGAAGGATAACCAGCTTACAGAAGCACGTGAAAAATATGAACTTGTATCTGATATGGATACTCAGGAATTAGAAAAGTTGAGGCAAAAAAGTGAAGATCGATTAAAACAATTTTAAGTTATTATTAAAAAAAGTTTAATAAGGTAGAATCACACTCTTGCTTTTGAAAATGAGTCCAAAATATACGTAATTGATTTATGGTCCATTTAGCTATCAAAATAAGATAATTGTGTATGGGAATAGGGTTACAGAATTCCTGTTATAAAATTATTCTTTTCTTTTTTTCTTTTCTCTTAGCTTTTGCTTTGCAGGAGGGGTATGGGCAGACTGCAGGTGATATTGCAGTTATCGGTTTTAATACGGATGAAGGTGATGATTTTGCCTTTGTTGCATTAGAAAATTTTTCTGGCAATCAAGACATATATTTTTCAGATGCTGATTGGGATGGTAGTACGCTTGATCGGGATGGCTCGATTGTTTTCACTACTCCAAGCGATGGTCTCTCGGCTGGGGCAGTAATAATTGTAGAAGAACCTTCTGCTGTATCGGGTAACCAATCTGTAAATGAGGGTTCTGTAGAAAAATTGAATAATTATAATCTGACAAATGGTGGCGAAGAACTGTATGTCTATTTAGCAGACGAAGAAGAAACAAATCCTGAAGATCATCCTGATACCTTTTTATATGCAGTAACAAACAAGACCTCGTGGGATAGCGCTGAATTGGATAACACTGGTTTAACGAACGGATTGGAGGCTCTTTCAAATTTTGGGGATTCGCAGAATGATAATGCTCAGTACCTTGGAACAAGAGAGGGTACCAAATCAAATCTTTTAAACAACATATCTGAAGTAGTTGATTATTGGGAAACCAGTGATGGTAGTGGTGATCAAAGTTTTTCTTTTGATGACACTAACTTTACCTTAGTTGATCCTCCAACCATCGCTTTTCGCTCAGCTCAAATTTCTGGGGAAGAGGGAACTACGGTTGATATAGAGGTTGAATTGGTTGAGGCAAATGGGTCGGACGTTGATGTGGAGGTTGCCTTTTTAGAGAATGCGAGCACGGCCAAAAACGGTGATGATTTTGCCAGTTACTCGACGACAACGGTAAGTTTTTCGGCTGGGGATGACAGCGGCACCACCAAAACCATTTCTATAGATCTTACCGACGATGGTTATTTTGAAGGATCAGAAAAAGCCGTGTTTAAACTTCAGAATATTTCGACCGGCACGCTTCTCGATCCAATAGAAAAAACCGTTACCATCGAGGATGTAAATACCCCAGAGATCGTAATTAATGAAATTCATGCAGATCCGGCTGATGGAACTGATGGTGATGCAGATGGAAATGACGAAAGAGACCCAAATGATGATGAATTTGTAGAACTTGTAAATAACAGCTCGGAAGATATTGATATAAGCGGTTGGACATTTTTTAATGAAAATGATTTAAAGCATACTTTTCCCGATGGAACAGTAATTCCAGCTAATCGAGCTCTGGTTCTCTTTGGAGATGATGAGGTCAGCCCCCAGGGAAATTATGGTGGGGCCATAGTACAAAGCACGAATGAGTCAGCAACTCTTGGCTTAATTAATACTGGCCAACTTATTCAACTTGAAGATTCAAAGGGCAATGAAGTTATTTCAATAGATTATCCGGAGGCAAATAACGGACAATCTTTAGTTAGAGATCCTGAAATCACAGGTGATTTCAAAGAACATTCTGATGTAGATGAAGCCGGGGATAATCTTTTTTCCCCTGGCACTAAAGCTGACGGTTCTGCTTTTGGATCCCAATATGCAATTGGAATTCGTGGCAGTGAAGGGTGGCGCATGATGTCATCACCTACCCAAAATACTACCTTTGAGGATTTGTTGGGTACCCTTTGGATGCAGGGAGTTCCTAATTCAAATGATCCGTCCGGTGAGCTCACACTGGCCCAATGGTCGGAAAGTGATGCGACCTTCGAGGTTCCATCAAACATGTCGGATGACATGACGCCGGGGAAGGGTTATATCGTTTATGTGTTCGAAGATGATGAGTTGAATACACCGGGAATTCAGGGCGGATTTCCTAAAGTGCTTGGCACAGATGAAACCGAAAATAATACCGTTGATGTTGCTGTATCAGCAACGGACGCCGATGGTGAAAATGGGATTGACGGCAATGAAGGTTGGAACCTGCTGGGAAATCCCTTTGGTACGGATCTTTCTGTCTCTGCATTACTGGCAAAATTGGAGGAGTTAGATGCCAGCGCCAACGCTAATATTTATGTGTGGGATCACGCGGACAATGGTGGAAATGGAAATTATGTTACCCTCAATGACGGTGATCGTATCGCTCCTTTCCAAGCCTTCTTTGTTAAATTTGATGCTGAAGTAAGCGAGACAAATTTCGAGTTCAATAAAAATGATTTTGAAGCCAACACCGGAGCGGAATTTTATAAAGATAATGAAGGAGATGGTTTTTCTTTTGACCTTCGGTTACACGGTGAGCAGTATTATGACAGCTACATGCTTGAATTTAGCAAAAATGGCACAGTGGATTTAGATCGCTATGACGCCTATAAATTGTTTTCGCTAAATCCTGAATCCATTAACCTGTTTAGTGTTCATGGAAATAGCCGCCTGCAAAAAAATGCCTTGCCTCAAGAATTGGAAACGGCAATGGAAATTCCCCTCTCATTTGATGCTAATGGACGCAAGGAATTAACTTTCCGCTGGGAAGATGATTTTGAGGATATACCAAGCGACTGGGATCTTATCCTGATTGATACGCAAGAGGATCGGGAAATAAATATACGCACCTCACAAGAATATCAGTTTGCGGTTTCTTCGGATGATGGAGAAGATGCATCCGAAAAACAAACGCTTTTAAATAAACGAAACAGCAGTCAGGAAAATTCACGATTTATTCTGGCAGTGGATCCGAATTTGGATGAAATGGAATCTGGAGAAATTCCAGAATCGGTAAAATTAAATCCCAATTACCCCAATCCTTTTAATCCAACGACCACCATTCCTTATGAGCTTGCCGAGGATGCTGAAGTAAAACTGACAGTGTGGAATATGATTGGTCAGAAAGTAGCTACATTGGTTGATGGAATGGTCGATGCAGGTTCGCATGAAGAAACCTGGAATGCCTCAAATATGCCCAGTGGTATATATATTGCACGTTTCGAGGTAGGGGGAGAAGTCTTTACTCGAAAAATGACATTGATAAAATAAAAGATGACATCTTATGGGAAGAGTGAATAAAAATATTACGTGTTTGAATGTAGGAGTGATTTGTAGACAAGGCCTTCCCGGGTTGCCATCAGAGCCGGAGCAAATATCCATCGACGGTGGACTTGGAATATTAGCGGTATTAGGGGGCGCCTATCCCATTAAGAAATTGAGAGATAAAGAATAGATGTTTCAGATGTACCCTACTTTCTATATTTTCAGTGAACCATATAGCTTATTAATCTGTTTTAAGCATTGATTTAATCCTAACAAGAATGGAGTTTTCCTTTTAGTACAAATGCAATACAAAAATATTCAGGGTCTTGAAGTACCCGAAATTGGACTTGGAACCTACAGACTTCACGATAGAGAGTGTTCTCAAATTGTACGGCAAGCGCTTGATATCGGTTATCGCCATATCGATACAGCTCAAATGTATAAAAACGAACGGGCCATAGCCGAAGCGTTAAACGTTTCGAATGTTCCCCGCGAAGATATTTTCTTAAGTACAAAAATTTGGCACACCAACCTTGATGCTGATGATGTGCTTCAATCAACAGAAGAAACGTTGCGTCAACTCGATACGCCTTACGTTGATTTGCTGATGATTCATTGGCCCAACGATCAATACGATCTGCGATCTACTATTGAGTCGATGTTGGTGCTGCGTGATCAGGGAAAAGCCATGAACATAGGAGTGAGCAACTTCCCGTTGCACCTGCTCAAAAAGGTGAAAGATGAAATTCGGGCTCCAATATTTTGCAATCAGGTCGAATTCCATCCCTTTATTGATCAGCTTGATCTGCTTGATTACGCCATTGAAAATGATATTATGCTCACCGCATACAGTCCACTGGCACAGGGCAAGGTGATGGAAAATGAAGAACTGCAGCAGATAGCGGAGAAATATGGAAAGTCGCCTGCACAAATTTCACTGCGCTGGCTAATCGAGCAGGAAAATGTGGTGGCCATTCCAAAGGCCTCCAGCGAAAAGCACCTTCGAGAAAATTTCGAAGTATTCGATTTCTATCTTGAAGATGAAGATTTTGAGCGTATTGATGAGCTCGATAAATCGATGCGTCTCGTAAATCCCAGCTTTGCCCCCAACTGGGGATAGTATTTACGACTTATTTAATACTGATGTCCTGTATCTTTGGATGCAGGACATTTTTATTTGACACCCGAAATGGCTTTAGCCAGCACTTTTTGCCCATCTTCATTATGTAATTGATGAAAATAAGAAGCCTCATCATTGCTGTGTTCCTGCACCTCAGCGATTACCGTGTCACCTAATATAGCTTCAGCTAAAAAGGTAATGTCAATCTGATTGACACAAACCTCATCGGGCAAACAAGAAAGCGCCCACGCTATATAGTGGACATTGTTGACGTGCCGGTTCAGATCCAAATCTGTTTTTCTAACGGTAAATCGCTGGCTATCTAAGCTCGCTTCTAAGGTGGGGAAGTCAATTTTGTTGACCTGCAGAACGTGATCGGTATCGGTGGGTGCCATCTGCAGAATTTCTTCAGGGATTCGTGACGGGCGACGATTACGAATGTTCATCATCAGCCAATAACTAAGGCATTTCCCAATAGTTTTTCCTTTTTCTCCAAGAATGATAAAATCCCTGTAAGCCCGAAGTCCATCGCCGCTGGAAGGCCACGTTTTTATGGTGATGGTTTCGCGCCAGTCAGGGAGTCGATCCATCACCACATTTAGGCGATGCAGCACCCATGTCAACTCTTCTTTGTGCAGATCGGTGATATCAAACTCCAGCTCTTTGGCATGGTTCCCTGCAACCTCCTGCAAAAGATTACAAATAGCCGGCAAGGTAGCCTTTTGTTCACCGTTAATTTCCGAAGCTCTGATTTTAAATGTTTCTTCGTAGATAATATTTGGGGTACCCATAGAACGAAATTTATTTCCTAAAAGGGAAGGTATGGGTTCTTTACTTTATTTTGAAACACAGTTAGCTATGGGTGAGCGAATTATTCGATTGGTAATGATAGTTACCGCTTTGTTCCGTTCTGCCAAACACGACTTCCCCAGAGTTTTACATCATCTAAAATTAAATAGATGGCCGGTAAAATGATGAGCGTTACTGCTGTAGAAAACGTAAGACCGCCTACAATCGCCCGGGCCATAGGAAAATAGGGCGGACCGTCACCTCCAATTTGTGTAGTCCCAAAGCAGAGCGGCACAAGACCGAGTACCGTTGTACCAGCCGTCATTAAAATGGGACGCATTCGATCTTTACAACCCTGGATGATAGCATCAAAGCGGGCCATCCCTGATTCTCGAAGCTGATGGATATGATCAATGAGCACAATACCATTGTTGACCACAATACCCATCAAGATAAGAATACCAATCATGGCCATAAATGAAAAGGTTGTGCCCGTGATAAAGAAGAACCAGAACACTCCAATAATTCCAAAAAAGATAGAGGTGATTATACTGGAAGGAAACAGTACCGATTCGAAAAGGGACGCCATTACCAGGTAAATAAGAAACATGGCCAGTAAAATATTGACGATCATTTCATCCATTGCTTCTTGATCCTGTTGAAAGCTTCGGCCCTGGCTCCACCCATAGCCCGCGGGGTAATTGATCTGATCGAGGATAGGAAATATTTTTTCCTTGGCTTCATCCATGGGGATATCATCAAGGTTGATAGTAATGCCCATCGAGGTTTGCCGATTTTCGCGCTCAATGTTTCGGGGACCTTTATCTAACTGATAGTCGGATATGGAAGCCAATTTTACGGATTGCCCGTTACCCAGGCTAACCGGCAAATTCATCAAGTCATCAATACTTTGACGATCAGCTTCCTGCAGTGCCATTACCACATCCGTTTCACCATGTTCACCACGAACTCTCCGCAAATTCATGCCACGCATGGAGTTAGAAACAAGGTTGGCAATCTGCTGCGATGATACCCCTTTACTGCGGGCCCGGTCACGATTGACGGCTACCTGTACTTCTTCGGTTCCTGTTTCCGCTTCTGATCGTACATCGGCCAGCCCCGGTACATCTTCAAGGCGTCGAACAACTTCGTTAGCTAAATTTACCAGTACCTCTGATGATTCGCCGATCACAAAAACACGAAGCTCTTCATTACCCGTACGGTCACGAGATTCAAAGGTAGGACTACCTATGGCCAATTTGGGAAGTTGTGCTTTAATTTCATCTATTATAATGTTGACATCCTTTTCGGCCTGATTTTCATCCGTTAACAGGATGGTAGATTTTGCTTCGTCGGGTTCGAAATAAGAATAGACGGCATCAATTTCGAACTTTTCCTTGTTTGAATATAAATACTCCTCGATTCTACTTACTGATTTTTCAACCTGATCAAGGGTGTACGTATCATTGAGATTGTATTCCAGATCTAACTCCCGGGAGGCATTAGATGGAAACATATCTATATTCACGGCATTCATAGGGATGGCAACACTAATCAACGTTCCTAAAATAATCGTTGATGACACATAGCGTCGTTCAAGGAACCAGCGTAGCATTGCACCGTATTGAATTTGTAATCGATTGATCCAATTTGATTTTTCTGTTTTCTCTGGGACTTTTAGCTTGGAAGTCAGTAGTGGTATAACCGTTAAAGATATTAACAGAGAAGCACTTAGCGCCAGTATAATGGTAATTGCAACGTGATAAAGTTGAATGGCAGTCATCGAATCTTCACTAATAATGTTAGGCAAAAATACGATGATGGTTGTCAACGTGCCGGCTGTTACAGCCATACCAACTTGTTTGGTGCCAAGTTTTGTTGCTTCAATTTTATCATCCATCAGGTTTTGGTTACGATGGATGTTTTCTGTTACAACCACAGCGTTATCTACAAGCATACCTACGGCAAGCATGAGCCCCATCATGGAAAGAATGTTGAGCGACAAATCCATAAAGTAGAGCAGTCCCAGCGTTACGATCAACGAAAAGGGAACAGCAAGGGCAACAATAAGGGTGGTGCTAATCCGTCTTAGAAATAAGTACAAGATGATTATTGAGAATGCGGCGCCTAAAAGTCCGGCTTTTAACAATTCTGTTAGCGAACTGATGATGCCGGTAGCCTGGTTATGCATCTCAAAAATTTTGATGCCCTGCATCTCGGGACGTTCATTTACCTCATCGATTTCTGCGAGCACCTGATTGCCCACTTCAACGGTATTGGCTCCCGACTCTTTAAAAACATCCAGCCCGATGGCGTATTTCTGATCCAGGTGTCGACCATAATTGCGCTCGGGACTGCCATAGCCGATTGTTGCGATGTCTTTAAGTTTTAGATTGTCGGGACCGATTACGAGATTGGCAAAGTCGGCTGGGTTAGTAATTTCGCCTGTTGGACGCACCATAAATCGTTTTCCGGCATCATTAATTTTTCCGGCTGTAATAGAAAAGTTGCTTTGCCTGAGGGTTTGGGCCAGCTCATTCAAGTTTATGTTATGAGCCTCAAGCCGATTGGGGATAAGCTCAATGCGAATCTGCCTCTTTTCCACACCATATAGATCAACCTTGGCAACACCAGAGATGCGCTCTATACGCTGTTTTAAGTTACGATTGAGTAACTCATAAGAATTAGACAGGTCGCGATTACTCGAAATGCGAAGATTCATCATCGGGTTATCTTGCGCAGAAAACTTATTGATATTAAACCGTTCCAGATCTTCGGGGAGCTGGTTTTTGATACCATCAATTTTTTCTTTTAGCTCCATCCCTTTCAGGCTGATGTCTGAGCCCATCTCAAACTCTACAAAAATCCCGGCCTGGTTTTCACTTGAAGTAGAGTTGATTCGTTTTATGCCACTGATGGTAGCAATAGCCTCTTCAATGGGACGCGCGATATTTCGTTCTACTTCTTCAGGCGTAGAATTTTCGTAAGGCACCGTGACGTAGGCTCCCGGGTATGAGATATCTGGAAAGTATTCGAGTGGCACCATTCGGCTGGCGATGATTCCAATCACCACAAAGCTGATAAAGACCATCATGGTGGTTACCGGTCGGCGTAACGAAAGATTGGTAAAATCCATAACTGTGTATCCTCCGTTTATACGTTAGTTTGATCTGATGCCGGTTGTTGCCTGTACACTTTGCGATCCATGATGGTGTACATGGTGGGAATCACAACCAAGGTTAGCAGGGTAGAGACCAACAAACCGGCGATAACTGTGATGGCCATAGGTGCCCGCAATTCGGCTCCGTCACCAATCCCAATAGCAAGGGGGAGCAACCCTAATGCGGTTGTCATCGTCGTCATGATGATGGGTCGCAATCGTGATTTTCCTCCTTCAAGAATTGCCTGGATTTTACCCATGCCGCGCTCTCGGTATTGATTGATCAAGTCGATCAGTACAATGGCGTTGTTTACGACAATGCCGGCCAGCAATATCAGTCCGATGAATACGACTACGCTGATTGTTGAACCTGTAATCCAGAGTCCCAGGATGGCACCAACAAGGGCCAGGGGGATGCTAAAAAGGATGATAAAAGGGTGCATGAGAGACTCAAACTGTGATGCCATTACCAGATAGACCAGAAAAACAGCCAGTGCAAGGGCAAAGAGCAGCGATTTAAATGATGCCGCCATTTCCTCATTTTGTCCAGCTACCTCGGCCTGTACTCCGGCTGGTAGTACTGTTTGATTGAGGATTTGCTGTATCTCGTCGGCGGCTGTGCCTAAATCCCCGTAATTGAGGTTCGCTGAAACAATGGCCACGCGCTGTTGAGCCGTTCGACGAATTTCGCTGGGACCCACAGCCGTTTTAACTTCGGCGATACTTGATAAGGGTATGGCAGCGTCGCTATTGGGATTGACGATCAGGTTTCGGATGTCGTCTATGGATGAGCGATCCTGCTTTTGGGCTCGGACCAGAACATCAATTTTTTGATCCCTCCACGAATAGCGGGTTGCCACATCACCACGTACTTTATTGACCACAGCATTTGCGACTTCGTGGGTTTGCATTCCCAGAGAGGCTACTTTCGGTCGATCAAAGAAGATCTGTACCTCGGGACTGCCTTGCTCCATGGTTGATTTGACATCGGCAAATCGGTCGTTATTTGATAGCTTGGCAAGGATATCATCACTAACTTTTTTAAGCTCATCAAGGTTATACCCCGACACTTCAACTTCTACGGGGGTTTTAAAGGTGAAGAGGGCAGGTCGGGAAAATTTGTAATTCAACCCGGGTACGCGCTGTAAATCCATTCGCAGCTCATCCATGGTGCTTTCTTCAAGGTCGCGGCCGGCACCACTGGCAAGAGCGACGTTAAGTTCGCCCCAGTTTTCCCCACCCTGGCCGGGGTTTGCGTCCATTTTATTACCGGTTCCGGCAACAGCGAAAGTAGTGTTAATAGATTCGATATCATTTGCAGCGTTCTGTACCCGCTGCAGTGCGCGATCGGTTTGTTCAATAGGCGTGCCCGGGGGAAGGTCAAACTCTACATTAAATTCACCCTGTGAAAGAGAGGGGATCAGTTCCATACCCAGCTGGGGGACCAACATCAAAGAGCCAACCAGTGATAAAAAGGCGAACGAAATTACTATGAAACGGTGACGAATAGACCATTTAAGTACGCTTGGATATTGGTTTTCGAGAGATGAAAACCAGCGTTCAAATCCATTGAGGATAGGATTAAAGATTTTCATCAGTCCCTTACTGATGGCACTGATAACTTTAGTGAATCCCCAAACGATATAAGCGGGTACCGTTTCGAACACAAAAATTCGACCAGTACGCATCCATTGGCCGGCTTTTGTTTTGGGTTCCCGCAGCTGGGGTTTTTGAGCTTGTTGTTTTTTGCGTCCAGCCAGCGATGATAGCATAGGGATCAGCGTGATGGCAACCACCAGCGAAGCAAGCAGGGAAAAGGTTACCGTCAACGCCTGATCGCGGAAAAGTTGCCCCGCAATACCGTGGACAAACACCAGTGGAAAGAAAACTGCGATGGTGGTTAATGTAGAGGCTACGACGGCCATGCCTACTTCTCCTGAGCCATCTTTTGCGGCCTGTAGCGGATTTTTCCCCATTTCGCGGTGACGTGCTATATTTTCGAGCACTACAATAGAATTATCCACCAACAAGCCGATGCCCAACGCGATACCACCCAGCGACATGATGTTAAGGGTGATGTCATTGCCGTACATCAGGTTAAAAGTAGCGATGACAGAAACTGGAATTGAAAGGGAAATAATGACCGTCGCCCAGAAATTTCTGAGGAAAAGAAACAGGATGATAATCGCCAGAATCCCGCCAATGATACCCGCGTTAACCACTTCATTCACTGCCGAAGAAATAAAGGTAGATTGATCATACACCTTGGTCATGGCCATTCCATCAGGAAGCCGCTCGGAGACATTTTGCATCTTGGCCTCTACATTTTTAGCCACATTTACGGTGTTGGCATCGCCCTCTTTGTAGATGGCAATTTCAACAGCTTCTTGACCATTTAGTCGGGTTATGGCCTCGCGTTCTTTATATCCCTGGTTGATGTCAGCAATATCTTTAAGGTAAACCGGGTCGCCATTTTTATTGGTGACGACTACATTGCGAATATCGTCAACAGATTGAAATTGGTTGAGTGTACGTACCAGGTATTGCTGAGTACCTTCTTCCAGTCGTCCGCCCGATAGATTTACATTTTCGGCTCCCAGTACTTCGTTTATACTGCTTATAGGTATGCCCAAATGCGATAGTCGATCCTGATTGATGCCCACCTCGATCTCTTCTTCAAGTCCCCCGCTGATTTTGAGCGAAGCCACCCCCACCGCCGATTGTAAATCTTTCTTAATTTGTTCATCAGCATGTCTTCGCAGCTTTTTAAGTTTGCTTATTTGGGAGTCGAAATCACTGTTATCCTCGTAACGGGCAAAATCAACATCAGCAGAATTCTCAGCCGATTCCTCTTCGATGAAAAAAGCGTACCGCATAATAGGATCCAGCGTAGGATCAAAACGAAGAATAACCGGCCGATCTACTTCCAGTGGCAACTGTAGGGCATCAAGTTTTTCGCGCACATCAATGCTGGCGAAATCCATATCGGTACCCCAGGCAAATTCGAGTGTCACATCAGACTGCCCCGACCGGGAAATAGAGCGCACCTGTTGTACATTTTTTACCACGCCCAGGGCTTCCTCGATGGGCTGACTTACGAGGTTTTCCACTTCGCCCGGGGCAGCACCTTCGAAGTCGGTACGAATGGTGAGCGTTGGGTAGCTCAGCTCGGGCAGCAAGTTGATGTTGAGCCTGCTCAGCGATACAAATCCAAATAGAATGATACCGATGGTAAACATCGCAATAGTTACTTTGCGACGAATGGAGAAGTCTATCAATTTCATAGTTGATTCCTTTTTCGTATTGGTGAGCTTGTGTTATAAGGAAATGATCTCAACATGTGCGCTATCCTGCAGGCTGCTTTGGCCAACCGTGACGACCGTATCTGATGGCGCCAATCCCTGAATTACTTCAACATTATCCCCATTTTCATAACCGGTGCTAATGTCTTTTTTAAAAGCGATGTTGTTTTTAATTACGTAAATGCTGTTTTCTCCATCTTCACTCAGAACCGCATTTTTAGGAACCATAAGCGTATTTTCACGAGTATCATATACAATTCGTACTCGTCCAAACATGCCCGGCTTTAATTGCTGTGAGGTATCACGTACCGATACGGTCACTTCGAAGGTTCCCGATTCGGAGTTTACCGTAGGACTCATCCGCAGGATATTCCCTTCAAATGTTGTGTTGGGGATGGCGTCAACCCGAAGCAAGGCCTGCTGACCCTTTTTGATTTTTCCCATCTCGTGTTCGGGTACCTTCATAATGGCCAAAATGGGATCGAAATCCGTAATATCGAAAACCTCCTGGTCGGTATTAATCATGTTGCCTGTCTTTATCAGCCGATCGGAGATTACGCCACTAATTGGGGCACGTATCTGGGAGTTTTTGATCTTTAGTTGTGCCAGCTCATACTCTGATTTTTGAGCTTCATATTCATATTTGGCGTTTTCAAACTCCTGGGCACTAATGAGATTCTTTTTGAAAAGCTCTTGCTTTCTGTTTAGTTCGTTCCGCAAGCGATCCATTGTAGATTTTGCACGCGATGCTTCAAGCTCAAGCTGTTCATCTTCAAGCTGAGCCAACACATCCCCTTCTTCGACCAAGTCGCCTTCTTCTACATTAATTTGTTTTACAATCCCGCGAACTTTTGATACCACCATCGCCTCGTCTTGGGCTTCAAGCGTTGCCGTGCTGGAATAATATGCTGAGATATCACCATTGGTAGCTTTGGCGATTTCTACCGGAATGGCAGCGGTAGAATCTTCATCACTTACATTTTTTGATTGTGATTCGGAACCGCAGGAAACCGTAAAAAATGAAAGGCCAATAAACAATCCTAAAACAACCCAACTGCTCAAAATTTTCATAAATTATTTCCCGAATTTGATAGGTTCTGATTAAAATCAATTCGGTTTCTATTACGCAGTGATTGGAAAAAAAGTTACGCGGAATTTTTCTAATTTGATGTGAGAACAGATCGGAAGGAGGAAGCATATCCAGATGAAATAGTAAAGGCCGGATGGTAAAATCCGACCTCATATTCAATAAACAGATGTTTTTGGAAAAGGATTATTGGGTAAACATTTCGGGATGCTTTGTGTGGAAATCGGTGGATTGCTGGTATTTTTCGGCCACTTCCAACAGTCGGCCTTCATCAAAGAGGTTACCAATAAATGTTATGCTGGTGGGTTGTCCGTCATCCGTAAAACCATTAGGTACAATCACCGAAGGATGTCCCGTAAGATTGGTGAGCAGTAGATTATTTCCTCCGTAGGTGGGAGACATATACAGGTCAACATCCTGCATCAGGGAGTCCATCTTTTGGATGAGTTCGTGGCGCGCTCTGTTTGCCTGAATATATTCCACGGCTGGGATAAATCGACCCGACCGGAAGATATTGGGCCAGGCAGATTTACTTTGCCGCACCATCTCGTCATCTTTATCAGTTAACGTAAGCTGATCAAAAGCGGCTGCCGCCTCGGCGGTCAAAATAAAGCTTAGATCACCTGCGGGGTAATCGGGCAGTTCAATGGGCACAAGCTCGGCACCTAATTCTTCTAACTTAGCCAGGGTTAGGCTGTCCCGGCTTCGGTTTTCGTAGTCGCTTTTAAATGCCGATTCGAGATACCCTATTTTTAGTGAGCTAAAATCCACATCCCCGTTGTAGTTAAAAGGTAGATCAACCAGCGTTTGGTCTTTGTTGTCGGGACCGTGAATAGCGTCAAAAACGATGGCGGCATCTTCTACCGAACGGGTAATGGGGCCAACCTTATCCATGCTCCAGCTCAATGCCATAGCTCCGTGACGACTAACCCTGCCAAAGGTAGGGCGGAGGCCGGTAGTTCCCGTGCGGTGCGCCGGCGATATAATGGATCCGTAAGTTTCCGTTCCGATAGCGAATGGGAATAATCCCGCAGAGGTACCCGCCGCCGAGCCTGCCGAGGAGCCGCTTGATCCCTGCTCTACATTCCACGGATTTTTTGTAGTGCCATCAAACCATACGTCTCCAAAAGCCAACGCACCCAGCGTGGTCTTGGCGATAAGTACGGCTCCGGCATCTTCGAGATTTTTTGCCACAGTGGCTGATTCATCAATTTCCTGATCTTTATAAGGTGTGGCTCCCCAAGTTGTTTTATATCCCTGCACTGCGAAAAGATCTTTGAGTCCATAGGGGATACCGTGCAGCGGACCACGATAGGTTCCCTGTTCAAGCTCTTCATCCATTTTACGAGCCTGTTTTAAGGCCTGCTCTTCGGTTACCGTAACAATGGCTTCGAGCATATCATTGTGTTTGTTTATACGATCAAGGAAAAATTCTGTGAGTTCTACGGATGAAATTTTACGCTGCTGAATTAATGAGGCCAGTTCCCGGACGGTATGAAAAGCCAGATCGGAACGGTTCTCGGGCAGATTAACATCTTCTTGGATATTCCAGTTGTTGGAGTGTTCTTTTGTATCGAACGTTTTTCCCGGTGGAATGGGATTGAAATGGAGCGCCGGCGGCACGGAGTTTTCCAGTTTCAGGTCACGAATTTGTTTATAGGATTCGCGGTTGCTTTCAAGTTCAGAAATCATGGAATCCCGTTCGGCCTCGGTAAATTCAATGCCGATTATTTTAGAAGCTTCGCCGACAATTTGAGGGGTGATCTCGCTGTCGAGCAAATGGATTGAAGTAAAAGCCAGTATAAATCCCAATGATAAGCCGAGAAGCAGCGTACGATAGCGTTTGATCATGACGATAAATTTTATGAATGGTTAGATGATCAAAATAACAGAGTATGTGTAAAATGGAAGCGGTATTACATGCTTTTATATGATAGGTAATATTTTGAAAAAAATATGATCCCGGCAAAAGCTATTTAGGTGCGAACTGTGTTTGTATTTAGCAAAGATTTTCGTGCTACCATCTTTGTATCTCCTCCGTACCATCTCCTTACCTTCTCCGTACTTCCTCCGTATTTTCTCCGTAATTTAAGAGGGAAGGCACGGAGTTGGTACCGAGAAATGTAGGCGGAAGTTGCG
>JBNJFP010000016.1:49644-59969 GCA_051746985.1 Bacteroidota bacterium
TACCATCTCCTTACCTTCTCCGTACTTCCTCCGTATTTTCTCCGTAATTTAAGAGGGAAGGCACGGAGTTGGTACCGAGAAATGTAGGCGGAAGTTGCGGCATGGCATTCGAAAAGGAATTGGCTTCTGATTGCTAATACCGTTATTATCACAAAGCACAAAATTTCACATACTGATTCAATACAGGTCTGCATCAACAATGTTGGTGCAGTTAAAATGGGAATCCGGTGCTTTTTCCGATTCGTCGGGAGATTAATCCGGAGCAGTCCCCGCTGCTGTAAGCTCCAAAAACTTTTGATCCTTCAAAACCACTGTCTGGCGGACGGGAAGGTTGTCGAAAGTGGAGTAAGCCAGAAGACCTGCCGGTATTGATGACGGACAAAAGCTTTCGGGAGAAAAGCTGATCCATGAATACACGGACTTTCTATTACTGTACATTCCTGACTTTTTTTGTTGGCGGAGTTCTCTTTTTGGGGATCTTAGGTTGTGAGGCCCAGCAGAAGAATGAAACCAAGACACAAAAGCCCCATCCCGATTCCGTTCAGTTTACCCATAAATCAGAGGTGAAGTATGCCGATGGATTTCGGATCTCCTACCACCAAAATTATAAACTGTTAGAAGTTATAAAGCCGTTTCAGGACAAGGTTGATACGCTTCGCTACGCGCTGGTGCCGCGTGAAATGGCTGGTGAAATTGAGGTCGGAGATGCAACTACCATTCCCATCCCCATAGAAAGTTTGTTGACAACATCGACCACGCATGTTGGTTTGGCGGATATGATAGATGCCACAGAAGTAATCACAGGCATGGCCGGGGCGGATTATGTGTATCACGAAGGGCTGCAACGACGTTTGCAGGAGGGGGAAGTTCTGGCGCTGCCACAGGGTGAGCTCAACAAGGAGGAAGTCTTGTCGTTAAATCCCGACCTGTTAATGGTTTCCGGGGGACAGGCTTCAGAGTTTGATAATCTGCAGATGTTGATGGATTCGGATATTGAGGTGCTGGTCAACTCTGAGTGGCTGGAAACCACCCCGCTGGGCAAGGCCGAATGGGTGAAAGTGCTGGGGGTACTACTGGATAAAGAGAAACTTGCCAATGAAAAATTTGAGAAGGTCCGGCAGGAATATCATCGATTGAAATCCATCGCGGAAGAGGTTTCCGAAAAGCCGATGGTGATCAATAACATGCCGTATAAAGGCGCTTGGTTCGTATCGGGTGGCAACAGTTTCACCGCACAATTTTTGAAGGACGCCGGCGCTGATTATCCCTGGTTTGATTCGGAAGAAGAAGGCGGATTACGCAAGAGTTTTGAGGTGGTTTACGAGCTGGGTTTGGAGGCGGAGTTCTGGATTAATCCCGGTGCAGCTGAAAGCAAAGATGACATCGTGTCCAAGGATTCTCGATTTAAGGATTTTAAATCAGTTAAAACGGGAGAAATTTATAATAATAACAAGCGAATGAGTTCTTCGGGCGGTAACGATTTCTGGGAGTCGGGGGTGGTGCATCCTGAAAGGGTACTGGCAGACCTGATTAAAATATTTCATCCAGAGCTTCTGCCGGAGCATTCACTGTATTATTACCAGCAGATCGACTGATGGAAGCAACCCGAAAAAATATTACCCCGCAACACAAAACCGGCATTCGACCGCTGTACTTTGTACTGCTAATCCTCAGCGTTGCTGTACTGCTGGTAATTAATCTGGCGCTGGGTTCAGTGGATATTCCACTGACTGAAATTATTCAAATAGTCATTGGTGGAGAGGTTGCAAGCGAAGCGTGGCAGAAAATTGTGGTTAATATACGAATTCCACGTGCGGTTACGGCGGTATTTGCAGGCAGTGCTTTATCGGTAGGGGGGCTGCAGATGCAAACGCTGTTTCGAAACCCGTTGGCAGGTCCATCAGTATTGGGTATAACGGCTGGTGCCAGTCTCGGTGTTGCGATCGTGATGCTGGCCGGGGGCACAATCACCAGTATTTTTGCCATTCAGCAGCTTTCGACGATGGGCAGCTGGATCATCGTAATTGCGGCAAGCTTAGGCTCGGCCGCAGTGCTGCTATTGATTTTGCTTATATCTCTTAAAGTGCGCGATAACGTAACTTTGCTCATAATTGGATTAATGATCGGTAACCTGACGATCGCAATGGTAAGCATCTGGCAGTATTTTAGCCGTCCCGAAGAAATTCAGGATTACCTGATCTGGACCTTTGGCAGCCTGGGCGGGGTGCCCCTTGATCAGCTCTGGATATTGGCAATTGTAGCGCTGGTTGGCGGGGGTATTGCAATGGGGCTATCCAAGCCACTAAATGGTTTGTTGCTTGGAGAAAACTATGCCCGCAGTATGGGGTTGTCCGTCACGGGTTCCCGCATTTGGATTATCGTGAGTACCAGCCTGTTGGCCGGAGGCATTACCGCCTTTTGTGGTCCCATTGGGTTTGTGGGAATTGCCGTACCGCATCTCACGCGGTCGCTCATGGGTACCAACGATCACCGCGTGCTTATTCCCGCCACGCTTTTGATGGGAGCCATTCTGTTGCTTGCGTGCGATATCATTGCCCAGGTTCCGGGATCTACGACGACACTGCCGATCAGCGCTGTCACATCGATGGTGGGTTCCCCCGTTGTAATTTGGATTATCATCCAGCGTAAAAACCTGCAGGCCTCGTTTTGATGGATATGAATAAGCCTATCATATCGACCAGAAATTTAAAGATTGGCTTTCCGGCTAAAGGACGTCGAAGAAAGTCAACCGTTGTCGCATCTCAAATTGATGTAGCGCTTGAAAAGGGACAGGTAGTGTGTTTGCTGGGGCCTAATGGATCAGGAAAATCAACATTGATACGGACCCTGGCCGGGCTGCACTATCCCTTAAGTGGTGATATTGAACTATGTGGTCAATCACTTGATCACTTTTCTATCAAGCAGGTTGCCCAAAAGGTAAGTACAGTATTGACCGATCGGATTACGACTGGAAATATCAGCGTTTACGAGTTGGTAGCCTTTGGACGATCACCTTACACCGGCTGGTTTGGGTCGCTCAATAAAAAAGATGAGGAAATCGTAGAATGGGCGATTTCATCGGCGGGTATTAAGGCGTTTGTTGATCGTGATGTGTTGCATTTAAGTGATGGAGAGCGCCAAAAAGTGATGATTGCCCGGGCGTTGGCGCAAGATACTCCGGCGGTATTGCTTGATGAACCCACGGCGCACCTGGATCTGCCGAATCGGGTCGAAATTATAAGACTGCTTCGAAGACTGGCACATCAGACCGAGAAAGGAATTTTACTCTCTACGCATGAATTGGATTTAGCTTTAAAAGCTGCTGATACATTGTGGCTTATAAACAGGGGAGGAGAAGTTATTACAGGAACGCCCGAGGACCTGGTTTTGGATGGTACTTTTGAATCAGTCTTTGAGAAAGACAGTTTTGATTTTGATCGTAGCACGGGATCATTTACGCTGCATCAACCTCATAAATCTCCGGTGTATCTAAAAGGGGATACCGTAGCCGTTTTTTGGACACGTCGTGCGCTTGAGCGGGAGGGATTTCAGGTTGTGGAATCTAACGGAACTGATTTGCAAATACATGTGCAAGATAAAAATAATGCCTTTGAGTGGGAGATTTCGAATGGGAATATCGATTATAGCTGCTCTTCTGTCGAGGATTTAATTGCCTATCTCCGAAGATAATTTTCAACAACTTATTTTTTTGATCTGGATTTCAATTTTGAATTCATTTTCGCAGCACCTATTTTCGAGATGTGCATTGGTTCTCGTCTCTCGAAATTGAGACGAGATTAAAAGGGAATCCGGTGCTCTCGTACAGCGAGAAAATCCGGAGCATTCCCCGATGCTGTGAGTTCCTTATAGCTTTTGACCTTTCTTGAACCACTGTTTCTCCCGATAGCCTCGGGATGGGACGGGAAGGTCGTCAAAAGCGGAACAAGCCAGAAGACCTGCCAACGCACAGCATTCGTAGCTTTCGGGAGAAAAGCGAAGAATAAATGCTGTCGCTTTATCAGGACGTATTTATGGCTTCTATTCTTGATGTCCCAAAGGTACGAGTGATGAATAAATCATCATTTGTAACCTAACTTTATCATAATGACAATTACTAACCAAACTTTGACAGGCGTTACTGCCTTCGTCGCATTTCTATGGATTTCTGTACCGGTACTGGGTCAATCTAATGATTCAGCCGATCCGGACAGTACCATTTTTAATTTATCACTTGATGAAATTATCGTCAGTGCCAGTAAATATGAACAACCGGTCCAGTCAGTCGGACGTAATGTTTCGGTCATCACTGAGGATGAGATTCGAAACTCTACCCATGCTAATGTAAGCCAGCTTTTGGGTCAGCAGCAAAGTCTGCACATGATTGGTGGGGGACAAACCCCGGGTTCGCTGCAGCAGGGGTTTCTGCGTAATGCTAACTCACATCATTCTGTGGTGATGATTGACGGCGTTAGAATTAGTGATCCTTCTACCAATAATAACTCCATTGATTTAGCTGAACTTTCCTTGACGGGTGTAAAACGCATTGAAATTGTGCGTGGAGCCCACAGTACGTTATATGGTTCCTCAGCTATCGGAGGAGTGGTGAATATTATCACTCAAAAGGAGGGAGCACCGGGATTAAATGTAGGAGCGGAAACCCAGCACGGACGTTTTGGCGATAACACCTATTCGACCAGAAATAACCTGCATGTAAACTATACCTCTGAAAATGGATTTTACACCAGTGCTGGCCTTAATTATCAATTCAGCAATGGATTGGATGCAACTATTGACACAACGGGTAGTGCCGGTTTTAATCCCCAGGACCAAGACGATTTTCGAAAGTTGGATATGACCACAAAGGTTGGTTATGCTACTGACCGTTTTGATGCCTATGCCTCGTACCGGAGGGCTAATCAGCGAAGTGATGCCGACCAGGGAGCCTATCAGGATGACGACAACGCTTTTACCGATTTCGATCGTGACCTGTTTAACTTCGGGGCTTCTTTAGATCTTGCAGAATATGTGTCGTTGGAGTATCAGGGGTCATACTCCGATTTGAACCGTGACTTTGTCAATGACTCGTCAGTGGTCGACGCCCAGGGTAATTATGATGGTATTTATACCGAAACCAATGCCGAAGGATCACTGTTTGAGAATGAACTTGAGTCCGTTATAGAGGGAAATAACATACGTTTTGTTGTTGGAGCATCGACCTCGGAGCAAACTATGTCGACACGGAATTACACCTTTAGCCGGTCTGAGTTTGGGACTTTTGAGTCTGAAACAGATTTAGATTCACTGAACCTTAGTGAGATTATATACAACGGTTATGCTCATTCCAATATTAACGGCAGTCTGTTGGACGACAAGCTGGAGGCCTTTTCCCTTTCTTTGGGGGCCCGTTATGTACATCACGATGAGTTTGGATCACATTTCACCTATGAGGTGAATCCTAAGGTGCAACTCACAGAATCGACCATGGTATATGGGGCCTTAACAAGTGGCTTTAATGCACCGTCGCTATATCAGCTGTATTCCCCGGCTCTACAAGCAGGTAGCTTTACGAATAGAGGGAATGAAAACCTTAGTCCCGAGTCGTCGGTTTCGTATGAGGTGGGCTGGAAACAGCAGGTGAGCGACAACATTTCTTTTGAATTGTCTGCTTTTAAAACCACCGTTAGCGATGTCGTTGAATATGTATATTTGTGGAACGGTAATACATCCATTGACAACCTAAGCGCCGATTCTGATTACCTGGGAGATACGTTTCTTAACGTTTCTGAGCAGGAAATAACAGGTCTCGAGATTTCAGGGAATGCCAATATAACACCTCGTTTGAATCTACAGGGCAACCTAACGCTCACTGAGTCTTCCCTTGCCTTTTCACCTGAGGATATTGATCCGGATTATACCGGTGGAAATCATGTTCAGGTTTATGAAAGCGGTGCTTTTGTGACCGATAAAAAAGAGATTGAAGGGTTGACCCGCCGTCCAGCCGCAAATGCTTTTCTGGAAGCGTCGTTTCTAGCTACTGAAGATATACGTTTTAGTGTTGATACACGTTTTGTAGGATCCCGAGATGATGTACATTACAGCTCAACACTTGGACCTTACGGAGCCCTGGATCGCAGTGATGTATCCGGCTATAATGTGACAAACCTTTCTGCGGGATATACAGTTACGGCGAATCTATCCACGCAGCTAAAAGTAGAGAACGTTTTTGATACAGAATATCAAGAAATCAACGGATACCGAACGCGGGGTCGTGGATTCTTCATAAAATTGCAGTACACACTTTAGATAAATGGGCAAAAATGAGATGAAAAGTGCTCTTCCATGGAGGTAAATGGGAGAGGGCTTTTTATCAACGATATCTTATGGATTGAAGCAAGTTTTGGAAGTTCGAAATTCAGCCCTAAAAACAACTTTTTAGATAACCATCTGAAGGGATTTTAAAAGTTATCCACATTTTGGTTTAAGGTAGTAACGTAAAATTGACCAAAACCGAATTAAAATTGATGAACTATTGTGGATAACTTCTCCCTTTTGTGGAAAAGTTTTGGGGTTTTTGACTTGCTCCAAAGTACCAGTCCGTTATATTTAATTGATGGAATAAAGAGACATCACTTTTGCTTTTCAGCACGTACCAAATCGATATAATTATTTTAAATAAACCGGAGTTAGCTATATGAAATTTTCAAGATTTTATACACAAGAGGAGTGGGATAGTCCCTATGAAAAAATGAACTTTGTCAGCCGAAAATCGGAGATAAAAAATCCCGACGGCTCGATTGTCTTCAAGATGGACGAGTTGATCGTACCGGAAAGCTGGTCGCAGGTATCAACCGACGTAATTGCACAGAAATACTTCCGCAAAGCCGGTGTGCCTCAGATCACCAAAAAAGTAAAAGAAAAGGGTGTTCCCGAGTGGCTTCAACGCTCAGAGGCTGATGAAAAAGCCATGAAGAAAGAAGGAATTAATGAGGACGATTTTTATGGCGGAGAATATGACAGCCGCCAGGTCTTTCATCGCTTAGCGGGTTGCTGGACCTACTGGGGCTGGAAACATGATTATTTTGACTCCGAAGAAGCTGCAAAAGTATTTTATGATGAGCTCCGTTATATGCTTGCCAATCAGATGGCCGCCCCAAACAGTCCCCAGTGGTTTAATACCGGTTTGCACTGGGCCTATGGAATCAATGGTCCATCGCAGGGGCATTATTATGTCGATGGCAAAACAGGTGAACTGACCAAGTCGGAAGATGCGTATTCTCATCCACAGCCGCACGCCTGCTTTATCCAAAGCATTGATGATAACCTCGTGAACGAGGGTGGTATTATGGATCTCTGGGTTCGTGAGGCCCGTCTTTTTAAGTACGGTTCTGGGACGGGAAGCAACTTTTCAAAAATCCGTGGTGAAGGCGAGCCCCTTAGTGGCGGCGGACGATCTTCAGGGTTGATGAGCTTCCTCAAAATTGGAGATAAAGCAGCCGGCGCAATTAAGTCGGGTGGAACCACCCGGCGCGCTGCCAAGATGGTAACTCTTGATCTGGATCATCCTGATATCGAGGAATATGTGAATTGGAAGGTTAGGGAGGAGCGAAAGGTTGCGTCTATTGTTACCGGCTCGAAGATTCTGGAAAAGCATCTCAAGAAAATTATTAAGCTTTGTAATAAGCCCGTCGAAATTGATGGTCGAACTTTTAATGGCGCGGTCAGTCGCGATCCCGTTAAAAACAAAGAGCTGGGTCGCGCTATCAAAGAAGCCAAGCAAGATCAGGTTCCGCTGAATTATATAGAGCGGGTGGTTCAGCTGGCCGAGCAGGGCTTTACGGATTTGGAATTTGAAACCTATGATACGGACTGGGATTCTGAAGCCTACCGTACGGTAAGCGGCCAGAATTCGAATAATTCTGTTCGTATTCCCAATAAGTTTATGAAGGCCGTGAAAGAAGACGGCGAATGGGATTTGTACTGGAGAACGGAGAAACGTAAAGCGGCCGAGGAAGGTCGTGAGCCCAAGCCATGTAAGTCGATGCCGGCCCGTGAACTTTGGGATGATATTGCCAATGCCGCATGGGCGTGTGCCGATCCGGGAGCGCAGTATCACGATACCATTAACGAGTGGCACACATGTCCCAATGACGGACCCATTAACGGAAGTAATCCATGTTCGGAGTACATGTTCCTCGACAATACGGCTTGTAATCTTGCATCTCTCAACTTGATGAAATATTTCAAGACGGATAAATGTGATGAATTCGATGTTGAATCGCTGCGAAATGCATCCCGGATCTGGACGGTCGTGCTTGAAATTTCTGTACTGATGGCCCAGTTTCCATCTAAAGAAATAGCTGATCTTTCCTATAAGTATCGTACACTGGGACTTGGCTTTGCCAACTTGGGTGCCGCACTAATGGTACAGGGCGTGCCTTATGACAGTGACGAAGGATGTGCTATTGCCGGGGGATTGATGAGCATTATCCATATGAATGCCTACAGGACCAGCGCCGAGATGGCCAAAGAGCTTGGGGCATTTGAACGGTTCGAAGCCAACAAAGAGCCGATGTTGAAAGTGGTGCGTAATCACAAACGGGCCGCATACAATGCTGATCCCGAAGAGTATGAAGATCTGACGGTGAAACCGATGGGTATTGACGCCAATGAATGTCCCGATAACCTCTTGAAGGCGGCGCGAAAAGATTCTGATGAAGCTGTGAAAATGGGTGAGAAGCATGGCTATCGCAATGCGCAGGTGACGGTGATTGCACCGACAGGAACCATTGGCTTGGTCATGGATTGCGATACCACAGGCATTGAACCTGATTTCGCGCTGGTGAAGTTCAAAAAATTAGCTGGGGGCGGACACTTTAAAATTATCAACCAGTGTGTGCCCAAAGCGTTGCAAAACCTGGGATACAGTCCCAAGGAGCGGGAAGAAATTATTAATTATGCTAAAGGGTATGGCTCGCTGGATGGTTGTCCGCATATCAACGAAGAAAGTCTCCGCGAAAAAGGGTTCGGCGACAAGCAGCTTGAGGCTATTGAAGAAGCGCTGCCAAGCAGTTTTGAGATCAAGTTTGCCTTTAACCAGTGGACGCTCGGTGAAGACTTCTGTAAGGATGTACTTGATATTTCTGACGAGCAGCTTGGAAATCCACAGTTTGATATTCTCAAGCACCTTGGCTTTTCGAAGCAGGAAATTCAGGAAGCCAACGATTACGTTTGTGGTACAATGACGGTAGAAGGAGCTCCTCACTTAAAAGATGAGCACTTGCCCGTCTTTGATTGTGCGAATCGTTGTGGACGCATTGGAACACGGTACATTAAGCCGGGTGGGCATATCCGCATGATGGCGGCCGCTCAGCCGTTTGTATCGGGCGCAATTTCCAAGACCATCAACTTGCCGAATGAGGCAACAGTTGAGGATTTCAAAGATGCCTATATGGATTCCTGGGAGCTGATGCTTAAGGCGAATGCCTTGTATCGTGATGGCTCGAAGTTGAGTCAGCCACTGAATAGTCTCAGCGATGTGTTCGAGGATCTGGACGAAGAAGATCTTGATGAGGAGACCAAAGCACAGCAAGACAAAGTGGTTGAAACGGCTGAACGTATTGTTCACAAATATGTAGCTGATCGCAAGCGTCTGCCAAGCCGCCGAAATGGATACACCCAGAAGGTGAAGATTGGCGGACAGAGTGTGTATCTGCGAACCGGTGAATATGAAAACGGTCAACTTGGTGAAATCTTTATCGATATGCACCGCGAAGGGGCTGCATTCCGAAGCCTGACGAACTGTTTTGCGATTGCTATTTCACTTGGTCTGCAGCATGGCGTCCCACTTGAAGAGTTTGTTGATGCGTTTACGTTCACCAAATTCGAACCCAGTGGAACGGTGAGTGGAAGTCCGCATGTAAAAATGACGACTTCGGTAATCGATTATATTTTCCGCGAGCTTGCCGTTACGTATCTCGGTCGAGATGACTTGGCACATGTTCCTGCAGAAGATATTATGTCTCGCAAAATGCGACCTTCCGAGGAAGAAAAGCAGGCGAAACAAAAAGCAACCCAGGTAACATCACCGCAGCCGGAAGATACTTCAACGCAAGCCGAAACAGTTGTGGAGTCTCAGCCGACCAAGCAGGCACAAGCTGCAGCTGATAATGACAGTTATCAAAGTGATTATGAAAAGGCCAAGGAGCTGGGTTATACCGGAGATTCTTGTCCCGAGTGCGGTAGTATGACGATGGTCCGAAATGGAACCTGTCAGAAGTGTATTACTTGCGGATCAACCACTGGTTGTTCGTAACATTACCAAGACT
>JBNJFP010000017.1:0-55335 GCA_051746985.1 Bacteroidota bacterium
ATGAAATCCAAACACAAATTGACGAAGCCCAAACAGCACTGGACGAGCTCAATGATCCACTCTCCCAGCAAATCGAAGAAAATAATGACCCAGTATTAAACGCTCATAATGAGCTTCAGGGATTGGTTTCCCTTTTCAAAGCCGATATGACTTCTATTCTCGGCATCACCATCACCTATCAAGATAACGACGGTGATTAACCACGCATGCTACCAGAAACAATCAAAAAGCATATAACAGGTCAGGTATCTATTGCCCCACTGGCGGTCTTTCGGTTTCTTTTTGGATTCATTATGCTCATCAGCATTATCCGCTTTGCCGCTAACGGATGGATCTATGAACTTTATGTAGAACCAGACTTTTTTTTCACCTTCTACGGATTTGATTGGGTTACACCGCTTGGTGAAACCGGCATGTACCTGCTTTTTTTGGGGATGGGCCTCGCTGCCCTCTCCATCATGCTGGGCTATTATTACCAGGTCGGCATTGTCTTTTTCTTCCTGGCCTTTACGTATGTCGAACTCATCGACAAAACCAATTACCTGAACCACTACTATTTTGTCAGCATAGTTAGTTTTCTGCTGATGTTCGTGCCCGCCAATCGCAGCTTTTCGCTTGATGTGTTGCGTAAACCCAACCTCCGGGCAGACTATGTACCGGCATGGACGATTAATATTTTCAAACTACAATTAGGACTCGTTTACTTTTTTGCCGGAGTAGCCAAACTAAATCCCGACTGGCTGCTCAACGCCATGCCGCTTCGAATTTGGCTGCCCGCCAATGCCGACCTCCCGATCATCGGTCCCCTGCTGGAATATACCACCAGCGCCTACGTGTTTAGCTGGGCAGGCGCTTTTTACGATCTTACCATTGCTTTTTTTCTGCTCTGGAAACGCACACGGTTCCTGGCATACCTTGCCGTAATCGTTTTTCACATGTTCACATGGTTCCTGTTTCAGATCGGCATGTTTCCGTTTATTATGATTTTGTGCACGCTTATTTTCTTCTCAGCTGATTTCCATCAGAAAATCATCGATAACATAACTCGAATAGCCGACTACCTGCCTTTTGATTTCAAGGCCTCTGCATTCAAATCACAAAAAGAATTTAAGCTCACCAAAAACAGCAACAGCATTATTGCCGGCATCCTCACCATCCATTTTGTATTGCAACTGTTGCTTCCACTGCGGTTTGCTCTGTATCCCGGCAATCTTTTCTGGACCGAACAGGGATTCCGCTTTTCATGGCGGGTCATGCTCATGGAAAAAGCGGGACATGCTACTTTTCATATCCAGAATCCCGAAACAGGCAATGAGTGGCAGGTCAGGAATTGGGATTATCTCACACCGAAACAAGAAAAAGAAATGTCCTCCCGTCCGGATATGATCCTGCAATTTGCGCATTATCTGGAACGAGAATATCAGAAAAACTTCTCCGGTGATGTAATAGTTACTGCAGAATCAAATGTAACGCTAAACGGTCGTCGCAGTCAGCCGATGATTGACCCGAATGTAGATCTCACTGAGCAAGATAGGGGATTAGCTCACAAAGAATGGATTCTCCCCTTTAATGAAAATCAACAAAACTGGTTTCGAACGCTACAAGAATGACCTTTCGTTTTTCCATATTCTTTTTGCTTATAACTGCAGGTTGGATGTCTAACATTCAGGCTCAGAACTTTGATATTTCCGGAACCATCACCGATCAAAACAACGATCCCATATCCGGAGTAAATGTTTACCTTTCCGGCAATCAAGCAGAAAGCGGCGGGGATATACCGGTTGAATTTGAAAAGCAGACCACAACTAATTCTGATGGCCAATATCAGATCCCCGATATTTCTCCCGGCGAATACAGACTCATAGCTTACTACCCCGGCAAACGAACGCAAACCAAAAATATATCTATCACTGATGCAGATATTCGCAGAGACATTCAGCTCTTGGGTTTCGAAAGTAAAATGGACGAAGTGGTGGTTGGCGGACAAGCCACAAAAACTCGAGGAATCACTCGGTTGCAGTCCGTAGAAGGGGTAACCATAAACGAAAGCAAAAAGAATGAAGTTTTAGTTCTGGATGATATGGTGGTCAATAAGGCTACCAACAATACCCGTCAGGTGTATGCTAAAGTTCCGGGACTCAATATCTGGCAAAGCGGGGATGCCGGCATTCAGACCAGCGTTGGAGGTCGTGGATTAAGCCCCAAAAGGAATTCTAATTTCAATACCCGCCAAAATGGCTACGATATAGCCGCAGATGCTTTAGGCTATCCCGAAAGTTATTATACCCCTCCGGTTCAGGCCCTGAAACGCATCGAAATTATTCGCGGTGCGGCCTCTCTGCAGTACGGTACCCAGTTTGGAGGAATGCTCAATTTTCAGTTCAAGGATGCGCCCGAGGATACGCCCTTCCAGTTGAATACCAATCAGTCATACGGATCATTTGGATTATTTAATTCCTTCAATAGCATTGGCGGCACCAAAGGTGATGTCAGCTACTATGGATTTTACCAGTATAAAACCAGCAACGGCTGGCGGCCCAACTCTCAGCTCGACCAACATACGGCATACGCTTCGTTTGATATTGACTTGAGCTCAAATCTGACCATTACGCCCGAATACACGCACATGTATTACCTGGCGCAACAACCCGGCGGGCTGACCGACGCTCAGTTTCAAGATGATCCCAGCCAATCGAACAGAGAACGCAATTGGTTTAAAGTAAACTGGAATCTTTTTTCGCTTGAGGCGACTTATAATTTTAATAGTAAAACTAAAATTAATAGCCGCTTCTTTGGGCTTCTGGCCGGACGCGATGCTCTTGGAAACCTGCAGCGCATCGATCGGCTTGATACTGGCGGTGAACGCGACTTGCTTAAGGATGATTTTCAAAACTGGGGCAACGAAACTCGGCTCATCCATCGCTATGACTTTCTTGATGGAATCTCGGTTTTTCTCGCAGGCACTCGCTTTTACAATGGATATACCCACCGCCGGCAAGGTAATGGACCCGATGGCAGCGATCCCGCTTTTAATTACATTTCTCCTGATAATTTGACGGGCTCTGATTTTGACCTACCCAGCCAAAACCGTTCTGTTTTTGTTGAAAATATCTTCAATATTACCCCCAATTTTAGCATTACTCCCGGTGTCCGCTTCGAATACATACAAACTGAAGCTGATGGGTATTATCGCAATATTGTTCGGGATTTAGCCGATAATGTTCTTGTTGATGAACGGATTACCGAAAATCGAAATCGAGAGCGTTCGTTACTACTTTTTGGTATTGGATCGAGCTACCGACCCAGCAGTGAAGTCGAAATTTACGGCAATTTTTCTCAGAACTATCGCGCCATAAACTTTAATGATATTCGGGTAGATATGGGCAACTTGGAAGTTGATCCCGATCTACAAGATGAACGCGGTTTTAATGCCGATCTGGGTATCCGGGGACAGGTTGATAATCTTTTGCAATATGATGTAACTGCTTTCCATCTTTCTTATGAAGATCGCATTGGGACCGTCCTTCGCACCGAACCGAATCCCAAGTTTAATGACCTGGTTGACCGTACCTTCCGGTATCGCACCAATATCGCCGATGCCAAAATTTTCGGGATAGAGTCCTTTGCAGAAGTTGACCTTGTAAAGCTTTTTAAACAAGACTCAGGAACTTCGCTTTCCCTTTTTACAAATCTTGCTCTCATTAACGCTACCTACAGCAATTCTGATGAATCTGGCATCGAAGGCAACGAAGTTGAACTGGTTCCCCCATTAAATTTTAAGACGGGATTAACTTTTTCAAAAAATGGTTTTGAAGCCTCATACCAGTTCTCTCATGTAGCCGAACATTATTCCGATGCTTCCAATGCACGCCGTACGCCTACAGCTATTGAAGGAATAATCCCTGCCTACCAAGTCATGGATTTATCTGCCAAGTATAGTTTTAACCGTTTTTCACTTGAAGGCGGAGTAAATAATTTGATGAATGAGAATTATTTTACCCGACGCGCTACAGGTTATCCTGGTCCCGGAATTATCCCAGCAAAAATGCGCAACCTCTATGTATCAGTTGGAATAGAACTTTAATCCAATAAAAAAGCCCTGCCAAATTTAGCAAGGCTCGAAATGAATCTTAAAAAAGGTAGCTTAGATCAATCCAGCTTCGCGCAGAAGATCTAAGGTTCCATCCAGTTGTTTAAGCTGCTCGTAATCATATTCGGGACTAAGCTTAAAAGCATCCTCAGCATCAAGCATATAATCAGGCAGCTGCACATCCCGGATTACCGGATATTCATGTACCGACTCTGCTGCAAATTCCTGTGCTTGCCGAGAAAGCAAGAAATTCAAAAATTGTTGAGCCGCTTCATCTTGATTGGACGTAGTCAACTGGGCTGCTCCCGTTACCATAGCCAAATTACCTACATCACCTTCAGCAAAATGATAGGTTTCTACGGTTCCATCAGAGTATTCTTCTTCACCTCCCATGGATGTATCCGAGTCTGAATCTGTATCCGAATCTGAGTCTGTATCTGCAGATTGGTCCCCTCCAGTTCCGTAGTTCATACGCAAAATGTAATAATGATTGGTCAGGGCTATATCAATTTCACCACCAGCAAGGGCCTGCAACATCGGTGTATTCGAACTATATGACTTGGGGTCCAAATCCTTCATCTTTTCTAACCACTCAGCTGCCGTATCATCCCCTTCGAGCAAACGCATGGTCGTCATAAAGTCATAAAAACTTGAGTACGTCGGAGTCCAGCCTATGCGTCCCTCAAGCTCATCCATATCAGGCAAGTCCATCACTGACTCGGGAAGATCATCAGAGTCAACTTCATTGGGATTGTAAGCCAGTGTTCGAAATCGTACGGTCACCGGAATCCATTCACCCGATGAAGAGGTATAAGCAGCAGGTTTCGAAGCCAACGAATCAGGTAATGTGACAAGCTTACCTTCCTGCGAAGCATTCGCCAATGCTCCCGTTGTATTAGCCCAGTAAATATCAGCGGGACTTTGATCTCCTTCCTCACTCATTACAGCAAGTAATTCGGCGTCATTACCATAACGGACTTCAATATCAATACCCGTTTGTTCCTTAAAATCTTTAACCAATGGATCTACCAGACCTTGACTCCGACCAGAATATACTACCAGCTCCTCATCCGATGAGTCGCCGCACGAACTCAGAAAGAATGCAGCGATTCCAACTGCAATGATTTTTAATACACTTTTCATAATTATCTATTCCTCAATCTTCACTTATCATTAATATTTTTTGATTATCATTTTATGCTTGCAAGTACAAAATATGCTTAATTAGAATTAATCTAATTAAGCATCAGAAAGTATTGAAATTATCACACAATGACCAATAAAAATAAATCTGTTGGCATACTTGGAGGCGGTATTTCAGGGCTATCCGCGGCCTATAAATTATCTTCTGAAAATTATGCCGTCACTGTTTATGAAAAAGAAGAGAAGGTAGGCGGTGCCATTAAAACGTGCCGGCAAAATGGCTGGCTGGTTGAAAATGGACCCAATACGCTTATGGTCAAATCTAATACTGTTTGGGATCTGTTAAAATCCCTCAACCTGTCAAATGATATCCAACAAGCTGGGAGCTTCGCTAAAAAACGGTTTATTGTAAAAGATGGGCACCCAATCCCACTCCCGATGTCTTTTCGTCAGTTTTTAACGTCTGAACTTCTGTCTCTCAGCGGAAAATTGCGATTGCTAAAAGAGCCCTTCGCTGCGATATCTAATAAGGATGATGAATCTATAGTTCAATTCATAAAACGTCGGCTGGGCCAAGAGCCGCTCGACTACGCCGTTAACCCCTTTGTCTCCGGCATCTATGCTGGGGATCCCAAAACACTTTCCATTAAACATACCTTTGAATCCCTTTGGGATATGGAGCAGCAGCATGGCAGCCTATTAAAGGGTATGTTCAAGAAAGGTCTCAATAGCCAAAAGCCGCGCCGGGCACTTATATCTTTTAAAAACGGTCTTCAACAATTACCTCTTGCGATAGCGAAGACCTTAGGCGATGCTGTTCAAACAAAAACCACCATTCAATCTTTACATCAAGAGCATGGGCAGTGGATCATTAATGCCACTCGTGAAAATGAGGCTATCACTGTGGAACACGATATCATCATATCTACGCTACCAGCACAGGTCTTGAGTTCTGTTATTAACATTCCGGAAAGAAAGGTCCTCTCTAATATACCGTACGCCCCGTTAAGTGTAGTTGTTTTAGGATTTTCTTCGGATCAAATACAGCACCCTCTGGACGGTTTTGGTATGCTGATTCCCGAGGTGGAACAGTACCAAACGCTGGGCACCTTATTTTCATCGAGCTTATTTCCCGGTCGCGCTCCAAATGGACATGCCCTGTTAACGAGTTTTATCGGCGGAGCCAGAAATCCCGGCCTGGCCTCGAAAAATCCGGATGAACTACAAACGATCGTCCAAAATGAAATTGGGCAACTGCTTGATATTTCGGGCAAACCCACCTTTCTTCATCATCACTATTGGCCTGCAACCATTCCCCAATATACAGTCGGCTACGATAAGTATTTATCAGCGATCGAGCAGATTGAACAGCAGCATCGTGGCCTATTTATCAATGGTAATTTCCGCGGTGGTGTTTCGGTGCCCGATTGCATCACTTCTGGATTTAAATTGGCGCAATCTATCATCAAGAAAGAATCATCATAAATTTTGGGGTCTTTACAACCTCCAATTCTGCTAATTTTTTTGTACCTTCACCCACGAAAATAGCAAGTACTTTTCAGGAAATCCGAATCAAAAGTAACCTCATTATTATGGCTAATGCATATTTTGAAATTCGGGAACCGGAAAACGAATCTTACAATTCGTATGCACCCGGAACGCCCGAACGCGTAGAGTTACGTAAAGAATTAGATCGACTAAAAAATCAAGAGATTGAAATTCCAGCGATCATTGGCGGCAAAGAAGTAAAAACCGACCGCCAACAGGATGTTGTGATGCCTCACAATCACGAACACAAACTGGGCACTGTTCACCTTTGTGGTGAAAAAGAAGTAGAAATGGCCATAGAGTCGGCCCTCGAAGCCCGAAAGAAGTGGGCCGAGATGCCTTGGCAAGACCGGGCCGCTATTTACTTAAAAGCGGCTGATCTTATTACCGGTCCCTATCGATACACGATGAACGCTTCTACCATGCTGGGACAGTCAAAAACGCCTCACCAGTCCGAAATTGAAGCGGTGGGCGAATTTGCAGACTTCTTGCGATTTAACGCTTACTATCTGCAGCAGATTTACAAGGATCAGCCTTACTCTCCAGACGGCATGTGGAACCGCATGGAATATCGTCCGCTGGAAGGCTTCGTTTTTGCAGTAACGCCTTTCAACTTTACGGCCATTGCCGGAAACCTGCCCCTGGCGCCTGCACTCTGTGGAAATGTATCGCTTTGGAAACCTGCGGTTTCATCTGTCTATTCCAGCTACTTTATCATGAAAGTACTCAAAGAAGCCGGTATGCCTGATGGCGTAATCAACTTTTTGCCGGGCAATGGTCCCGATGTTGGTGATCCTGTTCTGGAAAGTGAGCACCTTTCCGGTCTGCACTTCACCGGATCAACAGCAACCTTTCAGCACTTGTGGAAAGAGATTGCGAATAACATCGAGCACTATAACACCTACCCACGCATTGTGGGCGAAACAGGTGGTAAGGATTTCATTTTTGCCCACGAATCTGCCGATGTAGATGCCGTGGTTATCGCGGCTATCCGAGCTGCTTATGAATATCAGGGACAAAAATGTTCGGCCGCTTCTCGGATGTATATTCCAAAATCAATCTGGCCGGAATTTCGCGACAAGTTCTTGGATGAAGTTAAAGATGTGAAATATGGCGACGTCGAGGATTTTACCAACTTTATGGGTGCTGTGATTGATCAGAAAGCATTCGAAAACATTACCTCGTACATTGATTACGTCAAAGAATCTGACGATGGAGAAATTCTTTACGGTGGTAATTATGATGATTCGGAAGGGTACTTCATCGAACCTACACTGGTTCAGGCGCACGATCCAAAGTTCAAGACCATGGAAGAAGAAATCTTTGGTCCGGTACTCACCGTTTACGTCTATGAAAACGACAAATTCGATGAAACCCTCGAACTCTGTAATACTACTTCTCCATACGCTCTAACCGGCGCAATCTTTTCACAAGATCGATACGCCCTGAACAAAATGGCTGATTACCTACGCCAGGCAGCGGGTAACTTCTACATTAATGATAAACCAACCGCGGCCATCGTCAATCAGCAGCCATTTGGCGGAGCACGTAAATCCGGAACCAATGACAAGGCCGGCAGTGCTGCCAATCTGATGCGCTGGATTTCGGTGCGTTCTATTAAGGAGACCACCGTCCCGGCAAAAGACTGGACGTATCCCTATATGAGAGAAGAGTAATCACAAATTTTGGTCTTGTTCTGAACCAAACGTATAAACGAGACCATTTGATAATTTATCTCTTTCATTTTTCTGGCTCCTGACCTCAGGTTGGGAGCCTTTTTTATGTTGTAAAAATAAAAAACGTTCCGCAGCTACACTACGGAACGTAAGAAAGCACATTTGCTGTAAATAATGATCAGGAATCGATTCCCAAATCTTCCTTCAAATTATTGAATGAATCGTTGATGCTATCGAGCTTATCGTCAATATCTTCTTTCATATCATACCAACTTTCATCGGCATTAGCTCGCAATTCTTCGAGATCATTTTCCAGCTCACTTTTCTTGTCCTCTAAGCTTTCCCATTGTTCTTCGAGCTCTGACTTGTTCTCCTCAGAGGCCTCATCAATTTCTTGCTTCAGCTCCTCCATTTCATCTTCAATTGAAGAAAGCTGCTCTTCTACATCATTCAGAAATTCCTCTTTTTCGACCTCAATATCCTCTTGTGCAGACGTTGCTGTTTCCTCTACCTCTTCTTGAGCCTGCTGCATATTGTCTTCCGACTTTTCGGAACATGCAACAAATCCTACGCTAAACAAAATTGCCCCTAAATATATTGCTAATCGTTTCATGACAGAATAGTTAATTTAACATTTCGTTGAATAACACATACCTCTTATTAAATTACGTAACCCCAAATTTGTTCCAACAATGATATTGGGAGTTCCTTTTTAGATATTTAACCGAACCTCTTCTACAGTTAATTAAACAACTATGACCATTAGTATTTTAGGCTGCGGGTGGCTTGGCTTGCCCCTGGCCGAACAGCTCCGATCTGCAGGACATACCATAAAAGGATCAACAACAAGTGAAGAAAAGTTGCAGCTACTTAAGGGGAAGGATATAGAGCCCTATTTTCTAACACTTTCTCCAGAATTACAATGCAAAAATTGTAATGATTTTTGGGATGCGGATGTGCTTGTGCTGAATATTCCGCCAGGCAGGGGACGAGATAATGTTCAAGAATTTCATCAGAAACAGATTGCAGCTGTTATAGATGAAGTTAAAAAGTCTTCTATCAGATTTGTCGTATTCGTCAGCTCAACCTCTGTTTATCCCGAAAAAGCGGGCATCGTAAGTGAGGAAGATACCAAGCTCGGAAAAGCATCACGCGGTACTGGTAATGCGCTACTGAAAGCTGAACGTCTGCTTCAAAAGCAATCTGACTTTGATACGACAATCATAAGATTTGGGGGATTATATGGCTACGATCGTCATCCCGTCAAGTACCTTGCCGGAAGAAAAAAGATGAACAAGGGAAATGCTCCAGTGAATCTGATTCACCAAGATGACTGTGTTAACATTATCCAGCAAGTGATTGAAAAAGATATCAGAGGAGATATTTTCAACGGAGTTTCAGACGGACATCCCCCCAGAAAAATGTACTACCCGGCCGTTGCCAAAGCGATGGATTTGGAACCACCCACTTTCACAGATGATGACCGTAAAGATTACAAAATTGTATCGAACAGGAAGTTAAAAATAATGCTTAACTATAAATTTCGTCATCCTAATCCCATGGACTTTTAAGCAGGTAGAATAAATTCTCACCTTTTCTTATCACACTGTGACTGTAAGGAAACCCTTCACTTTTTTTCAGGATTTTTCGGGCTTTTGTACCAACATAACCCCCGACATATTACATGCAAATACCGGTAAAACCCTGATCATTCCAAAAAAACTGCCCCACATGCACTTTCTTTTAGTTAGCTTTTCCTGAGTTTTTATTCGTTCTAAAAAAGTGACCATCACCATTCAAAGCTTGACGATCCCATTAAATCATCTATCTTATGGCAAAATGAATAAAGGATGAGGTTTTTCATGGAATCAAATATACACAGCTACGAATCAGACGATATTACGGTAGAATTTGACAGTAAACGATGCATTCACTCGGCCGAATGTGTCAAGAATCTACCCTCGGTTTTCAATCCCAATAACAAACCGTGGATTACACCTCAAGAAGCTTCTGCAGAACGGATAAGGGAAGTCGTTCATCACTGTCCTACCGGAGCCTTAAAATACTCTGGATCTGATGACGAAGAAAAACCATCCCGCGAAAATACCATCACCATTGTACCCGATGGACCACTATATCTTCGAGGCAATATAGAAATCCAAAATGCGGAGGGAGAAACACTGCTCGAAGATACCCGCATAGCTCTATGCCGATGCGGCGCATCAAAAAACAAACCCCTGTGCGATAATACCCATAAGGACATTGACTTTGAAGCATCGGCTGGATTTCAAAAAGCAAAGCTGCATCCCACCGATGGGGGCAATGCATCCCAAAATAAACTGATCCTCAAACTCATGGATAACGGGCCCATTTTAGTTGAAGGCAGTTATCGCGTACACTCCATTGCAAACGAAGCCGTAAACAGTTCTAAAAATGTTGCCTTCTGCCGCTGTGGAAAGTCATCCAGCAAACCTTTTTGCGACGGCACACATAAAGAAGTGGGATTTGAGACTTAGATCAACGCTTATCAACTTTTTTTTTGAGAAGGCGTCTATAAGTCAGCATTGGATTCACAATAACTTCATCTACCCTTTTTATATACTGCCGATGACAAAAAAGTGTAACAGATGATGCAAAAATTGTTTTTAATCGTTGGATCCATAGCTATGGCACTCGCCGTAGCCCTTGGTGCTTTTGGCGCCCACGGACTTAAAGAAATACTTGATAATGAGATGCTCGATATCTTTGAAACCGGGGTTAAATATCACTTTTATCATGCCCTTGGATTATTAGTTATCGGCCTTGTAGCCCCCTTGATGCCCGATTCTTCACTTTTACAGTGGTCGGGCTGGCTGATGGTTGCCGGCATAACGATTTTTTCAGGCAGCTTGTATGTTCTATCTATTGGAGGGATCAAATGGCTGGGTGCCATCACCCCCATTGGAGGTCTCTGCTTTATTAGCGCGTGGGTTTTATTAGCTCTTGCTACGTGGCACAATCTGTAAAAAGCCCTTTAGAACCCCCAAAAAGCCTAAGACTTGCAACTCCCGATCATTATTATATTTTAAGACTAATTATTTAATAACCTCTCAAAATCTATTGAGACTGTCATTTAGAATACAAAACGCACCGCCAGACCAATAAATTCGGATTTTTTATCATACCCGATGCAGATTAAGGGTCTGGATTTCTTTTAAACCAATCTTACTAAGCCACCATCTACATGAACATAGAAGATTTCAGAGAATTTTGCTTGTCATTTAATGGAGTAACCGAAGACTTTCCTTTTGATGACGATACCACACTTGCCTTTAAAGTGATGGGCAAAATTTTTGCAATCACAGATGTCGATGAATTCGACGGCATAAGCCTGAAATGTGACCCCGTTAAGGCTGCCATGCTTCGCGATTTGTACGAAGACGTACAACCCGGGCACCACATGAATAAAAAACACTGGAATACCGTTGATCCGAAAGGAAAACTGGACGATGAAATTATTAAAGAATGGATCAAAGACTCTTACCACTTGGTTGTAGAGAATCTATCCCGAAAGAAACAGAAAAAGCTCGAAAAGATGAGTGATGATTAATGATCGTCTTGAACAAACAAGTTCTTAATCCGTTTAAGACTCTTCTTTTCAAAATCCCAAACAAACTGAAATTGTCCGGTAATAAAACCAAAGAATAAAAAAAGAAGCTGATAGGCCGGAAAAACGATCAAGACCCACGCAACAATTTCGACCCAAAAAGGGGTCGCCGGCCCAACCCCGATCCAGTCAAAAACAATTTTTCTTACATAGAGCGTCGACATTCCTGTTACTGAAAAAATAAGCAGGATCAAAAGTAGTCCGCCAAACGTTTCGACGCCCCACCTCTTTTTCATTTTTTCAATAAATTCGCCCACAATTACTCTCATTTAAATCTGTTCCAGGGCTTTTTCTATAGATTTATCTGCAGCTTCAAGCGTTTGCTCCAAATGATTATCAGTTAGAGAATTAGCCAAAAATAACGACTCAAAGGCAGATGGTGGAAGATAAATTCCATTTTTTAACATCTCGTGAAAATAAATTTTAAAAAAGGCTTGGTCAGTGGTATTCGCCGAATTGAAGTCCACCACTTCATCTTCTTCAGTAAAGAAAATGCTCAGCATCGATCCAACCTGATTAAGTACAAAAGGGACTTTGTGTTCCAACAAAAGTTCCTTTAATCCAGTTGCCAGCTTTACTGTTTTTTCTTCGAGCTCATCATAATGCAAAGGGTTTTCATGCAACTCTGAAAGCAATGCATAACCTGCTGCCATCGCCAGCGGATTCCCTGAAAGCGTTCCTGCCTGGTACACATCGCCAACCGGGGAAACGACGTCCATAATTTCTTTTTTACCACCAAACGCACCAACTGGCAATCCAGCTCCAATAATTTTTCCATAAGTCACCAGATCAGCCGTTACACCGTAGCGCTCCTGAGCTCCGCCCATGGCCACACGAAAACCGGTCATCACTTCATCAAAAATAAGAACCACATCGTGCGCGTCACAAAGCTCACGAAGTCCGGCAAGAAATCCTTTTTGGGGAGGAATACATCCCATATTTCCAGCCACTGGTTCCAATATAATCGCGGCAACTTCTCCTTCGTATTCCGTCAACAGATTCTTTACTGAGTTCAAATCATTAAAGTTAGCAGTCAATGTGTCCTTGGCTGTTCCCACCGTTACGCCGGGACTGCTGGGTTGACCAAGAGTTAATGCCCCGCTACCAGCATTGATCAGAAATGAGTCTCCATGGCCATGATAATTACCTTCAAATTTAATGATTTTATCTCGTCCGGTATAGCCCCGTGCCACACGAATAGCACTCATGCAGGCTTCGGTTCCGGAATTTACCATGCGGATTTTGTCCACGCCGGGCACCATCTGTTTGACAAGCTCAGCCATCTTTACTTCGATCTCGGTAGGAGCCCCAAACGAAGTCGACTTCGCCGCTGTTTCTTTGACGGCTTCGATTACTGGCTCATAAGCGTGACCTAAAATCATCGGTCCCCATGACCCTACGTAGTCGATATATTCTTTGCCATCGACATCAGTAAGAATAGAACCTTTAGCTTTATCGATAAAAACAGGTGTTCCTCCTACTGATTTAAAAGCCCGGGCAGGAGAATTCACTCCTCCGGGGATAAATTGCTGTGCCCGCTCAAATAATTTTTTGCTCTTTTCTAACATAAATATTTAAATAATTTCTTATGTACGGACACGCCGCGGCGCGTCCCAACTTATAGAATCTTATTTCTTATTCAATACCTTCGATGCTGCCTTAGCAAAATAGGTGGCAATCAAATCGGCGCCAGCTCGCTTGAATCCAACCAGTGCTTCCATCATGGCCTCCTCTTCATTCAACCAGCCTTTCTCGGCAGCTGCCTTTAACATAGCGTATTCTCCGGAAACATTATAGACCGAGACCGGCACGGACACATTTTCTTTAACCGCTCGAATAACATCCATATAGGGCAGTCCGGGCTTCACCATCACGATATCGGCTCCTTCCTGTTCATCAAGTTTTGCTTCTTTGATCGCTTCCTGCACATTGGGGGGATCCATCTGGTACGTTTTCTTGTCTCCGAATCCGGGCGCTGAATCCAGTGCATCCCGAAACGGTCCGTAGTAACTGGACGCATATTTCGCACTGTACGCCATAATACCGGTATTCTCAAATCCTTCTTCGTCCAATGCCTTGCGCATCGCACCGATGCGACCGTCCATCATATCCGATGGCGCTACCATATCAACACCTGCCTTCGCATGACTTACCGCCATTTTTGAAAGCACTTCAACGGACTCATCATTCAAGATTTCACCGTCTTCTACGATGCCGTCGTGGCCGTAACTCGAATAGGGATCCATCGCGATGTCGGTCATGACCAGCATTTCGGGAAACTCTTCTTTGATTCTGCGAACCGCCCGCTGCATGAGTCCATCGGGATTAAGCGCTTCAGTGCCTTTGTTATCTTTGAGTTCATCGGGCACCTTCGCAAATACCAATACCGAGCAAATGCCTACTTCCTTTAGCTCTTGGATTTCATCCATCAACAGATCTAAGGTGTAACGATAATAATCCGGCATGGATGGGATTTCGGCTTTATCATTTTCGCCCTCCATCACAAAAACCGGAGCGATAAAATCCGCTGGTTTCAGATTGTACTCGGCCACCATATCTCGCATAGCTGCCGAGGTTCGCAATCGTCGTCCGCGTATGTATGGAAATTGTCCGTGTGACATTCTAAATAAAATTTAAATTACATGTCATGCTCAACTCGTTTCAGCATCTACTATAACAGATCCTGAAAGAAGTTCAGGATGACACTTTGCTTGATATTCCTTCTTTCTCCCCATATTCAATCCAGTCAATGGGATTTTGTAACCGCTCTATGAGATATTTTTCGCGGCTGTCTTCCTCTATATCGAAATCGTAATCCCACCGAACGCGCGGTGGCAAACTCATCAAAATTGACTCGGTCCGTCCATTTGTTTTCAGGCCGAATAAGGTACCGCGATCGTGAATTAAATTAAACTCTACATAACGACCCCGACGGATTTCCTGGAAATAACGCTGTTTTTCGGTATATGACTCGTCTTTTCGTCGCTCAACAATGGGCACGTAACTTTCCAAAAAGGCGTTTCCGGCTTCGGTCGTAAAATCGTACCAGTCCTTGGCTGTTCGTTCTTCATCGGGACGCAGGTAATCAAAAAACAGTCCACCGATTCCGCGTCCTTCCGACCGGTGATCATTATAAAAGTATTCGTCGCACTCTTTTTTGAACCGCGGATATAATTCCTTGCCATGCCTGTCGCAGGCATTCTTCAGCACCTGATGAAAGTGCACGGCATCTTCATCCCACAAATAATAGGGCGTTAAATCTGCGCCGCCGCCAAACCACTGATCACGCACTTCGTTCATATCGGCATCATCATACAGCTCAAAGTAGCGATAGTTGGCATGTACCGTTGGCACCATCGGGCTTTGGGGATGGATGACGAGCGACAATCCACCCGCCCAAAACCAGCCCTGTTCAACTTCAAATCGCTTGCGAATTAGTTCGGGCAGTTCTCCATACACGGTGGATATATTTACGCCGCCCTTTTCAAAGACATCGCCTTTTTCGATCACCCGGGTATGTCCACCGCCTCCACCATCGCGTTCCCAATCGTCGTGACGAAATCGGGCCTCTCCGTCAATCGCTTCCAGGGTATCACAGATCTCATCCTGCAAGTTGCGGATGTAGGATTCGAATCGATTTTTGATCGAAGACTCCTTAGAGTCCCCCTTCGAAGGGGGTGCAGGGGGATGATTCTCTATCCATCCTTTAATCGAACTCTCTACATTTCTGAGATCATTCATTACTTCATCATCTGTAAATCGTAAAACAGTAAACCCTTTTTTCTCGAGCTCTTTTTGTCGATCTAAATCTTTATACCACTTTCGCTCATCTTCATGGGAATACCCATCAACTTCAATAATAAGCTGTAGCTCTTTACACATAAAATCAGCAATATAATTTAACACCGGACGCTGACGAAGAAAGGTATAGCCCATCATTTTACCCGCTCTCAATAATTCAGACCAAAGTCGAATTTCGGCTTTGGTTGAATCTTTTCGAAGCTTACGGGCAAGCTCTTTTAGATCCTTGTTGTAACCGTAATTGTCGTATTCAATTGACATAAAATTATCGTTTAGGTCATCCCCCTTAATCCCCCTTCGAAGGGGGACAATCTTATCTGTGAAAATCTGTGGCTAACTCAATCTTTGGCTTCATATTCTTTTACCGTATCAACGAAAGCACGAGCGTTATCAACGGGGATATTCGGCAAAATGCCGTGTCCCAGGTTCGCAATATATTTCTGGGCTCCGAAGCGATCGATCATGCGTTTGGTTTGCCGACGAATTTCATCTTGCGGCATCATCAATTTCGAGGGATCAAAATTTCCTTGTAACACAATGTCCCCACGAGTAGCTTCCCTTCCGTATTCAGGGGTGATCGTCCAATCAAGTCCCAACGCCTGTGCATTACTTTTAAAACTTAGACGCTCCAAGGCATACCAACTGCCTTTGGCAAACAGAATAACCGGCACCTCATCGATGGCATCACAAATTTCCATCAGATAAGGCATGGCCCACTCATTAAAATCTTCGGGACTCAGCAACCCGGCCCAAGAATCAAAAAGCTGTACTACTTGCGCGCCGGCCTCAATTTGCGCTTTCAGATAATCGATTGTTGCCTTGGTTAGCTCTTTCATTACATGCTTTGCCGCATCAGGATGCTGATACATGAAGGCCTTGGCCTTGGCAAAATTCTTGGACCCTTCGCCCTGCACCATATAGCAGAAGAGCGTCCACGGTGCCCCTGCAAAACCAATCAGCGGCACGCGTCCATTCAGCTCCTTACGCGTAAGCGTTATCGCCTCCATCACATGATTTAGTTTCTCGGGGATATCCTCAGCCAAAATCGAAAAAGCATCATCCACACTTTCGATGGGATTCTCCATTACCGGTCCTTTGCCTTTCACCAAATCCACATCGATACCCAGTGCCTGGGGAATGGTCAGAATATCCGAAAAAATAATTGCCGCATCGGGTTCCAGTTCATCAATGGGCTGAATGGTAATTTCGCACGCCAGCTCAGGCGTTTCCACGCGCTCAAAAAAGGTATATTTCTTGCGCAACTTCATGTACTGCGGCAGGTAACGTCCGGCCTGACGCATCATCCACACCGGGGGACGTTCGACTTCTTCGCCGCGAAGCGTTCGGAGTAATAAATCGTTTTTCAGTTCGGGGAAATCGTTATTCATAAATATTTTTTAGAGCCACTAATTCACACATTTTATAATTATTACTAGTGCTTTATTAAAATTTTAAATCCCTTGAGGTCATCCCCCTTTAATCCCCCTTCGAAGGGGGACTTTCTACTTTATTAAAAATATAGTCGGCAGTGGTTCGAAGCAGCACTTCGGTGTCTGGCTGCCTGGCAATTTCTACATGTTGATCGGTATATTCTTTAAGTGCGCCGGCTGTTGTAGGACCTATGGCAAACAATGGTGGAAGTTCTTCGTCAAACCCAGTTCCCTGGGCAAATCCTTCTACCGCACTTGGACTGTAAAATAGGATACCGCTTACCGGCTTATTTGGCAATTCCACGGGATTAATAATCGTTTCATAGACTTCCAACTCAATCACTTCAATGCCACTCTCTTCCAGCCGATCTGTCATTTCATCCCGACTTAAATTACCATGAAAATAGATCACCGAATTAATTTTCCCTTCTTCAATAATAAGCTCGGCCAAATGTTTGCCATCCTGTTTTCTTGGGATCTTGGCGTCTAACCCCAGATCTTGAAGGGCATCACGAGTTTTTGCGCCCACGGCAAAAAGCTGTACTTCGGGTCGTACTTGCAGGCCAGCTTTCATCAGCTCTTCCAAAGCCTTTACCCCGTTAGCGCTGGTAAATACCCAGTCGGATTTGGGATGCTCGGTAATAACTTTGAGCACGCCATCCCAGTAATCAGGAAAATTGAAATGCAGAGCCGGTTCTATTATGGGCTCCAGCCCCAAAATTCGGGCATATTCCAATTGCTGTGCCGACAATGGTCGCGTTACTAAAATATTTTGCTTGTTTTGTCTCATGGATCAATTAACATGTCATCCTGAACTTGTTTCAGGATCTATTCACATTACTACTTTACAGATGCTGACATAAATTCAGCATGACACAACATTAAATTTTCGCTAATGGATCGAATTGCGCTACGATTTCATTTCTTCGATAACCTTAATCGCTCCTTTACTCAACAGAGCCTGGGCAGCGGTATGTCCAAGGTCACCCGCCTCACCTACCGAAACTTGTTCTTGGTAATCATATTGTTCACGTCCGTCGAGGGTAAGGGCTACGGCTTTAAAATGCACATCTCCATTTTCAACAAAAGCATATGCGCCCACCGGGGCACTACATCCGGCCTCCATATCGTGCAAAAAATCACGTTCAATGGTTGTACAGAGGGCCGTTTCATCGTGATTTAATTGCGAAACAATCTCTTCCATCTCGCTGTCATCTTCACGAATCATCACGGCCATGGCTCCCTGCGCTGCGGCCGATACCATCCAGTCGAGGTACGCATTTATATGATGACCAAGATCAATGCGTTCCAGTCCCGCTGCGGCAAAAATTGCGGCATCCCAGTCATTGTTTTCAACTTTTTCGAGGCGCGTATTTACATTGCCGCGAATGTTTACAATCTCGTGGTTGGGATAGCGATGCAGCCACTGCGCACGCCGCCGGTTGCTGCTGGTGGCAATGGTCGCTTTATAATCAGCATCATCCAGAAAATCAGTACCATCGGGTGCAACGAGTGAGTCGCGCGCATCGGCACGCTCCATGATGGCTGCGACTTTGAGCGGAAGCGGATTTTCGGTAGGAAGATCCTTAAAAGAGTGGACAGCAATATCAATCTCGTCGTTAAGCTGGGCATCATCCAACGCTTTCGTAAACACACCTTTACCACCCAACTCAGTCAGTGGAGTCGTCAGATCGATATCACCCTCTGACTTAACAAAAATAAGCTCGGTTTCATGGCCGAGCTTCTCTAATTCTTTGGCAACCTGCTTGGCCTGCCATGTGGCAAGTTGGCTGTCGCGGGTTCCAATACGGATGGGTTTACTCATCTTTGGCATTAGTTTCGAGCTTAAACATATCATTGACAACTTTCGTCACCTGTTCCGACTCATGATGATCGCGAAGGTGCTCGATAGAATAGGCAGCAATTTTATTAACGATGCGACGAGTCAAATTTTCAACTTTTTCTTTATCCGTATCTGAAATTTTATTCTTGAAGAACTCGTATTCATCCTCACGAATGGAATCAAATTTATTCGTCAGGGCTTTAATCGTTGGCACCACCTTCTGCTTGCTGAGCCAGTTTTTATAATCAGTCAGTTCATCCTCAATAATTTTCTTGACCAACGGAATATTCTGTTCCCTTTTACGATAGGCTTCATCGGTCACATCGGTCAGAAAATCCATATTTGCCAGATCTACAAAATCCATTTCTCCAATCTGCGGATCAATATTTCGTGGTACCGACAAATCCACCATCACTTTAAATTTCGGATCAAGCAACGAAGGTTTCATATCATCCAGTGTGATAATCGGCTCTTTAGCCCCTGTTGCAACAATAACCAAGTCGGCCTCAACGATTTCATCCGGCAATTGATTCATGCCGGACACCTGCAAGTCATACTTATCAGCTACAAATTCGGCCCGCTCTCGCGTTCTGTTGATAAGCGTCAGCTTTTTAGCACCGAGGTTGATCAGATTCTTGCAAGTTACTTTCCCGATCTTGCCGGTACCAACCAAAAGTATATTTTTATCCTTCAGATTGTCGAAGGTTTTCACGGCAAACTTTACCGCGGCATAAGCCGTTGTTGCCGCACCTTCACCGAGCGATGTTTCATTGCGCGATCGCTTATGCGCTCGGAAAACGTGCTGCATCAAGCGATGCAATTCACCCCCGACCGCGTCCATTTCGCTTGCCAACTCGTAGCCTTCTTTCACCTGCTTTACGACCTGCAAATCACCAAGAATTTGTGAGTCAAGTCCCACAGTAACCTGGAACAGATGTTCAACAGCCTGCTGCCCCTCTTTTTCAAATCCGTAATTGTGAAATTCGTCGAGCGTTGCATTAGAATAGGTAATCAACAGTCGAACAAGCTCCTGGGGCGTAACATTCTGGGCAAAAATTTCTGTACGATTACAGGTAGAAACAACAAAAAGGCTGTCAATGCCTTCTCGCTTGGCACCTTCTAAAAGTTTTTTCTTTTTGGATGTTTTTAAGCTGAACCGTTCGCGTACATCAATGGTGGCCTCCCAGTGATTTACGCCGACAGCACAAAAATCTGCTATTTTAGGTTGCTCAGACATCTGTTAGGCAGATACTTTTTTTGATTCCTGATCTTCCTGTTTTACATCAATTTCATGATCAAGCTTATCCAATACCTGATCAGCCAGTGCCTCAATATATTTTGGATGATCGTTGATTCCTTCCATCACTTTCAAATTTTCGAACTCATAGCCATCTTCTTCGAGATCTTCCACCAGTTCAACACCCAACTCAAAAAGTGTTTCTACGTGATCGGTCACAAAGGCAATGGGTATCATCAAAAAGTTCTTAATGCCGTACTCAATGTGACGCTCAACCAGCTCGGCGGTATTGGGCTGGGTCCACTTTTGCGGTCCAACCTTCGACTGGTATCCCAGCCAATAATCATGATCGTAGCCCCGCATCTCCATGATCGCTTCCATGGTCTGGTTAATTTCATTCGTATATGGATCACCGCTTCGTACCTCCAGCAGAGGGGTTCCATGTGCACTAAAAATAAAGTGTGTTTTGTTGCGGGTTTCCTCATCCATCTCAGCCAGCGCCTCGTCAATGCGATCGTTCATGGCCGTAAGATATTTCTCATCTAGGTGATAATTTTTGACGTGAAATTCATTCCATGGAGTACCGTGACCAAATTTCTCATCACGTTTGGTCTCCCAATCACGATAACTGCTACCCGTAGTCGTCCACGAAAACTGGGGATATAACGGCACCATCACCGCATGCGTAATACCATCTTCTTCCATGTCCTCGAGCGTTGTTTCTGCAAAGGGTAACCAGTAGCGCATGCACGTATAAACCTTTACAAACTGGTCGTCCGGCATCACATTTTTGAGATACTTCTCGAGCCCGCGCCGCTGCTTTTCAGTCAAACTGTTGATAGGCGAACAGCAGGTTGAAACAATGCTTTTTTCGCGATTCAGGCAATGCTTGTTACCCATACATCCCTTCGGACAACCATTAATCTCTTCATAATCTTCCTGAACGTTAGGGGCACGGAACTTCGAAATAATCTTTGCGAAAAAATCCTGGAATTTCCCACCACCCAGTTTTATAATATCTTCATCTCTAAAAAGATTATAAAGAAAAGGTCTAACTGCATAATCGGCCGTGGGTCCACCTAAGTTCATTAATACAACGCCAATTCGCTTCTCTTCTGCCATGAAAGTATTCGTTTATCTTACGCCATTAAAGGCTGACTTTACCATTTTAAATTCAATTTAATACAGTCCTCAGCTATCATGGTGAAGAAACCGATTCTTTGTGAAGGAAATTTGAAGAAAAGACTGTGAATTCTATTTAGAACGAGTCTATTTGAAAAGGCCTATTGACCGACTATATGCCATCCCTGACAGGGTACAACTTTGGGCAGAATTGACGCTATCCCTTGGGAAGCTCAAACCAGAAGCGAGTTCCATTACCAACTTCACTTTCAACCTGAATTTCCGAACCGTGTGCACTTAGGATACTCTTCACAACGGCCAGCCCCAAGCCGGTGCCCCCTTTGTCACGAGAACGCGCTTTATCCGTGCGGTAAAACCGATCAAACAATCGATTTAAATGTTCCTCAGAAATACCGATGCCACTATCTTCAACCTTTATTTTTACCTTACTATCAAGCGATTCATATTTCAGATTGACCGCTCCCTCGTTCGTATATTTTATAGCATTTGAAACCAAATTATCGAGTACTTGTTCAATTTTACCGGGATCCCCAATAATCTTACAAGAATGCGTGTCGATATTCAGATCGATCCCCTTTTCGCTGGCTTTTTCGATATGCCAATCTTGCATGTGGCGTGTGATAGTTGCCAAATCAAACTCTTGCATCTCCACAAAATACTCATCAGAATCGAAGCGCTGGAGGGTCTTTAAATCTTTAAAAAGATGCGAAATTCGTTCGGTCTGCTTTTTGGCCGTAGTGATGTATTTGGTCTTCTTATTTTCGGGTAGTTCACCAAGCTCAAGCATGTCAAGTGCTCCGGATATTGTATGCAGAGGATTACGAATCTCGTGAGTTATATCCGCAAAAAACTGACGCTGTTTTTCGGCAAACTGCTTGATCTGCTCGGTATCGGCCCGCAGCTTCGATGCCATCTGATTCAGCGAAGTGGCCAACGTGCCAAATTCATCACTGCGGCTGATATCTATTTCGCGCCCTACATCCCCATCGGCAATATCCTGGGCAGCATCTTTGATCTGGGTGATCGGCTTGGTCACGTAGCGAGCAATCCAAATACTTACAATCACAACCAATCCGATGGAAATAAACATTCCATAGTAGATAATCCAGCGGATGGTTTTGATAGGTTCATAAATCTCATCTTTAAACTGGGCGGCCTGTAAATACGTTACCCCCGCTTTTGACTCGGAAAGCTTTACAAAACTGGTCAACACTTCCGATTCTGAATTCCGCGGCAACAGTGGCAGGTTATCGCGGGCATTGAGCCCCTCGATGATACCGGTGGAAAGGTTTTGAGGCGGAGCAATGGTAGTATCGCTACTTTGAAAATGATTGAGCAATTGTCCCGACGAATCGTACACAGCCAGTTGATAACCAGATGTACGGGCTGTTTCTGAAAGGCGCTGGTCAAAATAGTTATCATCTGATAAACTTGCTACGGTCACCGCAAGCCAGCGGGTATCACGCTCCATCTCCGCGCGCCCTTCTTCGAGCAGGTAATCGCGGATAAACAAAATAGAATAGCTGCTTATGGAGGTGATCCCAAAAATGAGCAGCAATATAAATGTCCACGCAAGTTTTGACCTTATTTTCATATCACTGATTTTACAAATTGTTTGACTATGCAGATTCTAAAAACAGTGTTGAAAATTTCAGCCATAAGATTCATCAGTGACTACACCTTCACGATTTCGCGGTTTAGACCATAGCCGATACCGCGGTAGGTTTTTATCACTTCTCCGGCATCGCCCATCTTAAGCCGCAAATTTTTTACGTGTACATCCACCGTGCGATCAAAGACAAAACGATCATCCTCCGTGATATGCTCTAAAATTTCCTGACGCGTATAAACACGCTTTGGATTTTTAAAGAAAAGTTCAATTAAGGTGTACTCTGTGGACGTCAAATCAATTTTTTCATCTTCCACATACAGCTCCTTAGCATCAGTATCCAGGTAGGTATCTCCATACTGTAGCCAGTTGGCTTTCTGGGGATTTTGCCGACGCAGTAGTGACTCCACATGCGCTTTAACTAATGGCAGACTGGCCGGCTTGGGGATGTAATCGTCCGCTCCCAGCTCAAGACCTTCGATCTCATCCTCCTCCTCATCTTTGGCAGTCAAAAATATGACGGGGATATCATCTAAGACCGGATGGTTGCGAATATGGCGGCAGATCTCCTTGCCATCCACATTGGGAACCATAATATCTAAAATCGCCAGATGTATTTCGCCGGCGTGCTGTTCTATGAGCTCGAGCGCCCGGTTTCCTTCATGGGCAACGAGCACATCATAATCATTCATTTCTAAAAAGTTGGCCAGCATTTCTGCAGGTTCTTCCTCGTCCTCAACTAATAATATGCTATGCTTTGGTCTCACAATAATTATATTTTCTTCCAATAATGAATCAACTAACAGCATCTGTCTCCGAATCGTTGATCGTCACAAAATAGTAAATGTTACCCAGTTTCTGAATAACTGTCCAAGGCTATATCTTGCTTGTCATAATACAACGCTTTCTGCATTTTAGATCGTTGTTCTCATCATTTTTTTACAAATAGTTATTTCTTGATGTCATTTCAAAATAAAGTAGTTTGGATTACCGGAGCTTCATCCGGTATTGGCGAAGCGCTGACCTATGAGCTTCATAATAAAGGGGCTAAACTCATTATTTCTTCGCGGCGTCAGAAGGCTTTGCAGCAGGTAAAAAGCAACTGCTCAAATCCATCCGATGTTCATATTATTCCGCTCGACCTTTCCAAAACAGATGAGCATGCCCTTAAAGCTAATGAAGCTATAAACCGCTGGGGACGTGTCGATTATTTATTTAATAATGGAGGCATCAGTCAGCGATCCAATGCTATAGACACTGATTTGGAGGTTGTCCGCAGGGTTATGGAGATTAACTTTTTTGGGACTGTTGCCCTCACAAAAGCGGTGTTGCCGGCAATGATTGAGCGTCAGTCAGGACATATCGTAGTTACCAGTAGCGTGATGGGGAAATTCGGCACGCGGCTGCGCTCTACCTATGCCGCCTCAAAACACGCACTGCACGGCTATTTTGATTCGCTTCGGCAGGAAGTGTATGAGAAGAACATTAAAGTGACGCTTGTTTGCCCGGGTTTTATCAAAACAAATGTTACCAAGAATGCTCTAAAAGGTGATGGCAGCAAACATAATAAAATGGGTGCCGGACAAGAAGCTGGGATGCCGGCTAATGAATTTGCTCGCAAACTCATCCCAAAAATAGTGCGAGAAAAACAGGAAATTTATATTGGCGGCAAAGAAGTTTGGGGCGTTTATTTAAAGCGATTTTTCCCTCGTTTGTTAAACAAGATCCTTAGCAATACAAACGTAACGTAAATAAAAAAGGCCCTTCTTTAACAGAAGAGCCTTAAAAAATCTATTTAACAGATTCGCATCTACCGGGTTACCACATCATTGACAAAGAATACGGTTCCGTTTGATGGGGACTCATCTTTATCTTCGACCTCAACACCCATAGATGACTCAACCTCTTCTTGAGGAATCTCACCTTGGTATAGGTGACTTTGCACTACCTGTTGGGCTTGGTCTCTGTTTTCTTTAGCAGACTCAATATCTACTTCTCCCTCGGCTAAGGCTTCATTGCTTGGCGCCAGAACGGTATAAGGGCCCTGTTCTGCTAATACCTGTGCAAAACCAGACTGCTCTAACAGCTCAGCGAAATCCGAAGTATTTTCATTTTCGTTTAGTTTATCGACTACCGTTTCTCCTTGGGCTTGCTCTTGTTGTTGCTGTCCTTGTTGACCTTGCTGACCTTGAGCCATAGCAAAATTTGCACCGACGGCCAATACTAACATGAATGCGAGCGAAGCTGAAACGAACTTTTTGATTTTAGTTCTCATAGCGTAAATGATTTAGTTCAAATTACTAAAAGAGCTACTAACTCCTGATTAGGAAAATATCAACACTAAAACTTTTTGATTATTGTATAAATTCCTAACTTTTTTTACCCCAGTCGTTTACGCTTATTCAGATAGGCCAGCAAAGCCAAATCGAAGGCACTTTGCGTGTCAAGCTGTTCGAAGTCGATTTGAAATTCGCTACAAGCTATTTTAAAACGGTGGGTAAGCTCCTCTACTTTTTTCTGATAATCTTCGCGGATTTGGGCAGGCAGTACTTCCATCTGGGAACCGGTTTCCATATCCTGCATTCTTAGCCTCCGATCCGGAAAATCGAGCTCACGTTCGCTTTTTTCTTCAAGCACATTAAAAAGCAGCACTTCGTGATTGCGATGCCGCAGATGTTTTAGCGCCGAAACAAGTTGATCGTGTTCTTCAACATTTTCGAACAGATCGGTGAGCACAACAACCAGGCTGCGGTGATTTAAACGCTCGGCCACTTCGTGCAGCACTTTTGCTGTAGCCGTTTTACGTTGTTGCTCGGTATTCTTCTCGACCTCCAATAACTTTTCGAGCTCTGAAAACACCATCCGCAAATGAGAATACGACGATTTTGCCGGCACAAAACGATCAATCTCCTCACCAAATGTTATCAACCCACAGGCATCACGCTGACGATGCATCAAATACATCAACGCAGATCCAAAGTGGATAGCATATCGCAGCTTGGTCCAGGGACTAAAATATTTGAAATACATCGAACTACTGGTATCCAGCAAAAGATAACAGCGCAGATTAGTCTCCTCTTCGTATTTTTTCACAAAAAGGCGTTCGGTTTTGCCATATACCTTCCAGTCGATATGCTTGATATCATCGCCGGGATTGTATGGGCGGTGCTCGGCAAACTCCACACTAAATCCATGGTGCGGACTTTTATGCAATCCCGAAATAAATCCCTCAACAATTTTTCGGGCACGCAGCTCCAGCGGGGCTAATTGTGATAACAGTTCGTGATCTAATAACATAACGACATTACTCACTTAAAGAGTGATATACAATCTAATAAATCTTTCGACGAACCTTAGATAAGATTATTGCATCTAAAAAGTTTATTATTTTCAACAAATGGTTATCTTAGAAGCCCAAAATTATGGAAGAATCCTTTCTAAATACCGTAACAAAGCTTAAAACTTATGGCGCAAGTAATTACCACTGCTGATCAAATCAATTTTTCGATTGATGATCAACCTTCTATGCCACTCCCTACCGATGTGCTAATGGTTCGTCCACTGCACTATTCAGTTGATTACGTTATCAACCCCCACATGGCCGATCAAGTTGGTAAAGTGGATAAAATTGAAGCCAATAACGAGTGGGAACTGGTTCGGTCGCTCTTCGATCAAATTGAGATGAATATCCATGTCATTGAAGACCAAGAGGGACTACCCGATATGGTTTTCTGCGCCAACCAAAGCCTACCCTATATCGATAAGAATGGCAAACGGCATGTCTTCATGAGTATCATGCACGCTGATGAACGCAAAGACGAAGTACCCTATATTGAGCAGTGGTATCGTCAAAATGGTTATGAGATTAATTACCTGGATGAAGAAAAAATATCCGATTTCGAGGGCTGTGGCGATGCCATCTGGCATACCGGCAAACGCCTGCTTTGGGGCGGATACGGATATCGCTCATCTCTCGAAGCCTACGAAACCATCTCAAATACCTTTGATGTACCGGTACTGGCACTTGAATTGGTAGATGAGTCGTTCTACCATCTCGACACTTGCTTTTGCGTATTGGATGAGAAGACTGCCCTTATCTATCCCGAGGCCTTCACCGACGAAGGTATGGCAATGATCAATAAAATATTTGATAAGGTCATCCATGCTTCCAAATATGAGGCCGAAGAGCTTTTTGCCTGCAACGCCTCTTGTCCAGATGGACGTAACGTGATTATCCAACAAGGTTGTACGGATGTAAATAAGAACCTGCGAGATGCGGGTTTCGCCGTACACGAGGTTAGCACCTATGAATTTCTGAAGAGTGGTGGCAGTGTTTTTTGTATGAAGATGCTGTTGTGGTAAGATAATTTAGTATTGAGTGATGAGTAGTGAGTATTGAGATAACTTTCCTGTCACTTTTACCTTGTTCCGTACCCCCGGTGCGGAACATATATTCTTAATTTTTTGGTACCGTTGCTTTGCTGCAGTACCTTTTTTATTCACTATGAGTAAAGAATGATATCTGATAATTCAAGCCACTATCAATCGTTACCTATTACAAATTCCACCTAAAACCCATATACCTCTAACGTGATGAAGTATCACGCAGAATCACAAGGAACAGAATATCGCTGCGCCTACTGCGGAGAAACCAACCATACCTTTGTAGATCCCTCCCAGGGCAATACGCAAACATATATTGAAGACTGCCAGATTTGCTGTCGCCCCAATGAACTATCCGTTTCATATGACCAATGGAATAAAGAGTTTATCATCCAAAGTAAACAGGCGCAATAGATTACCACTTCTCCAAAAAATCCGTTGAAAATAGAAGTTGGGATTTGTATCTTTTCACAGTTTTGCGCTGGAGCGAAATGTAAGCGCACAAATATTGAACATCTGATGCTATAACAGCAAACTTTTGATATTCCAATCTGTGAAATTGATGGACGGTGGCAGGTCGTACTGCCATAAAAAATTTCCGAATGGCACCTCGATTCGGAAAACACATATTCCATTCTCTTTTTTAAAATCCGACTCTTTGTTAGTCGGATTTTTTTTATGTCTAAACCTAAATAACTCAAACCCAATATATCCTCACTATGTCACTCTATCCCAGAGATAAAGCTATTATTGCTCTATCCGACGGTACCGTTGAGCACGGTTATGCCATAGGTAAAAAAGGCATTACCGGCGGTGAACTTTGCTTTAACACCAGCATGGTTGGCTACCAGGAAATTTTTACTGATCCCAGCTATTACGGCCAGCTAATGATGATGACCTATCCCCATATCGGAAATTATGGCACCATGAGCCGCGACGATGAAGCACGCAAGGTGATGATCGCCGGCCTTATTGTACGATCGTTTTCATGGGAACACAGCAACGCGCAAGCCGACGGAAATCTCCAGGAATACCTGGAACGTAACGAAGTGGTCGGCATTACTGGCATAGATACCCGTAAGCTGGTTAGGCACATTCGCAGCAAGGGCGTAATGAATGCCGTAATTTCCTCAACGGAACTCGATGAGAATAAGCTGGTCGAAAAAGCGAAGAATTGGGACGATATGGTGGGCCTCGAACTGGCTACCGAAGTAACTCGGAAAGAACCGCAAACCGTACACAGCGACGGGCCATATAAAGTGGCTGCCTTTGATTATGGAATTAAACAAAGCATTATTGACAATTTAGTAGAACGAGGATGTACAATGCGCGTCTTTCCTGCCAAAGGAGATTTTAAGGAAGAGCTCGACCGGTGGAATCCCGACGGATTTTTCTTCAGCAACGGCCCCGGCGACCCCGATGCCACCGCAAAATATGCACTCGAAGCAGTGAATTATGCAAAAGAAACTGGCAAACCCATGTTTGGCATCTGCCTTGGCCACCAACTCATGGCTCTTTCTGAAGGGATTCCAACTACTAAAATGTATGTAGGACATCGAGGCGCCAACCATCCGGTAAAGAATCTCGAAAACGGCTTGGTGGAAATCACCACTCAAAACCACGGCTTTGCGGTGGATGAAGAAGCGCTTGACGAATCCAAAGTGGAAATCACCCACGAAAACCTGAATGACGGAACCATTGAGGGATTGCGCTTTAAAAACTTCCCGGGCATGTCGGTGCAGTATCACCCTGAGGCATCTCCTGGACCGCACGATTCACGCTACCTCTTTGATCAATTTTTGGACCTGATCAAAGAAGGAAAGGGGGAACCCGCGTAAATCAATTAAATCGTACGGACACGGCGCGCCGTGTCCCCACAAAAAATTATAATCTATCAACGAATAGACCAGCAAAAACGAAATGCCACGACGCGACGACATCAACAAAATTCTTATCATCGGATCAGGACCAATTGTAATCGGCCAAGCCGCCGAATTCGACTATTCCGGATCGCAGGCCTGTAAATCTCTCCGCGAAGACGGCTACGAAGTAGTACTCATCAACTCAAATCCGGCCACCATTATGACCGACCCGATGATGGCGGATGAAGTTTATTTGGATCCACTTACGGAGGAATCCATTAAAAAAATTGTAGAAAAAGAACAGCCGGATGCCGTGTTGCCTACTATGGGCGGACAAACGGGGCTAAACCTAACCCGAAATCTGCAACAAGAAAACTACTGGAGCGATCGAGACATCAAGATTATCGGCGTCGATATTGATGCTGTGGATATCACCGAAGATCGCCAACAGTTTCGGGATCTCATGGATGAAATTGATATCCCGCAGTGTCGAAGTAAAGCGGCCGAGTCGGTGCTCGAGGCTAAAGAAATTGCCGAAGATCTGGGCGGTTTGCCGATTGTCATTCGTCCCTCGTTTACCATGGGCGGGGCCGGCGGCGGTATCGTTTGGACAGAGGATGAGTTTGAACGGAAGGTTTTACGCGGACTGGAAATGAGTCCCGTACACCGCGTGCTCATTGAAGAATCCATTTTTGGATGGAAAGAGTACGAGCTCGAACTGCTTCGTGATCCCAATGACAACGTGGTTATCATTTGTACCGTTGAAAACATCGATCCGATGGGCGTGCACACCGGCGACTCGGTGACTGTGGCTCCCTCACAGACGCTGACCGACAAACAGTTCCAGATGCTGCGCGATGCGGCCATCAAGATGATGCGCTCGATCGGAACTTTTGCCGGGGGATGCAACGTACAATTTGCCGTTGAGCCGGGCAGTGACCGCTATGTGGCTATCGAAATTAATCCGCGCGTGAGTCGATCTTCCGCTCTCGCGTCCAAAGCAACAGGATATCCAATCGCCAAAATTGCTACTAAATTAGCTGTAGGCTACAACCTTGACGAGCTGCCGAATCCCATTACAGGGAATACCTCGGCCTGCTTTGAACCCTCAATTGACTATGTCATTGTAAAAGCACCACGCTTTAATTTTGAGAAATTCCCCAACGTTGATGAGGAACTTACCACGCAGATGAAAGCGGTGGGAGAAGTGATGTCAATCGGGCGTAACTTTCCCGAGGCGCTGAACAAAGCCTATCAATCGCTCGAAATTGGTCGAGCAGGACTGGGCGCCGACGGCTATAACGAGCTGGATCGCAAAGAGGTGCGCGAACGACTCAAAAAGCCGTATTGGGACCGTATGCTGAATATCCGTAACGCCTTTAAGCTGGGCGCTTCGGTCGAAGAAATTGCCGATATCACCAAAGTAGATCCGTGGTTTCTGCAGCAGATACGATATATGGTATCGCTTGAAAATCGCACCGAAGGTCAATCGCTCGATACCATTACCAGAGATGATCTTTTTGAACTGAAGCAGGCTGGCTTTGGAGACGAACAGATTGCCTGGCTATTGAGTCAGAGCAATGGCAAAGTCACGGAGAAAGAAGTACGTGAAAAACGTCATGAGTTTGAGCTCTCCCCTTCTTTTAAAGTTGTGGATACCTGTGCGGCTGAATTTCCCGCCGAAACACCTTACTTCTACTCGGCGTACGAAGGTGAAAACGAAAGCGAGGTATCCGACAAAAAGAAAGTGATTATCCTGGGCAGCGGTCCTAATCGAATCGGTCAGGGAATCGAGTTTGACTACTCCTGCGTGCACGCGGTACATGCCGCCCAGGAAATGGGCTACGAAGCCATCATGGTGAACTGCAATCCCGAGACGGTTTCCACGGATTTCGATACGGCCGACAAACTTTATTTTGAACCGGTATTCTGGGAACGTGTCATGGACATCTACGAGCACGAGCAACCGGAGGGAGTCATCCTGCAAGTTGGTGGGCAAACCGCCCTGAAGCTCGGCAAAAAGTTCGTCGAAGAAGGAATCAAGATTTTTGGTACTGATTTCGAAATGATCAATTTTGCCGAAGATCGCGGTTCGTTCTCCGAATTTCTTAAAAAGCTGGATATCCCTTTCCCTTCTTATGGAACGGCTGAAGATGTAGAAGGGGCATTAGAAATTGCTGATCGCATTGGCTACCCGGTACTTATCCGTCCCAGCTACGTGCTTGGCGGACAGGGAATGCGCATTGCCGTAAAGCAGGACGAGCTTGAGTTTTATACCGAGCGGGTCCTCGATACCCATCCCGAAAATGCCTTCCTCATCGACAAATTTCTGGAGCATGCCGTCGAGGTAGATGTGGATGCGGTTTATGATGGAGAAGATCTCCATATCGCTGGAATCATGCAGCACATTGAGCCGGCCGGCGTACACTCGGGCGACTCCACCGCGGTTATCCCTACGTACTCGCTAAGTGATACAGCTATCAAAAAAATTAAGGAGTATCACGAAAAAATTGCCGCGAATATGCACATTAAAGGCTTTCTTAATGTGCAGTATGCGGTTAAAGGTGATGATGTGTACGTACTGGAGGCAAACCCACGGTCAACGCGAACAATACCGTTTCTGGCCAAGGCAACGGGACGTCCCGAAGCACAGATTGCCGTAAAAGTGATGCTTGGTGCCAAGCTCAAAGATTTTGACAAAAAGGATTTGACCTCCTCACTCAAAAACTGGGCAATTAAAGAACCGGTCTTCCCGTTCGATAAATTCCCGGAAGTTAAAAAAGAGCTCGGACCAGAAATGAAATCAACGGGTGAAACCATTTACTTTATGGAAGATTTCAACGACGAACATTTCAAAAAACCGTTCGAGTTTAAAAACCTTTATCTGAGCAAGTAATCGGATCACAGATTAAACTGATTAACCAGATTTTTCTGCTTTTGTAAGTATCAAGGCATAATCGGGTCTTACTTATGAGTAGATAAATCTAACGTTAATCTGTGGCTCATGAGTAAACCATACAAGCATAGTGAAATTACCGGGGCTGTTATTGGGGCCGCGATGCAGGTACATTCGGCACTGGGTAATGGATTCCCGGAAGTAATTTATCAACGCAGTTTAGCAATCGAATTCCAAAATCAGAATATCAGTTATAAACAAGAGGAATCTATCCCCCTGCATTACAAGGGCAAATCCGTAGGTAAACGACGGGCTGACTTTCTGGTTGAAGAAAAGATACTGATAGAGCTAAAAGCACTTTCAGAGATCAACAAAACACATTATAATCAGGTGCTCAATTATTTAACGGCTTTTAACTTAGAAATCGCCCTTCTCTTAAATTTCGGAGAAAACAGCCTTAACTTTAAACGATTCATAAATAGCAATTTGTAATTCTGTTTTAATCTGAGTTCTCAGATTAATCAAACACATCAGCGATACATGATTACCGAAGCACGCAACAAGCTTAATAACGTTTTTGGATTTGAGGACTTTCGTCCCCTGCAAGAAGATATTATCTCGAATGTTATGGCCGAGAAGGATACGCTCGTCATCATGCCTACGGGCGGGGGAAAGTCGCTCTGCTACCAGATTCCGGCTCTCTTACATGATGGGCTCACAGTCGTCATTTCACCTCTTATTTCGCTAATGAAAGACCAGGTTGAGCAGCTTCGTCAGTACGATATTCCCGCTATTTATCTCAACAGCTCGCTTACTGATGACGAATATGAACGCAACATCCAGCGCCTGAAAGACAAGAAAGTTAAAATGCTGTACCTGGCCCCAGAAACCCTTCTCATGGAGCGTACGCTGCGTTTGTTGGACGATCAAAATGTAGATCTGTTTACTATCGACGAAGCGCATTGTATTTCGGAATGGGGGCACGACTTTCGGCCCGACTACCGAGAGCTTACAACCGTTCGCGATCGATTCCCCAATGCCACCTGCCTGGCACTGACTGCAACAGCCACACCACGGGTGCGCGAGGATATTAAAAATGTACTCGAATTTGAGGATTCGGATACGTTCTTAGCGAGCTTCGACCGAAAAAACCTGTTTCTGAAAGTGGCCGACAAAGAAGATCCGGTGGAGCAAACCCTCGATTTTCTCTATACCCGTAAAAAACAATCCGGGATCATTTACTGCTTCTCCCGAAAACAGGTCGAGGAACTTTTCGTGGAGCTCAAAAAAGCAGGTCATTCGGTTAAACCTTATCATGCCGGACTTTCGAAACGGCTTCGCAATCGTAACCAGGAGCTGTTTATCCGTGATGACATCAACATCATTGTGGCCACCATTGCTTTTGGGATGGGCATCGATAAACCGAACGTGCGCTTTGTAATGCACTACGATATGCCCAAAAATATCGAATCGTATTATCAGCAAATAGGTCGCGCCGGACGGGACGGACTTCGCTCTGACTGCATGCTTCTTTACAGCCGATCCGATAAGCAGAAAATTCAGTACTTCATCAATCAAAAAGAAGGTACCGAAAAAGAAGTGGCTGAAAAACACCTCAAGGACTTGATGAAATTTCTGGAGACCGATAAGTGTCGCCGCGTTCCGCTGATGAACTATTTTGGCGAAACCTATGAAAAGGATGACTGCGGCATGTGTGATAACTGCCTGTCGGTTGATGCAGAGGTTGAGGATTTGACGGTACAGGCTCAAAAGTTACTATCGTGCATCTCCCAAACCGAGGAACAGTTTGATGCCTATTATATTGCCGATATTCTGCGCGGATCCACGAAAGCAAAAGTGCTTGAAAATGGCCATGATGATCTATCCACCTACAATATTGGTACAGAGTGGGCCAAAGAACACTGGATTTTGCTGGCACGCCTGCTGGTAAAACAAGAATATCTTGACAGTGAAAAAAAGGATGGCATCTTGCATATTACCGAACAAGGTCGTGCGGTATTAAACGGCAAAGAAAATGTGTTTGGGGTGCTCGACCGGACCGAGTCTGTGGTCAACGATGAATCTATTGACCGTACTACTACAGAAGTAGAGCAAAATTATGACAAAGATCTTTTTGAACAGCTGGAGGCCAAGCGTAAAGCGTTAGCTGATGAACAATCCGTTCCTCCCCACGCTATTTTTCCCGATACCACACTTATGGAAATGGCCTATTATTTCCCGCAATCCAAAGATAACCTGATGCCGATCTATGGGGTTGGCTCGGTGAAACTGAAAAAATACGCAACTGATTTTCTGGGCATCATCAACAAATACTGCCGCGATAATAACGTCGAGGAAAACACCGAATCCCTTGAAAAGAAAAAAGAGAAACAACAACAATTCGGAGAACCATATGAGCGCATCGGCAAAGAATATAACGACGGCAAATCTATTGATCACCTGTCGGAGCAGTTTGGCGTAAAAGATGTCACCATCATTAAACACCTAAAAAAATACCTGAAAGAAGGAAACAGCATTCGGCCGGAAGGGATTATTGAGGCTTCTTCGCTCTCGCATCGCAAACGCGACGAGGTTATGGAAGTGATGGACGAGGTGCCAACGCACATGCTTCGAAAAGTCTATACCGAACTCGATAAATCGGTCAGCTATAGCGAACTGCGTGTTATACAGCTGTATTACATGGCTAAAAATGCTAAATAAATGAGCAGGTTGGGGAATTCAGGTTTCATTTCTAATCAATACCAGTACATTTACACCGTCCATTTGTGCCACATCTGAAGTGATCTTTTCTTATCATTCGGTTGCATCAACATAAACCGAAAAGATAGCTATGAGCTCACAAAATGTGATCGTTGCTTTTGGAGGAATATCCCCCGAACACGAAGTATCCGTGTTATCGGCCATGCAGGCCATCGCCTCGCTAGAGGATACCGGATACAACATCGTTCCCCTTTATATTGCAAAATCGGGACGATGGCTGACGGGCGACCCTTTGTTGGAAATGGAAAATTACCAAGACCTTGACGCGCTAAAAAAACAAGCCACCGGCTGTACATTTTCACATAATGATTTGGGAAAACCAATATTGCTGGAAACGGAAAAGAAAGGATTATTCGGTTCGCCGGAAAGCTACCCGATATATGCCCTCATCCCCGCTTTTCACGGCTCCGAAGGAGAAAACGGTGCTTTCCAGGGCACGTGTGAAATGTATAACATTCCCTATGCCGGCAGCGGGGTCTTTGCCTCAAGCCTGGGCATGGACAAAGTAAAAGCCAAGGAAATATGTCGGGCCCACGATATCCCTGTGGTCGATGGCTTCGATTTTTACGAAACCGAGTGGGTCGAAGACCAACAATCGGTCTTTCAATTCGCTGATAACCTTGGTTACCCACTTATTCTTAAACCCGTAACGCTGGGCAGCAGCATTGGCGTAGCCCGGGCCGAAACACAGGATGAACTCATCGAAGCGGCCGAAACAGCTTTTCGATACGATGATAATCTGATGATCGAAAAAGCAGTTAGCCCACTAATGGAGATCAACTGCTCGGTGCTGGGCTCCTCACAAAAACCGAAAACCAGTGTCTGTGAGCGCCCGCTGGGACAAGAGGAAACCCTCTCATTTGAAGACAAATATCAATCCGATGATGGATCCCAAAAAGGAATGGCCTCGGCCGATCGTGAAATTCCGGCCGATATTTCTGAGGAGATGACTAACAAAATACAATCGTTATCGGCACAAATATTCAGCCTTTTTCGCGCCAGCGGCGTAGCGCGCCTCGACTTTTTAGTTAACAGCGATACTGAGGAGATCTATTTCAACGAAATTAATACCATTCCCGGCTCGTTTTCCTTTTATCTTTGGGAAGAGAGCGGAATGAATATGCGCGAATTAATGCTAAAATTAATCGACATAGCTACCAAACAGCATCAGAAAAAAGCTGGACGCATTCGCTCGTACGATACCAATTTACTTGATGAAAAGGCCGTAAAAGGCATTAAAGGGTTAAAAGGGACAAAAAAGGAATCACCAAACTCATAGTCGCTACTTATAAACCAACGAATATGAAATTACTCAGCCTGTACAAAAAATTACCTTTTTTCATTGTACTTCTTCTCTTGGTATGGGGATGCAAACAGCCCGAAACCGTGGTCATTGGTGATGCCCCAACGGTTTCGGCCCCCTCTGATACGGCTGAATATTCGCCTGGCGATGATGAATCCGATTTTCGCAAGCTGGTGATTGGAGAACAACAATCTATATCAAGTTTTGACCCTCTGCTTGTCGATAATAATGCCGCTATGCGGGCCCTGCAACTGGTGTACGAGGGGCTTGTCCGTTTGGATTCCGATGGAAACCCAAGCCCAGCCATTGCCAAAAACTGGGAAGTTAGCAACGATTCACTCACCTACACGTTTACACTCAACCGTGATACCTATTATCACGACAGTGATATATTTAACACCGGTACCGGCCGCCGACTTTCCGCCCGAGATGTAAAGTTTGTTTTTGAGCGAATGGCAAAAACCGAAAATCCGCCTGCCGCAGCCAAGTTATTTTGGGATATTAAGGGATTTGAGCCTTTTTATCAGGAACAGCACGAGGTTTTTGAACCTCGAAAACGAACGCTTGATGGGGTTTCAGGTATTCAGGCCGATAACGACAGTACCATCGTCTTTGAACTCCATGAAAAAGACTCTGAGTTTTTGAATAAACTTGCTACCCCTTATGCGCTGATATATCCCCGGGAGGCGGTTTCTACCACGCAAGGTAAGTTTGCAGCAGTTGGTACGGGACCATTTGAACTCTCATCCCAAAACCAAGACAGCACCTTTATTCTTGCTAAATCAGAAAAATATCGAGAGGCCTCAAGGATCCGCATAAACAGAATTGATATTATTACCAGTAATTCCGAATCCAGCCTCATGCGTCAACTCGAACAGGGTGACATTCACTTGCTGCCAGAGCTGGGCCCCAATATGATTCAACATTTTACCGCGGATAACGGCAACCTGCACGCTGATTTTGAAGATCACTATTCGCTGACGACACGAAGTCAGCCAGAATTGTTTGTACTGCGCGCCAACTCCAATGCAGATATCACCAGCGGCGATGCCGATATTTTCTCGCAACTTGCCTATGCCGACACCTCCTATTTTGAGAAACTGCCCGAATCTATCGTTAGCCTTGAGCCGAAAAATGGGGAGCAAGAATCTGCGGACACGACAATCACCCAAGACGAATTACTTGCCGTTTATTCCGAAAATTCTTTTATCCGCACCTATCTGGGTTCGCTTTCTGATGCGCTTGAGCGTGGGGATGCACAACTGTCGATGACCAAATTCCGCACCCCCACGCGGCTGACTAATCTCTGGGTTACCACTCACAGTCCGCTTATCCACCAAGAAAATGCGCAACTGAATAATGATTTCCCCCCACTGTTACGCTTTTTAGTTTATCCTACGGCCCTGCACCGCAATGAAATAACAAATCTGGATTTTAATGAATACGGATGGTGGATTGATCTCCGCGGCGTTTCTCTACCCACACTCAATAACCTAAATTAGCATTATGAAATTTGCGGTTATAGCCAATCCCCAAAAATATTCGGTAAAAGAGCCATTTATCGACCTGCTGACATGGTCGGACGATAACGACGTGCAGGTATATTTTTGTGCGGATTTACAAGCGCTATACGACGGCGACGATCACCCCTCGGCTATGGTAGTTAACGATGAAGAATCGGCTATCGATAAGGCTGATATTATCATTGCTTTGGGTGGTGACGGTACCATGCTTTATACAGCCCGGCTTATGAAAAGCATCCAGAAACCTATACTGGGGGTCAACAGTGGACGGTTGGGATTTATGGCCTATACCCAAAAGGAGAATCTGCACCAGGCCCTCAATTATCTTCTCAAAGATGAATACCGTATTGAGAAAAGGTATCTACTGGAAGCCAAAGACAATCAGGGCAACATTTTTCACGCCCTAAACGAATTTTTGTTCTCTAAAAAAGATTCTACTTCAATGGTGAACGTCAGCGCCGAATACAATCAGATGTTCATCAACAATTACTGGGCCGATGGACTTATTGTCGCTTCTCCCACCGGCTCTACCGCCTATAACTTATCTTCCGGTGGACCCATTGTAATGCCCAACACCGACGTAATGGTCGTCACTCCCATCAATCCCCATACTCTTACCACACGTCCGCTGGTATTGCCCTCGGATAAACATTTAAAAGTAACAGCCCAGAAACAGGATCATGAGGTTTTATTTTCTTATGACGGGCAAATTAAAGAGATCTCGGATTATCCATACGAGGTTAACATCAAGCGCTCCAACTTTACCATTGATCTGATCGAACTGCCCAACCAAAGTTATTTTGATACCCTCCGCAACAAGCTTATGTGGGGTATGGATTCGAGAAGTGGAAATTAGAGGTTGGAAAGGTTAGAAGCTGGAGTTTAAGTTGATTCTCCCAACATTTTTATAGAATATAGTTACATATTTAACTTCTAACTAAAATCAAGAGAGATTATTTACGATACAATCATATCAAGACCTCGAAGTTTATAAGCGATCTTACGAGATAGCGATGAAAATATTTTGGAAAAGCAAAGAGTTTCCTCAAGAAGAAAAATACTCGCTTACTTCACAAATTATCAGATCTTCAAGATCCATTAATTCAAATATCACCGAAGGATGGGCTAAAAGAGAGTACGAAAACTATTTCAAGCAGCACTTAAACCATGCTCTTGGATCAAATGCTGAAACATATAATTGGATAAACTTTGCCAAAGATTGCGACTATCTTTCTGATAGCGAGTTCAAAAATTTAGCTGAAGAACTGGACGTTATAGGTAAAATGCTTACAAAGTTGCACCAAAACTGGAAATCATATTGATCTTCGGCTTAGAACAAGTAATCCAACATCCGGTTTCCAATTTCTAACATCCAGCTTCCAACATCTAAATTCTATGCACTAACTTCGAATTTCCGGGTTTCAATCCTTATCTTAAACCTGAAATTTTTAACCCCCAAAAACTATTAGTCTCATGAAAGTAACAGTAGTCGGTGCCGGCGGAAATGTCGGTTCAACGGTATCCATGGCCGTAGCACAACGCGATTTTGCGCAAGAAGTTGTTATGGTTGATATCGTGCAAGAGAAAAACGGAGATAAAATTTATCCATCAAAAGGACGTGCCCTCGACCAGTGGGAATCATCGCCCATCCACCAGTTTGATACCAAGCTGACCGGTACGGTTGATTATGAAGATACGGCCGGATCTGATGTTTGCGTTATTACGGCAGGAGTGCCACGCAAGCCGGGCATGAGTCGTGACGATCTGCTCGAAATCAATGCCAATATCGTTCAGGATGTCACCGAAAAACTCGTTAAGCATTCGCCCAATACTATTATTATCGTTGTTTCCAACCCACTTGACGTGATGGCACAGGTTGCCCTCGAAACCAGTGGATTTGAATCGCATCGCGTAATGGGTATGGCTGGTATTTTGGATACGGCTCGCTATCGCTCGTTCCTGGCCGAGGAAATTGGCGTATCCCCAAAAGACATTCAAGCACTGTTGCTTGGTGGACACGGAGACACGATGGTACCCCTTCCCCGCTTTACTACGGTCTGTGGAATGCCCGTTACCCAGTTTATTGATGATGATAAGCTTGAAGAAATCGTTGAGCGAACCAAAGGAGGAGGCGGTGAACTTGTCAACCTGATGGGTACCTCGGCATGGTATGCACCCGGTGCTGCAGCCGCACAAATGGTGGAAGCAATTATGCTCGATCAAAATCGCGTATTTCCATGTGCTGCGCACTTAAACGGCGAATACGGACAGGAAAATCTGTTTCTTGGCGTACCCGTTAAGCTGGGCGAAGGTGGAATTAAGGAAATAATTGAGGTTGACTTAAACGACGAAGAACAACAACTTTTAGATGAGTCAGCTGATCACGTACACGCTGTACTAAAAGAATTCCGTCAGCTGATGGACAAATAAATCGCAATAAATTTGAGGACGTAAGGCCCTCACTACTTGCATTTACAAAAAGGACTCTGCCGACCATAGCAGAGTCCTTTTTCATTTTATCCCATCCAAGCCAAATAGTTGTCTAAAACAGACCTGTGATAACCCCGTCATCATTCACATCCATATCCTCCGCTGCCGGACGTTTGGGAAGACCCGGCATCAGCATCATATTTCCGCAAATTATGACCAAGAATCCGGCTCCAGCCGACAACTGCACGTCCGTTACCGTGAGCGTAAAGTCTTTGGGCGCTCCCTTCAGTGACGGATTATCTGACAGCGATGATTGCGTTTTAGCAATGCAAATCGGAAGATCTCCATAGCCGAGCTTTTTATATCTTGCGAGATTTTTAAGTGCCTTTTTCTCGAAATAGATATCACTTGCTCCATAAATTTCGGTCGCGATGGTATGGACTTTATCCTCTACCGGCTCATCCAGATCGTATAGCGTTACCTTCTCGGGATCCGGATTGGATTCGGCAAGATCGACGGTTTTTTCAGCCAGTTCCGTTACGCCTTCCCCGCCTTTGGCAAACCCTTCGTGGACCGCACATTCCACGCCCATCTCCTTGCAAAATTCATAGATGCGATCAATTTCGTGCTGACGATCACCCTCAAACTTGTTGATGGCCACTACAATCGGTGCCTTGAACTTTTTCATATTCTCGATATGGGCCCGCAGGTTATCCAATCCTTTTTCAAAAATCTTCGGATCGTCATATCCATTCTGAGCCTGTTCCACTGATAATCCGCCATGGTATTTTACAGCGCGACAGGTTGCCACAAGAACTACTGCCGACGGCCAGATATCGGAGGTCCGGCAAACGATATCGAAGAATTTTTCGGCACCAAGGTCTGCTCCGAAACCGGCTTCCGTTACCACATAATCCGCCAGCTTAAGCCCAATTTTATTACCCAAAATACTGCTTGTACCGTGAGCGATATTGGCAAACGGTCCGGCATGAATGAGAGCCGGCACATGTTCAAGGGTCTGCACCAGATTAGGCATAATAGCCTCGTTCAAAACTACTGCCATCGCCTTGTGCGCGTCCAGATCTCGAGCACGAACTGCTTCGCCCGATCGATTGTATCCTACTACAATTTTTCCGAGTCGCTCTTTCAGATCTTCTCGTGAAGTAGCCAGCGCCAGAATAGCCATAATTTCTGAGGCTGCCGTAATCAAAAAGCTGGACTCGCGGGGTACACCATTCACTTTTCCGCCCAGTCCCACAACGGTATTGCGCAGGGCGCGATCATTCATATCCATCGCGCGATTCCATAGCGTATTTGTCACATCAATATCCAGCTCGTTGCCTTTGTAAATATGATTATCAAGCATCGCCGCCAACAGGTTATGCGCTGTTGAGAGGCCATGAATATCCCCATTAAAATGAAGGTTAATGCGTTCCATCGGTATTACCTGCGAATAACCCCCACCGGCTGCTCCGCCCTTGATACCGAATACGGGTCCAAGTGATGGTTCCCGAAGGGCTACAAGTGGCTTCTTACCGATTTTCTGTAATCCCTGGCTCAATCCAATCGATGTCAGCGTCTTGCCTTCTCCAGCAGGTGTTGGGGTCATAGCTGTAACGAGAAGAAGCTTACCGTCAGGACGATCCTTAAACTTTTCTAAAACATTCAGTCGAATTTTTCCGGTGTACTTACCGTAAAACTCAAAGTTCTCTTCATCCAGCTCAAGATCCGCCATAAACTGTCGCATGTGATTGAGAGGAGCATCCTGCGCTATCTTAATACTTTCTTCCATGATGATATCGGTTAATTGAGACTTCCGGTTTTTAGCAACCTAACTGTCTAATGCCAGCGTATATTGACAAAAATTAATTTAGACAAAAAAGTCTTTTATTATTTTGATAATGAGGCTAACAAGAAATGCAATAAAGCGCAATATTTAATTGACTGCTACAGCTTTTTATGGATGTTGTTTCCCCTCTTATTTATAGCTGCTCAGTTCCAGTCACTTGTAGTGATTATTACTAAAAAACCACATTAGCATATTACGAACTATGGAGCCGATATCAGTACGATATCTTCGGCGACTAATCCTTTCTCATTTTCTATGATATCGAATTCGAAAATAAGATCGCGGCTGGGTAGAAATTCCGTATCGAAGTTATCTTCAAATTGAGAAATATGGGCAAAAACGGTGTTATAAGGCGACTCTTCGAAACGGGAGTCCGTAATCCAAAGGTTTTCACCCAGCTCGGTCAAAAATCGTAAAAATCCATACCCATCGTCGTGAGAGAAATCGTAACAAACTCCGCGCACCCTTGATCCGGTTTTGCCCCAGGCATAGGGCGATTCAATCGGCAACAACCCGGGAATAAGATATCCTGAAATATATACATCGACCTCTTTTTTAAGATTGGCAGACATATCATCAAATCCAATAAGCTCCACGCGCGTACCCTTACGCTGCACGGCATCTACCGCGCTTACATAACTTCCGTTATTCGTCAGAAGCAGCATTTTATCTACGTCGTCGGCCTGCGTAACCATATCCACTGCCATATCCATATCCACTGTAGATTTGGTAATCGTCTCCTGGGTTTCTTCATCACGATAATACTGTACCGGCTTCTTGATCACCTTGTACTCAAAATCACGCAGCACTTCGCTGAACCGTGTCGTTTTATTTTTATAATCCTGATCTTCTTCAGCGCGATGTTCATCAAACGCCAGATATACATTCATTCGGGATGGAACCATCTGGTCGCGACAGGCAAATTTCCGAAGGATATCATACCGAAGACCAAAACCACCGTTCATCGTCACATTAACCGCATCAACATAAATACCAACTTTGCCTTCCATAATAATATCACCAAATAGTTTTAAAATTATTTGACCAATAGTTTCTGAAACGGCAGGAAATCCCCTAAAAATAGTAAATAATAAAACGGGGAAATGGCCTACTTTTTAAATAAATATTTGGGAATCGCCAGCAAGACCACTCCTGCACTCCCTATTGCTAACAAAAGGAAGCGACTTATCCATTCCGATTGCAGCCAATCTATTGCGGAAGGCAACACAAAAATAGCGGCGATGGCAATGACCATCATCGAAAAAGTGCGGCCAAGCTGATAGTTAACAGGATATATCTGTACACTTTTATAGTAAAGCATCATCGCCATGGAGGCGTAGCTAATTAGGGTGGCAGCGGCCGATCCCATCATACCGAAATAGGGAATGAGTAAAAGGTTAGCCACAACCGTTATTCCAGCACCTATGAGCGTTATAATGGGCAGGATTTTGGTTTCTTCTTTGATAAAGATCCCTGCAGAAAAGTTCATATACCACCCCTGGAACCAGTAGGCACCCAAAAGAAGCGGCACAATAGACAGCCCCGACCAATACTGTTCGCCAACAATATATACATCCAATACGGGCACTTTTATCTGGACGATCTGCTGCGCAAACAGGGCTACAATCAGAAAGCATATTCCTGCTACTACGTTAAAATACCGAAATACATCGCGGTAAAGCTCAGGCGCATCCGGGTCGTCAGATTCGCGCAAAAAGAACGGCTGCCACGCCATCCGAAACATCTGCACCAGCAGCAACATAAATACCGAAAGCTTATAGCAGGCGCTGTAAATTCCCACGATATCGTCGGGCGTCATATCAGGACTGTATAGCTCGGTCACCGTAGATTGCGACAGATAATTACCCAGGAAAAAGCGATCCAGTGTTTCATTGATGGCGTAGCCCAATCCCGCGGGAACGAAAGGCAACCCAAACCAAAGGGCTTTTCGAAATATAGGCGTATTCCATTTACCCGAAAGCATGGGCAGCGTCACCAGTAAAATTACCACAAATGTTAATCCCGAGGCGACCAGACTGGCAAAAAAGACAGCCTCAATTCCCCACTCTAATCCCAAAATCAAGTAAAACTGCAGCCCCACATTGATGAGAATATTGCCCGTTTTGAGGACCGCAAACATCCACTGGCGACGAACAAGCCGGAGTTCCGCAAAGGGAACCAGCACCATGGTATCGAACCAAAGGATGCCGAGCATCATCCAATACAAATTTTGATTGCCTCCCGAATCCAAACTCATGGCTGGCATCAGGGCGGGAGCAAAAATAACCAAAAGCACAACAAGCGCTGAGGAAAGCGCTCCCAAGCCAACCTGAAGCGTCTTGAAAACATTTTTAGCCTGACCACGGTCTTTGGCGTAACGCAGATAGGCCGATTCCATACCGAAAGTAAACACCACATTGAGAAAAGCGAGTCCGGCATACACCAAACTTACCACACCGTACTGCGAGGTGCTAAACACATCGGTATGCAGCGGTACCAACAGATAGCCGATAAAACGCGCCAGCACACTGCTGATGCCGTAAATAAGGGTATCAGAAAGTAATTCGCGTAGCTTTTTCAAATGATGACAATTAGATTATTTGTGAGCATAAACAAAGCTGACTGTCATTTCGAGTGTAGTGAAACGAAACCGAGAAATCCATCTGAGTTCACAAGCATCTTAAAATTTGTGGAGATTTCTCCACTTCGTCCCGAATATCTTCGGAACTTCGGTCGAAATGACGCCCATCGTTACTATTTCCCTTCTTTTAACTTCTCAAGGGCGTGTACCCCAAGCAGGTAGCTTTGTTTCCCGAAGCCTGTAATAATGCCATCTGCTACTGCTCCCGTTAGCGTGTGTTCTCTGAATTCTTCGCGGGCATGAATGTTGGATAAATGCACTTCTACAACAGGAATTTCGATCAGCTCCAACGCATCACGGATGGCGACAGAAGTATGAGAGTATCCCCCGAAATTTACCAACACACCCTCAACCTCACTTTCCATCAGGGATTGAATGGCCTCCACAAGTTCTCCCTCCAAATTACTTTGGAAAAAGGTCATCTCGTAGTCGGGAAATGAAGTAATAAGCAACTGCTCGATATCTTCAAGGGTTTCGGTACCATACTGTTGGGGATCGCGTTTCCCCAGCATATTTAGATTCGGACCATTGAGTACGGATATTTTCATAGGGATATTTCTGCTGATATTTGTTCTTTTAATTCAATCATACGCTCTTCGCTCACCGAAACGTTATGCCCCAGGGCCATCACCTGGTCCTCTTTATATAATGGGATAAGGTGTACATGAGCATGAGGGACTTCCAATCCCTGCACAATCACCCCAGTACGCAGTGGATTCAGTGCCTTATCAATAGCTTTTGAAATTTGCCGCGATACGTCCATCGTGCTCTGCATCAGATCATCCGGCAAATCGAAAAAGTAGTCGATCTCTTTTTTCGGAACCACCAGCGTATGCCCCTCTGCAATGGGATTAATATCCAAAAAGGCAATATGATCATCAGTTTCGGCTATCTTATGACAGGGAATCTCACCCTCAATTATTTTCGTAAATATGGTTGACATAGCAGTTGTCAGTTGTCAGTTGTCAGTTGTCAGTTGTCAGTTGTCAGTTGTCAGTTGTCAGTTGTCAGTTGTCAGTTGTCAGTTGTCAGTTGTCAGTTGTCAGTTGTCAGTTGCAAGCTGATTATTGGCTCCCTTATTGTCAAACAGCAAACACAACTTTTCACTTTTAATTGCAAATTCATAACTCCTAAACAGAAATTACTTCGCAATCTGGTATTTCATGCTCGATTCATCAACTTCAATCATGTCCTCGCTCATGCCCCAATCCAGATAGCCCAACACCTCGGATAGTACCAGGAATATAGCGCCATTCTTTATTGCATCGGGAAAAATATGTTGCGATAACTCCATCAAAGTCATCGGCTTTGTAATCAGAAGTTGCTGTATTTTTTTATAGCGCTTTTGGTGTTCACTCAAATGATGATCGGCAATAGTCTTCGGATTATCGATCACTTCGCCATGACCAGGAAGCACCAATGATCGCTGCTGCCGAATCCATTGCAGCGAATCTCGATATTGGAGCAAGCTTTTATTTCGCCGATCGGTTTCTGCATCAAAATTGATAAGTGCATTGGTGCTAATGTGCCCCAGCAAAAGATCACCGCCAAATATAATTTCCCGGTTCGTTTTGTAAACCACATGCCCCGGGGCATGACCCGGTGTATGATGCACCGTAGCCGATAAAACGCCGCTGCTTAGCACCTCCCCATCCCGAACCCATTCCGGCTCTATCGGCAATTGATACTGTTGCAGCCAATCGAGTTGTTCGATCATCTGATGCGCAAGCTGATCTGGCACATTATGATGCTCAAAAAACTCTTCAAACAATTCTCCATCCCCATGGGCCATAAAATTTGCTCGCTCCTGCGGATGTCCATACACCACGGCCCCCGAACGGTCCGATAGTTTTGCCGCTTGCCCAAAATGATCGGGATGTCCGTGGGTCAGCCAAATTTCATCAAGATCCTTAACAGATAGCCCGAGTTCCTGCAGCCGGCTCGAAACACACTCAAAAGCACCATCGGCATAATGACCCGTATCGACAAGTACGACCTTCTCATCCTTAATCAGGTAACTAAAAACATCCCCTACGGCAAATGGGGTTGGAATACGAATGGGAAAAATGAGGTGATCAGCAAAACTCTTGTGAGGCACAAATCCAATCTTTAAGGTTCAATATTTTGAGTAAAGGTATCATTTTTTTGCCGAAAACAACCAATTAAACTCTTTCGCTTCCCCAGTTTAGGGTAAATAAAAAATTAGGTAATTTTTGTTTGAAATTATAAGTCGTAAACCCGTATATTTGGACTCTGTTTTTGACAGGAGAGTCGGTAGCTCAGATGGTAGAGCAACGCCCTTTTAAGGCGTGGGTCGTGGGTTCGATCCCCTCCCGACTCACAATATGTATGAAACTCTCTCTAAGCCTCTGCTGGTTGATAGCCTCAGAGGCTTTTTTTGTATCATCCGCAACGAACAGGTTAAAATTTTTGGAATTCCACAACCGTTAACTTTCGTTGAATGTGATACATATTTATCTCAACTTTAGTTGATTTCACTTAATACGACTTTATGCCCGAGAATAACAAGCAGCAAAAACCGAACAAAGACGATAAAAAAAAGAACAAAGGACTTAAAGGTCCCGGCGGCAAACATCAGTACACTTTCTACTGGATTGTTTTAGCAGCCTTATTTGGATTCTGGCTTTTTAGCTCGCAAGAAGGCGGCCTGTTTGGCGGACCTCCCACCATTGATTACAGTGAATTCCGTAATCAGATAATCTCTGAAAATGTTGAAAAGGTCATTATTCAAGGCGAAAAGGTTTCTGGAGAATTAAAAGAGCGAACCCGGCTCAACGCGGCCGAAAACGACACTACGCACTACGAGGGTTTTACCACCTACCTGCCCTCTTTTGGGGATGATAAACTGATGAGCATGCTCGAAGAGCACGAGATTGTCGTAGAAACACGTCCCCAAAGCGATTTCAACTGGTGGACGGTACTGCTCTGGGGACTCCCGCTTATTTTCCTCATCATGATCGGCTTTCAGTTTTTCCGACAGATGCGCATGCAGGGCCAAAACATGTTTAAGATTGGCGAAAGCAAGGCCAAACTCCAGGACGCCGAAAAAGCAAACACCAAATTTGATGATGTTGCCGGACTGGAAGGAGCCAAAACCGAACTCCAGGAAGTGGTAAGCTTTCTCAAGGATCCCGATAAATTTGATTCTCTGGGCGGAGAAATCCCTCGTGGCCTGCTCATGGTTGGCCCTCCGGGAACGGGTAAAACATTACTTGCCCGCGCGGTAGCCGGAGAAGCAGGTGTTCCCTTCTTCACAATTACCGGCTCCGATTTTATGGAGATGTTCGTAGGCGTAGGAGCCAAGCGGGTGCGCGACATGTTTAATAAGGCCAAAGAAAAAGAGCCGGCAATCATCTTTATTGATGAAATTGATTCTATTGGACGAAAGCGCGGTGCTGGCTTGGGTGGCGGGCATGATGAACGTGAGCAGACCCTAAACCAGCTACTTTCGGAGCTCGATGGGTTCGAAAAAAATGAAGGCGTCATCGTGATGGCGGCTACAAACCGTCCCGATATTCTGGACAAAGCGCTGCTGCGTCCCGGACGTTTTGATCGTCAAATTACGGTTCACCTTCCAACCCAGGAACACCGCGAACAAATCCTCGAAATCCACGCCAAAAACAAGAAGATATCAGATACGGTAGATCTCGAAGAAATTGCCCGTTCCACCCCCGGATTTAGCGGTGCCGACTTGGAGAACCTTCTCAACGAAGCTGCCCTTATCGCAGCACGTTACAAACGAAAGGCTGTTGAGCAGCAAGATATTGATCAGGCGCGTGACAAAGTGATGATGGGGCTTAAGCGCGAAGGCATCAGACTTACCGATCACGAGAAAAAATTATTGGCTTACCATGAAGCCGGTCATGCTATTGTTGCGGCTGCCTTACCCAATACCGATCCTATCCACAAAGTAACCGTTATTCCGCGAGGCAAAGCCATGGGGGTAACCATGCAAATGCCGGATAAAGAAAAGTACCTATATGAGAAAAAGTACATGCTCGACCGCATGGCTGTCATGATGGGTGGACGTGCAGCCGAAAATCTCATTTTTGATACATCAACCAGTGGTGCTGAAAATGATCTCAAACAGATCCGAAAGCTGGCCCGACGCATGGTGCTCGACTGGGGTATGAGCGACAAATTTAATAACATTGCTTTTGGTAGTCAGCGTGAGCAAGTATTCCTGGGAGAGCAGATGGGAAGCCACAAAGAATACAGCGAAAGCACAGCCCGTGAAGTGGACCAGGAGGTGCAACGCATTCTCAATGAAGCCTTTGACCGGGCCCTGAATGCCATTACTGAACACCGCGATATTCTGGACAAGCTGGCCGACGAACTTGTTGAACGAGAAGAAGTGCCCGGCAAAGAGGTTATGGAATGGCTTAATGGATCGCCCGAAGAGAATATCGCCGAGGATGGACAAGAAAAAAGTAAAAATGGCGAAACAGATACCCCTCAGCAAGAAACATCTGCTTCCCAAGAGGCTGATTCCAATTCACAAGAAGCCGCTTCATCAAACGGAAATACAAAACGAAATACTACGGGAGAGGAAGAATAACATCTACGTACTTCCGCTCGGTTAGCCCCTTTTGATTCTATTTGGATCATGCAATGTTTACCATTCATTCCAAATTCAGAATTAAAAGGGGTTTGCTATGACAACCAATAAAGTCATTTTTGAAAGCTAAGTAACTATCCATCTTGAAGTGGGTCCAATTGATTTAAACGACGTTCTCGACAGGGGTGCCGTCATAGATGAACACGGCAAAAGAGGGTTACCTTAATATTGAAGAAATAGCCGCAATTATTTCCCAGGTTTAATCGCATCGGCTCCCCTTCCTAAACAGCCCACTTGCTACTTTCTATAGTTTTGAAAGTAATATTTTCGTAACCTTATACTTATCAGTTATTTATAGTATCATTCAAAAATTTAATAACACGAAATAACAGGGAACGATGCTTAAAGAGTTTAAAGAGTTTGCCATTAAGGGAAGTGTAGTGGATATGGCAGTTGGAATTATCATCGGGGCTGCTTTTACCGGTGTGGTGCAATCGTTGGTAAAAGATGTGCTGATGCCCCCATTGGGGATGCTGATGGGTGGTATGGATTTTTCAGAGTTCTTCATTGTACTCAAAGAGGGAAGCATTCCACCACCTTATGCAACCGTAGCCGCAGCACAAGAAGTGGGTGCTGTAACGCTAAATTACGGCGTCTTTTTTAATGCGACCATCAGCTTTTTGATCGTATCCTTTGCGGTCTTCATTTTGATACGCTATATCAACAAGCTTAAACGCCCCGAAGAAAAGCCCGAACCAGTGGTATCATCCATAAAGAAGTGCCCATACTGCTTTTCTGATATCTCCGTGCAAGCTACGCGCTGTCCGCATTGCACCTCGGAGCTAAAAGAATAGCTTATCCCAACCTCAAGGGTTTTATAACTCCTCAGAGTTTTTCATAACAATTGATTATACAAATACCGCAACCAATATCGTATATAATACAGCACCAACGCCCGCAGCTGTAAGGGCCAACGGTATTTGAGTTTTTACGTGATCCATCAAATCTGCTCCTGTTGCCAGCGATGAAAGTATGGTAGTATCGGAGATAGGTGAACACTGATCCCCAAACACACTACCGCCTACCACTGCACCAAAGCAAAGCGTGATAAAAAACGGATCGGGAAGTATCGCCCAGGCCAGCGGCATAGCCACCGGAAAAACTACGGCATACGTTCCAAATGAGGTGCCCGCTGCAAAAGCAATAATCATACATAATCCCATTAAAATAGCGGGTAAAAATACCGGACTGATGGCATCCCCCACCAAGGCTACCACATACTCGGCCGTGCCCACAGATTCCGCCACCTCTTTGAGCGTAACGGCCAGCGCCAGCACAATAGCCCCAATTGTTACTCCCTTACATCCATCTACAAATCCATCCATCACCGTTTTAAGCTCCATACCTTTTGCCAGTGCAATAAACATTCCGGCAAGTACCGCCAGCACAAAAGCCTCGGCAATCATCAACAGTGGATCTTCTTTATTTCCCATAATATAAAAGGTGGTGATATATGGAATAATCGCCACACCCAAGAGGGTGCCTATCGGTCCGAAGAAATCAATCAACCCGGAATTATAGTCTTCGGGAATATCCATCTCTGTTAGCTCTTTCGAGGACATCGGCTCAGAACCATCCCGATCCAGCTTACCCTCTTCACGCGACCGTTTTATGGCCTCTTTCATTTTCTTACTTGGAATCCAGGGCAGCAGCTCCCAGGCAAACAACAGGGTCATCAGCAGTGCCAATATCCCGTAGAAATTGAAGGGAATGGCTTGAAAGAAAAATGCTACCGCATCCTGGGTGGTTTCAAAAAGCGGAATGGTTCCAACTACTAATCCCGCGATATAAAGCGGCCACACGTTAAAGGGAATTACCGTGGCGGCCGGTGATGCGGTCGAATCAACCATATACGAACTTTCCTCGTGCGAAACGCCCTGCTCATCCGAAATAGGACGAACGGTTGCCCCGGTCAATACGGTACTTATGGTGCCCCCTTGGTGAAAAACCAATCCCATCATCCACGTGAAAAACTTGGCTGATCGCGGACCGCGAACAATCTTGCTTCCAGCCCATTCGGCAAACCGCTCAGCCCCACCGGTGCGCGTCCAAATACCGATGAGCCCTCCAAGTGACCACAGATAAACCAACAGAATGAGCGCAAAATCCTCGGTTCCTATCGACGGTATCAGGTAGGCATCCACAATGTTGATATTGCCGGAAATAAATCCCCCTAACACGATACCAACAAACAATGAACTTACTACCTCCTGCGTCCAAAAAGCCAGCACAATGGCAATAAGCGGGGGCAACACCGACCAAATCCCGTAGTGATCATCATACTTGGGCAAGTCTCCGGCAAAGATCACCCCAAGCACAATCACTACTACGGCAATAAAAATATTGATGAGGTTGCCCTTTGAAAAGGATCCCAGTATCGAGGTATTTGAATCTGTCATAATCAATGAACTGTTGGCGTTTGAAAAGTCACCGCAATCTGTATAAAAGCATCCATCAAATCAAATACTCAAATCATAGCATTCAATATTCATTTTGCTATATTAGGTCACTTGCAACAAGTGGTGAAATGAACGGCATTTTTATGGATGATCATGATTTTGGTGGTACGGAATATTTCCGCAGCGCTCTGGGAATTATTGTCTTTTTTCTGATCTTTCTGCTCTTTACCCCCGTTATTCTGTTTCTGTTATTTATCACCGTTGGCAAAGCATCTAATTTTGTAGTCGAGCGTATTGCGCCCATTATGGTGCGACCAACCATGTGGATCAGCGGTATTTCTTTTGACATAAAACTCCATTCCGATGACATAACCAATCCGGCTGTTTTTATCATCAACCACAGCTCTACCCTCGATGTGCTTACTTTGCTGGCCCTGGGATTGCCTAAAATTCGTTTTGTTGCCAAATGGGAATTCCAGTACAACCCTATTTTTTTGATTTTAGGCCGACTAACGGGACAAATTTTTATCAAGCGTGAAAAATCAGAAAAAGCTATTGAAACGCTGAAAAAGACCCACCGCCGTATTAAACGGGACCGGCTTTCAGTGATGATGGCCCCCGAGGGATCACGCAAACATCCCGGCATTATCGGTCCTTTTAAAAAAGGCCCCTTTCGTATGGCCATGGATCTGGGATACCCCATCGTGCCCATTTATTTTGAGGGTAATCGTGAACTCAGCAAGGGCGGAAGTTTGATTACAAGATCCGGAAAGGTTACCGCCCATATCCACGAAGCCATTGACGTTTCAGACTGGACACTTGAAAACCTGGAAGAGAATATTAAAGAAGTACGAAACAAGTATTTAGAGTGGGCGAATGTTGAAAATGATGATGTGAGACCCATTTCGTGACATTAATTAGTCTTTCGGGAGTACAACTTCTTAAAAACGTTACATTCAATCTCCCTAAATCCCTCTTCTCCAAGAGGGACTTTATCTATAACAATTTATTTAGCCAAATATAATATTAAGGAGTTCTTCCTTGGAGAAGGAAGTCAGAAGGATTGAACAGGTTGGTTGAATATAGGCATTTTTTCAAGTTCCCTTTCTCCAAAGGGTACTTTTACAAATCTTAGTTTAAATAATAAATCTCCATGAGTATCCTCAACGTCGAAATAAAAGCCCATTGTGATCACCCCGATCACATCCGAAAAATACTTGACGAGCACGGTGCCGATTTCAAAGGTACCGACCATCAAGTTGACACCTATTTTGACGTGCCAGAAGGTAGGCTAAAATTGCGCCAGGGTACCATCGAAAATAATCTTATTTTTTATAAGCGCGATGATCAATCCGGTCCAAAAGCATCACATATTAACCTGGTTCCAGCCGAACACCCTCAAAAATTGCAGGCACTCTTAAATCATGCCCTTGGCACTAAAGTAGTGGTCGATAAACAACGCGAAATCTACTTCATCGACAATGTTAAGTTTCATATCGACGAGGTAAAAGAGCTCGGCAGTTTTGTGGAGATTGAAGCCATCGATGAAGACGGCTCTATCGGGGAAGCAACGTTAGGGGAGCAGTGCCAAAAATATCTTGATCTGTTTGATATTTCCGATGATCAGCTCATTTCTCACTCCTACTCAGATATGCTGATATAATCTTACAAAGTTACCTTAAATCTATTATAATCAGTGTATATCTGTGGCTAAAAACAAATCACTATGGATCGCAACAACCTTATTCATCAACTGGAGAACGATCCCGAAATATGGGATTTCATTATCATTGGCGGTGGTGCAACGGGACTCGGAACAGCAGTCGAGGCAGCCTCCCGTGGCTATAAAACCCTGCTGCTGGAACAACACGATTTTGCCAAAGGCACTTCAAGTCGGAGCACCAAGCTCGTCCACGGTGGCGTGCGCTATCTGCGTCAGGGTAATGTGGCGCTGGTCTTAGAGGCCCTGCGCGAACGCGGACTGCTTCGCCAAAATGCGCCCCACCTTGTAAAGAATCAATCGTTTATTGTTCCTAACTATGATTGGTGGGAAGGTCCCTTTTACGGCATCGGACTCAAAATTTACGACAAGCTGGCTGGCAAGCTGGGACTTGGCCCCTCCAAGAACTTATCCAAAAAAGAAACACTCGACTATATTCCCACCCTCGAACCCGACGACCTAAACGGCGGTGTTATTTATCATGATGCCCAGTTTGATGACGCCCGACTGGCGATCAACTTAATGCAGACCATTTTTGATCACGATGGCGTGGCCCTCAACTATATGAAGGTAACCGGCCTGCTTAAGGCCAATGGGCTCGTTTCGGGCGTAACAGTGGAAGACCAGGAAGGTGACCACGAAATGGAAATACAGGGGCGGGTGGTTATCAATGCCACGGGCATGTTTACCGATAACATTCGTCGGATGGATAATCCAGATAACAAGCGACTCATGAAAGCGAGTCAGGGCGTGCATATCGTTTTGGGTAAATCGTTCCAGCCGGGCAAAAGTGCCATCATGGTTCCCCGCACCGATGACGGACGTGTTCTTTTTGCCGTACCCTGGCACGATCGCGTCATTGTAGGCACGACCGATACGCCGCTCGACGAACCTTCGCTGGAACCACGTGCCCAGGAAGAAGAGATAGAATTTCTACTGACTCACGCCGCCCGCTACCTGACCAAAGATCCCGAGCCCGAAGACGTCCTCAGCGTCTTTGCGGGCATTCGTCCGCTGGTTTCTCCCGAAGGCAATGATGATACTGCATCCATCTCCCGCGACCATACCCTATTGATCGATCCATCGGGACTGGTTACCATCACCGGCGGCAAGTGGACCACCTATCGAAAGATGGCCGAGGATACCGTCAACGAAGCGGCCGTTGTGGCCGGACTGGATGAGCGCGACTCCGTGACCGAAAACCTGCGCCTGCACGGCTGGCTTAAAAATACCGACGCCGCCGATCCCTATGAACTGTATGGATCTGATGCGCCGGCCCTCAAAAAAATTGCACAAGAGCATTCCGGCTGGGACCAACCCATACATCAGAACTTACCCTATACTCCCGCCGAGATCATCTGGGCAGCCCGCTACGAAATGGCACGCACCGTTGAGGATGTGCTTTCGCGCCGGACCCGCGCCCTGCTGCTCGATGCCCGGGCCAGCATTGAAATGGCCGAGCCGGTAGCTGAATTGTTGGCTAAGGAATTAGGTCGGAATGAAGACTGGAAGCAGCGGCAAATCGAGGAATATACCGACTTAGCGAAAGGTTATTTGTTAACGGAGTAGATATCAGCATTCTAATCCCTCAAGTCTTGTAACACCGATCTTTCCTGCAAAGGGAGACTTTCGATGTTCCATTTCACGGTTTTAACTCCGGCCTAAGAATTTTGTAGCAGAGGCTGATTACAAAATTCTCAGCCTTGATCTTTTGGTTCCTTTTGCATCAAGGTAAAAGGAACA
>JBNJFP010000017.1:55435-59730 GCA_051746985.1 Bacteroidota bacterium
ACGGTTTTAACTCCGGCCTAAGAATTTTGTAGCAGAGGCTGATTACAAAATTCTCAGCCTTGATCTTTTGGTTCCTTTTGCATCAAGGTAAAAGGAACATCATATCAAAAATAAATTAATTATTACGTTTCACAACTAAATCACGATCTGATATTTAGGGTATCGGATCGCCTTTTGGCTTGACCCAAAAGGCTCGTAAAAACTCAAGAGAAATTTAACTCCTCGGTGCTGACTTCGTTTTAAACGCTGTTAGAGCATTAAACCAGCACCTCGTCAAACAGAAATTTCTCATTTTTCCTTTCCTGACCTCTCATACATGAATTATTATGATATAAAACCTCATTCCTTTCATCAAAAACAGTCATCTAAAACTTTAATCATAAAACTGGAACAGCTTTAACACATTAGTAATTATGCTAATCTCACTTTTCCCGTGATTTCCCCAGACCCCAATCTTAAATCATTCGGCATAAGAATTATGAGCGATATCTAAAAATACGGTTGTGCATTTTACCCTCATTCCGGCGCTCTGCTCCGGAATGAGGAAGGGCTTATCAAAGCCAAATCAATATCTGTTTCCGTCGCTCTACTACGGAACCATGGAGTTGTACTCCTGAGCAACGATGTGTCAGTATTAGCAAAGAAATTTTTCGGAAGTATAACACCCTTAAAACACTGAATCCATCAGATGGACAAGCTCAGCCTTCCGATAGGTAAAGCCAGTAATTTATCTCGTTGCATTAAGGCCACGTTTTCATATTTTCGGGAGTCCTATAAAAATTTCAGCACAAACCATGACCAAGAACGACCCCGAGGCAAAACAAAAACAGTCTGAAGAAGGTGAGCAGCGCAAAACCGATGTCACCTACCGACGTCAACCCAATGCTATTGCCGACTATCAAGTTAGCGGACAACAAATTGTTCTTCGCTCCGAAAATGATATCGAACTTCGGATTACCGTTCATACTGCCAAAATCATCCAGCTGAAATACCTCCTCGAAGGCGATAACCCCTCCGACTTTTCCTACGCCATCGATCCGGGTTTTAATCCGGAAAAGCCTGAATTTACAATACACGAAACGGATGACCATGTCGAAATTGCCACGAATAAGCTTCTTTGTCGCATATCCCAACAGGATTTAAAAGTCAGCTTCCGGGATACCGACGAAACGCTGCTGTGTAATGATAAGAACCCCTTCTTTCGCAAAGACAGCATCATGAAGGGCATCACCAAAGTTAACATCACCAAAGAAGCACCCGAAGGTAAGCACTATTTTGGACTGGGCGATAAAATCACCGAAAACGGACTACGCGGAGAAGCCTTTGTAAACTGGAATACCGACTCCTACGCCTATGGCCTTGACGAGCATCGCGATCCCCTATACCGGAGCATCCCATTTTACCATGCACTAAACGCTGACGGCAGCGCCTACGGCATTTTTTTGGATAACCCCCACCGCTCCCATTTTGATTTTGATTCCAAAGGCAACGGCGCTACCACCTTTTCGGCCGACGGCGGGTGCATGAATTACTATTTTATATACGGCCCAGAACCCACCACCGTCAGCGAACGTTATGCCAAGCTTACCGGCACCCCCGAACTGCCGCCGCTTTGGGGACTTGGCTACCACCAGTGCCGCTGGAGCTACTATCCCGAAGAGCGGGTACGCGAGCTGGCCAACACCTTTCGCAAGAAAGCAATTCCCTGCGACGCGCTCTACCTTGATATCGATTACATGGATGACTACCGGGTATTCACCTGGAATAAAGCGCGTTTCCCCGATCCTCATAAATTGATCAGCGACCTTAATGAACAGGGCTTTAAAACCATCGTGATGATCGATCCGGGCGTAAAGATCGATAATGATTACGAAGTATATCGACAGGGATTGGAAAACGACTATTTCTGCAAACGTCCCGATGGTGAGCTGATGATCGGTCCCGTTTGGCCGCCCCGAACCGTATTTCCCGACTATACTCATCCCGAAGTGCGCCGGTGGTGGGGCGATCTCTATGAGGATTTACTTACCGAAAAAGGCGTCAGTGGCGTGTGGAACGACATGAACGAGCCAGCCGTCTTCGAGGTCAAAGCCAAAACCTTTCCCAATGACATTCGTCATCACTACGAGGGCGAAAGAGCAAGTCACAAAAAAGTCCACAATGTTTACGGCATGCAGATGGCCCGCGCCTCCTACAACGGCATTAAAAAGCACAATCCCGACAAACGCCCCTTTCTGCTGACCCGCGCCAACTTTTCAGGCGGACAACGCTACGCAGCCCTGTGGACCGGCGACAATATCGCCAGTTGGGAGCACCTGCGTCATGCCCTCGAGCAGTGCGTACGGCTCAGCATCTCCGGCTACTCCTTCGTGGGCAGCGACATCGGCGGCTTCGTCGATGAACCCAGCCCCGAGCTCTTCACCCGCTGGCTGCAGCTGGGCGTCTTTCACCCGCTGTTTCGCAACCACACCATGGGCTACAACGTGGATGGCGCCGCAGCCGTCCAGGAAGAACAGGTAGAACGAAAGAAACTTCAGTCCGATGCCGACCAGGAGCCATGGTCCTTCGGCCCAAAACATACCGACATCAACCGCTCGGTGATCGAGCTGCGCTACCGCCTGCTGCACTACCTTTATACCGCCTTTTACCACTACGTACAGCACGGCACCCCCATCTTGCGTCCCACGGCTTTTGCCCATCCAAAAGATGACAACGCCACCGCATCGCGCGATACTTTTTTGTTTGGGGATCAGATTTTAGTCGCGCCCGTTATCACCAAAGGTGCCCGCGGCAGAAAAACCTATCTCCCTTCGGGCCACTGGTACGATTATCGCACCAATGAGCTCTTCGAAGGCGGAAAAACGCACCAGGTGGATGCCCCTCTTTCGGAGATTCCCTTTTTTGTGAAGGCCGGCACCGTACTGCCGCTGCGTGAAGTGATGCAGCATACCGGGCAACGCGACCCTGAACTGTTGGAACTGAATGTGTACTACGGAACGCAAGTAAGCGAAAGCTACCTGTATGAAGACCAGGGAGAAGGGTTTACTAACAACGAGGGCGACTACCGTTATACCACCTTCCGCATTAAATCAAATCCCCCAAAAAACACCGTGCAGCTAACGGCCGAACGCGACGGATCGTTTGTGCCCGACTACCAAACCGTAAAAATAAATCTTGTTGGACTGCCGTTTGTGCCGGAAAGGGTAACCGTAGATGGGCAAATGGCTGACGGAGTGGCCGCGGATGGCACTTACACTTTTGAAACGGGGACAGGTTTCTCGGAAATAATGATTACGTAGTCTCCCTGATATTTGGGGTAGGGTTACCCCTCTATTTTGGATTTTACAGGCTGCCTATTCTATAACTACTTGATTTAAAAAAGTCTGTACAACCAAAATGAGAGGTTATTATGAGATTATTATTAGCATTGTTTATCAGCGTGTGTGTTTCGTTGTCGTATGTGGGCGACACTTTTGCACAGCAGATGGAAGCCAAAAAGATGGAAGGACATAACTGGCACCAACTGGTAATGGTAAAGTTTAAGGCTGGAATGGCAGATTCGGCCATGAAAATTATTGACAACCACTTTATGAAAGCCGGCATGGAAATGGAATCCGAGATGCCTGCCCCACAAGTGATGCGTATGCGATCTGGAGAGTGGGATATGATGATGGTATGGACGATGGACAGCATCGAGGACATGGAATGGGAAATGTCTCCCGAAGATATTAAATGGTGGGAACAAATGGTTGAACAGGAAGGCAGCGAAGAGAAAGCTATGGAACTGATGCGCACCTTCGACGAGATGATCACGAATTCTACGTCGTATCTGGCCACTTCGAAGGAACAGATGCCAAGCGAAACAATGGGTGCCCGACAAGAGAATTGATTTCAAAATGTTGCCGGCGTGTTTAGCATGTTGGGATGTTAGTTAATCACCGGCATTATCTTTTACTTCTGATAGAGTCCACGTCGAAGTGGACTCTATCTATTTATACACCCGGATTTAGCACTAAACAATTTCCCTACCGGTCTTTTTTACAGAATCTTTTAAAGCATTCCTTAATTTCCCTCCAACGGTGGGTTGCTGAGCTTGCGAAGCGGGGTGGGGATGAAATAATAGCCCATTCCAACGAACACACAACGTTCCTGCCAGCTCAATCTACTTGTAGTACACAGGCGGGATTAAATTCCCACGCTGGTGAATAGCATGTAAATTAGTCCGTAACATACTCCTCAATCAGCGGCTGCCAGGCCATGTATCCTTTCCCTATCAGATGCAATCCGTCGTTGGT
>JBNJFP010000018.1:0-21847 GCA_051746985.1 Bacteroidota bacterium
TTTCCAGTTGAGCAATTTCAATTAGTTCAGAAATTATATCTTCTGTTGTCAAACAAGTCTGCTTCAATAACTGGAAAAGCTCTCGATCCTTTCCCTTCAATCTATGTTCAAAAAACATAGCAAGCATCATTATTTGAGCCAATGGAGCCCGCAGATCATGAGCAACCTCTCCCAAGATTTCATCCTTTCTTTGGATGAGTTTGTTTAACTGCTGTAGCTTTCTTTCCGTCTTCTTGTGCTCGGAAATATCTTGTTTGATACCAACCACTTTTTGAGGTGTTCCATCGTTGCTATACGTGATTTTGCTGCGACTACTCACACAGATGACTTCACCATCGGGTCGAACACATCGGTACTCATAGTTGAAATCTTTTTGCAGTCCCAAACAGTGCTGATAGTATCCCATGACGTCTTCAAAATCTTCCGGATGAACAATAGCCTGGAATTCTTCTTGGGTATATTGCTCTTTTTTCGACAGTCCAAAGATCTTTATAAAGTTATCTGATCCCCTCCAAATACCTGAAGGAATATTTACTTCATACAATCCTAAATTGGCAATTTTTTCGATCTTGGGAAGAAGCTCGTCTGAGGTATTCGATAGCATGTTGATAGGTTTTAGAATAAGCCACTGACTTAAATACGATTAAGCCTTAGAGCTGCAATAAATTGATAATGTAAAGGAATAACCTACATGACTCTCCTATAATTCCCGTTGGTCAGAAAGTGCTAAAAGACAAATACTATGAAAGTTAATCTTACTTTAAAAAAAGACCATGGCTGATAAAAAATTATTGAATGGACTAAATAAACAACTCAATCGAGAAGTGACGACATTCTTGCGATATATGTTACAAGCAGCCTCCATCAAGGGTGCCGAATACGAAAGCGTGCGTGAAATGTATCTTGAAGAGGTCATGGATGAAGTAGAACATGCACAGTACTTGGCTAACCAGATCGCAATGCTTGGAGGAACTCCAAAATTAGAGCCTGACCTTACACCGCCCCCCAAAGAGGTTACAGACATGCTTAAACATGATTCAGATGAAGAGAAAAAAGATGTCAAAAACTATCGGGAACTGGCAGAATTAGCAGAAAAAGAGGGACTACTTTCCTTGAAGATGAAAATGGAGGATCAGGGAGCCGAAGAAGACGAGCACGGTCACGAGATGCGGCGGCTAATAGGCTAATCCCTTACTGCTTGAAATCCTTTCCATATCCCATCACAAACGAAAAAATCTCAATTCATGATTGTAGATGACCTGGCAAAATTTGTTATCAATGCCACTTATGAATCAATATCAGAAGAAGCGCTAAAGCAGCTTAAAATACGCTTACTCGACTCTCTTGGTACGGCCATAGGTGCTGTGGAAGGTTCCCCGGTAAAAGCATTGCGAGATATGATCGGTGATTTTGGAGGAAATACAATGAGTACGCTCATCGGTGGTGGGAAGACAACGCCAGACCGGGCTGCATTATACAACAGTGGACTGGTCCGTTATCTTGATTTTAATGACAGTTATTTGGCAAAAGGCGAAACATGTCACCCCAGCGATAATATTGGTTCCATCCTTGCGGCAGGAGAGTTTGCCGATATTAACGGTAAAGAATTTCTAACTGCCTTGGGATTAGCTTACCAGGTCCAGTGTCGATTGAGTGATGAGGCTCCGGTACGTGACAAAGGGTTTGACCACACCACACAGGGATCCTATGCTGTGGCAACCGGTGTCGCCAAGGCATTGAGTTTATCTGAAAAGAAAACCGCTAATGCCATTGCCATAGCCGGTACGGCATTGAATGCTTTACGCGTAACCAGAACGGGAGCTCTTTCTAACTGGAAAGGACTGGCCTACCCGCATACAGCTTTTGGGGCTACCCATGCTGCCTTTTTAGCAAAGTATGGAATAACCGGGCCCCCTGCGGTGTTTGAAGGGAATAAAGGGTTTATGGATTCAATTGCCGGTGATTTTTCAATTAACTGGGCAAATGAGGATTTAGAGCGGGTTACTGATACTATCATCAAAAAATACAACGCAGAAATCCATTCCCAATCTTCCATTGAAGGGATGATCGAACTCAAAGATGCTCATGGATTCTCGGCTGAAGAAGTTGACGAGATTACAATCGATATTTTTGATGTAGCCTATCACATTATTGGAGGTGGTGAAGAGGGCGATAAAACAATTGTACGCACCAAAGAGGAAGCCGACCATAGTCTGCAGTATATGGTTGCGGCGGCCTTGCTCGATGGACAGGTCATGCCCGAACAATACGGGAAAAAGCGTATCGAATCTGACGATATTCAAGCCCTTCTTAAAAAGGTAGCCGTTTCGCCAAAAGAGGAATTCAGCGACCGGTTTCCCGATGAAATGCCATCCAAATTAACGGTGAAACTCAAAAGCGGGGAAATCCACAGCATTGAGAAAAGCGACTATGAAGGCTTTCATTCTCGTCCCATGAGTTGGGAAACGGTCAATGAAAAATTTTCAAATTTAGCAGAACCATATACCTCCAATGAGCTCCGAGAACAAATAAGTTCCTCAATTAACGAATTTGAACATCATTCTGTAGCTGATCTGATGAGGTTACTCAAAGAAGTAGAAGTTCCACAATAAGTATTTAATCAATCCATAATAGCCATGGCTGAAAAAACATTCGACTTTTTAAACAAAAATGAACGCGAACCCAAGCCGCGAAAAACGGGTATAACTGAAATCCGCGGTCCTTACTATGCGGTAATGGGCAAACGGTATTTACAGGATATCATGGAAACAATGGGGGAGCATGTCGATTCCCTTAAGTTTTCAGGGGGCTCTTTTTCAATCATGCCCAAAGAAACCGTTGTAGAATTGATCGATATTGCCCACAATCATGATGCCTTGGTTTCTACAGGCGGTTTTATGGAATATGTGTTGACACAGGGCAAGGAAGCGGTCGAACAATACATCGATACCTGCAGGGATTACGGCTTCGATATCATTGAATTGTCGGCCGGTTTTATTACACTTCCCACAGATGACTGGCTGCGACTAATCGATAAAGTCCAAAAAGCGGGGCTGAAGGCTAAACCGGAAATTGGAATACAATTTGGAGCTGGAGGCGATACGGCCAAAGGAGAACTTGAAACTGAAGGTACCCTTGATACGGGCTATGCAGTTAAACAGGCGAAACGATTTATCGAAGCCGGTGCATACATGATCATGATTGAATCAGAGGGTATTACGGAGAATGCCGATCCCTGGAGAACCGATGTCCCGGCGGAATTTATTAATGAAATAGGACTCGAAAAGCTGATGTTTGAGGCGGCAGATCCGGAAGTTTTTGCCTGGTACATTAAAAATTATGGTCCCGAGGTCAACATGTTTGTAGACCACAGCCAAATTGTACAGCTTGAGACGCTTCGCCGCGGCATTTGGGGCACCAAGAGTTTGTGGGGACGTGTACTTACTTATAAAGATTGAAAATATTATACCTGTTTACCCCCCCCTTACAGAAGTAATCTTTCTTTGATGATAATTGCATCTCACACTTGTTTAGGTTCCTTTTAATGAATATGACCGATAGAATATTCAGAAGGACACGGAGTATATATAATTCCAACAACTAATAACGGCAACAAATTTGGCAACAACCAGTAAGAATTAATCAAGTAGATACATCTACCCAATTATATACGCCCTAAACATTAATTACTTTCAGCAAAGATCATATAATGGAATTTGATCAACTATATAATTGGTTCATGGGACTTGGTAAGCCTTATGGGGTTAATCCTATCATATTTGGTTCTATATATGTTGGAGCTGTTCCCTTTTTCTGGATATCAATGTGGTGGCTGGTAAAAAATATTCGCAACAATCGTTCTGTTGCAAGTCCCGTTATAATGGCTTGTTGTTGTGCCATTTCATCGTATATATATTTGATTTTTGTAGGCGAAAATGTGCCTTACTGGGTATATGGGTTAATTATTGCTATTGTTGCCTACGCAATTTACTCCACCCTGAAATCGGTTAAACAGAAAAAGCGCGAGATCGAAGAGGAAGAAATAAAAGCGGGATAATCTTGCCATAGAATACTTTAAAATATTAATCAGACCTCATTCAAAAATGTCAAAAAAAGATTTATATCGTCTTGAAGAAGAGCAAAGCCTGGAAGAAATTGCTGATTTTCTGGAGCAAAAAGCCAATGAGTTGAGAAATGGTGAAATTAGCTTCTCAAATGAGCTATCCTTACAACTTCCCGAAAAAGTAATACTTGATATTGATGTCGATCAACGAGATAAAACGGACGTTACGGCAACCAGTATAGAAATTGAACTTAAATGGACTGAGTAAAATCGGATTACTCATTTTCTCTTTCCGCCCACTGCAGCTGGTGATGATCAAATCCATCCCTAATTGAAGGTTTCACTATTTGAAAATAAGGCGACACGTCAAAGTCACGCGGTGCAAATAAGCTATCGTGCCGAATGTGAAACATTTCTTTATGGGATTGTATCGCAGCTTTACTACTGGATTCATCGATATCAATATTGGGCAGGATGGGATACCTTACCAATTGAAAAGCTTGGGCAATTAATGAAGAGCAAATGGCTTTTGTGGGATCTCCGCTACCCAAAGCCAGCAGCCGACGCCGATACTTTTGTGGGACGGGCGGCGTTTGAATGAAATATCGAGCCAGGTCAAAAATATTCTTCAGATCATATTTATATCCAATACGATCCTTCATAAAACCGATAACCTGTTGCACTTCATCAGCTGAGAGGCCTACCGGACGACAGATGCGCGTGTGATTTTGACAATAATTACTAAGCGGAACTTTTCGAACTCCTTCTTTGACATCTGCCTCTATAAGAACATGCTGGTTGCTCGTTTCTACGTCCAACAAATTATCTTTCCCGATAAAAATCGCTGCATGCGACCACGTAGATTGGGTGATATATTTAATCGCCATGCTAATTCGACTGCTGCCATCAATTAAGAGTACATCCCCGGGCTGCAAGGCCTTTTCCAACGCTTCTCTTGAACACGTGGCAACCGACTCCCGTTCTTCATCCGTCTGGGTGAGAAACTGTGCTAATCGATATCCCAAACCACTAAGTACAGGAATCATAGTAATCTCTTATCTGTGTTATCAGTTACTTCAAATAACGATCCACCCATGCAGCGGTAACCGAACCTACATATCGAGCATCTTCTTCATTTGTGAGTAGGTGATCGGCATCATCCAGCGAAATAAAGCTTTTGGGATGTCTGGCCAACTCATAGATATGGGCAGCATTATCGATGCCCACCGTTTGATCAATGGGGGAATGAAAAATGAGCAGTGGCTTGTCGAGGTTCTCAATTACATCGTTCATTGCCTGCTCTTTGAGATCATCCAAAAACTGTTTTTTGATAGTAAAGATGCGTCCGGCCAGCTTCACGCGGGCTTTCCCCGTCTGCATAATCTCATCCTTTTTATCCATTAAGTGATGCGTAACGTGCTCAGGATTACATGGAGCACCAATAGTTGCTACGGCTTCGGCTGATGAAATATGATGGGCTGCCTGAAGGACGGCTGCTCCGCCCAACGAATGCCCGATTAACATGCGCGGCGCAGCCCACTCCTGTTCCATGTACTCTGCCGCTGCTTTTAGATCTTCAATATTGGATGAGAAATTCGTGTCCGAAAAATCCCCTTCACTTTCTCCAAGGCCGGTAAAATCAAATCTAAAAACCCCCATGCCTTGGCTTGTTAATGAGTGGCTGATGTGTCCGACAGCCCGAAGATTTTTGCTGCACGTAAAGCAGTGAGCAAATAAAACAGCTCCCTTGCTGATGCCCTCGTCCGGCTCATCTATTCGCGCTGACAGCTTTGCACCTTGACTTCCAGTAAATTTTATTTTACTACTTTCCATAAAAAGAATTCTATTAATTATCGTTATAAATTTCCGTTTCCGGCCAAAAGACGAGCCATGCAAAAGCAAAATAATCGCCATAAGTAACAGGTTCGAGCTGTTTTCCTTTGTGTTCCCCTTCTACCGCTTTACCCGTGACGGTCCACACCGATCCGGTTTGCTCATCTACTATTTTGCCGTTCTCCACCGTAAAAGTGAGCTCCTTGTCATACAGCATTCGCTTAAAAACACCTGTTGAACCTGACTCTTTCGATTCAGCGATCTTTGCTGCATCCATCGCCGAAGTTGCGCCTTCGGTGTGAACAATAAGTAGCGGGACTTTTCCAATAGTGTCATTGATTACCTGCTCTTCACGTGTAGCAGAATAGGGATACGCTTTTTGCTGTTCGGTCAGTTGTACCCCGATTACTTTTTCCATGGGCGGCAGTCGCCCATCATCGTTGCCTGCCCCAAAAAGTGGCGTATTGTTGATGTCATCGTATCCCGTATAAGGATTTTTGCCATAATCACGCTGATGACCCGTATCCTTTGAAAGTACAACCCCATCGGGATAGTTCTCTTTAAATTGGCCGAACGAGATAATCTGGCTGGGAACCTGTTTAAGGGTCGTCCCTACATAATCACCGACAATAGCTTCGCCGATAAACTGCTGCCACAGCGTTTCGGTTTTGCGGTCGAACATCACCAGGTCGGAGTGTCGTAAAAATCCGGATACCCCGAATTCCAAAACTTCACCGTCAACGGTGCGCTCAAATACCAGGGCTGAATAGCATAGTGGACAAAAGGTGACTAACAGTGGATCTCCGTTAATACGATCATTGACAATTTCGTGCCAGATCATAACCTGCAGCGGGTAAGCCCGCACGGTGCCCTCGTATTCAACGGCTATAACCGGTTCCTTATCAGTAATCCACGACTGGGCTCTATCAGTTGATAAAAATTTGGGATCATCAATCGATGGAATGCCATCTTTGGGCGGGCCGCCTTGCTTAAGCTCATCAAGTTCTATGGTAGTTTTGTCTGTATTCGTTTTCCAACCCGGTAAATCCTGGGATTGCCCATAACTTGATAAACTAATTCCCAACAATAAGATTATTACATAACTTAACCCGCAAAGCTTGAATAGAGACATGACAATTATTATTTACGGTTGCGATAGAACAATAAAACTTGCATAACATGATCAACTGGTTTAAGAGACGTCGTAATAAGAGCAAATCTTACGACACCAATGAAGAATGGGTCGAGGCCTTATCTCCGCCGGTAGATGAACACGCGGTTGAAGTATTGAGGAAAAAGCTTATTCAAGGGCTTAAGCCGGCCTTGCATAAATATGTTGATCGGGAGCTGGATCAGTTTGTTGAGGATGTAGCCCAAGATGCCCTGCTTAAAGTATTAGACAATATCGATTCCTTCCGGGGGGAGAGTAAACTGCTTACCTGGGCGATGAAAATTGCGGTGCGCGAAGGACTTACGGAACTCCGGCTAAAACGCTACGACGATATCTCTATTGAAGATTTGAAACCCGATGACAACAGCCGCGAAGTCTTTTCACTCTCCGTTGCAAGTGACGAAACAAGTCCCGATCGTTCTTTGCACGAGTCACAGCTGATTGATAAAGTCATGCAGATCATTAACGAAGAACTTACCGACAAACAAAAGCAGGCCATAAATGCACTAATGATTCAAGGATTGCCTATGCCTGCTGTTGTTAAACTAATGGATACCAACCGCAATGCATTGTACAAACTTGTGTACGATGCACGGCTGAAAATCAAAACAAAACTGGAACTTGAAGGGATCGATCCCGAAAAAATGCTCGATAAACTGTAAGATGTTTTCACCTTAAAACATCAGTGATTATGAGTAACAAAAGATATCATAATAGTTAACATGGAATTAACGCCTGACATACTAAAAAAGCTAATTAAATCGGCACAGATGGCTTCTGATCATGAGATCGGATGCGATGAGTGCTTTGACGAACTCCACGAGTTTGCGGAATTGGAATTAGCGGGCAAATCAGCTGCTGAAGCCAAACCATTGGTTCAGGATCACCTTAATAAGTGTGGAAGCTGCCGTGAAGAATATGAGGCTTTGCTTGAAGGATTGCGCAATATTTAAGGTCCTATAATGGCTTGAATATTTCGCTTTTTAAGTATCAAGAGATGCTTTGATAACGACACCCCCTATTCTGTGACCCACTGCTCAAAATCTTTATCCTTTCTCTATAAAATCGGTTAGGTATCCGGTTATTGTTTTTATTTATAATTTTGGTAAGAATAGCTATTTGTAGTTCATCTCTATGCATAGGTGGATAATCGATTGCATTAAATTATAAATAATTTACGATGGCATTTATTGATATAATAGATCCGGAAGAAGCGGATGGCAAACTTAAGGACATTTACCAAGAGCTTGAGCAGAAACGGGGCAAACTGGCTCAGATTCACAAAATACAGAGCTTGAATCCCGAGACGATAACCACGCACATGGACTTGTACATGTCCATCATGTTTAGCCGGTCGCCGCTTAGCAGATCTCAGCGTGAAATGATGGCCGTTGTGGTATCTGCAACTAACGATTGTGAATACTGTCAGCTGCACCACGGAGAAGCGCTTAACCACTACTGGAAAGACCAAGAACGCATTGAGCAGCTGCGTTCAAACTATAATAAACTGGATCTCAATAATATAGATAAACGACTTTGTCAGCTGGCGCGGGAACTAACGCTGAATCCCCATAGTATTAATGAAGACAAGTACATCACTCCGCTTAAAAATACCGGACTCTCTGATCGAGCTATTTTAGATGCCGTTCTGGTGATCAGCTACTTTAATTTTGTTAACAGAGTTGTTCAGGGATTGGGCGTAGAAGCTGACGAGGAAGAAGTGCAAGGATATAAATATTAATTCACCATTAACCTATTCAATCATGAAGAAAGTAATCGCTCTTTTGGTATTTGTTTTTTTAGGAATCACAACAACTCAGACTATTGCTCAGGATGGAATAGAAATCATTCAAAGCGAGCAGTCTGTAGAAGAAACCACCGATCGGTTTGAAAAGGTTTTAAAGGATAACGGACTTAATATTTTTGAGAAGGTAAACCATCAGGAAGGGGCGACCTCTGTTAATATGGATCTGCCGCCCACAACCGTTCTCATTTTTGGCAATCCCAAGCTGGGCACCCCGCTGATGCAATGTGCTCCAACCACGGCCATCGACCTGCCGCAAAAGATGTTGATCTGGGAAGATGAGGATGGCCAAGTGAATGTGGGATATAATTCACCGGACTATCTTAAAAAACGACATAATATTGAAGGGTGTGACCAAGAGCTTCAAAAGATATCGGGAGCCCTCAAAAAATTTGCTCAAGCGGCAGCAGGAATGAACTAATTCTATTATTAAAATTACTAAGACCAATATGGCCTTATCAGAAAAACAAAACCAACATTGCGACGAGAACGAAACGGATTTTTCAAATTTGAGCGCACTGTTTTTGAATTGCACGCTCAAACCCAATCCCCAAAAATCGCATACTGAAACGCTTATAGAAGTCTCCCAATCCATTCTTGAAAAGAATAATGTATCCACAGAAGTCATCCGTCCCGTGGACTACAATATCGCCCCGGGGATATATCCGGATATGACCGAACACGGCTTTGAGCAAGACGATTGGCCCGAGATTCAGCAAAAGGTGATGGATGCCAATATTTTGATTATTGGCTCACCCATTTGGTTAGGCGAAAAGTCATCGGTAGCTACCAAAGTAATTGAGCGGTTGTATGGTTTTTCCGGCAATTTAAATGACAAAGGACAATACGCGTATTACGGACGCGTGGGCGGATGTTTGATTACTGGAAACGAAGACGGAATCAAACATTGTTCTATGAGCATCCTCTACGGACTTCAGCACCTTGGCTATGTGATTCCTCCGCAAGCTGATGCCGGTTGGATTGGCGAAGCCGGTCCGGGCCCCAGTTATGGCGACGAAGGCGAAGAGGGTCCGGTTGGCTTTGACAACGAATTTACGCAGCACAACACTACTTTTATGACCTGGAACCTGATGCATATGGCGCACATGCTCGATCAGGCGGGCGGCGTACCGGCCCACGGAAACCAGCGATCAGAATGGGAGGCCGGCTGTCGGTTTGACCATCCCAATCCCGAACACCGATAACTTCACCCATTTATTTAATAATTATCAGAAAGTAGGTTTTCTATGGATGACCAAATTACAGTGAGCTCTCCGAAAATGTTAGAAGAGGTTTTAGATGGATTAAAGAGGGAGCAAAAACAACTGCCCAGCAAGTACTTCTATGATGAGCGGGGATCCGAACTTTTTGAAGAAATTACTGAACAGGATGAGTATTACCTCACTCGGACTGAACTTGATATTATGCAGAATAATATGCCTGATATCATCCGTACCATTGGCAGTGATGTTGTTTTGATGGAACTCGGCAGCGGAAGCAGCAAGAAAACCCGGTTACTTCTCGATCACCTATCCTGCATTACGGCTTATATCCCCGTAGAAATATCAGATCAATTTTTGGAATTAGTGGTTCAAAGCTTGACTGACGATTATCCCGACCTGACTGTCAACCCGATAAGTACTGATTACACACAACCTTTTGATCTGCCGGAGATCAATCAGCGTTACAGTCAATTGGTTGTGTTTTATCCCGGTTCTACGATTGGGAATTTTCGCCCCACAGAAGCAAAACAGTTTCTGAATACTATTTCCGATTTGATGGAACCTGAAGATGCTATGTTAATTGGGGTTGATCTGAAAAAAGATACGGACGTGCTTGAAGCTGCTTATAATGATAGAAAGGGCGTTACCGCTAGGTTCAATAAGAATATATTACGTCATATTAATCGTAAATTAGATAGTAATTTTAATCCTGATAATTTCAAGCACCATACATTTTTAAATGCAGATGAAGGGCGTATAGAAATGCATCTCATCGCTAAAGAAGATCATAGCATAAAGGTTGCAGGCGAAAAGTTTTCTTTCCAAGAAGGGGAATCCATCCATACTGAAAATTCTTACAAATATTCTCTTGATGAGTTTGAGGAATTGGTATATCCCTGGTTTACCGTTGAAGAAGTATGGACAGACTCCAATAACTATTTTTCGTTTCAATATTTGCAGAGAGCATAACTTTTCCCAAATTACCAACACTTCTATTCGCTAATTCCTATACGATTTCAAAATAAAACGAACATGAATACCCTATCCACCCAAGAACTTATTTCGAAGCTTGAAGAAACCAATGCTATACTAATTGATGTTCGGCCCATTGCCGCTTACAACGGTTGGGCGCTCCAAGACGAGCAACGAGGCGGACATATCCCTGGAGCAAAAAGTATCCCCCTACAGTGGACCCAGTATATGGATTGGGTGGAAGTGCTGGAAGAGAAAAACATCAGCGAAGAACAGTCTGTGATTGTGTACGGGTATGACGACGAACAAAGTACTGAGATGGCCACAAAATTGGCTGACCTTGGGTATTCAGATGTTGAAGTCTATAACAACTTTACCAACGAATGGTCCAACGATCCCGATCTTCCTTTGGATCAATTGCCACGATATAAGCATTTGGTGTATCCAGAGTGGGTAAAAAAGCTCATAGATGGAGAACAACCGGCCCATTTTAATAATGATGACTATGTCATTTGTCACTCGCATTACGATCATATAGAAGATTATCACAAAGGACATATCCCGGGAGCTATTCCTGTAGATACCAACAGTTTGGAGTCAACGGAAACGTGGAATCGCCGTTCCCCTGAAGAGCTTCGAGAAACACTTCAAAAGCTGGGCATTCGTCATGATACTACAGTCGTTATCTATGGACGTTTTTCTTCTCCTGTTTATGATGAGGAGAAGTTTCCGGGCAAAAGTGCGGGTCACCTTGGAGCGCTTCGCTGTGCCGCGATTATGCTTTATACCGGGGTGGAAGACATTCGAATACTCAACGGTGGCATCACCAGCTGGGAAACCGAAGGCTATGAATTAACAACCGAAGAATTTGCACCCACACCCATTGAGGATTTTGGAACAAAGATTCCCGCCCATCCTGAATACATGATCGATACGCCGGAAGCGAAGCAATTGTTGGCATCCGATAAGGGCGAACTGGTAAGCATCAGGAGCTGGGAGGAGTTCATCGGCAATCGCAGCGGTTACCACTATATCGAGAAAAAAGGACGTATTCCCGGCGCAATTTTCGGCAATTGTGGGAGTGACGCCTATCACATGGAAAACTATCGCAATTTTGATCACACCATGCGGGAATACCAGGAAATTGCCTCGGCGTGGAAAGAAGGGGGTATCACACCCGAAAAACATGTGGCGTTTTATTGCGGTACGGGTTGGCGGGGTAGTGAGGCTTTTATGAATGCCTGGCTGCTGGGATGGCCAAAGGTTTCTGTGTATGATGGGGGATGGTTTGAATGGTGCAGTGATCCGGAAAATCCTATTGAGTCAGGAACCCCGGAAGAAACCGTTTTAATTAAAAACAGTTGAGCTGCTCCATATTAGTATAAAAAAAGGTTACAGGCTGAATATTTCGAACCTGTAACCTTTAATAATTTTTTAAATAGAAACGAACTACTATTAATTGCAAAATCGTTGCTGCAACCCTTCAACGCCCAAGTTGTACAACCCTTCCAGAGCTTCTTTCATATCATCTTCCGCACCTTCTGCTGCATCAAACGTTGATGACCAGCTAAATTTTGATCTCCCATCCTCCAACTCATCAACGTGCATGGTGCCCGTATAATTTTGAATCGGCATTTGGGATTCAACGATTGAATAGGTCAACAGACGCTGATCGGGATCCAAGCTCTCTAATTTTTCCTTCACTTTACTGCCATCCGCAAGGGTTAACGTTCGGACGGCACCGATGCCGGTACCCTCGGTAGTACAATCCGCTACCGCTTCTACGAATTTATCCAGTCCATTAAAGTCGCTTACCAAACTCCATACTTCATCTGCAGAATCATTTATCGTTCCACTTGCTTTTACTTCTTCCATAGGTGGCCATGTCTAAATAGTTAGGATTATGCTCGTAATTTTCTGATGAGTCAGCCTGATAAATGCTTACGGATTTAGATAGGAGATTGATTTATTAGTATCATACTCCATTAAATAAGTGCCCCTATAAAAAAGAGGATGACCTTTTCAGCCATCCTCTTTGCAAGTGGGAACCAGTAAAATGTTTAAAAGTGTCAGCTTGTTGGTACAGTTTCTACTTTTTTATTTACTGCATTACCCTTGAAAGCATAGAGCAGGGAAACAGCTATAATGAGTACTTGAAACTCCATACCTCGTCCACCGTTATCGCCCATATTGATAGAGTTCCAGCCATACTGCGCGTGAACCATCACGATAGCACCAATCATAATTCCAGTAAAAAGAATCCCTGAAAGACGAGTAGCCCAATCGGGACCAAATCCGCCCCAGAGCATAAGTAAAGCTCCTCCCACTTCTGCAATGCCTATCATTAAGACCATGACAAATGGCATCCCCATCATAGCCGCTACATCTCCGGTCATGGCTACTTTTGGAAATCCGTGATAAAGAAAGATGGCGGCTAACGATAAGCGCGGTAACCAGTGTGCAATTCCCGATAGTTTATTTAATTGATCCATATGTAATCCCCTTTGTTTAGTTATTGATAGCTCTTTCTATTGATGAATTAACGAAGCATAATCTTACTATGCATTTTTTATAGTAATGCAGTCTGATAATAGATAACATATAAGCCGGCCAGGATAAGCAGCCCTCCGGTGATCCGTTCCATGTGGGGAAGGATTTTTCTCAGGTATTTCATAAGTAGATCTTTAGCAAAGCTGGAGAGTAAAATTGTGGCAATCATCATTCCGCTTATTCCCACAAAGTATGCTCCGAAATAAGAGGCCCCCATCCAGATTGTTGGGGCCGTTATGGCCTGCGTTGCCACCACCAAAAATAATGGAAATAGGCATCCCAGCGCGCCAATAGCATAGGCAGTTCCAAATACGAAAGCTTCAACGGCTTCGGTTCGGTCGGTAGGATTATTCATATTGATGGAAAACGAAATGTCTTTTCCCATCACCATCAAAATTCCCAGCCCGATTAACACCACTCCCATGCCGATGGTGATCCACATCATGTAATCTTTAAGCACTTGGGCAGCCACAGTAATAAGGACCCCGGCAATAGCATAGACGGCCAAAATACCCAGAATGCTTAGCATTGCAAGTTTTAAACCTCGATATAAACGCTTGTACCGGCTGGGATTCTGTTGTGAATTTCGGGAAACAAAGGCAACAATATATCCCGGCAAAATAGCCACGGCACAGGGAGCCAAAAAAGCCAGCACCCCCTGCACAAAAGAGAAATAGATAAATTCCATATTACTTAGTTCAGCAGTTCATCAAAAAGTTCACGGTATTCTTCTTCGCTGAGGGCCGTTTTATTTTTTTGGAACGCAATGGTCCCATCTGTATTGACGCCCACCGTAGTTGCTTGCGACTCAACGCCAAAATCTCTCATAATATCCGGAAGTCCTTTGGTAACGGGAAAAGTAAATCCCTCTTCTTCCGATAATTCTCGCATTACTTCCTCATCATCTGTCGGGTCGATACCGATGGCAACCAAATTGAGGCGATCTTTGTATTCAGGATATAATTTAGAAAGCACCGGCCAGTTTTTGGCACAGATCGGGCACCACGATGCCGTGAAATAGACAACCAGCGGCTTGTTTTCATCCATGGACTTTTCCAAACTAACACTGTCACCTTTGATAGTGGTAACCTGAAAATTGGGAGCTTCTCGCAAAGTCGTGTCAGCATCTGCTGGTTGTGTCTCATTATCCGTTTCTGATTTCTCTGACGAACATGCGGCTGTTATAAGTAATATACCCGCTAAAAGTACTGTTAGGATTGTGAGCTTATTCATTGATTTAACCATTTGGCTGTTATTTTGCTGACGGTAGCCAGCTGTTGTCATTAGGATTTATTTTGAATAATAAATGAGATCGGTTTTGTTGCAAGGAGCTCATAAAATTCTACAAATCAACTGCATAGAACGGTGTTGCTTTGCTCGCTTTTAAATGGCATCACATTATGCCTTCACTGTTGTGATATTTATGATGCGCTATTTCCAATTTTTCTTACGATCTTTTTTAAAAGCCCCGGATATTAGCCGGGGCTTTAACTAAAAATTTCAGATTATTTGCTCCATGTGTGATTCGAAAACACATCATCGACGGGCGTTTGGGTAACGTGATTCATATAATTCGACAACGTTTTTACACCGATAGCGGTGATTACGCCAAGAATATGTTTTTCTTCGTAGCCAGCATCTAAAAAGTTTGCAAGCTCTTCATCTGAAACCTCCCCACGGTTCTCTACCATAAAGCGAACAAATTTACTCAAGGCTGCCAACTTGGTGTCTGGAACAAGTTCTCCATCACGTATTGCACTAGTTACTTCTTCTGGCACATTGGAAGCATTCTCTGCTAAAAAGCTATGTGCCGCCATGCAGTAGTGACACCCATTTTCATAACTTATAGATAATAAAATCACCTCTTGTTCTTGTGGAGAAAAACCTGCCTGTTCTCGAAAAGAGTTATAAGCATGATAGTATGAATCCAACAGCGATGGGTTTTGAGCCATGTATTTGTACATGTTCGGGATAAATCCAAGATTCCCTTTCGCTTCTTTTAATATTTCTTTCGAATTATCGGGCGCATTGTCTAATGTAGGTGGTTTAAGTGATATTGACTCTGTATTACTCATGGTATTAATCAATTTATTCTTTTTCGAATTAACTAAGCGATTGCTTAGAAATAAGATCAAAACAACAGTAGCCCATTCCTAAGCGTTCACTTAGTTAAAAGTGAAAAAATTAGCTTTGCAGCGAATCCATCACTGATGATATAAATGAATGGAGATCAGACTTATCCATGACCTTAGAAGAAAGGGATAACCCCTCAGTACAGGTTACGAGATATTTCGCCTTTTCACGTAGATTTATATTCTCGGCCAGCTGCCCCTTAGACTGACTTTTCTTCAAAAGATCGTAAAAAGCCTCTTCCATCATCGCGAGATATGCTTTAAGAGCTTCATGAATTTGGGTATCCGATGAGCCAATTTCAGCAGCAGTATTTGCAACAAGACACCCATTGGGCGTCTCTCCATCTTGGACAGCCTCAACAAAGGCTTTATAAAAATGTTCAATATCCTCAAGATTCCCTTTCGAATTTATGAGGATTTGAACAATGCCTTCACGCATGTGTTCTCGATATTGCTTCAGTACTTCTACAAAAAGATTATGCTTGCTTTCGAAGCTGGAATAAATCGAGAATTGATTAATTCCAAGCTCTTTTTCTAACATGCGAATTGAAGTTGAACGATATCCATTTTGCCAAAACACATACATCGCTTTTTGAAGGGCTTCGTTGGGATCATATTCTTTTTTCCGCGGCATACTTTTTATAATTTCTGAAGTTTATGCACAATGAGGTAACTTAATTAAGTTTGAGACAAATACGTTCAAATTCAAAAAACTCAACTAAGAAATATCCGCTATTTCCTGTGCTGGCCTAATTAACACATCAATAGTATTTATCCATTAATTTTGGGAAAGCCTTTCCCAAAATTCCCCTTCCGTACTACAAAAATACCAAATAAAATTTCAAGGTCGCGGCCCATTTCAGCACAAGAAACTCCGATTGCCTTCGGATCAGAAGGCTGAGAGTTCGAATCCTTCCGGGCATATAAATATAAACCATAAGCTACTGACTGCCAATAATTTATGGCTTATTTAATTTTTGTGAGTGGCCAACAAATGCCTTTATCCAGTTGAATTGGGCTTGCTATGTCATTTTTCAAACTGTGCAAACAGCGCCGGTATGACCACCAGGGTCAACAGCGTAGAGCTCACGAGCCCTCCGATCACAACCTGTGCCAACGGCGACTGAATTTCATTGCCCGGCTCACCGGCCGCTAATGCAAGAGGAACGAGTGCCAAGCCAGCCGTAAGAGCGGTCATTAAAATAGGATTAATCCGCTCCATCGCTCCCTGTTTGACGGCCGCCATGAACTCTTTCCCTTCTGCCAGCAGATGCTGGTAATGCGAAACCATCAGAACTCCGTTCCGAGTGGCAATACCAAATAGCGTAATAAAACCAACCAACGAAGCGATCGTTATTACACCACTGGTAAAATAAACGGTAAGAATACCTCCAATCAGGGCAAGCGGTAGGTTGACCATGACCAGCAAGGCCGTTTTCAGGGAGCCGAATTCGAGGTATAGCAACAGGTAAATCCCCAAGATAGCCACAATGCTGAGCAGTGAAATAATCTGAGACGCCCTTTCCTCACTTTCGAACTGTCCACCGTACTCCACAAAGTATCCCTGCGGAAAGCTTACATTACTGGATACGTTTTCCTGTATTTCCTCCACGGTGCTGCGCAGGTCACGTTCGGCGACATTGGCCGAAACCACGATATTCCGCTGCACATTTTCGCGGCTGATGCTATTGGGTCCGCTCCGCGACTCGATACTGGCCAGTTCCGCCAACGGAACCACATTCCCATTCTCCAGAGTATATTTGGCATTTTTTACCGCCTCGATACTGCCCCGGTGCTCCTCATCGTAGCGTACCGTCAAATCGAAGGCTTTTTCGCCTTCCAGTACTTCAGAAACAACTTCTCCGGCAAACGCTACATCGACCATACCGGACAACTCTCCAACGGAAATACCGTACCGCGCCATGGCCCTGCGATTGGGACGAATTTGCAGCTGTGGTACATTTTGCTGCTGTTCGATGGATAAGTCCACTACGCCTTCAACCCCTTCCATCTGCCCGCGAACCTCTTCCGCTTTGCTTCGCAGCCGGTACAAGTCTTCTCCGAATATTTTTACCGCAATATTGGCTCGGGTCCCCGATAGCATGTGATCGATGCGGTGACCGATAGGCTGACCAATCGTGATATTCGTGCCCGACACCACGCTAAAGTCTTCCCGCAATTGTGCAAGCATCTCTTCCTTGGACAAATCCTCTGGAAGCGTAAACTTTGCATCAATTTCTGAGGAGTTAACCCCCTGCGCATGCTCGTCCAGTTCGGCCCGGCCGGTTCTGCGAGATGTGGACTCTATCGCCGGATGGTCGAGGAGTATTTCCTCAATGCGCCTGCCCATGTCATTCGATTCGCTCAGCGAGGTGCCCGGCACAGTGACCGCACTGATCGTCAGCGTTCCCTCATTAAATTCGGGCAAAAACGAACGACCCAGGAACGGCAGGATTACAAGCGTTCCTAAAAAGAGCACCAGGGCGGATGCAATTACCGTCTTGCGATATGTCAATACGGTTTCAAGTATCCGGTCGTAGCCCTCTTTTAATCGTTTCGTAAACCAGCTTTCTTCCAGTTTGCCCTGCGTAGCCTGACGGGGCAGCAGGTAGGAACACATCGCCGGGGTGAGCGTCAGCGCTACCAGCAGGGAGGCCCCAATGGAAACGATATACGCCAGTCCCAATGGCTGCAACAGACGACCTTCAATACCGCTCAGGAAAAACAGCGGAAGAAAGACAATCATAATAATCAGCGTCGCATTGATGATCGACGTCCGAATCTCTTTCGAAGCTTCAAAAATCACGTCCATATAGGGACGCTGGGCATCCGCGGGCCGTTTCGCGTTCTCCCGGAGCCTTCGAAACACATTCTCCACGTCAATAATAGCATCATCTACGATCGCACCGATGGCAATCGCCATCCCCCCGAGCGTCATGGTATTGATGGTGATATCAAAGAACTCCAGTACAAATATGGCAAAGATCAGTGACATCGGGATCGCTGTAAGCGAGATCACCGTAGTGCGCCAGTTAGCCAGGAAGAGCATCAAAATAATAACCACTAAAATGGCTCCGTCCCGCAAGGCTTCGGCCACATTTCCTACCGCCAGACTGATAAAGTCCGCCTGTCGAAACAGGTGCGTATTGATGGTATATCCGTCCGGTAAGCTTTGCTCAATTTGCCCGAGCGTCTGGTCAATACGTTCGGTGAGCTCCAGGGTATTGGCGCCCGGCTGCTTTTGGATAGAAATGATGGTGGCCGGATCGGCATTGACGGACGCATCGCCAATTTTTTGTTTGGCCGCGATCTTTACCTCGGCGACATCTCCGATCGTAACCGGCCGATTCTCCCGCTCAGTGATAACCGACTGCCCGATATCCTCCACCGAATAGGCACGGCCCATTCCCCGGATAGTGTACTGCTGGCTATGCTGCTCGAAAAATCCCCCCGAGAAATTCTGATTGGCCTGTTCAGCGGCCCTCAACACTTGGTCAAGAGTCACATCGTAAGCCTGTAGCTTGTCAGGATTAACCTCGATCTGGTACTGCTTTTGACCGCCCCCGATAGGGATCACCTGGGCCACGCCGGGTATCGCCTGCAAGCGCCTGCTGATATCCCAATCGGCAGTCGTCCGAACCTCCAGTTCCGAGTGCCGGTCACTGTCGATGCTAACCAGCATAATCTCTCCCATAATGGAGGTGATCGGCCCCATTACCGGTTGAGAAACCCCTTCCGGAAACTGTCCGGAAGCCTGTTGCAGCTTCTCGCTTACAATCTGGCGGGCCCTGAATATATCGGTGCCCCAATCAAATTCCACCCACACAATCGAAATTCCTTTAGAAGTGGAAGAACGTACCCGGCGGACATTGGTTGCCCCATTCACGGCGGTTTCAACGGGTAGGGTTACCAGCCTTTCAACTTCTTCGGGTGCCATCCCGTGCGATTCTGTCATCACAGTAACGGTTGGAGCCGTAAGATCCGGAAAGACATCCACCGGCATTTCGTACACTATATAAGCCCCGGCAAAAAGCAACACAATCGAAGTTATAACGACAAGGAGGCGCTGCTTGAGCGATCCCCGAATAATAGCATCTAACATAACAGTAAAATCTTAAGTAGTTAGTGAGAGTGTCCATGTTCAGGCGTTTCGGAGGAGCGCGATGCCAATTCCACCTGGTAGGCGTTTTCGGTAACCACGTGTTCTCCTTCCTGCAGGCCGGAACTGATTTCAACCCAGCCGCCCTCTTTAATGCCGGTGGTAACCCGGCGCTTTTCAAACGATTCCCCCGAAACATGCACATACACATTGTAGGAACCTTCTTCTTCCATCAGGGCGGATTCCGGAATTGCCAGCACCTGCTCTTTGGTGTCGGTATTGATATACACGGTAGAAAACATACCCAGCGGCAGGCCTTTCTCGGTATTGTCGAACTCATAAATCAGCGAGAGGGTCCGGCTTTGGGGATCAACGCTGTTAGATCGGCTGATCAGGCTTCCTCCCAATTCACTTATGGTATATAATTGATCATCCCCCTGTACCCGAAATGACGCATCCTGTGCATTTGCAATCTGATTTTGCCGAGATGCCGGAACGTGGGCCTTGAGCCATACCCTGGAAGCATCCGCAATTCGATAGAGAGGTTGCCCCGCTTCCACCTGCATGCCCGGAGCTACATGGGATTCTATAATGGAACCGGCTACCGGGGCCTTCAATTCTAAACGATAGGAATCTGCCGAACTGCCGGATCCGTCGATAGCTGTGGTATCAATCTGGATCACCTCGTTTATGGTCTGGTAGCGCGTCAATGCCTGACGGTATTCAAGGCGGGCCTGCTGGAGCTCCCGTTCAGGAATAGCTTCTTTTTCATAAAGGCGTTTCGAGCGCTCAAAATTGGATTGAGTCAGTTCCAGCTGCGACTGCGCACTGACAAACTGCTGGACGTAGTTGTCGCCTCCGCCTGATTGCACCGCCGGGTTCAACACCGCCAGCGAAGCTCCTTTTTGCAACTGCTGTCCTTCCACGGGCAAGCTGGCATTTTGGCTGGGCAGGATGATGCCTGAAAAGGGGGCGGAAACAACCGCCTGACTGTTTTGGGCCGCCATCGTCTCCCCGTGAGCATCTACCGTTTGCGTGAGGGTTCGCTCCTGCACTTCCCGGGTACCAAAGGGTATATCCCACTGCTGTTCTTTTAAAAAGCTGATTTGATTGGGATCTTCATCTTCGTGGGTCGCTGGGACCTCATCAGCGGATTCATACACCGGAATATCGTTCACCTGTAGCGTATCGTTGACCATGCCGTAAATCTCGATGGTTAGGTCATAGCGACCGGCCTGCTGGAAAGCAACGTCCGGACCGTAAATACCGGCCGTCTGCACCTCGGTTTCTCTCCTCGTTATTTCCGTGCCATCATCCGAACGAAATGTGAAGTACACTTCAGAATCAGCAATGGGGCTAAAGTCAGAAAGCCGGGTCAGATGCACTGCAAAAGTGGCTTGCTTTCCGACAATGAGTTCGGGAAATTCCATAAAGAGTTCGGTTTCGTCAGACCATTGGGTTACGGAACCGCTACCAGTTCTTTCGGATTCCTCGTCATGTTCGTGTTCCTCGTTTTCTTCGGGGTGTGCATGCCCGTGTTCTTCCTCTGTTTGCTGAGCAGTTTCTTCATGGCTGTGATCGGCTCCCTCGTCATGGCTGTGGCCGTCATCTCCGGAGCCGCAGGCAGCTAACAAGAGTCCCGTGAGTATAAATAAGAGTATAAATAAGCGTTTCATTGGCTATAGGTATTTGGAGTTAAATAATGCGGCATCATCAGAGCCATATTTTTAATGCTGATGGTCCCCGTCTTCACCGTGGCTGTGCCCGCCGCTTCCCATCTCGGAATGGGCGCTCCAGCTATCAAATGTTTCTTCGGCGGCATCCAGTTCAATCGACTGGCTTTCACCGGATTCAAGGTCGACCGGATCCGTGGGACCAAGCTCCGTTCCGTTTGACAATTCCACACTCACCGAAACCTGCGGCAATACATCCTGAGTAGTATTTTCTATCGTGCCGGCGAAAGATTCAGTCTCACTGTCATAAGACAAGTTCAGCCGGAC
>JBNJFP010000018.1:21947-23500 GCA_051746985.1 Bacteroidota bacterium
CGCTCATAGGCCGTTTCCACCTGGTTGTAAACCTCCTGCTGCTTTAAAGTCATTTCAGTCTGTCGTGAACGAGTTTGGGCTTGAGTAATCGCTACATTTCCTCGATTCTGGTTAAAGATGGGAAGCTTGATTGAGCCGCCGATGACGAACCCTTCGGCTCCGTCTGATTGCTGTTTATATCCAACACCAATATTCAGATCGGGCAGGCGATCCCGCTTTTCCACTTTGTGCTCTAACTCCGAGGCATCTGCCAGTTGCTTCAAAGCTTTTAAATCCGGCCGATGCGCCAGGGCATATTCAATCAGGGCTTCCTGTTGCAGATTCACTGGATCAACGGTTAAGCTGTCGGTAACCTCAATGTCGGTATCTGTTTCATTGTCTGCATACAGATAGGTGGCCAGCCGTTTACCAGTTTCTTTGAGATCCAACTGAATTTGGTCGCGTTGTTTTTTGTACCGGCTGAGTTCCACATTGAAGCGCTGCACCTGCAGGCCGGAAAAGCTACCTTCGGCCTGTCGTTCTCCGGCCGACTCCCGTGCTTTCCGAATCACTTGCAGTGCCTGATTGTAAACTTCCAGCTTTTGCGACAGCTGCCAGTACTCGGCATACAGTGACCTTACCTGAGCTAAGAGCTGTAACCGATCGTATTCAAATTGTAGTTCAGCTGCCTTTTGGGATTTCGAAGCACTTCGGTTGCGCAGGAAAGGCTGTCCCAACAATTCAACAGGCTGAGAAATCCTGTAGCTTGTTTCACTATAATCAACGGTTCCGGCGTTGAGCTGTTCACGGTTGATGTTAACTTCGGGATTGGGATACGCCTTGTATTGAATAGCTTCTCCCTGTTTGCGAAGCTGATCATAGCGGGCCAGTTCCTGCTGGAGGCTATTGTCTTTGAACAGATCTACTGCTTCATCAAGAGTTAGGGATGTCGATTGGGCATGGACGAATGCCGGAAATAATACCAGCATTAGCGTCCACCGGATATACCTTATCATGGTGGTTGAATTGTAATTAAGTAATACGGTTAGGATAGGAAGTCCCTAAAAGGGAAAATCAAGCTATAGGAGGGCCGCGGTAGGAAAAAGAAAAGAGGTGATATGGGTCAGTCACCGATCTTGGCGGCGGCAGATCAAAAAGAGTGGGGGTATCATCAAGCTCTATATGGGTAACCACAATTCCAACATCTAATAAAGCTGAGAGATTATTTGCTATATCAGGATTAACCTGTGTAGGGCTCGTCAGCGTGCCAATGATATCAGAAGTGGTACTAACCTGGTGCTTATGATCATCTTGATCAGACTCCTTTTGAAACGGCTTATCATCAGGGGTTTCACTTTCGTGGGCATGCATATGAGCGTGAACGTCAAGATGATCGCCAATATGAACGTCAAAATCATGTAAATGAAGCCCCTGTCCAAATAAGACACAGAAAAGACTTCCCACCACTATCAGGGAGGCAACAATTGATTTAATGCTATGTATTTTGCTTTTAAGCACTTGATGTTAGAATAGTCAGAAAGGGTATTAATATCAATGTGTAATGTTGGCCAACA
>JBNJFP010000018.1:23600-53939 GCA_051746985.1 Bacteroidota bacterium
TGGCCAACATTTTTTGCTTATGGGTGCATTTGCAAAAATTCAGTACTAAAGTAAATCCACCTCTAAATGCTATTAAATCATTTTTTAAGTACAGAAGTGTAAGCATTCCCCTTCTTTCGGGCGTACACTATTATAAAAAAATATTGCAAGGCAATAATTTACAGTCGTGCAAGGGTTGTTCTTTTTGGGTTATTATATAATCCCCCCCCACTAATTTTGGGTAACAAAATGTGACACACTATCCGAAAGTTGCCAAGTTCTATGCTGGAATATCCGGGGTCATCTTATTTAAAGAATAAATTCATAATCTCTTCTTCACATCTTTGTTAATTTCTCCTCAGATACTACCCCTAATCGGCTTCACATCATTGCGGTTACAAATCTCTAAGCCACTCTAACACCGATTAGTTTTAATCTTTTTGTACGGGATTAGAGGATAGACCTCAATAAACATTCAAGTGATTAATTGAATGCTTATGCGTTATTGATTATTTTCCTATTCGCCAATCAAAAATCACTTTCATTATGGATGTCAGAGATTTTAAAACCAATATTTATTCGGAACTGGCAACGATAACAAAAGCATTGGGCAACCCCCGTCGGCTCGAAGTCATTGAGTTGTTGGCCCAGGGCCCGTGCTCGGTCGAATACATTGCGGAACATACCCGGCTCAGTATTGCCAATGCTTCCCAGCATCTGCAGATCCTAAAGAAAGCGCGGCTTGTAAAGGCGGAAAAAAAAGGAAAATACAACTACTACTCGCTTTCAAACTCCAAAGTTTACGAAGTATGGAAGTCTTTGCGGGAACTTGGCTTTTCCCAAAATGCAGAAATTGACCGCTTGATTCGAGACTTTCGCAATGATCGCCAAAGCTTGGAAACTATTTCGCTAAAAGATCTGCAACAGCGCATTGAAGATAACGAAGTACTGGTACTGGACGTCAGACCCAAAGAAGAATATCAAGAAGGTCATATCCCCGGTGCTATTTCTATTCCGACCGGAGAGCTGGAAGAGCGGATCGAAGATCTACCCAAAGACAAGCAAATTGTAGCCTATTGCCGAGGACCGTTGTGTGCTATGGCGGATGATGCTGTAGAACTGCTTAACCAACACGGTTTCGAATCAAAACGGTTGGAAGAAGGTTATCCCGAGTGGATGTTGCAGAATCCTGTTGCTGAATAAATGTGATTACGCCAAGAAAAATATTTCTAATAAAATAAAAATAGAGAGGTAAATATTATGATAACCTTTAGTTCCATTTTTCTACAACAGATGAACGGGTCCCAACACATGATGGATGGCTGGGGTGGGGGTTTCGGTATGGGTCTGATGGTCTTTTTCTGGCTGTTGGTCTTGGGGCTGATCGGTACCCTGATCTGGTTTCTTATTCAAAAAGGAAGTAATTCCCCGTCGGATTCTGCCAGCGAATCATCCCTCGAAATACTGAAAAAACGATATGCTCGTGGGGAAATAGATGAAGACCAATATCGTCGGATGAAGAAAGAGATTACGGATTAAATAACAACCTATTCTGCAATAAATTAACCTCTACTCACATACAAGATCTGATTATGAGTACACTCATTATTATAAATGACGCCCCATACGGAACCGAAAAAGCATATAATGCTATGCGTATTGCCAACCAACTGGGAAAGGATGATGTTGATGTTCGTATTTTTCTGATGGCAGATGCCGCAACCTCTGCTTTGGCCGGTCAGGATACACCCGACGGATACTATAACATTGAACGCATGTTAAAACTTTCGGTTGCCAAAGGAGCAAAAGTTAAAATTTGCGGAACCTGCGCAGCGGCCCGGGGCATCAAGGACGCTGAATTAGTCAAAGGAGCGGAAATAGGCTCAATGCCCGAACTATCTAAATGGATTTCTGAAAGTGAAAAAGTGCTCACTTTTTAAATCATAAACAGCACTAATACTATGGAATCGCTTCTTCAGCAACTACAACAAACGCAGGTCATTATCATGGGGGCTGGCCTGGTTCTTCTGTTTATGTGGGAAAGTGTACAGCCCTTTTATGCTTGGTTTAATAACTCCTTTAAAATCCGAGGCATCCATGCATTCCGTAATTTGGTAATTGGTGCAATTAATTCACTGCTTGTCAGTGTGGTATTTGTCGGCTTGTGGATGATTGCCTCTGTTTGGGCAGCAGAAAACAACTTTGGAATGTTGCATTGGATCGAATCATCCACCCGAATGCCTCTATGGATCCACGGAATTGGAGCTGTGTTATTGCTGGATTTTTGGATGTATGCCTGGCACCGCATCAATCACGAGATTCCCTTTTTTTGGCGTTTCCACCGCGTTCATCATTCTGATCCGGAAATGGATGTAACCACAGCCAGTCGGTTTCATCTGGGAGAAATTTTCTTCTCTTCCCTATTCAGGATACCCCTGATTGCATTATTCGGCGTCTATCTTTGGGAGCTGGTCCTATATGAAACGATTATGTTTGCCGTGGTTCAATTCCATCACGCCAATATTGGGCTGCCGGAAAAGTTTGATCGCTACCTTCGATCAATCATTGTTACGCCCAATATGCACCGGGTGCATCATTCGCGGTGGCAGCCCGAAACCGACTCTAATTACAGCTCGTTGTTTTCTTTCTGGGATCGCCTTGCCAAAACATTCCGCCTAAACCCTGAACCTAAAAATATCAGGATTGGACTCGACGAATTTGATCAGGATGAAGACCAGACCATAAGTGGCATGATGAAAACTCCATTGACAGATAATAACCCTGATTAGTTTTCGGTTTCAAGAAAAAGATTAAATACAAACATGGCTACAGAAACAATAGCTGTTTATGATAACCATGTCGGTGAATATGATCAGTAGTTTATCAAGCATCCGGTCTGGTTTCAGTCTGAGTTGAAGGCCCTTGACAAAGTTATTCCAAAGGAGAAAAATAAATCCGGACTTGAAATCGGCATTGGAACGGGTCGGTTTGCAGAAAAATTGGGCATCACTCACGGATTGGATCCTGCAAAAGCAATGGCTGATATAGCTGAAAACAGAGGGATACCCACCGAAATCGCAACAGCTGAAGACATGCCATTTAAGAGTAATACCTTTGATTACGCCGTTATGATTACGGTGGATTGTTTCCTGGAAGATATTTCCAAGGCGTTCCTGGAAACAGCTCGTATCCTTAAACCCAATGGACAATTTATTATTGGCATAATTGATAAAAACAGTCCCCTGGGGCAGCGGTATCAGCAACATAAAGAAGACAACCTGTTTTACCGGCATGCCCAATTTCATTCTGTAGATATGATTACCAAATATTTAAAAGAGGCTGAATTTGTCATATCTCAATATTGGCAAACGCTCATCACCGCCTCGGAAGAAGAACCAGAAGAGCCGCAACCAAGATACGGTGAAGGAGGATTTGTAGCAATAAAAGCCGTGCTCAATTAAGACATGTATTCAACGACTAAACTTTTATTATTGGACAGAAGAACGATAAAACCATGTTTTTTATGCTCAGAAAGACACACAAAATTTTACTTTCTGCAGTTGCCATACTATCCCTGACCACTTTTCCTTAGGTAGATACTTAACAGAATTTTCAATTCCGAGCATTTTCCGTATAAATTTTTAAAGTGCGAACATTTCCCTTCTTCCGAGCGTACTTTACCATAAGTATGACTCATTGTTAGTTATAGACTTTTTTTAAAACTATTACTCTCTTTCCAAAGTAAAATTCACTTGGGAATAAAAGACAATTTTCTCTCCCGCAGATTTATTTTTCGTCTCCCCGATTATCCCAAGAAATCAGGATATCCCCTATTAACTGGCATGCAATAATGCTTTACTATTAGTGCATAGCGTATCTCTCGCTATAGATAAATCAATTGTTATAATGGGAGTGAATTATGGCCCTGAGCCAAACAGATAACAGGGGAGCTGAAGAAATTAAAAAGGAAGTACAGCAGCTTACCGATACCAATAAAAGACTTCGCCGAGCGGTAGATGAGTTATCCACCCTAAATGACCTTTCGTTTGCCATCAGCGGCAGCGTGGACAGAGAAAAAATTATGCGCACTATCATACATCGATCTATCCGCTCCATTGAAGCTGAACAGGGGGACATTACGCTGGTTGACGAGAATCAGGATACGCTAACCAAAACATTGGTCAGAAGTATGGTCCGTTCAAAGAATGTATCCCCACAACACTTAAATCAAAATTTACTGGGATGGATGCAAATCCATAAAAAGCCCTTGCTCATAAATAATCCCACCGAAGACCCCAGATTTAGACACGTAGAATGGGAATCAGCTATCCGATCAATTTTATCTGCCCCTTTGATGACCCGCAATAAACTCATCGGCATTCTTACGCTTTATAACAAGGAAGATAGAACCGGATTCACTGAAGACGATCAAAGACTACTTTCCATCATTGCCACCCAGTCGGCACAGGTAGTAGAAAATGCACGACTTCACGAAGAAGAGCAGATTCTAATAGAGATGAGAAAAGAGATCGAGCTGGCCGCTAAAATTCAGAAGCAACTTCTGCCAGCGGAGCAGCCAAAAATTAAAGGTTATAGCCTTTGTGGACGCAACCTCACCGCGCATTCCGTTGGGGGTGATTATTATGATTTTATTCCTTTAGGTCCCAATCGTTGGGCCATTTGTCTTGGGGATGTAAGCGGAAAAGGATTGCCCGCATCACTGCTAATGGCAAACCTACAGGCCATTTTACGCGGTCAAGTCCGCTATCAATCATCACCCGGCATGATATTGCAACACGCCAACAGGCAATTATTCCAAAGTACCGATACCGAAAAATATGTCACTCTCTTTCTGGGCTTCCTCGATGCCGATGCCCACACTATGCAATACTCCATCGGGGGACATGAATATCCTTTTTGGATGCATTCGGATAATAATTTTAGCCGATTAACCACGGGCGGAATCCCTATTGGAATTATGGAAAATCAACCATACCAGGAAGAAACTATAGCATTTAATCCGGGAGACCGATTAGTAATTTACTCTGACGGCATTGCAGATAGCCGCAACGCCGACGGAGAGGCATTTACTGAAGAACGCCTGCAAAAGCTGTTGATCCAAACAACAAACAATACAGGCCAGCAGCTGATGGATAGCATTTTCAATGCCAGCCTCGAACACAACAACACATTGCCACTATTCGATGATATGACAATGGTCGTTCTTTGCCGGAATCCCTAACCCAAATTAAAATCATGTAAAAATACTAATTAATCTACATACGCCGGAGGTGGCTTTAAAGAGATATTTGGTCCTATAGTCATTCACAGCTTAGGTATAAAAACAGGGAGGAAACACGGTATGATTGGTAAAATCATATCTCATTTTAGGATTGTTGAAAAACTCGGCAAAGGAGGCATGGGAATTGTTTATAAAGCCCATGACGAAAAGCTCGATCGCACCGTTGCCCTTAAATTTATTTCTCCTGATTTCATCCCTTCGCAAAAAGATCAAAATCGTTTTCTGCAGGAAGCCAAGGCTACAGCCAAATTCAACCACCCAAATATCTGCAGTATTTATTCTATTGATGAGTACGAGGGGCAACCCTTCATTGAAATGGAATTTATAGAAGGCGAAACGCTTCGCGAGAAAATGCAACATTCTGGTCAAATGCCGTTGGATATGTTCCGGGATTATGCCCTTCAGCTTGCCGAAGCTCTTTCCGCCGCCCATCAGAAGGGTATTATTCATCGGGATATTAAACCCGAAAACATCATGCTCGTTAACAATGAACGAGTTAAAATAATGGATTTTGGGTTGGCAAAACTCAAAGGTGTGCAAAACGACACAAACGAGGAAAGCACGCTGGGCACTCTTACGTATATGTCACCCGAGCAGATCCGAGGAGATAATATTCACGAACGAAGTGACCTGTTTTCACTTGGAATCGTTTTTTATGAAATGCTGACTGGCCTTCACCCCTTTAACGCCGAATACAGACAGGCGCTCACATTTCAAATATTGAATAAAGAACCCGAACCACCCTCTTCGCTGCAAGAAGATCTTCCCGTTGCTATAGAAGATATCGTCATGCGATGCTTGCAAAAAGATCAAGAAAAACGATATCGCTCCGCCGCTGATCTCAAATTAGAACTAAAGGAAGAGAAAAAATGGCCAATTCTGCATCCCAATAAATCTATAGCCATTGGGCGCAAAACGTTCTCTACATTTCCGTTTTTTCGAAACAGAAGTTTAGCCTCCGTAATTTCAGTTGGAACCCTAATCCTACTCATAAGTCTGTTTGGAATTCGTCCCTTGATAAATAACAGCAATGAAATGCCCGAAAACATTCCGGAGGAAAAACACCTGGCGGTATTGCCTTTTAACAACTTGAGCCCCGATGATATTCCAAACTCGCTCAACGACGGCATTATGGAGATTTTGACAAGTCATATAACCGGACTCGAAATGCACGAACAGTCGCTTTGGGTGATACCCAGCACGGAAGTCCGTGCCGGAAAGGTATCCAGCGTTAAAGAGGCCACTCAACTTTTTGGTGCCAATTTGGCCGTTACGGGTAGCCTGCAACATATCGGCGATCAGCTGTTATTGACCATCAATCTTGTGGATGGTGCCACGATGCGTCAGCTTCGATCGGTGCTCATCAAAATGCCGTGGAGCAATCAAACGCAACTGCAAGACGAGGTAGTTCAAAACCTAACTGATATGTTGGAAGTAGAACTCGAACCTGATGCCGTGCAATCGATCACGGCAGGTGGCACATCAACCTCCGAAATATACCAGCGCTATATAGAAGGACAGGGATACTTGAGCCGTTACGATGCAGAAAATATTGATCGCGCTATCAAAATATTTCGCGAGACCATTGTCGCCGACACCGCATTCGTTCGTGCCTATGCGGCACTGGCCGAAACATACTGGCGCAAATACGAACTCAACCGCAACACCCGGTGGGCTGATGAAGCCATCAACTATGGAAGCAGGGCCATAGATTTAATGGACCAACAAATTCCAGAAGTATATATCACCATGGCGCTCATTAATAATGGGATGGAGCGATATGATGCCGCCCTTGAAATGCTGGCAAAACTGTCCGGCCAAGAACAGAAGAGTTATCGGGCACTTATTGAGCAGGCTAAAGCGTTTGAAGGCTTGGGAGACATCACAAAAGCTGAGGAGCTGTATCATCAGGCAATTGATCGCAAGTCGTTGTATTGGGATGGCTATAACATACTTGGGCTTTTCTATAAGAATCAAGGACGTTTCGAAGAAGCGGCCAAAGCCTTTGAAAAAGTGACTGAGTTGGCTCCAGCCAATGTCAGGGCACTTTCCAGCCTGGCGGGCATTTATCACAATTTAGGCCGAACGGATCAAGCCATTGCAACGCTCCACCGATCGCTAAAAATGGAACCCACCTATCGAGCCTTAACAAACTTGGGAACCATCTACTTTTACCAACGGGATTATTCCCAAGCTATCCGATTTTACGAGCAGGCCCTTGAGCTCAACGATACCGATCGCAGAATATGGGGGAATCTCGGGTATGCTTACCAGCAAACAGACCAAGATTCTGCTATTATCAATCCGACAATAGAAAAAGCCATAGCACTGACCGAACAAGAACTTGAAGTAACGCCTAACAACCAAGAACTACTAACCGAACTGGCCGGGTACTACCTGGTGATTGGAGATGCGGAAACATGTCGGAAATTAGTTAGTCGCTTAACAAAATTGCAAAACATTCAGCCCGACACACGCATTTCACTTATCGCACTTTATGAGCAGCTCGGTGAACGCGATCTGGCCCTGCTCTGGATGGAGACCACACTAAAACTGGACGATAATATTGAGATACTGGAATCACTTGAAGAAATGGAGGGCCTGTTAGCCGACCCCCGTGTAACCAAATTGAGAAAACAATATGCACAAGAAATTACTGATGAATAATCTATTCATCAGATCAAAACATGTAGCCCAAGCGTTTTGTAGTTCGTATCAACCATCAACAAAAAAGAGGACGTTATGACACCGGAAAAATCAGGTCGAGTTATAAAAATAAAAATGAAGGAAAATGCCGGAAAAAAGAAGTCGTTTATCGTGCCGGGGCACCAGAAATTAAAACGAGAAGAGTCAATTAACTGGGAGATGGAAGATAGCGGGGCGATTTTCTTTTTTCCCCGCAAAGAACTGTTCGGGAAATCTGAATTTCAAGTCTCCAAAGGAGAAACTCTATCGCTGACCATTTCCAAAAATGCCCAAAAAGGAGAATATCCCTATGCCGTATTCACCGATAACAACGACTTCGCAGAGGGCGGAAGCTTCCCAAAACTCATTATTGATTAAGGGTAACTTTTCAACCGCACCGTTCTGTCCTTGGCGATTCAGAACCGCTCTGAACAGACTTAAAAAGGTGCCATTTGCATCGTACCCGACATTCAATAAAAATATTGAATGAATAAATATTTTACCGTATTATTTATTCAATAATTTAATTGAATGAAAATAACTTAACATCAGATATGGATATACGGGCATTCAAATCATCCCTATACCAAGAGCTCTCGCAGGTGACAAAAGCGCTGAGTAATGCACACAGGCTTGAAATTCTGGATTTATTAGCCCAAGGCTCGTTTCCAGTGGCCTACATAGCAAAACAGATTAATTTGCCTGTGGCAAATGCATCCCAGCATTTACAGGTACTGAAAAAATCGGGACTCGTTAAAACACAGCGGGAGGGTAAATACATGTATTATGAATTAGCAGGCCAGCATGTTTTTGATACTTGGTGTGCACTACGAAAGCTTGGCTTTGCTCAGAACGAAGAAATTAGCAATCTGCTGAAGGATTACAGAACCCGTCGCAATGATTTAAAAACCATCAGCAGTGACGAATTCAATGAAATGATGAACCAGCAGGAAATATATGTTATAGATGTGAGACCTGAAGAGGAGTATGAAGAAGGTCATATAGACGATGCGATTTCATGTCCACAGCAAGAACTGGGCGAACGCATTAATGATCTACCGAAAGACAAAGAAATTGTAGCGTATTGCAGGGGACCATTGTGCCTTATGGCTGATGAAGCAGTAAAATATTTACAAAAGAAGGGGTTTGAAGCTGCCAGACTCGAAACCGGATATGCCGACTGGGCAGCTGGTAAAAATCCCAAACAAAAGAATTAACAAAGATCAACGTATAAAGAATAAAGTTATGGAACCGACAATATTAGTATTAGGTGGCGGAATAGGCGGAATTAGTGTAGCCAGAGAATTGAGCAGGAAAATTGGCAATGAAGATGGCATTAACCTGGCCAGGATTCTGGTCTTTGAAAAAGAAGAAAGGAGTCTGTTTGCACCATCCCTTACATGGATGATGGTGGGCAAAAGAGAAGAAAAACAGATTTATGGTGACCTCTCCAATGTGGAACTTGGTGGCATTGAAGTAATCCACGGGGAAATTGAATCCATCGATCCCGAAAATAAAACCGTTATCTCCAATGGCACAGAGTACAAAGGAGATTATATGGTGATCTCACTTGGCACAAAGCTGACGGATACTCATGGTCTGAGCCAATATGGACACAATTTTTATACCCCCGGCGGAGCCTCTTCTTTCTACGAAGATTTAAAACAGTTTGACAGCGGGGAAATCGCTGTAGTGGTTTCTTCACTACCCCATAAATCACCAGTAGCGCCCTATGAGGCCGCATTACTTATTGATGATTTTATCCGGGAAAAAGAAATTCGCGACAAAACAGAAATAACGCTTTACACCCCGGAGTCCCAACCGATGGACTTCGCCAGCAAAGAAATTTCTCAAAAAGTCCATCAATTGATGAAAGAGAAAGGCATCAACTATAAGCCTGAATATGAACTGGTTTCGGCCGGGGAAAACAGCCTTATCTTTTCAACCCCGGATAAAGAAACGGTAGAGGCAACATCTGATCTGCTTGCCTTCACTCCCGAGCATACCAGCCCCGACATCATACAAGAAGCAGGACTGACCGGAAAATCCGGCTGGGTCGAGGTGGATGACCAAACCCTGCAGACTTCATACGAAAATATATATGCAATTGGGGACATCATTTCACTGCCAATAGGTGACGGCAAAACAATGCCCAAAGCCGGTGTATTTGCGCAATACCAGGCAGATACAGTAGCCCATAATATTGCCAGAATGCTGCGAGGCAAGAAACCTAACAAATCATTTGAGATAAAAGGGTCTTATATCTTGGACCAGGGTAATAAAGCCAGCAAAGTTGATGGCGATTTTGGTTCAGAAGATCTCAGCATCAAAACCTCGAGCATGATCAGACACTGGGAAAAAGTAATCACAGAAAAGACCTGGTTTCTGAAAAATTTCTGATCAGTGATAGGTCTCAACATGATGCCATCAGTCTAAACCAAAAAATAATCAAGGAGCTCCATGGATAAAGAGCGAACATAGCCATAAGCCGGGCAAGAATTTAAAATCCATAACAACTAAAAATTAACGTTTAAAATGAATTTTAATCATTCATATGTACCAAAGATATATCTTCTTCTACTGATGATATTGCTGCCGTTGTATGCTTCCGCACAGGACATTCCATCCGAGGAGTCTCAACTCTCACTTTCACTTCAGGAGGCCATAGAGCGTGCTCAAGAACAAAATTTTGAAATCGGGCTGGCTGAATATGACGTCGACAAAGTTCGCAGTCAATACCGGCAAACCAACGCTGCATTTTTACCGCAGCTTTCCATAGAAGAGACTGGTGTTTCTACAAATGATCCGCTGAATGTTTTCGGATTCAAATTGAAGCAGGAAGCGGTAACGCAGGCCGATTTTAATCCAACGCAATTAAACGATCCTGATGGATATGACAATTTCACTACCAAGTTTGCGGTGCGCCAGCCACTGCTCAACACCGATGTTCTTTTTGAGCGAAGTGCCGTAAAAAAACAATTCGAGGCAACCAAGGAGAAGCTAAAAGGTACCCGTGAATATGCCCGCTACCAGGTAAAGGATACCTATTACCAGTTACAACTGATGAATAATAGGCTTTCTGTTATTGACCGGTCACTTGAAACGGCGCAGGAAAACGAACGTCAAGCCAATAATCTTTACGAACAGGACATGATCAACAAAGCCGATTACCTGGCCGCCAATGTCCGGGTCCTTGAGCTCGAAAGTCAGCAGTCGAAAGTAGAAGATCAGCTGCAAACCGTTCAGGACAACATGCGGTATCTGTTGAATATCGATGAGGAGGTCACCATTGTACCGACCGATAGTCTGCAGATCCGCCCCGGATTATCGGATGATATGATTGATCCCGAAAATGCTACCAATGCCGAAGTGCGTGCAATGGAGCACCGCGTTTCTGCAGCCAAGCAGATGCTGAGAGCCTCAAGGTTTAATTTTGTGCCGAGCATTAATCTTTTCGGCAGCTATGAATTTAATGATGATGTGCCTTTTGGCACGCAGGGGGATAGCTATATGATTGGCGCTACGCTGAAATGGAACCTGTTTAGTGGATTCAGCAATGTCGGAAAAGTGATGGAATCCAAGGCGGAGCTCAAGAAAGCTAAGCTGGCGTATGAGAGCAAGATCTTTAAAAATAAGATGGAAATTCAGCAGGCGAAACGCTCGCTGGACCAGGCCCAAACACAGCTTCGTTTTGCCGAATCATCGGTAGAGCAGGCGGCCGAGGATTTCCGCATCCGAAATAATCGCTATGACCAAGGAATGGAGAAAACGACGGATCTGCTTGCCGCGCAAACAAAACTCCAGGAAGCGAAATTCCAGCGACTGAACGCCCTTTATCAATATAATTTAAGTATGGCAACACTGGAGTTATTACTGGAACAAGAAATGGTTTACTAATCCAATTTTATCAAGAAAACCGATTTTAACACAAAACAAACAGAACAATGAAAAATAAGATCATAAATATTTCGGGCAGACTATTATCTGCTTTTGTAGTACTAACACTTGTCGGGGTTGCATGCAGTTCTTCTGATGAATCGGAAATGGAGCAAGACCAGCCTATTTCTGTGGTCACGCAAACCGCAGATTTGGTACAAGGAACGGAATCTCATCGCTTTTCGGGCACGGTTACCAGTGATCGTACCATAAACATGAGCACTAAAGTAATGGGACGCATCACACAACTCGATGTTGAAGAAGGTGATTTTGTAGAGAAAGGAGATGTGCTAATCCGCATTAAAGATGACAACCTGCAGGCACAGAAAAGACAGATAGAATCAAGTCTTATTGAAGCTAAAGCTGGCCTGCAAAATGTGGAGACCAACTACAATCGCATGAAGAATCTGTATGATCAGGAAAGTGCGACAAAGAAGGAGCTCGACGATATTTCGACCGAGTACGAGATGGCTAAAGCCAAAGTCCAAACACTGGAAAGCAAGCTCCAGGAAATTGAGGATATGCTCGATTACACTCTGCTGACGGCACCTTTTGATGGCTATGTGGTATCCAAGATGGCCTCCGAGGGAGATATGGCCGGACCCGGTCAACCCATTATTGCTTTTGAACAGGAAGATATGATGAAGATCAAAGTAACGGTTCCCGAAAGTGAAATTTCGCTTTTTAGTCTCAATGATACCGTTTCGGTAGATATAAAAGCAGCCGGATATAATAATGCCGGAGGAGTAGTTGCTAATATCAATCAGTCGGGGAATAGAGGCAGTCGACAATTTTCGGTAGAGATTATGCTACCCGAATTGGCTGAAGATTCAGGCGTCAAATCAGGCATGTTTGCCGAGGTCGGACTTACCACTGATAAAGACCGCGCTATTGTAGTACCTCAATCTGCTATTATAGAACGCGGACAGCTTACTGGTATATACACCCTAAATGATGATTCCGAAGTAGTACTTCGATGGGTCCGTATTGGTGATACCAGCGGTGACAATGTTGAAGTACTTTCCGGATTATCTGAGGGAGAATCGTTTGTAGCTTCAGTTGATCAGCGGCTGCGCGAAGGCCAGAAAGTGAGCACACAGTAATAGAAATTATTTAGAAATATCATTATGAAAACTGGAATTGCAGGAAAAATTGCGCAGGGTTTCATCGACTCAAAATTGACGCCCTTGTTGATGATCGTATTCCTGGCGCTTGGATTTTATGGAACTTCGTTAACACCCCGTGAAGAGGAGCCGCAGATTGATGTCCCAATGGCCGATATTTTTGTCGGTTACCCGGGAGCAACGCCCGAGGAGGTGGAAAAACGAATTACCATCCCGCTGGAAAAAGTGCTCTCAAATATTGAAGGGGTAGAGTATGTGTATTCTACTTCCATGCCCGATCAGGCGATGGTATCGGCCCGATTTTATGTGGGTGAAGATGTAGAACGCAGTTTGGTGCGGCTCTATAATGAGATCATGAAAAATATGGATCGGTTTCCCGAGGGTGCCACCCAACCCATGGTGAAAACGCGCTCTATCGATGACGTGCCGATAATGACACTGACGTTATGGAGCGATGAATACAGCGATTTTGACCTCCGCCGCGTAGCTGATGAAATGGCCCTGGAGGTTAAACAAATCGAGGATGTCGCCCAGACCGATATCCATGGGGGACGAGCCCGACAGGTCTCGGTCAATCTTGATAAAAATAAAATGGCCTCATACGGTATCGACCCGATGCAGGTAGTCGGACAAATACAAGCGGCCAACCAGGAATTATCATCGGGATCATTCAGTAAAAACGATACCGAATACCTGGTGGATACCGGTGACTTCTTTAAATCTGCCGAAGAGGTGCGCAACGTCGTTGTAGATGTCCAAGACGGTGATCCCATTTATCTGAAAAGTATAGCCGAAATTCGGGACGGACCTGAAGAACCCTCCGAATATGTATCCTATGGTATAGGCCATCAAAAAGCACAACAGTCTGGCCTAAATACGGGTGAATCATATCCGGCAGTAACCATATCGGTAGCTAAGCGTTCCGGGGCAGATGCGATGAATATCGCCGAACAGATTGAGAATAAAGTTGGTCAGCTCGAAGGTACCCTGATTCCATCTGATGTAAATGTAACAACTACTCGAAATTATGGCGAAACGGCATCCGACAAGGTGTTTTCACTGCTGGAGCACTTGCTGGTCGCTATTTTGGCCGTGACCTTTGTGGTGGCATTAGCCCTTGGATGGCGGGGTGGACTGGTGGTATTCTTGTCCGTACCTGTGACGTTTGCACTCACGCTCTTCCTGTACTATATGTTCGGCTATACCCTCAACCGGATTACGCTCTTTGCGCTGGTTTTTGTGACGGGTATTGTGGTGGATGATTCGATTATTATTGCCGAAAACATGCACAGGCACTTTAAGATGAAGAAGCTCCCGCTCAAGCAGGCGGCTATTGCCTCGATAAACGAGGTGGGGAATCCGACGATACTGGCAACATTTACGGTAATTTCGGCGGTGCTGCCGATGGCTTTTGTATCGGGATTGATGGGACCCTATATGAGTCCCATGCCGATTGGAGCCTCGCTGGCGATGATCTTCTCCCTGGTTGTGGCCCTCGTTATTACTCCTTGGCTGGCGTACATTCTGCTACCTCACGGTAATACTGAGAAGGATGAACATGGAGAAGAGAAAAAATATGACCTTAAAGAAACGTTCATCTATAGATGGTATGAGCGTACGATGAATCCACTGCTGGAAAGTATCTCCAAACGCTGGATATTTATCGGCGGTGTAACAATTCTGTTGCTTGCATCTATGCTGTTATTTGTCTTTCGCATGGTAGAGGTAAAAATGCTGCCGTTTGATAACAAAAATGAAGTACAGCTGATTATCGACATGCCGGAAGGAACTACGCTTGAGCGGACAAATGCCGTAGCTCGTGAAGTGGGATTAAGCTTGAAGGATGTGCCGGAAATCAAAGACTACCAAATTTATGCCGGTAACAACGCTCCGATCAACTTTAATGGGCTTGTGCGACATTACGATTTGCGCGAAGGTCCTTTTGTGGCGGATATTCAGCTAAACCTGATTGATAAAGGAGAACGCAGTGATCAAAGTCATGCTATTGCCAAGCGCATTCGTCCCATCGTGCAAAAAGTGGGCGAAAAATACGATGCCAATGTAAAAGTAGTTGAGGTACCCCCCGGACCGCCGGTGCAATCTACGATCGTTGCCGAGGTCTATGGTCCCGATGGAGATGAACGCGATAGAATTGGCCAGAATGTAAAAAGCATCTTTGAAGAAACTGAAGGTATTGTGGACGTGGATTGGATGAAAGAAGCCCCACAGACCAAATACAAACTGGATGTGAATACCGAAAAAGCAATGATGTCGGGAATTTCGTCCGAGCAGGTAGTGCAGACGGTAACGATGGCACTTCGCGGCAAAGATGTATCGCGACTTTACAGCGAAACGGAGCTGAATGATATACCTATTACAGTGAAGTTACCCAAGGCCAACCGTTCGGATGTAGATAAACTCCAGCAACTATATATGAAATCGGCGGCGGGACAAATGATTCCTGTTTCCGACCTGGTGACGGTTAGCAATGAAACGCTTGAATCAAGTATCCATCGCAAGAATCAGCGTCGCGTAACGTACGTGCTGGCAGAAGTGGCCGGGGAAATTGAAAGTCCCGTATATGCCCTGCTGGATACCGGTGATGAAGTTGATGCCATCGATATGCCGGAAGGGTATAATCTGTCGCAAATTTTTGCAGGTCAGCCCTTCATGACCGATGATTACACCCTGAAGTGGGATGGCGAATGGCAAATTACCTACGAGGTATTCCGCGATCTTGGAATTGCCTTTGCCGTTGTGTTGGTGATCATCTACATGCTGATTATCGGATGGTTCCAGGATTTCAAAGTGCCCATTATCATGATGATTGCCATTCCGCTTTCGTTGATTGGTATTCTCGTGGGTCACTGGGTGCTGGGCGCTTTCTTTACGGCAACCTCGATGATCGGGATGATTGCGCTGGCCGGTATTATGGTGCGAAACTCCGTCTTGCTGATTGACTTTATCAACATACGGCTGGATGATGGTGAATCACTCAAGCAAGCGGTCATCGAAGCAGGTGCAGTACGTAGTATGCCTATTCTGTTGACGGCCGGAACGGTGGTTATTGGTGCGGTAGTAATCCTGTTCGATCCTATATTCCAGGGCTTGGCTATTTCACTAATGGGCGGTGCGGTAGCATCCACAGCCTTGACGCTGATCATGATACCACTAATCTACTTTATGGTAGAAAACAAAGTCAAAGAGTTGAAAGGAGAAAAAACATAAGACTAAACAAATATCGTGGCTGGATTTTAGAATAGGGTCCGGCCACGACACCTTGATAATCAAAAAACATCAATTTTATGAAGCTATTAATAATACTCAGCATCGAAGAATATACCGACGACGTTCGCAAAATATTGTCGCGACAAAAAGTGCCCATTTACAGCGAAACGAACGTGCACGGATTTAGAACCGGCGAATATCAACCGGATATTACAAACTGGTTTGCCAAGGATGACCACGGAGTGTATTCCACATTATTTTTCTCTATCCAGAACGAGAAATGTGTAAAGCGAGTAATGGAGGAGGTTAAAGCCTATAACAAGGAAACCGGCGCTGAAAAACAAAATCCGCTGCATGCCTACTCCCTAAGCGTAGAAGAAGCAGTTTAACGCATAAAAAACCATTAAATAAGAAACTATGAGCGATCAAAATCCAAGTTGTTCAACAATGAGACCCATGGAACGTGCGATACGAATTCTGGCCGGGACCATTGTAACGATAAGTGTGGCATTAGGATATTTTGTAAGTCCATACTGGTTGCTGCTGACACTTTTTGTTGGTCTCAATTTATTCCAATCTGCATTTACCCGATGGTGTTTGGCCGAACAGATCTTTGGTAAGCTGGGTGTTGGAGCCGAAAAAAATTCGGGCTCAAACTTTGAGGGGAAGAAGTAGAAAATTAACCTTTATGATTTAAACTAATAAGTAAGATAGTCCACCAGCCACTGTAAATATTATTAATTGGAATTATTTTATTGGTTGTCGTTTTCAAATAATATCTTGTCAAAAATTGCACGGTACGATTTTGTTTTTCAGGATGTTCTGCCCAAACACGAATAGAAATTGAGATTTCTGATCATGCTATCATCACCAATCAGAATCCTTTTCGGGATCTTTTTTATCGGAATGTTCAGCATCTCCACCGTGTCTGCACAAGACCGCGGCATTGATACCGATGAGCTGCTCGAAGAATATAAATCATCCAAAGGGTACCAGCAGCTGCAAACCCAGATCGACGAACTTTCGCCGCTGGCCGATATTGAACTTAGCTTTCGGCTCTACCGCGAAACGGCATCCGAACGAGAAGACGTTTCCAACGCCATCGATAATGTGTTCCTCATCATCGAGCAATATCCCTGCAACACCTACGGGGCCAATCCCAAAGCCACCCACTTTGCCGACGCCGCCGAAACCTATACCTTAGAGGCCAATATTTGGGATCCCGAATGTGTTGCCCTCGACATTTCTTCTGATAAGCTGGACCTTTCTGAACGTATAGAGTGGAATCCCGAGGAGTTTCCTTCGGATAAATCTAAAGTTAGTCGACAGCAACAACTTGCGTTATCCGATGATTATATCCTGGAAATAGAATCTACATGGACACGCAACAAAACTGATAACAAAGAAAACGAGCTTGCCCCGGAAACTGCCACGGTAACCGGACGGTTAATGCACTTGGTGCCCGACGAGTCGGCAAAAGATGGGCAATCCTCCGAACCAATTACAAACTCAGAAATTACCCTCCCACAGCTCGACAATACCGTTGATACCGACCGAAATGGCAACTTTATGATTCGCGACGTACCCACGGGGAAACTGCTAACACTTATCGCCCAAAATCCACAGTCCGAAACTCCCGACACCCTCCGGTTTGTAACCGGCTCTGACCGACTTATGGACATGGGAAACCTTTATATAAAGACGGATGAAAAATAGCCTTTTGACCACGTCAAACGTACCTATTACTTTTTACACGTTGCTCTTTTTGGGGATGACCCTTGCGATGTGCTCATCATCCGAGCAGGCCGCCCAAAAATCTGAAACCCCTTCCATGGATGCCCAATGCGCAAAACTCATTGCCGACGCCCCTGAACGTGCACTGTTTTTCTCCGGGGATGCAAAAGCCAACCGCGAAGATATTGCCACTGAACAAGCCAAAAAAGAGAGTATTATAGGGCTGGTGCAGTTTTTCCAATCGCAATTTATAGAAGGGGAACAGGTCAACCTTTTTGATGAAATCAAGCCTGCAGGCTCTGACAATGACCAATTCCAAAAACAATGGGCTGAGGTCAGTTACGAGATGATTGCCGAACAACATAATAAACAGGCCTTTACGCATAACCAAACAACTACAGAGGACAGCTCCGGCTATTCGACTGATAATATGCTCATCATTTCCCAAGAGTGGTTTAGGGATCACTGGGAAAATAGCCTTTCGGCGACTGATTCCACCTTTTTCCACCAAGAGGTAAAATCGAGTAAATACTATGAGGATATGAAACAGTTAGATATCCAAAAAGAGCACCCCTGTCATTCGTAGCCTCTTACTCAAAGTTATAAGTAATATATAGGGTGCCGGATGGTGAACTGCTTAAGGTGTGGGCACTTTCGCTTTTCATATCAACCTCGAACGATTCGGATTCATCTGTTAGAATCAAATCACCTTCAATTTGATCTCCCTCAATCTCCCACTCCAGGCTAAAATCCTGGTTATCGTCAACTTGATATTGCAGCATCCACTCGACCTGTCGATCAATATTGCTGCGAAAATCACGAAACAGCTCCATATCATCGCCCTCAAAATACGCATGCAGCGCTCCCTCGGGCGGGGCCGGCGGGGCCTCTTCGTCAATTCCCTCATCAAAGTCGTCACTGGCTTGGCTCGACTGACCAAATCTCAAATCAACAGTGTCTTCGGCGCTAATGGCCTGCATCGTTACGGTGTAGGTGGAGCGCAGATCGTCAAAGTTGGCCGTAATATCAGTATCTGCGGTGATATCAAAGGTTAGCGGATTTTCTTCGGATGATACGTCTCCGCTCCACTCGCGAAATATAAACCCCTCATTTGCCGATGCCTCTACCGTTACTTCGCTGTCTTCCTCAAACGTTCCGCTGGATGGATCCACCGAACCGCCATCAGAGGGACTTCGCAATACGGATAAACTATATTCCACTGGCTCGGGTTCGGGGTCGTTATTGTCATTTCCGCTGTCATCATCCGGTCCCGTGCTACCACCCGATCCACAACCCAAAACAACGATGGAAAGCATGAGCAAGATGCTTATCCCTTTTATTGATTGCCCGAACGTACGTTGCATAGATAACCCCACATTATTGTGGCTCACGTTATTACTATTCTTTTTCCAAGAAAACATTTTATGAGTGAATTTAAAATCTTTATCGGATTTGGTGATGTTTACTGCAGGTAGTTAACCGTGGTAAACCTAACCCGGCGGCCGAGCATCTTCGGGGATGGGCTTTAAGGTGTAACCTCCAACCACCTGTCAAAAAGTATAAATGTGTTGCTATTGTGCCTTATTTAGATACCCTGAAGGATTGAATGATTTTTGGGAAGGTGGTGCATTTGTATGACAAATTGTTTTAATTGATAGTACAACTTCAAAAAAAGCGGGGGCTATTATGAAGAGGTTTATCTTTCCTTTGGTACTGTGTTTGGTTTGCATGTCTGCTGCATTTGCGCAAAATCAGGAGGACGATTATCGAAAAGTCGACTACCTGAAGGTTGAGCAAAGTCAGCTGGAGAAGTTTGTACAAGTTATGGAAAAAGATATGATTGCAGGTTTTGAGGACCTGTTGGGGACCGATGGCATTAAAAGCTGGTATTTGTACAAGGTTAAATATCCGGGGGGTAATACAAGCGAATATAACCTTGTAAGTATTACAACGTCTTCGTCAATGGAATCGCTGGGCGACCATTTTTCGGATACGGTAACGCCGGGATTCATTCCATCAACTATTGGAGACAATGTCGAACGACAACTTTCGAAGCTGGCTTCTCTTGTAAAATCCGAAATTTGGAAAATTGAGAATAGTGCATTTGCTGACACTGGTGCCAGCCCAAGTCGTTATATGACGATGGATTTTATGAATGTAGCTCAGGGCAGAGATCTGGATTACCTGATGCTGGAGGATGAAATTGCCAAACCTATCCACTTGGAGCGCATGGAGCGCGACCGGATGGAGGGGTGGGAAGTATATTCGCTTATTCTACCCAGCGGTGTAAAGTATCCTTATAATTTTGCTACGGGCAACTATTTTGACAAGCTGGAGCATTTTGAGTTTGGCTTTAATGAGGAGATTATCCGCCACACGATGGGTCCTAACAGCAATGTGCCTGAGCTTTTTAATACGATTAACAACACCCGAGATATGGTGCATGTTGAGCTTTGGGAGCTGATTGATCACCGTAAAGTTGACGAATAGGTATCTGATCTTTGGGTTGCAGGGTTGGATACCTTTTAATGGAGGTATCTCCCGCAGCCGTTAAGGCTGTCGCCATCCACTACGATTGAAACCGTATGCGAAAATTTCATGCCGTTCATACTGTCGGTACAGGGTGTTTCCACGATGCTGAACTTAAGGCTTCGCCCCTCTGATGTAACTTGGTATTCCGTCCGGTTTTTAGTTTTATTTGTTGTGGGATTTGGTGTTTTGGCCGATAAAGAATCTTGTCCGTAATCACCCACATATTTGATTTGCCCTTCTTTTTCGAGCTCCAAATGCCATCCGGGCTCCTGTCCCTGGGCCCGAAAATCGATACCTCGGATTGTGGCCGCTGCCCAAGAGCGCTCTTGAGGTACCGACTGGCATGTCATAAATGAGCCTTTTGGTTTTTGTAGGATAGCTTCATTGCCCTTGCTCCAATAAATATATTTGCTCCCCTCATATTTTGCTCCCGAACCAGCTTCCACGCGAAGCACTTTCAGCGTGGTATCGGGAAGAAACAGCCAGGTGCTGTCGGCCGTTACATGAGCCGTAAATTCAAGTGAATCAGCACAATTATAGGCAAAAACCTGATCGGTAGGTATAGAATTGAATGCAGGAATAGCCACACTTTTGTTTTGTGCTGATTTATTATCGTCGGCTGTAGATTCCTTTTCATTTTGGCATCCCAGAAGTAACAGGCAAAGTAGCAGACTCAGCCATTTTGATGCATACACTTTCATTTCGCTTAACTTTTTTAAAGTCTTAGATGCTGTGATTTTGTTTAAAATAAAAAAAGGAGAGCATTGAAAAATGCTCTCCTTCTCATTCATACAGTCGCTAAAATTAATTATTCACTATCAACTGAGTACTTACCGGGTCCGATTAAAAAGATGAAAATGAAAGAAATTAAGTAAAAGGCAGCAAGTTCATAACCGCCAAATAACGCATCACCGTTGGGAATATGAAAAAAGAATATCGCTACAAACATATTTATTGATAGTACCAGAGCGGCAAAACGTGTCCAAAAGCCTGCAGCTATCAATAGTGAACAGATTCCCTCGGCAAAAGCGGCCAGTATAAGAGAGGCGGTAGGACCAATCCCAATAGGGTCACCAAACTCAATATTCCAACTAAATACATCCATGAGTTTTCCCCAGCCATGACCAAAGAACATTAAAAATGCAACCAAGATCCGGAAAATGGCTAATGATATTCCTACATCTACAAATTCGCTTAACTTGGAAGAACGTAATCGATCTAACATATATACCCCGTTACTTTTGTTTGTGATTATCTTCATATAGCAAACGTAACAATGCTAACGAATAAAATGCATTTTGCCTAATAAATTACAATTCATGCTTTTAGCGTTCCTCAAGCGCAATTTACCCAAAAAGAACCATGTAGTTTTCTGATTTTACGGTTTTTAGTTTCGGGGTTTGGAGTGAATCGCGGGAAAGAATTTTAAAAAACAATCCATGGCGTTAAGCATTTAGTAAATTATCGATTATAGCCAGAACAAAATCTACGATTCCCCCAACAGTTTTTCGTCCATTTTTTGCTGACAAAAAATGGACAGCACAAAAATTTTATTTGTGCGCACATTTCACGCACCGGGCCGTCCAGGGCATAAATTTTAAGCGTCCGAGCGGAATATCATCACCACATTTAATGCACGAACCATACTTGCCTTCTTCAAGCTTTTGTTGGGCCCGTTCCAACTTCTGTAATCTGCTCTTTTGTTCCCGCAACGCTTTGTCATTAATGGTTTTATTATTAATGGCATCCATCCGTGAAAGTCGTCCATAAGCGTTATCGGGTTTAACAGGTTTGGTCAATTCCTCGAGCTGAGTAATCTCCTCTTTGGTCTCTTCAATCTTCTCCTTCAAGATATTGTGCATCTCTTCTTGTTCCTGTTCTGTCATATCATCTAATCTTTTTGAGTATTAAATGCCGCATAAGCCATTGCCGTAGCTATGCCAATAGTTACTATAGCTATAAATATAATGGATTCCATCGCCATTCCGGCGTCAATTGCCCATCCCATTAAAAATGGACAAAGTGCGGTACTTAAAACCATCAGCGATGAAAACAAGGAGCGGACAGTTCCAATAATATCCCTGCCAAAAAGCTCGGCCCATAAAGCTGACTTCACATTACTGCCCATTCCCATAGTTACGCCAATCAATAACATATACGCAAAGGCTGACCAGCTGCCTGGGTGGAAGTATGCGAAGACCAAGCCAACCCCAAATGGCAACACATAGTAGGGAAAAACAGTGCGTGCACTGAAATAATCGATGACCGGTCCGATAGATATCGAACTGACGATTCGGCTGCCGGCAAATCCCACAAAGGCCGTTGCAATAAGCGTGGCCGACCACCCCAGCTGCTCGGCAATAGATACCTGGTATAGGAATAATCCCGTTGCCCAAAAAGGAGGGAGCAACACGGCCGGCGTAACCAGCCAAATACGATAATCACTGGCCAACATTTTGTAGATATCCCAGCTGCTGTCGCTATCAACAGTCGATTCGATCACTTCCTCGGGTTCTTCAAACTCGCGTTTTTTCAGGATAAATCGCACCAGTGGAATAAAAAACAAAGCTATAAGCAGTACAATAAGTCCCCAAGTCGTTCGCCAGCTAAAAATGCCCAGCAATCCGGCAATTGCCAATGGCAACACCCCTTCACCAATGGGATACCCAAGGCTGGAAATGCTCAAAGCTTTCCCCCGCTGGTGCACAAAATATTTTGCCATCGCTGTTTGGGCTGTGTGACTGCTTAGCCCCTGTCCTGACAATCGAAGCAGCATCAAACCAATAAATAAAAGCGCGACATGCCACGAAAGCGCCATCGTTAAACTTGCTGCCAACAATCCCGTTGCCACCATTAAGCTGTATTGACGAAGGGGAAGATGGTCAATCCATCGCCCCAGATACGGCAACACCCCAGCGCTTGTAAGGGTTGCAATAGAATACAGGCTCCCGAATGTTGCATTCGACAGGGAGAAATCCTCCAGGAAATAGGGGACAAAAAGGGAAATCAGGAACGTTTGTCCAAAGCTGGACATGAAGGTAAAAGACAGGCCAAACGAGAGAATTCTCTTTTCTCGCAGGGCAAAACTGAGATAATTCACTGAGGAGGTAATCGATTTGGGTGCTTAAGTTGAAACCCCAAAAATACAGTTAATTGCCCAGAAACTAAACTCGACTACCATAACTAAAATCCGCTTGACCTTCGATGCTACTCTTATAAATTACGGGGTGACGTTATCATCAATCGTTCACCACTTTGGCACAATATGTACGAGAATATTGAACCCAGCAGCTGCAATCCGCCCGGCACGCATTTAGAAGAAATTGCCCATGCCGCCGACCCAGACCGCTCCATCGAAAAAGCCATTATCATGGAGCATCGTTTCGCCTTCTTTTTTTGGATGAAATGGCGAAATCAGCTAACCGATGGTAGCGTACTACAACAACCAGCCCCCACGCTGGTGACTATTGATTGGCACCGCGACTTGGCTCCAGTTCCCGATGACCAAAAAGAAAAACTAAAACAGCTTGATCAAGAAAACCTATCGGACGTCAGCAATTATGTGTGGGCGCAACTCGATCAAACCAACGATGGACACCTTTTCTGCGCAGCCTGGCTGGATCTTATTGGGGATATCATCCTGCTGCAAAACACCACGGGCTATCAAGAATCCACTTTTGTTGACAAAGAGGGCAAAGAGCACGGCGTGTATGAATTTCGGGATTTCGAACGGTTCCAGGATTTTATGACAACTCGTGATGATAAAAACATCTTTTTTGATGTAGATCTCGACTACTTTATCCACGGCAAAGGAAAGCACCATTATTCGGATGATTTTAGCCGCTATTCTGATAAAGAAATCAAAGAGCTAATTGACCCCAATCATCCCATTTTTCAATATATAATGCCCCGTACCGATGGTATTACCTTGGCGCTGGAACCGGGTTACTGTGGCGGAATTGTCAACGCTTGCCAAATCATGGATGTGTTTCATTCGCAACTTTTCGATGAACAGAATGAATGGAGATAACCTGAAATTTTAGTGACACCACGGTTGCACTACTCCTTTTTACACTGCGGGTGTTATGGATCAACGCACCGTCCGCGATATCAAACGTATATATCACAGCGCAAAAAAGGAGATGGTATTTCGTCCCGTGTTTGAGCGCAAACTGGCTAAATATACCCAGCATCGAGCCCCACGTGGATCAGTAAACTGGCACAAATTGCGCTATGAGTTTCGAACCATTTTTCGGGTCTGTCGCAACGAGCAAAGGTCTCTGAAAGATTACCTTCAGGCAATGATGTATATTACGCACACAGCAATACAGGGTGATCATAAACAAGTAGAAATAGATCGACAGTCACTGCATCCTGTCAAACGTTGAAGGCAAGACCATATCCGAAATTTACTTTTTGTATGTTTGGTGTTCCTGAACAAACACAACACCCGTGGCCCAAAGCAACCAGTTTTATAAAAACCTACCGGTTATTGAGGATTTTTTCGATGCCTCCAATCCCAACCACTTTCATGATCTTCCTGATGACTGGCTGGTGGCCGTTACGGATATCGTCAACTCTACCCAAGCCATCCAAGACGATCGATATAAAGCAGTAAATATTTTAGGAGCTTCGCCCATTGTAGCCATCTTTAATATAGCGGGACGTAACGAAATCCCCTTCACATTTGGCGGCGATGGCACTGCGTTTTGCATTCCTCCCAACCTACGTGACGATGCCCGTCAAATTCTGGGCGCCTGCAAGAAGATAGGTCGTGCGGAATATAACCTGGATTTGCGGGCAGCCCTCATTCCTGTTTCGTATATCAGAAGCCAGGGCTACAACATCAAGGTCGCCCGATACCACGCTTCGAAATTTTATATTCAGGCCATTTTTTCGGGTGGTGGACTCTCATTTGCCGAGGATATGCTCAAAAGTCGGAATGGCGAGCAATTTCATGTCCCTAAGGTAGATGATGCCGAGCAAGTTGATTTTAGTGGACTCGAATGTCGCTGGCAAGAAGTGCAGCAGCCTAAACATGAGGTTATCACTATGCTGATTAAAACCAATCCTTCGCTCGATCAATCGGAAAAAATATATCAGCAGGTACTACAAAAAATGAGGGATACTTTCGGTTTCGATTCGAAAACCAATCCCATTAATATTTCCGGGCTAACCATGAATTTAACACCGACCAAGCTCATGGGAGAAGCCAAAATACGTACCCACGGACAGGGATGGCTCAAGCGTATCGGCTATATTTTAAAAGTGCAGCTGCAAACGGTCATTGGCAAAATGTTGATGCCGTTGGGATACGAAATATCTGCAACAAACTGGGGATTATACAAATCGGATCTGGCCATGAACTCCGATCACCGCAAGTTTGACGATATGGTGCGCGTTGTCATCAGCGGAAGTACATCACAGCGAAAAGCCTTTGTTGGTTTTCTGGAAGAACAGTTCCAACAAGAAAAACTGGCTTACGGAATACACCTTTCGAATGCCGCTATGATTACCTGCATGGTCTTTGAATATCATCGCGATCATATCCACTTCGTAGATGGCAGCGGCGGGGGATATGTTTCGGCTGCCAAAGAATTAAAACGCCAATTAAAAACGCTTAGCGAACGTCCATAATTGGATTATACAGAAAACTTCATATCGCTCTGCGATCAGTATTATTCCTGGCGAAATGAAAACCCCTCGCACTTGCATTTATTAGCAGTCATTCTATATTTATTTATATAAATATTTGTTTATTATAAACTTATAGCACATTCAAAAGAGAAGGGAGGTAGTCGATGCCGGCTCTTTTCCTACATCCATCTCAACCACTTCGTAAATACATCTATCGCTATGTGCATTGTGAGATAGGCTCGGCAGAACAATGGTCGACAAGTAGTATGTCCCCACCGGGTTATGCCAAGCTTGCCGTTGTGTTACAGACAAATCAGGTATTGGCTAAAGAAAATGGCAGATCAGCCCGTAACTTTTCACCTATCACTTTTGTTGGACAAGTCACGAAGTTTATCCCTTTTGCTTGGTACGGCCGGATAACGGTGTTTTTTGTTATTTTTCAACCATTTGGTGCTTTTCCCTTGATTGGTGTTCCCCAAGACGAATGCAAGAATGTGCCCATTGGATTCAACGACTTAGTTGACAAACAAGGACAACATCTTGCTGATTCTATTAGCCCACAACTTAAAGCAGGTGAGGTCAGAAAAATAATTGATCAATATTTTCTCAAACGGTTGGCCCATCACGCTAAAAAACAAACAAAACACCGGTATCAAAGCAGACGTCTGTCTAAAGCGGTTGAAAAAATACAGCTATCAATTCCTAAAGACTTATCAATAAAAGAAATTTGTCGAGAGACCGGTTATTCAATGAGTACGCTGGAGCGACACATGAAAAAAATCGTGGGGATTACGCCTAAGCAGTTTCAGCGTGTCATTCGATTCAATAGGACAATGCAATTTATCAAACACCTACCATCTCATCCCAACTGGCCACAAGTTGCTCAACAATTTGGCTATTACGATCAGACCCATTTTATCAAAGAGTTCAAACATTTTAACGGACAAACCCCATCAGCATTTTTGGATCAAGACCCACACTTTTTGGGTGAAATTTAATTCGTCTCATCCCTCCATCCGCATCTTGACGATTTTTTACTATATCGACCGCATTTTTCTAACGACCTTTTTATGTAATTGCACACATCATGATTTAAAACTACCCAAGAGATGAAAACAAAAGCTTCTCTACCAACTCTGATTTTTCTATTTACTATAATCTGTTCCATTCAAGCCCAACCCATCGATGCTTCACAGGCTCCAATTGCTTTAAAAGGAATTACCGTTGTGGATATTACTGAAGGGCAACTCATCCCCGACCGAACGGTTGTCATAACTAACCAACATATCTCAGAACTTAGTCACGCCGACTCCCTATCAATCCCCGGCAACGCAACCATCATCAATGCCGAAGGGAAATACCTCATCCCCGGTCTTTGGGATATGCATACACACGTTACAGACCTGATTAATTTACCACTCGAAGCTAAAAAAACGGTAATAGACCTCTTGGTTACCCATGGCGTTACCGGAATACGAGAAATGGGTGGAATGCTGAGTCAAGTAAATAAATTGCGAGAACTCAATAGTAATGAAGAAATCTTTACACCTGAAATTGTAGCTGCCGGCCCTTACGTTGATGATGATCCTGCAGTTTGGCCCAACTCCGTTCCGGTTGATACTGATGCAGAAGCCCAGCAAACGGTTCGAATGCTAAACCAAAGAAATGGAATAGATTTCATTAAAGTTTATGGTAAGTTATCAAGGGAAGCCTATTTCGCAATTGCTGAGGAAGCCAATAGGTTAGGCATTCCTTTTGCAGGACACCTGCCCCTATCTGTAAGCCTTAAAGAAGCCACAGAAGCCGGTCAACGCAGCTTTGAGCATGGCGACACCATTACCTATCTCTGTACTAAACAAGCAGATGAACTACAAAAACAAGTACTTGCTGCCCGAGAGCCAGACAGTAGAAATCCCGAAACGTTAAAACCATGGCTCATCTATTCGGGTATGGATAAAAATGTTATGGCGTCTTTCGATCCGAACACCTGTACTGATTTGTTAGACCACCTTGCTCAAAAAGATATCTGGGTTACCCCAACGCTAACGGTTTTTAACGGGCTTTCGCTTCGCAGAGACTCAACCCATACGGATAAACGATTCGAAACACTGCATCCTGCCTACCAAAAATACTGGGATCAAAGATCAGCTCCGCCGGATTCAGTAGTTAACCTGCAAGACTTTTTTGAATCTCGACTTGGAATAACAAATGCCCTGCAAAAAGGAGAGGTCTCATTACTTGCCGGAACTGATATGCCTGATTTACCTTTCACCTTTCCCGGTTCAAGTCTACACGATGAGTTGGAACTGATGGTACAGGCGGGACTAACCCCCAACGAGGCACTGCGTACAGCTACCATTAATCCGGCCAAATACTTGAGCAGAAGCTATGAGTTAGGACATATCGAAATGGATAATCTGGCGGACCTCGTACTTCTCGATGGCAATCCGCTGGAAGACATTAACAATGTAAGGGATATCCATGCTGTGGTACTTCGGGGTAAACTGCTGGACCGTTCAACTTTAGATGACATGTTGGAAGACGTAAAAGAGAAAGTCGCCACATATAAGCTGCAAAATAGTGGGAAAAGAAATAACCAGTAACACACAACCTTTGCCGGATCAACTAACTGATCCCTAACAGGAAACTTATTGGGTAATTCCTACCTCAATTTCATCCGCATAAATATAATCCCCGAATTCCGACTGGTCGCCATTTGCGGCATTGGCGGCGATATTAAAAATGATAGGACCTTTTGGTGATTCGGGTGCCTGCCATCGCCCCATCCAGCGGTTTTTGTTTTCTTCGGATGGATTAGTGCCCTCATTCATATGCTGTACGTATTGTAGTGAGTCGGGCACCTCGTCACTGAACATCAGCCGCTCATTTTTTTCGATATCAAAGCTACCCGCCTGACTCCCATCTTCATATCGCGCCGAAAGCTGAAATCCCGCCGCACCTAACTCCTCTCGCTTTACCTCTATCTGGATTTCTATTTGTTCTCCTTCTGATATCTTTTCCGGGATCCCCGATACAGAAAGGCTGCCACCTTCGGGATTTAGATCGTAATCAAAATGACAGCTCCTGCAGGTTTCTTCTCCGAATCCACCGGTGAAAATACCCGTTAAATGCTCGGGATAGGCTATTTCATTATCATCAGGTGCTTTTTCTGCTTCAGACAAATCATTAAATCCGGAAAATAGTACCCCCAGCAATAGCGTGAATATCGGGAGTGTAATTAGTCGGACCATGGCAAGCGAAATTTATGCTTTTAAAATAATGCTACCTAAAAATAACGTGCTGCAGGCAGGCTACGGCACGAGAATAATCAACATTACTTCAGACCCTGAAACAAGTTCAGGGTGACACCTAATTTGTTAAAATCCATCAGTTGACAACTTCAATCGCCCGATGAAGATACTATTGAAGTTTAGCGCGACCTAAGTAATTCGTATCGGTGCCAAACCAGATCGAATTCTTGGATTCGTGAAACACCATGTGTCGCACGGTGCCACCGCCACTTTCAATTTCAGTTTCGCTGACAAACTCTTTGGCTTTGGTATCAAATCCTACAAACATATTGGGACCTACGCCCGTCTCGACCAACCAAATGCGATCCTGATCATCAACCGTCACCGCGTATGGACGTGAATCTTCGCCGGAGGGCATTGCCCACTCCTCAAACGAATCGTCTTCGGGATTGTACATGCCGATATAGCCGCGGGCATAGTCCCAATACCAAATATTGCCGTCGGACGCTTGAGCCAATCGCCGCGGACGAGCATCTTCATCAGGCAAATCAATTTCAATGAGTTCCATCGTTTCCGGATCAACTGTCGCCAGCTTGTTGGTGCCAAACAAACAAATCCAAGGCCGCTGCATATCCTGATCCATAATAATACCGTAGGGTCGCGTACGCTCAATCGGGACCTCAATTATTTCGGACTCCCCACTTTCTACATCAAATTTGCCTACCGAATTAGCACCCTGTGAAGTAAACCATATATCGCCTTCGTGATTAAATGCCATCGTATGCGGATCGCGGGCACTGTTGTCATCCGGCATCATGTGCTTGGTAATCTCCCCGCTTTCGGGATTTATCTCACCAATATGGTTTGCGCGATTACCGGCATACCAGGGTCAGGGTGTGCCTTCATCATCAACAATAACCGTATGCGGACC